>NZ_QRJZ01000001.1:0-13390 GCF_003470665.1 Collinsella sp. AM17-1
GGTGCCCTACCGGGAGTAGCCCCGACGGTTGACAAAACTATAGGAACACCCAATGACTATTTATCCGGACTGCTAATTTGTGCGGGCTGTGGTTTTGTGACCTGCTGATATTAAAGATACTGTACAACTGTACGTTAACTAATCTTCGTAGTATATTGCTACCCGCAAAACTCAATACCATTGTGCTTCGAGACGCTAAAGCGCCTACGTACAATGGTTTTTGATAGTACGATTTGATTCAACGACAGGATGGATGGTCCAAGCGTGAGTCTCGGCAGCAAACTATCCAACGCAAAGGTCTCCTTTGCGATATTTAAGCGCGACATTAAGCGACTGCTTATGAACCCCGTCGCCCTGGTGGTTACCTTGGGCGTGTGCGTCATTCCCTCGCTGTATGCCTGGTACAACATCGTGGCAAACTGGGATCCGTACGGAAACACCCAAGGTATCAAGATTGCCATCGCCAACAACGATCAGGGCACCCAGAATGACTTGGTGGGCGAGCTCAATGCAGGCGATAAGGTGGTCGACCAGCTCAAGGAAAACGATCAGCTGGGCTGGACCTTCGTCGACTCGGCTGCCGATGCCAAAGAGGGCGTCGAGAGCGGGGAATACTACGCGGCGATCGTAATCCCCAAGAACTTCTCCGACAATCTTGTCTCGATGCTCGATGGCAATTACCATCAGCCGAAGCTCACCTATTACGTCAATGAGAAGAAGAGCGCCATTGCGCCCAAGGTCACCGATACCGGTGCCAACACCATCGAGGAGCAGATCAACTCGGAGTTTGTCTCCACGGTGGGCGAGACTGTTGCCAGTATCGCCAAGGATGCCGGTGTCGATTTAAAGGACAAGGCAACCCAGACTCAGGACTCGCTGACAAGTTCGGTGTCCGAGGCATCCGACACCTTGGGTGAGGTGCGCGATTCGATTGGCGATATGAATGCCGCCATCGATAAGACGAGTGGCGCTATCGCCTCGGCTGATGCGGCGCTTGCCGGCTTGCAAGGTCAGGCACCGTCGCTGACGCAGGCAATCTCCCAGGGCAACGACCTGCTGGGCGAGGCTCGCGCCACGGCGGGCAACTCTATCACCTCGCTCTCCAAGGCACTCTCGGAAGGTAGCCTTGCACTCACCAAGACGTCAGCCTCCGCGAACGCTGCGATTGGCAAGCTAACGGGTACGGTCACATCTACGACCACCCGCATCGACAACTCGCTCGAGTCTCTCCAGGCGACGATCGATCACAATAAGGCCGTTATCGGGCACTTGGAGATTCTCGTTAATGACACGTCGACAGGTTCCGAGGAAATTGACGCGCGCATTGTATCGACCATCGATTCGCTTCGCGAGCAAAACCAGAAGCTGCAGAGCATCAAGGATGGCCTTTCTGCACAGTCGAGCGCCATGGCAAACGACGCTACGGCAATCTCGAACGCGAGCAACGCACTCAACGCGGCAATTCAGACCGGTACGGCTAACCTCGGTCAGGCTCAGACCGATCTGGGTCAGAACGCACTTCCGAAGGCTTCGAGCGCGCTTGACTCCTTTGCCGCCGTTTCGGGCGATTTGACCGGCATTGTGTCGGGTATGACCCCCACGATAGCGAGCGCGCGCGGCACGCTGGCGCAGCTCGACGCCACGCTCAAGCAGGCAAAGACCACGCTGTCCCAAACCGACGCCTCCCTTGCCAAGGTTCAGGACAAGCTCGCGACCGCCGCCAATGACATTGCGGCGCTGCAGACCTCTGAGTCTATGGGCGAGTTAGCCGTCCTCATGGACGTCGACGTCAATGACGTGGCAGATTTCATGGCATCTCCGGTTGAGCTGACGTCCAAGTCAATCTATCCGGTCAAGAGCTTTGGCTCGGGCATCGCGCCCTTCTACACCAATCTGGCGCTGTGGGTAGGCGGCTATGTGCTCATCGCTATCTATAAACTCGAGGTCGACCGCGAGGGCATCGGTAGCTTTACGGCGCGTCAGGGCTACTTTGGCCGCTGGCTGCTGCTGGTGATCCTGGGTGCGTTGCAGGCCATCATCGTTACGGTGGGCGACCTGGTCATTGGCGTTCAGTGCGTCAATCCGCTGCTCTTTGTACTGGGCGGCATCGCTATTTCGTTCACCTACGTCAACATCATCTATGCGCTGTCCACCACGTTTAAGCATATCGGTAAAGCCATTGGCGTCATCCTCGTCATTGTGCAGATCCCCGGCTCGTCGGGCATGTATCCCATCGAGATGATGCCCGGCTTCTTCCAATGGCTGCATCCGCTGCTGCCCTTCACCTATGGCATCAACCTGCTGCGCGAGACCGTCGGTGGCATGTATTCGTTCAACTACCTGTTCAACCTGTGCATCCTGGGCGTGTTCCTTGCCATCGCACTCTTTATTGGCTTGCAGCTGCGTCCGCTGCTGCTCAACCTCAACCTGCTCTTTGACAAGCAGCTTTCCACGACGGGCCTCATGATCTGCGAGTCCAACGACCTGCCGCGCCAGCGCTATTCGCTGCGCACGGCCATGCGCGTCATGCTCGATTCGGATTCGTACCGTCGCGAGCTGCTCGATCATGCCGTGGCGTTTGAGCATCGCTACCCGTACTACATCAAGGGCGGTTTTGCCGCCGTGGTAGGCGTGCAGGTTCTGCTCTTTGTGCTTTCGACGGTGCTCGATATCGACAATAACGGCAAGATCATCCTGCTCGTTATCTGGATCATTTCGGTTATCGCCATCTGCGGCTGGCTCATCAACATCGAATACATCCGTGCGAGCCTCAATACCCAGATGCGTATCTCGGCGCTTTCGGACGAGGACCTTCGCCGCGAGATGCGCGAGCACACGGCTGCCATCCCTGCCGCCCGTCGCATGTTTGGTCTCAACGCCAGCGAGCGTGGCGCCAAGGGAGGCGAACAGCCTACGAGCCGTCTGTCGCATATCGGTGCGCATCGTAAGGCTCAAGATGCCGACGGCGCTGACAACGTAAACGGAAACGACGGGGACACCACCTCGCTTGGCAAGCACTCTAAAGGAGGTGAGGCATAAATGAAAAACATCCTGCACCTGTTTAAGCGCGATGTCCAAAACGTGTCTCGCTCCGTGATCGGCATGGTCGTCGTGATGGGCCTGATCATCGTGCCATGTCTCTATGCATGGTTTAACATCGCCGGAAGCTGGGATCCCTACGGCAATACCGGCAACCTTAAGATTGCAGTGGTCAACACCGATGAGGGTTACGAGAGCGATCTGATTCCCGTCGAGGTCAACGTGGGCGAAAACGTAACCGCCACCCTGCGCGGCAACGAGAACTTCGACTGGGTCGTCCTCAACGACCGTGATAAGGCGATTGAGGGCGTTAAGTCGGGCGCGTACTACGCTGCCGTCGTTATCCCTAAAACGTTTAGCGCCGACATGATGACGCTTTTCTCGACCGAGGTGAAGCACGCCGATATCGAGTTCTATGAGAATCAGAAGGCCAACGCCATCGCACAGATCGTGACTGAAAAGGGTTCGAGCGCCGTCCAGAGTCAGGTCAACGAGACCTTTACCAAGACCATCACGACCATCGGCCTTAAGACCGTGTCCAGCCTGCTCGACTATATGAGTACCGACCAGGTGAGCAGCTTTATCGCCAATCTGTCCTCGACGCTGGGCGATTCGGTCGAGGACCTGCAGGACGTTCAGGCGAGTGCGACGTCGCTCGCGGGCATTTTGAGCTCCACGTCCGATTCACTGACATCGGCGGGCGGCATGCTCAAGCAGACGGGCACCGTTGATGAGTCGACGAAGCAGCTGATGGAGCACGCCAAGAGTGGCATCAATGATTCCAAGGAAGCGCTCAAGGCCGCCAACGATGCCGTTGACGCGGCGATTGACGGAAGCGCGGGCTCGTTCGACAACGTGTCCGCCGAGCTTGCGAAGGCATTCGATGCCGCGAATCAGCATGTTGACCTTACGGTGTCTCAGCTCAACGAAGCCGCAGCGGCGCTCAATACGCGTGCTGACGATATCGATGCGATGACCGATCAGCTCCGTAACCTTGCCGACCAGGTGAGTGATGACAAGCTCAAAGACGGTCTCGAGTCCGCTGCGACGTCGCTGGGCAGAATTGCCGTGGAGTACCGCAACAATGCGAAGGACCTGACGGCGACCGCAAAGTCCCTTTCGGACGGCATGGCGGAGGTCAACAACTCGCGTGCCGAGGTCGACCAGGCCATCGCCGATGCCAAGGCGGGTATCTCGGGAGCCAAGTCCGACTACGATTCCACGTTCTCGGTTAAGGCCAAGGAGCTCAAGAAGACCATTTCGGGCGTTCTGGATTCCCTGAACGGTATCTCGGGTGACTTGGATAGCGCCGTGAGCGGTCTGACCGACGCCTCTGGCTCGCTCGCAAAGGGCCTCTCCAAGGCTGCGACGCTGGTCAACAAGGCTTCCGATCAGCTGGGTGAGGCATCGGACAAGATCAGCGCCTTTAAGGACGAGCTCGATGGCGCCCTGATGTCGGACGACCTTGCCACGATCAAGACGATGATCGGCAACGATCCCGAGGGTTTGGCCGTGTCGCTTTCCGGCCCCGTCGCGCTCGACCGCAAGCCGGTCTATCCGATCCGCAATTACGGTTCGGCCATGGCGCCGTTCTATACGATTCTGTCGCTGTGGGTCGGCTCGATCGTGCTGGCGGCCATGATGAAGGTATCGGTTGACGATGAGCTCATCAACGAGCTGATCCCCGTGCGCCTGCACGAGATCTACCTGGGCCGCTACCTGTTCTTTGGAGGTCTGGCCCTGCTGCAGGCGACACTCGTGTGCGCGGGCGACATCCTGTTCTTTGGCATCCAATGCGACAACCCGCTGCAGTTTGTGCTGGCGGGCTGGGTCGCGAGTCTCGTGTTCTCCAATATCGTCTACACGCTCACGGTTTCGTTTGGCGATATCGGCAAGGCGCTCGCTGTCGTGCTGTTGGTCATGCAGGTCGGCGGTTCAGGTGGTACGTTCCCCATCGAGATGACCGGCCCCGTGTTCCAGGCGATCTACCCGTTCCTGCCGTTTACCCACGGCATCAACGCCATGCACGCCGCCATGGCTGGCGCCTACCATATGGAGTACTGGGTTGAGCTGGGTATCTTGGCGAGCTATCTGATTCCGTCGCTGGGCCTGGGCGTCGTCTTCCGCCGCCCGGTCATCAAGGCCAACGACTGGATCATCGAAAAGCTGGAGTCGACCAAATTGATTTAGCGCGACAATGTGGCGTTGACGGAACATCGAGGCCTTCCGGCTCGACGCTTTAGTTGAGTGAATTGCATGAGCTGCTTGGTTGTTGCTACAGTAGCGGGGCGTGCCGGGGGTCCGGCGTGTCCCGTTTTTATTTGACCATGAGGCGGCACGCAGCCATACGCGTGCGGACACCACGCCCAGATTGAGTGCGAGGATGTTCCATGGCCCAATACGCTGCCAACGAAATCGAAAACATGCCCGATAGCCCTGTAGCCCGTGAGGATTTGGGCGCGGGTGGTATTCCCCGGGGTGCCGGCGCACGCTCGCCGTTGTTCTGGAAAGTTCTACTGCTTTCGGTGGCGATTATCTGGGGCTACTCCTTTACCACTATGAAGGACGCACTCGACACCATTCCGGTGTTCGAGCTGGTCTATGTTCGCTTTCTCCCGGCTTCGCTGGTTATGTTCGCCATCTTCCGCAAACGCATCATCGCACACTTTAATGTTCGCAACCTTATCGTCGGGCTTGGTATGGGCGCACTTATGTGGGGCGCGTACGGTTTGCAGACGATCGGCCTGGCACAGACCACGGCGGGCAAGAGCGCTTTTTTGACCGGCACGTATTGCATCCTTGTGCCGTTTGCAAGCTATGTCCTGAGCGGTGAAAAGCTTACCCGGTATAACCTGGGTGCAGCGTTGTTGTGCCTGGCGGGTATTGGCCTGGTAGCGCTCGATAGCGTCGAGTTCAATGCCGGCGATGTTATTACCTTGGGCGGCGCGATCTTCTTCGCCATCCAGATGGCGGTGACTGCCAAGTACGGTCGCAAGATGGATATCAACGTCATCACGTTTTGGATGTTTGTGGGCAATGGCGTTTTGAGCTTAATCACGTCGCTACTATTCGAGACTCAGGCGCCTCTGTCCGTGTGGACGCCGAGTTTTATCGGCGTGATGGTCTTCCTCTCGGTGGGCTGCACGTGCGTGGCACTGCTCGTCCAAAACGTCGGTCTGGCGCACGTCCCGGCCTCGACGGGCTCGTTGCTTCTTTCGATGGAGTCGCCCTCGGGTGTGCTGTTCTCGGTGTTGTTGATGGGGGAGGCGCTCACCTCGCGCCTGCTTGCCGGCTTTGCGCTCATCTTTTTGTCGATTATCTTGAGCGAGACGCATTTCGATTTCTTGCGCCGAAAATCTCGCCCGCAATTGTAAACAACTTGTTGCGCCGCCCTCCCAGGGCGGCGTTTTTTATGTCATGCCCTTACAGTTGTGCCTTGCACTTTACGCTGTCAAAGTGCGTGCTGCAAAAACGTTACTGGAGGGCATCTATGGCACCAGCTCTGTCCGATCTTCAACCGCAACCAGCGCCGCAGGCTACCACAGCGGCGCAGACCGCTATCGGCGATGGCCTAGTCAAAGAAGCCCAGGCATTTGCCGGTGAGCTTGCCGCATGGCGACACGATCTACACCAGATGCCCGAGCTGGGTAATAGCCTCCCACAGACCTCTGCGTATATCCAAGCGCGCTTGACCGAGATGGACATCCCGTTTGCCACGCTCGTCGATGGTTCCTGCGTTGTGGGCCTTGTCGGCGCCGGTGCCGCCGCGGCCCAGGGCAATGGCGTCTGCACGGACGAACAAGCCGGTACGGTTATCATGCTTCGCGGCGACATGGATGCCCTGCCCGTTGCCGAGGAATCGGGCGAGCCCTTTGCATCCACCAACGGCTGCATGCACGCTTGTGGCCACGATATGCATGCGACGGCGCTGCTCGGCGCGGCCCGTTTGCTCAAGGCCCGCGAGGCCGAGCTTGTCGACGCCAATGCCACCGTCAAACTGCTGTTCCAGCCGGGTGAGGAGACCTTTGAGGGGGCACGCGCTGCCATCGCCGACGGCTTGCTCGAGAACCCGCGTCCTCAGGCAACTTTTGCCATGCACGTCAACAGCCAGTCGCCGCTCGGCCTAGTGCTCTATGGGAGTCCGGCGCTCTCGGGCGTGTACGGTTTCCGCATCACGCTGCAGGGCAAGGGTGGCCATGGCTCGAGCCCCGAGATTTGCATCGACCCCATTACGGCGGGCGTGCATGTGCACCTAGCGCTCCAGGAGCTTATCTCCCGCGAGGTGCCGGCGGCCAAGGAAGTTGCACTTACCGTTGGTAAGTTTGCCGGCGGTCAGGCTGCCAACGTCATTCCCGACACCTGCGTGCTCGAGGGAACGCTGCGCGGCTTCGATGTCGAGCTCATGGCTCATCTCAAGGAGCGTATCGCCGAGGTCGTCAACGGCGTTGCCGCAACATATCGTACGCCGGCAACCATCGAGACGCTTTCGGACGTTCCGCCGCTCGTGCTCGACAGCGATATGACCCAGGCCTCGCTTGGCTACGTGGGCGCGGTGCTGCCCAAGGCTGCCTTCCTGCCGCTATTCCACGCCATGGCGAGCGAGGATTTCGCACTTATCTCGAGCGAGATCCCAAGTGCGTACTTTACGGTGGGCGCGGCCGTGACCGATACGGACGAGCATTTTGCCCAGCATCATCCCAAGGCGCGCTTTAACGATGCCGAGCTTCCCCTCGGCGCCGCGGCTTATGCCGCCGTCGCTCTCGGATACATTGCGGACCACAAGGAGTAATCCATGTCCCAGCAACGTAAATTTTTCCCTGGCTGGTTCGTGGTGGCCTCTGGCTTCGTGATCATGGCCACGTGCTACACCATTTTCGTCAACTGCATGAGCCTGTTCCAGCCGCTCATCGTCAGCGACTTGGGAATTTCTCTTGCGCAGTACAACATCTCCAACGCCCACGATCGCTGCGTCTAAGCAGTTTGGCATGGCCGACCTGGGTAAGGCAGCGGGCACCATTACCTCGCTCGAGATGGTCGGCGGCACCGTGGACGCCATCGTCTCGGGCGTGCTGTTCGATGCCACGGGCTCCTTTGCGAGCACCTGGATTGTATGCCTGGCGTGCTCCGTGGTCATGCTCGTGTTCCTGCTGGCATCCGAGCCCATTGCCGCCAAGCTGCGCGCGAGCGCGGCGGGAGAGTAAGGGCGCTGCCGCGTTTGCCGGCTCACCCTGATCTGCCCGCGGCGGTCTTGGGAGCCGAATGGATGCTCGTACCATCATTCGGTTTCCAAGGTCGCCGCAGGTCAAAGGACGGTCCGCTTTCCTTCGTCCCCAGCAGATCATGTGACCCGAAGGGGTCGGAGGAAAGCGGATCAGCTGTCGCGGCGGTGCATCTGGCCGAACGAGTCCCCATACCCTCGTTCGGTCAGATGCACCGCCGCGGTTTGAGTTTGTGCCGTATAATGACCACTACCTATGACGCGATACAAAAGAAAGGTGTTTGCCCATGCAGGCACAGAAGGCGGAGGGAACCCGCGACCTTATCGGCGCCGAGATGCGCGCCTGGCAAAAGATGCAGCAGATTGCGGCCGGCGTGTTCGAGCCGTTTGGTTTTAAACCCATCGAGACGCCCGCGATCGAGCAGGTGGACGTGTTTGTCCACGGTATCGGCCAGTCGACCGACGTCGTGCGCAAGGAAATGTTCCGTGTGTTCAGCGGTGCCAACCTGGAGCGCGTCTTTACCGAGGGCACCGACACCAAACTCAAGCCCAAGCAGCGCCTAGCACTTCGCCCCGAGGGCACGGCCGGCGTGGTGCGCGCCGTCGTCGAGAACAATCTGGTGCCCCAGGGCTCCACGCCGTTTAAGGCGTACTACGCCGAGGCCATGTTCCGCGGCGAGCGTCCCCAGAAGGGCCGCCTGCGCCAGTTCCACCAGGTGGGCATCGAGTGGCTCGGCGCTCCCGATCCGGCGGCAGATGCCGAGTGCATCATCATGCTCATGGAGTTCTACAAGCGCCTGGGCTTCGATCTTTCCAAGCTTCGTCTGCTCATCAACTCGATGGGTGACGCCCAGTGCCGTCCGGCTTATCGCGAGCAGGTTAAGCAGTTCATCCTCGATCACGCCGACGAGATGTGCGATGAGTGCCGCGAGCGCGCCGAGCTCAACCCGCTGCGTGCCTTCGACTGCAAGAACGACCACTGCCGCGAGATCATGGCCGAGGCTCCGCTGATGGGTGACAACCTGTGCGATGAGTGCCGCGAGCACTACGAGCAGGTCAAGCGCTATCTGGATGCCGCCGGTATCGAGTATGTCGAGGATCCCACCTTGGTGCGCGGCCTGGACTACTACACCCGTACTGTCTTTGAGGTCGAGGCCCCTGGCGCCGGCGTCGGCTCCATCGGCGGCGGCGGCCGCTACGATGGCCTGGTCGAGCTCGAGGGTGGCAAGCCCACGGCGGGCGTCGGCTTTGCTGTCGGTTTTGAGCGCGCCCTGCTGGCCCTGCAGGCCTTTGGCAGCGATTTGGGTGCCGATGAGGCCCCGTGCGTCTATGTCGCCAACGCCGGCAAGGAGCTGCGTCAGAACGTCTTTGCCATTACGCAGGAGCTTCGCGCCGCAGGGATTGTGACCGAGGCCGACTATCAGGGTCGTTCGCTCAAGGCCCAGTTTAAGCAAGCCGATAAGGTAGGCGCCAAGCTCATCTTGGTCCTGGGTGGCGACGAGCTTGCCGCCGGCAAGGTCAAAGTGCGCGACATGCAGAGCCATGACGAGGTGCTCGCCGATCTGGACAACGTCGTCGAGGCGGTTCGCGAACGCCTGTAGCGCATCTCTTTGAGCTTCGGGCCTGCTAACGTGCCCTGCTCATGGAGAGCGATTGTTACGGGGGTGTTTCGCTTTTATGCGGAATGCCTCCGTTTACGTATGCCGCCCACCGAGAAATACGACCATTTAGGGCAAAAACCTTTGCAATGCAGAAAATACTTTTGTGTGGTAAAGCGCAATCAGTGTCGAAAGTATTTCTCAAGCGCCTATAATGAATACCGCATGTTACGTGCATAGAAGGAGGAATGGGAGGAAACGTGGCTGAGAACCTAAGCAACCAGTCTGTACCCGAAGCCGCGGCGCGCGTCGCTGCCGTGGTCAACCGCCTCGTTAACCGAATCGGCTCGAATGCCGAGTCCAGGGAGCGTCTCGCCGAGATCGAGATCCCCGAGGAGCTGCGCGACAATCTGGCGCTGTTCTTGCGCCTGGAGCGCCGTGTGCTTAGCGAGTATGATCCCGAGATCGCGGACCTGTTCGACAAGATTTTGACAGCCGAGATTGTGGTCAATGCCGGCAACCCCGGTACCTGCGCTGCCGACGAAGCCGTCGACGAGCAGGGCGTGCCCACCGCCGACGAGCCCACTGCCGTGGCATTTCGTGAGGTCGTCGATTTGATCGACAGCCTGCCGCTCGATAAGCAGCAGGTCATTGTCCGCGCCTTTACGAGCTTTTTCCATCTGGCAAACCTGTCGGAGGAGAACTACCGTGTGGCGCAGCTGCGCGAGCGCGAGGCCGGTGCGTCGACCGATACCGAGGTCGATCCTGCCAACGAGCTTACCGTTGCCTATCACCAGCTGGTGAATGAGCTGGGTGTCGAGGGTGCCAACGAGCTGCTCGACAAGCTCGAGTTCCACCCTGTCTTTACCGCACATCCCACCGAGGCCCGTCGTAAGGCCGTCGAGGGCAAGATCCGCCGTATCTCCAACCTGCTGGAGGAGCGTCCGCGTCTGGGCGGCTCCGACCTGGTGGAGAACGAGCGCCATATGCTGCAGGAGATCGACGCCCTGGTGCGTACGAGCCCCATCGCGCTCAAGAAGCCCACGCCGGTCGAGGAAGCCGATACCATCATCGACATCTTCGATAACACGCTGTTCGACGTTATCCCCGTTATCTATCGTCGTTTTGACGATTGGGTGCTGGGCGACAAGGCCGGTACTGTGCCGCCGCTGTGCCCGGCGTTCTTCCATCCCGGCAGCTGGATCGGTTCCGACCGCGACGGTAACCCCAACGTCACCGCCAAGGTGAGCCGTGAGGTCGCCGCCAAGTACTTTACGCACATGGTGCTCAAGCTCGAGGACAAGTGCCGCCACATCGGCCGCAACCTCACGCTCGAGGCTACCTACAGCAAGCCGTCGGCCGAGCTCATTAACCTGTGGAACCATCAGGTCGAGATGAGCCCTCGGTACACGGCCCGCGCCGAGCTGATCTCCGAGCACGAGCCGCATCGCGCCGTCATGCTCGTCATGGCCGACCGTCTGAACGCCACCGTGCGCCGTATCACCGACACCATGTACCACAGCGCCGACGAGTTCCTGGATGACCTGCGCGTCGTCCAGCGTTCGCTGGCCGCCTGCGGTGCCGTCCGTGCCGCCTACGGCCCGGTCCAGACCATCATCTGGCAAGTCGAGTCCTTCGGCTTCCATATGGTCGAGATGGAGTTCCGTCAGCACTCCGTGGTGCATGCCCGCGCCCTCAAGGATATCCACGAGAACGGTATCCATGGCGACCTGCAGCCCATGACGCGCGAAGTCATCGATACCTTCCGTGCCATCGGCTCCATCCAAAAGCGCTACGGCAAGAAGATGGCGCACCGCTACATCATCTCGTTTACCAAGAGCGCCCAGCATGTGGCTGACGTCTTCGAGCTGGCCCACCTGTCCTTCGCACACGAGGAAGATGTCCCCGAGCTCGACGTGATCCCGCTATTCGAGCAGCTCGAGGACCTCGAGGGCTGCGTCGACGTGCTCGACCAGATGCTTACGCTGCCCGTGGTGCAGAAGCGTCTTGCCCAGACCAACCGCCGCATGGAGGTTATGCTGGGCTATTCCGACTCCTCCAAGGACGCCGGTCCTACCACGGCCATGCTCGCGCTGCATTCCGCGCAGGAGCGCATTGCCAAGTGGGCCGAGAAGAACGATATCGACCTGGTGCTCATGCACGGTCGCGGCGGTGCCGTTGGCCGTGGCGGCGGCCCGGCCAACAAGGCCGTGCTGGCGCAGCCCAAGGGTTCGGTCAACTGCTTCTTTAAGCTCACCGAGCAGGGCGAGGTCATCTTTGCCCGTTACGGCAACCGCACGCTGGCTCAGCGCCATGTTGAGTCCGTTGCCGCCGCAACGCTTTTGCAGTCGGCCCCGAGTGTCGAGAAGACCAACACAGAGACCACGCAGAAGTTCTGGGATATGGCCGAGAAGCTTAACGCTGCAAGCCACGAGCGCTATCTGGACCTGCTGAACACCGAGGACTTTACACCGTGGTTCTCGACCGTGACGCCGCTGACCGAAGTCGGTCTGCTGCCGATCGGCTCGCGTCCCGCTAAGCGCGGCCTGGGCGCCAAGTCGCTCGACGACCTGCGTACCATTCCGTGGATCTTCAGCTGGAGCCAGGCACGCATTAACCTGGCCGCTTGGTACGGCCTGGGCACCGCCTGCGAGCAGCTTGGTGACCTTGACCAGCTCAAGGCTGCCTACCAGGAGTGGCCGTTCTTCCGCACGTTCATCGACAACATCGAGATGTCGATTGCTAAGACCGATCAGCGCATTGCCAAGATGTATCTACACCTGGGCGATCGCCAGGATTTGTCCGAGAAGGTCTTCACCGAGATGCAGCTCACGCGTAAGTGGGTCCTTGCCATCGTCGGTGACGAGTGGCCGCTGCAGCGTCGTCGCGTGCTCGGCTGCGCCGTTCGCGTGCGTAACCCCTATGTCGACGCCCTGTCCATCGCCCAGGTCCGCGCCCTTCGTGAGGTGCGTATGAACCAGGACGAGATGGCCGAGGAGAAGAAGGCCGAGTACATGAGCCTGATTCTTTCGACTGTGACTGGCGTCTCGGCAGGATTGCAGAACACGGGGTAATCGATAGCCCTGTAGTCGTCCGGGCCCGCCATCAGTTTACTTTTAGGCACGTCCTCGGACATGCAAGAAGCCCTCGCTGCGCACTTCGTGCGGCGAGGGCTTCTTGCGTCCTGCGGAGTGTGCCTAAAAGTAAACTGATGGCGGGCCCTGCGATGTCCGGTCTTCGGCGGATTACTGCTGGGGGAATAATGGCGCGCTTCGCGCGTTTGGAAAGGGCTTCGTGCTGCGGAATGCATTCGGAGGGAAACCCATCGGGTCCCTTCGTCCTCGGTCTTCGGGGATTAAAGCTGATGAAAATAAAGTGCGCTACGCGCGTTTTGGATGGGGTTTATCTCGGTGGCGCATTTGGCGCTTCTCGCCTTATGACTGTTGCGGCCGCGGTCCCGTTTGGGATCGCGGCCGTTTTGTTGTGGGTCAAATATGAACGTTGTGTTAACGACTCGGTGGACGGTGGTGTTTTT
>NZ_QRJZ01000001.1:13400-320392 GCF_003470665.1 Collinsella sp. AM17-1
GTTAACGACTCGGTGGACGGTGGTGTTTTTCGGTGAGCGGCGTATCCTTCCAACGGTTTATCTAGTGTGTCAGTTGAAAGGAAGAGGGCGCTCGTCATTGTTTGAATGTGAACTACCGTTTGACCATAAGACGTTGCATCTAGAGCTCGAGGATAAGAACTTCGCGGGTGTGATGGAAGGCCATCAAAACGAGTTTAAGACTACAAAATCGCAGGAAGAGCTGGTAGAGGAGTCGCTTGCCAACCCTTATGGCTCACCTTCGCTCGAGGAGCTTTGTGCTGGCAAGAAGGATATCGTCATCATTAGCTCCGACCATACGCGCCCCGTTCCCTCGCGTGTGACGATGCCTATTCTGCTGCATCACATCCACTCCGCTGCGCCTGAGGCACGCGTTCGCATTCTGGTTGCTACGGGTATGCATCGTCCGTCGACGCACGAGGAGCTCGTCAACAAGTACGGCGAGGAGATCGTTGCCAACGAGGAAATCGTTATGCACGTCGCGACTGACGACAGCATGATGAAAAAGATCGGCACCCTGCCTTCTGGCGGCGAGTGCATCATCAACAAGATTGCCGCCGATTGTGATCTGCTGCTTGCCGAGGGCTTTATTGAGCCGCACTTCTTTGCCGGTTTCTCTGGCAGCCGCAAGTCCGTGCTGCCCGGCATTGCCAGCTACAAGACCATCATGTACAACCACAACGGTCAGTTTGTGAACGATTCCCATTCGCGTGCCGGCAACCTGTGCCACAACCACGTGAACGAGGATATGTTTGCCGCTGCCGAGATGGCTCACCTTGCCTTTGTGCTTAACGTGGTGCTCAACGGCAAGCACGAGGTCATCGGCTCCTTTGCCGGCGACATCCACAAGGCGCACGAGGCCGGCTGCGAGTTCGTGAAGAGCCTTGCCGGCGTTGAGCCCGTCGAGTGCGAGATTGCCATCACCACCAACGGCGGCTACCCGCTCGACCAGAACATCTACCAGGCCGTGAAGGGCATGTGCGCTGCCGAGGCCACGCTTCCCGAGGGCGGCGTGATCATCGATGTCGCCGGTTGCGCCGACGGTCACGGTGGCGAGGGCTTCTATCACAACATCGCCGACAACGATCCGGCAGAGTTTGAGCGCGCCTGCATCGACCGTCCTAAGGACGAGACCCTGCCCGACCAGTGGACGAGTCAGATCTTTGCCCGCATCCTGGCGCATCACCCCGTGATCATGGTCACCGACCTGTGCGATCACCAGATGATCAAGGATATGCACATGACGCCGGTCAACACCCTCGAGGAGGCGCTCAAGCTCGCCTTTGAGATGAAGGGTGCCGATGCCAAGGTTGCCGTCATTCCCGATGGCCTGGGCGTTGTCGTCGCGCAGCACTAGTACGCGGCCTAAACGAATCGTTTATAACCGACAAGAAAGATAAGGTTTTATGCTTACCAAACTCCTCTGTGAATTCGGCGCAACGGCCCTCATGATCATCTTTGGCGTGGGCGTGCACTGCGATACCGTGCTCAAGGGCACTAAGTATCAGGGCTCCGGCCATATGTTTGCCATCACCACCTGGTCTTTTGGCATCTCGGTCTGCCTGTTTGTCTTTGGCGGCGCCGTGTGCATGAACCCGGCTATGGTGCTTGCCCAGTGCATCGTAGGCCTGGTGCCGTGGAGCAGCTGCATCCCCTTCATGATTGCCGATATGCTCGGCGGCTTTGTGGGCGCCGTAATCGCTTGGCTTATGTATGCCGATGAGTTCAAGGCTTCCGAGGGCGTCGTCGACCCCATTGCCCAGCGCAACATCTTCTCGACCAACCCCACCACCGAGGGCACCAACTATGCCCGCAACTTCTTCTGCGAGGCTATCTGCACCTTCGTGTTCATCAGCGCCATCCTTGCTGCCGCTAGCCGCGCCGGCGAGAACGTTCTGATGCTCGCCATCTGCGTCGGCCTGATCGTTTGGGCCGTTGGCATGGGCATGGGCGGCATCACCGGCTTCGCCATGAACCAGGCTCGTGACCTTGGTCCTCGCATGGCCTATCAGGTGCTGCCGATTAAGAACAAGGCCGACAACAACTGGAAGTACGGCCTGCTTGTTCCTGGCATCGCACCGTTTATCGGTGCCGCTCTGGCCGCACTGTTTGTGCACGGTTTCTTGGGCATGTTCTAGCCCAAGGCTACATAGGTTGTTCGCCGTCCGCATGGGGTAACTTCCCAGCGCGTCTTCGGACATGCAAAAAGGCTCGCTGCGCACTTTGTGCGGCGAGCCTTTTTGCGTCCTGCGGAGTGCGCTGGGAAGTTACCCCATGCGGACGGCTGCGGGGTCTTCGTTGCGTTCGTGCAAGCAACCCAACATATATATCTGAATTTGGATGGGAGGGGCTTGTTGCTGGTAGGGGCGTTGGGCTGTTGTTGACACTTTGGGATGGATTGTGCTTTGGGTTGGGGCGGGGCTTTGAGATGAGGGCGGAACTTTGGGATGAGGGGTTTACTTAGTTGAAGAGGGGTTTTATGGCTGAGAGGTAGTCTTTGGCTACGTTGGCTTTGTCTGCTTGAAAGTTGTGCCAGGCCCACCATTGGACGGTGGCTACGAAGCTTGAGGCTATGTGGTGTAGTAAGAAGCTGCGGTCCATGGTGCCGGCAGGACCTGCGGGGTCGACGGGGACGGTTTCGGCTGCTCGTGACATGATGGTCTTGCGTAAGCAGTCGGCAAAGACGCGTGAGCCGGCGCCGGCTACGAGGGCGCGTACGCCCTGGCGGCGCTCCCAGAGGTTGTTGAGGATATGCTCGACCTGCACGAGTGGGTCGTCGAGGGGCGTACCGTCATCGTCGAGGGCATGGGTGCAGATATCGCACACGAGCTCAGCGAGTAGGTCATCTTTGCTCTTGAAGAGGCCGTAGAACGTGGCCCGACCCACATGGGCGCGAGCGATGATGTCACCGACGGTGATCTTGCCGTAGTCCTCTTCGCGCAGCAGCTCGGAGAACGCCGTAACGATGGCGGCGCGGCTTTTTGCCTTGCGGGCATCCATGGCTAGGCGTCCGCGTGAACGAGCAGGCAGCGGAGCGTACCGGAACAACCCTCGTAGGGGCGCTTGCCGGCGCCGTAGCCGACGGCTTCGATGCGGTAGCGTGAGGGCAGTTGGTCGGACGTGCGCAGCGCGGTGACGATGGCGGCGCCCGTGGGCGTCACGATCTCGCCGGCGACCGGTGCAGGCGTGAGGGCGATATTGCCCGCCTGGCACAGGTTGACGACAGCGGGGACGGGAATGGGCATGAGACCGTGGGCGCAGCGAATGGTGCCGTGGCCCTCGGAAAGCGACTCGACCACGATGTCCTCAATACCCAGGTCGTCGAGGCAGATGGCGACCGAGCAGACGTCGACGATGGAGTCGACGGCGCCCACCTCGTGAAACAGGACGGTGTCGGGCGTTTTGCCGTGAGCCTTGGCCTCGGCAGCAGCGAGTACGGAAAAAATGGCGAGGGCGCGACGCTTGGCGCCATCGCTTAGCTGCGAGCCATCGATGATGGCGGTGATGTCCGCCAAAGAACGGTGGTGATGGTGGTGGGCGTGATGATGGCCCTCGTGGCCATGACCGTGGGCCTCATGGTCATGGTCGTGGCAGTGCTCGTGCTCGCCATGGTCATGATGGTGGTGTTCGTGTTCGTGCATATGCTCGACAGCTGCTTCGTTGCCGTAGAGCCAGGCCATATCGTGATCGTGGTTCTCGAGCTCCTCTGCAAGCTGGACATCGAAATCGCAGGCGTCGATGCCGTGCTTGTTTACGCGCGTCACGGCAATCGAAAAGCCGTCGACCGGCAGCGTGGCGAGCTGCTCGTGCAGATGCTCCTCGCTGGCGCCCAGGTCGAGCAGGGCCGCGACGGTCATATCGCCGCTGATGCCCGAGGTGCCGTCGATGATAAGCGTATGCTGATGGTTGGACATGGAATGCTCCTTAGCGGGCGCGGGGTGTGCCGGCGCTCAGATGATTGATAAGACTTGCCTGGTATGCGGCACCAAAGCCGTTGTCGATATTGACGACCGAAACGCCGCTGGCGCAGGAGTTGAGCATGGCGAGCAGTGCGGCTACGCCACCAAAGCTCGCGCCGTAGCCCACGCTGGTGGGAACGGCAATGACCGGACAGCTCACCAGGCCGCCGATAACGCTCGCCAGCGCGCCTTCCATGCCGGCGATGGCGATGACCACCTGCGCCTGGGCAAGTTCCTCGGCATGCGCGAGCAAGCGGTGCAGGCCGGCGACGCCTACGTCGTAGAGGCGGTCGACCTCGTTGCCATAGAACTCGGCCGTCAACGCGGCTTCCTCGGCGACGGGCAAGTCGCTCGTGCCGGCGCAGGCGACGACGATGCGTCCGTTACCGGTGGGGGAGGGCTTGCCGCCCACGAGGGCGAGCTGCGCGTCCGGGACATATCCCAGGTCGATGCCGTTGTTGAGGAGCTCCGAGATGCGGGCTGCTTTTTCGCTGTCCAGGCGTGTGACCAGGATGCGCTCCTGGCCGGCATCGCGCAGCGCTTCGATAATGGCGGCAATCTGCTTGGCGGTTTTACCCGCACCGTAGACAACCTCGCCGGCTCCCTGGCGCACCCCGCGCGAAAGATCGAGCTGCGCAAAGCCCAAATCGGCGGTCGGAGCCGTCTGGATGCGCGTAAGGGCGTCGGCGGGGGTGACTGATCCGCCGGCAACATCGCTCAGCAGCTGCTCTAGATCTCGCTTATCCATATATGTTCCCTTCGACGGCGCAAAGTCTAGCACTCAAAGGGTATGTTTCCGAACACTAAGACAAAATTGTTCGGAAACTATAGGACGGATTGATTCAATTGTTAGACGGATCGATTAGTCACGCAGGATGATGTCCATGGCGAGCATCAGGTTGCGCTCGTCGATGGCAAACGGGGCAGCTTCGCGCGTCTTGGGCTTGGCGCAAAACGCGATGCCCGTGCCCGCGGCCTGAATCATGGGGATGTCGTTGGCGCCGTCGCCGATCGCGACGGTATGGGCCATATCGACGCCGCACTCAACTGCCCAGTCCAGCAGCTGGATGAGCTTGGACTCCTTGGTCACAATGCCGGCAGCCAACTTACCGGTGAGCTTGCCGTCCACGACTTCCAGGCGGTTGGCCAGGCAAAAATCGATACCCGCGGCGGCTACGATCTTGTCAGCGATCTCGTGGAAGCCGCCGCTTACCACGCCGACCTTCCAGCCCTTGCTGTGTGCCGAACGCACAAGCTCCAGCGCGCCGGGGGTAAATGTCACGCGTTCAAAGGTGCGCTCGAACACGCTCTCGTCCAGGCCGGCGAGCAGCCCCACGCGCTCCTCGAGCGCTTGCTTAAAGTCCAGCTCGCCGCGCATGGCGCGTTCGGTGATCCGCGCAACTTGCTCGCCCACGCCTGCCTCCTCGCCCAACAGGTCGATGACCTCCTGGTTGATGAGCGTGGAGTCGATATCCATAACGATGAGGCGTGCAGTCATGGCGGGCCTTTCCGAGTGCAGTTGTATTGGGGCACATTGTCGCACGCGGCGCGCCTTGGCGACGGCCAGGCCGCGTCAATTGTTTCGTCTCCGTCAAGTCTTTGGGCGAGAACTACTTTTCCGCGGCACATCGACACAGGTGCGATAAGATAGAACGCCATGTCTGGCTGCGCGGTTTACGCAGGCTGGGCAAATCTGTACGACGCCGCCCGGAACGACACGGGGCGGCACAGATCCATAAAGGAGGATCACTGGTATGAGCCAGACCCGTCCCATCGACGAGCATTCCATGCACACCCGTACCTGCGGCGAGCTTCGCCGCGAGAACGTGGGCGAAGAGGTCACCCTCACCGGTTGGGTGAGCCGTCGCCGTGACCACGGCGGCCTTATTTTCTGCGACCTTCGTGACCGCGAGGGCATCACGCAGCTCACCTTCGACCCCGAGCACTCTGACGGCGACGCATTTAAGATCGCCGAGACCATGCGTCCCGAGTGGCCCATCAAGATCCACGGCGTCGTGCGCTCCCGTGGCGAGGAGACCACCAACGCCAAGCTCGCGACCGGCGAGATCGAGGTCCTGACCGACCACGCCGAGGTGCTCAACACGTCCGTCACCCCGCCGTTCCAGATTGAGGACGGCATCGAGACCAGCGAGGACACCCGTCTGCGCTATCGCTATCTGGACCTCCGTCGTCCCGAGATGATGGCCAACCTCAAGCTGCGCTCCGACTTTACCTTTGCCATTCGCGAGGCGCTGCACAACCGTGAGTTCATGGAGGTCGAGACGCCCTCCCTGTTTAAGTCCACGCCCGAGGGCGCTCGTGACTTCATCGTTCCCAGCCGTATTCAGCCGGGCAACTTCTACGCCCTGCCGCAGTCCCCGCAGCTCCTGAAGCAGCTGCTTATGGTCGGTGGCGTCGAGCGCTACTATCAGGTTGCCAAGTGCTTCCGCGACGAGGACCTGCGTGCCGACCGTCAGCCCGAGTTCACTCAGGTCGATATCGAGATGTCCTTCGTGGACCAGAACGACGTTATGAGCGCGCTCGAAGAGGTCCTGGCCGATGCCTTCGGCCGCATGGGTGTCGAGATGCCCACGCCGCTGCGTCGCATGAACTACTGGGAGGCCATGGACACCTATGGCTCCGACAAGCCCGATACCCGCTATGGCATGCATCTGGTCGACCTGACCGACATCTTTGCCAACTCCAAGTTCAAGGTCTTTGCGACTGCGGCAAACGAGGAGGGCTCTGTCGTCAAGGCCATCAACGCCAAGGGCGCCGGTGCCTGGGCACGTGCCAAGATCGATAAGCTTGCCGGCGTGGCCTCCACGTTTGGCGCCAAGGGTCTGGCGTGGATCGCTTTCCGCGAGGACGGCTCCATCAACAGCCCCATCGTCAAGTTCTTCTCGGACGAGGAGATGGCGGCTCTGCGCGAGCGCATGGATGTCGAGCCCGGCGACCTTGTGATGTTCGCCGCCGGCCCGCGCCTGCTTTCCGACGAGATCCTGGGCGGCATGCGTTCCCACATGGCCAACGCGCTTGAGATCAAGCGCGAGGGCCACGACTTCCTGTGGGTCGTCAACTTCCCGCTGTTCCACTGGGATGAGGACCGCAAGGCCTATGCAGCCGAGCACCAGCCCTTTACCCTGCCGACCGAGACCGACATCGCCAAGATCGAGGCCGACCCGTTGGCAGCCGGTTCTTGCACCTACGACTTTGTCATGGACGGCTTTGAGGCCGGCGGCGGCGGTATGCGTATCCACAACGCCGAGATGCAGATGTCCATGCTCAAGCTCCTGGGCTTCACCGAGGAGCGCGCCGAGTCTCAGTTTGGCTTCCTCATGGAGGCCCTCAAGTTTGGTGCGCCCCCGATGGGCGGTTTCGCTCTGGGCCTGGACCGCGTGTGCATGCTGCTCACCGGCTCCGACTCCATCCGCGACGTCATGGCGTTCCCCAAGACGGCCAGCGGCTCCGACCTCATGTCGGGCGCTCCGAGTGCCGTTTCCGGCGCCCAGCTCAAGGACGTCAGCCTGCGCCTGATGTAGGCAAGCGGCTACATATTGCTTGCAACGAGGGAAGGACGTGTGCTTTCCCTCGTTTTTTATACGCCGAGGTTGCGAGGGCATAGGGTGACCGGACGTCGCGGAAACTGCGACCCAGAATCCAGCCAAATAACGGGTCGCACTTTCCGGTTGAGCTTCTGGCGGAAAGTACATCCCAGAATCGGCGTTCGGAATGGGCCGGGCTTTCCGCTAAAGCAGCCTAGCGGAAAGCCCGGCCCAGTTTCCTACAGTGAGTCTCTCTGAACGAGCTGCATGTGCATGACGGTGGTGGTGGGTACGGCGCCATTGATCATATCGAGCGCAATGCCTGCGGCCATGTGGCCTTCCTCGCGAAGCGGCTGACGAATGGTCGTCAACGCGGGGACGCTGCGAGCTGCGACCTCGTGGTCATCGAAGCCCACGACCGAAACGTCTTTGGGTACGCTAATTCCTGCTTCGTTGAATGCGGCGATAACGCCGGTTGCGATACGGTCCGATCCGCATAGCACGCCGTCGGCACGTATTTCGCGCGCGAGCAACCGCCGCGTGGCTTGGTAGCCGTCTCCGCTGCTCCATCCGGTATAGATGACATTTTCATCCGGAAGGCTTTCGCCCAAAATTGCACGGTAGCCGCGAAGGCGGTCGATGACGGCGGGGTTATCCTGCGGCCCCAGCACGGCAACGATGTCCTTGCGTCCGCGATCTTTCATAGCGAGCGCCGCAAAGCGTCCGCCCTCTTCGTCGTCGGAGTAGACCGTCGAGAACACGTCGCGATAGGGATGGCCCTCGAGCTGGCCGCATAACACAGTGGGTACGCCCAGCTCGCGCAGCACCTCGAGCAGCTCACTGCCCTTGTAGGGCGAGACGTCGATGACGGCGTCAAACGAGCGGCGCTCAAAATGCTCGCGTGCGCGGTTGCGCTCATGCGAGGAAGATGCCTGCAAGATCACGGGCAAGTAAGACGACTCCGAAAGTTCCTCGGTAATGCCGCTTAAAAACTCACTGTAGGTGGGATCGCTAAACAGCTCGCTCAAAGGCTCGGTAACCAGCACGGCGATAATTTCCGTGCGTCCGACGGCGAGCGCCCGGCCGCGTGCGTTGGGAACGAAGTTAACCTTTTTCGCCGCTGCGCGGACACGCTTTTTAGTTTCCTCGCTAATGCGGGGGGAGTCGTTGAGGGCGCGCGATGCCGTGGAGCGCGAAACACCGGCAGCTTCAGCAACCTCGGCAAGCGTGGGTGCGGTGCGTGCTGGTTGGGTCATGGCGTCTCCTGTGCAATTGGGTCGGTGGGCTATCGATAAAGGCTAATGCGGATACAGATTACTATAGCGCGCGTGAACGGCGTCCATGGTATCCGGTGACCGGTGTCGTTTTGCAATCAAACTGCGACTGAGCACGGCATGTATGGGCGAGACATAGGCAGGCGCGACAGTTGCCTGTGAGTTCAAGAACGATGCCCCGTGCTGTGCACCTAAGCTTAGGGTGACATAAGTAGCATGGTTGTACAACCGGTTGCACCGTTAATCCGACAAAATCGACCGTTCGGCGGACAACCGGTTGCACAGATTTTTGTACCGCCCGTAAGATAAGGACAACCGGTTGCACAAAGAAGCACTACGATGACGAAGGAGCATCACCATGGACGCCATTAACGATTGGGAAAACCAAGCGCTCACCCACAGGAACCGCCTGGCACCCCATGCGTACTTTATGGGTTATGAGGCCGCCGATCTCGCCGCTACGTACAGCCGCGAGCTGTCGCGCGGATTTGTCCAGCTGTCCGGCTCGTGGCAGTTCCGCCTTTTTGAGGGCCCCGCGGCCGTCTCCAACGAAGCACTTTGCACGTACAAGCCCGAGTGGGATCACGTGGAGGTTCCGCACCTGTGGCAGGTAGACGGCTATGGCAACCTTGCCTACACCGACGAGGGTTTTCCGTTCCCGGTGGATCAGCCGTTCGTTCCCTCCGACGACCCTACGGGCGTCTACCAGCGCATCGTCAAACTTCCCGCCGTGCCTGCCGGCGCTCGCGAGATTATTCGCTTCGACGGTATCGAGAGCTACGGCGAGCTGTATGTCAACGGCAAGTTTATCGGCATGACCAAGGGTTCGCGCCTGTCCGCCGAGTTTGACGTGACCGACGCGCTCGTCGAGGGCGACAACCTGTTTGCGGTCAAGGTTCTGCAGTACAGCGATGGTAGCTACATCGAGGACCAGGACATGTGGTGGGCATCGGGCATCTTCCGCGATGTGTACCTCATGCAGCGTCCCGCCGCGCATCTGGTCGACTTTAGGTTCCGCACGCACCGCGAGGGCGATGCCGCTCTGATCACGCTCGATACGGTTGCCGAGGGCGCAAGTCGCGTCGTGTATACGCTCAGCGATGGCCAGAATGTGGTCGCTACGGGCGAGTGCGTCGACGGCCATGCCGAGTGCAGCGTTGCCGATGCCCACTTCTGGAACCCCGAGGACCCCTTCCTCTATGACCTTACGCTTGAGGTCTACGACGGCGACGAGGTCAGCGAGTACGTTCCGCATCGCCAAGGCCTTGCCGAGGTGACGGTCGAGGGCAATCATATCTACCTCAACGGCACCTACTTTAAGATGCATGGCGTCAACCGCCACGACCACGACGATCACAAGGGCCGCGCCGTGGGTCTCGAGCGCATGCGCCGCGACCTGGAGCTCATGAAGCAGCACAACATCAACGCGGTGCGCACGTCCCACTACGCCAACGATCCGCGCTTCTACGAGCTGTGCGACGAGTACGGCATCATGCTGGTCGCCGAGACCGATATGGAGAGCCACGGCTTCGAGAATATCGGCAATATCGCCCTGGTCACCGACGACCCTGCCTGGGAGCCGGCTTACGTTGACCGTGTTGAGCGCCTGGTGATGCAGGAACGCAACCACGCGTGCATCATCATGTGGTCGATGGGCAACGAGAGCGGCTATGGCTGCAACATCCGCGCGATGTACGCCAAAGCTCACGAGCTCGACGGTCGTCCGGTCCACTACGAGGAGGATCGCAACGCCGATACCGTCGACGTCATTTCCACCATGTACTCCCGCGTGTCGCAGATGAACGACTTTGGCGAGCATCCGTTCCCCAAGCCGCGCATCAACTGCGAGTACGGCCACTCCATGGGTAATGGTCCCGGAGGCCTGTCCGAGTACCAGGAGGTCTTCGATCGCTGGGATTGCATCCAAGGCCAGTTTATTTGGGAATGGTGCGACCACGGTTTGGCTGCTGTGACCGAGGACGGCGTTGCCTACGACATGTATGGCGGCGACAACGGCGATTACCCCAACAACAGCAACTTCTGCATCGACGGCATGGTGTTCCCCTGGCAGCAGCCGAGCCCGGGCCTTACCGAGTACGGCCAGGTCATCTGCCCGGTTCGCATGGCCTACGATGCCGAGGCGGGCGAGCTGACCGTCACCAACAAGCGTTGGTTTACCACCCTCGAGGATGTCTGCCTGTCGGCGGAGACCCTGGTGGACGGCGACGTGGTCTGCCGCAAGACGCTCATGCCCGGTGCGGTTGCCCCCGGCGAGTCCGTCCAGCTTCCGCTGGTGATTCGCGAGGCCGCAGTGGGCGAGACCCTGCTGACCGTGCACGCCTACACCATGGCGGCTCACGCCTGGTGCGAGCCGATGTTCCAACTGGGTGCAAGCCAGTTTGCCATCGCAAACCATCCGGCGCCGGCAATTGCCGCCCCCACTCGTCCTGAGCTTACGGTCGAGGAGACCGAGCAGGAGATTCGTATTCGCTCCCTCAACGGCGAGCTGACCTTCAGCAAGGTCAACGGTACCGTGAGCGAGTGGAAGGCATCCGGTCGCGACGTCATGACCTCCGGTCCCCAGGTTGGTTTTTGGCATCCGCTCGTCGATAACCACGCCCAGGAGTACGACTCCCTGTGGAAGGATAACTTCATCGATGTGATGCAGACGTCTACCCGCAATGTTTCTTGGAAGCAGGACGACAATGCGGTTGTCGTTACCGTGAGCCAGCGTATCGCTCCTCCCGTCCGCGCGTTCGGCATGCGCGTCGAGCTCGTCTATACCGTGCTTCCGAGTGGCCGCGTCGACCTCAAGGTTTCCGGCGAGCCCTACGGCGACTATTCGGACATTATCCCGCGCATCGGCATCTCCTTCGAGGTCCCCGGTTGTGATCGTGCCGTCGAGTGGTATGGCCACGGCCCGGGCGAGAACTATCCGGACTCGCTGCGCGCCAACCCGGTCGGTCATTACCGCACTACGGTCGACGACATGTTCACGCCCTACGTTATGCCCCAGGACTGCGCCAACCGCGAGGGTACCCGCTGGGTCGCCCTGCGCTCCAGCCACGGTGACGGTCTGGTCGTGACGCGTCCGAGCGACGCCGCTTCCAATCCGTTCTCGTTCTCCGCATGGCCCTATAGCTGCGAGGCTATCGATAATGCCAAGCATGTCTACGATCTTGTCCCGGGCGACACGGTTACGGTCAACATCAACGACCAGCTGCTCGGCCTTGGCTCGAACTCTTGGGGTTCCGAGGTGCTCGATTCCTATCGCACCCGTTTTGAGAGCTTCAGCTTTGAGGTGTCCCTGCGACCGCTGACGTCTGCCGATCTGGCTCAGGCGCTGGCACCCATTAAGGAGGCATAAGTCATGCATATCTTTAACTCGCGTGCCGATTTCGACGCCCAGATGAAGTCCGTCAAGAAGTGGATGCGTACCGGTCAGGCACTCGACGGCGTTTCTGAACTGCAGCACGATGTGGCGTACTCTATCGGCGACTCGCTGGTGTATTGGTGGGTGAACGCCCACGAGGCGGCTACTGCCGATCTGGTCGGTCACCGTCGCTACCATGCCGTGCTCGCCCCGCTCGACGGCAATCTGACCGTTGAGGTGGCTTCCAAGGCCGATCTTACCTGTACGCGCGCCTACAGCGATATCGATGATCGCGAGCGCTTTGAGGGTACGGGGGAGACCGTGACGATTCCCACCGGCGGCGTTGCCGTCGTCGAAATTGACGAGGCCTACCGTGTCGTGGCCGATGCCGCGGATCCCCGCGTCGTGGTGCTGCACGTGACAGTCGAAGGTTATTCCTTCCCCAACAAGTAGTATTCGTCCGCCTGGACGTTTGCTTCGCGCCGTTAAGGGGGATGGCTTTGTTGACTCCCTTTTCCCCATTCCCCTTAGCAGGTGCGCCGTCCGTGTTTGCACTTGCAGCTCGGACGGTTTTAGATGACATTTAACAGATGATTGGGAGGGCTTATGAGCTCTGAAAAACGAGGAACGATTGGTTCGTTCGCTCTGCTGGGCATGACGGTCGCCGCCGTGTTCGGTATCAAGAACATCATCAACAACAACGCGGCCATCGGCTTGGCAGCTGCGCCGTCGTTCTTCTTCGCCACGCTTTTGTACTTTGTCCCCTATACCCTGGTTACCGCCGAGTTCGTCGGCCTCAACAAGGACTCCGAGTCTGGCGTGTACGCATGGGTTAAGACCTCGATGGGTGGTCGCTGGGCGTTCCTGACGGCATTTAGCTACTGGTTCGTTAACCTGTTCTTCTTTGCGTCCGTCCTGCCCAACGTCATCATCTACGCGAGCTACGTGTTCTTTGGTGCCAACGCCGAGCTTTCGCAGCTGTGGATCACCATTATCGAGATCGTCGTCTTTGCTATCGCCACGTGGGTTTCGACCAAGGGCGCTAAGTGGATCGGCTCCATTTCCTCCTTCGGTTCGACCGCGGCTCTCGGCCTGACCGCCGTGTTCATCCTGCTGTCCCTGGCTGCTGCCTTTGGCGGCGTTGAGTTCGCTACGGCTCCTACTCCCGCTAACATGGCTCCCGACATGAGCAACTTCGCAACTGCGTGGGGCTTCTTCGGTACGCTTGCCTGGATCATCCAGGGCGTTGGCGGCGCTGAGTCTGTCGGCGTGTTCCTTAACGACCTTAAGGGTGGCGTCAAGGCCTTCGTGCGCACCGTCGTTATCGCCGGCCTGACCATCGGCCTTCTGTATGCAGGCGCTTCGCTGCTGGTTAACCTGTTCATCCCCGAGGGCGGCGTTGCCATCTCCACCGGTATCTTCGACGTATTCGGCGCTGTCTTTGCCCACTTTGGCATTCCCATGGAAGTGTCTACGCGCGCCATCGGCTTGATCCTTCTCGCCGCCACGCTGGGCTCCCTCATGATGTGGACCTCTGCTCCCATCAAGGTTTTCTTCACCGAGATCCCCAAGGGCGTCTTTGGTAGCAAGATCGTCGAGCTCAACGAGCATGGCATTCCTGCCCGCGCTGCTTGGCTGCAGTTCGCCATCGTCGTCCCCATCCTGATCATTCCGGCCCTGGGCTCCGGTAACCTCGACGACCTGCTCATGATCGTTACCAACATGACTGCTGCCACCGCTCTGCTCCCACCGCTGCTGATTTTGCTTGCCTACTTTATGCTGCGCAAGAACTTTGACGCCGCTCCCCGTGGCTTCCGCATGGGTTCGCGCCGCTTTGGCCTGGTCGTTGCCGCATTCCTGCTTGTGGTCTTCTGCTTCGTGCTTATCTGCGGCACCATTCCGCTCGATCAGCCGCTGTGGCTGACGCTGGTCTACAACGTTGGCGGCGTGGTTGTCTTCTTGGGCCTTGCCGTGATGTGGTACAACCGCTACATCAACCGCCTGCGCGAGACCGATCCCGAGGCCGCCGAGAACGAGCTTCGCCCTTCCGTCCTCGATATGATGGAGTAGCGGCTAGGATTAATCTACGGCTGTGGAATAAATCGATTCCCTTTCCTAAGGAGGGGCCTTACGAGGCCCCTCCTTTTGTGTTTTGGGGCATGGTTTTGGCCCCCGTGGTCAAAAAATGCCAAATATGAGTACTGTTGCAAAAGAAGTGCCATATTTTTCGGCCTGCTCTGAGCGAAAATGGGCTCAAAATCGATTTATCTAACTCCCTTTAAAGGGCGTTTGACGGCTTTCAACCTCTTCGAATCGCTCAAGCTAGGCAATTTGCTCTCGATTTTGCTGCTACTAAATTTGTGACAGTACTCATATTTGCCACTTTTTGACCACGGGGTATCCGGAGGGGCCCTCGATAAGCATCTAACGCTACAATAACTACCACGTGGCTGGGTTTGCCGGCCGAATGTGTGATGTCGTGGGAGGGGACATGGTCGAGTTTACAAAGACGATTAAAGATCCGTTGGGACTACACGCCCGCCCGGTTGCGCTGCTCTATGACATCATTGCCAAGCACCGTAGCGACGTGTCGGTCAGCATCGGCGACCGCCATACCGACGGTCGCGATGTCATGGGCCTCATGGCTCTCTACGGCGAGTGCGGCGAGGACATCATCTTTCGCGTTTCGGGCGTAGACGAGGCTTCCTGCGTTACGTCGATCAGAAACCTCTCGCTCTAAGCATGACAGGGCGCGGCAAAGGACAGCTCTTTGCCGCGCCTTTTTGTTTCATATAGGAAACTTTTTCGAAATCTGAATAGGGACCCTTTCCAAAAAGTTAACCACGTGCTAGTTTACTAAAGCGAACATAGACGTGGTTAACTTTTATCGCGTCGATGTTGAGGACGAACTGACGTTAGGAGCCACTCATGTCTTGCGGACCGCAGATGCCGGCCATGCCGCTTTCGATGGTAAAAGCGGGCGAAACCGTGCGCGTGTCTCGTGTAAAGGGCAATGAGGACATGAAGCACCACCTCAAGGACCTCGGCTTTGTCGAGGGCAACGAAATCCACGTGGTGAGCTCGAGTGGCGCCAATATCATCGTCACGGTGCTGGGCGCACGCTTTGGCATCGATTCCAAGGTTGCCATGCACATCATGACCGTCGGTTAGTCCGCAGCATTTCATAAAAACTGAAAGGGGGACAAGAGGATGAAGACGTTGGGTGACGTTAAGGTGGGCGAGAGCTCTACCATCGTCAAGCTTCACGGTGAGGGTGCGCTTCGCCGTCACCTTATGGACCTGGGGCTCATCAAGGGCACTTCGTTCAAGGTCGTGAAGGTTGCACCGCTCGGTGATCCGGTCGAGATCAACGTGCGCGGCTACGAGCTTTCCATCCGCAAGGAGGAGGCTGCCGTCGTCGAGGTCCAGTAAGGGCTCGCGGCGCATATATCTGCAGATAAAGTTAGGTTTTTCTAACTTAATGCAGCATCTTTGAAGCACATTATCCAGCCTGCGCGGAGAAAGCAGCGCAGGCACACAAGGAAGAAGGATTGAATGGCGGATTCTCAGATCCATGTCGCGCTGGCGGGTAACCCCAACTGCGGCAAGACCACGCTTTTCAACCTGATCACCGGCGCCAACGGCTACGTTGGCAACTGGCCCGGCGTCACGGTTGAGAAAAAGGAGGCCAAGCTCCTAAGCGACAAGAACGTTACCATCACGGACCTCCCTGGCATCTACTCGCTTTCCCCCTACAGCCCTGAGGAGCAGTGCTCGCGCGATTACCTCATGAGCGGCGAGCCCGATGTCGTCGTCCAGGTGGTCGACGCCACCAACCTCGAGCGTAACCTGTACCTGGCGCTTCAGGTTATCGAGACCGGCCTGCCCGTGGTCGTTGCCCTCAACATGGCCGACCTGGTCGAGAAGAACGGCGATAAGATCGACACGGACAAGCTCTCCAAGAAGCTCGGTTGTCCGGTCATGATGATCTCGGCCCTTAAGAACAAGGGCATCAAGGAGCTGTTCGAGCAGGTCAAGAAGTCCGCTGCTTCCAAGGGCCAGGTGCCGGAGCACAAGTTCGATTCCTCCATCGAGGACGTTCTGGACCACATCGAGAACAATCTGCCGGCGAGCGTTCCCGCCAACAAGCGCCGCTACTACGCTGTCAAGCTGTTCGAGCGCGATGCGGACGCCTGCAAGCTCATCAACCTCACCAAGGAGAAGGCCGCTCGCGTCGAAGGTCTGGTCGCTCAGTGCGAGCAGGACTGCGACGATGACGCCGAGTCCATCATCACCGGCGAGCGTTACGGCGTGATTGCCCACATCATTGACGAGTGCCTCACCAAGGCTCCGGCAAAGATGAGCACCTCCGAGAAGATCGACCGCGTGGTTACCAACCGTATCCTGGGCCTGCCGATCTTTGTGGTCATCATGTTCTGCGTGTACTACATCGCCGTTTCTACCTTGGGCGGCACGGTGACCGACTTCACCAACGACCAGCTCTTCGGTACCGACGGTTGGTACGTGCTCGGTCAGGGCCGCGACGCCTACGACGCGGCCGTCGAGGCTGCGGGCGACAATGCCGACTCGGTCGACCCGGCACAGTACGGCCCCTATGTTCCTGGTATTACCACCATGGTCCACGACGCCCTTGTGGCGGGCGGCACCGAGGACGGTGGCCTGGTCGATTCGCTGGTCTGCGACGGCATCGTCGGCGGCCTGGGCGCCATCTTCGGCTTTGTCCCGCAGATGTTCCTGCTGTTCGTCATGCTGTCCTTCCTGGAGGACTGCGGCTATATGGCCCGCGTCGCCTTCATCATGGACCGCGTGTTCCGTCGCTTTGGCCTGTCCGGTAAGTCGTTCATCCCCATGCTCGTATCCTCGGGCTGCGGCGTCCCCGGCGTCATGGCCACCAAGACCATCGAGAACGAGAAGGACCGCCGCATGACGGTCATGACCACCACGTTTATTCCCTGTGGCGCTAAGCTGCCGATCATCGCCCTGCTCATGGGTTCCATCATCGGCGATTCTTCCACCACCGCCGCGTGGATCAGCCCGCTCTTCTACTTCCTGGGCGTCTTTGCCGTCATCGCTTCGGGCCTCATGCTCAAGAAGACCAAGCTCTTCGCCGGCCGCCCGACGCCGTTCGTTATGGAGCTTCCCGCCTACCACTTCCCGGCGATCCGCTCTTGGGCGCTGCACGTGTGGGAGCGCTGCTGGGCCTTTATCAAGAAGGCCGGCACGGTCATCTTCGCGTCCACCGTCGTTGTTTGGTTCCTGTCCAACTTTGGTAGCTACAACGGCACGTTTGGCTTCCTGCCTGCTATGGAGGGCATCCCCGAGGAGTTCATGGACTACTCCGTGCTTGCCATGCTGGGCAACCTGGTCGCCTGGATCTTCGCCCCGCTCGGCTTTAGCACCTGGCAGGCAACTGCGCTGACCGTCTCGGGCCTTGTCGCTAAGGAGAACGTCGTCGCCACCGCCGGTTCGCTGCTGTCCGTCGCCGACGCCGGCGAGACCGACCCGAGCCTGTGGACCGCGTTCGCCGGCATGTTCCCGACTATGGGCGCTTGCGTTGCCTTTGGTGCGTTCAACCTGCTGTGCGCTCCGTGCTTTGCCGCCATGGGCACTATCCGCAACCAGATGGATTCCGGCAAGTGGACCGCCATCGCGATCGGTTACGAGTGCGCCTTTGCTTGGGTCATTGGTCTGTTCATCAACCAGTTCTACAACCTGTTCGTTCTTGGACAGTTTGGTATCTGGACGGTTGTGGCCATCGTGCTGCTGGTTGCGATGCTCTTCCAGATCTTCCGTCCCATGCCTAAACATGCTTGGACCGACGAGGACGAGACCAACACTGCTTCCGCCGCAGTTTCCGCTTAAGTCCGAATAAGGATTAGCCCCTTTCCATGAGCCCGGGTGTCCCAGCGACACTCGGGCTTTTTGGTGCAATGGGGGACAGATTGCTTTGCTCCAGAAGTAAGATGTGGCGTTTCCGCAGATAAAACCGACCAAAACAAACCTGTCCCTTTTTGGCAGGTGGAAGATGGGGTAAAGTAAGTGGTGGTTAACTAGAGGAGGCTTACTATGGCACCTATCGATATTGTTGTGTTGGCTGTTATCGGCATTGCGTTTGTCGCCGTGTGCGTGCGTATCTACCGAAAGGGCACCTGCGCCGACTGCGCCCAGGGTGGCGTTTGTACGGGGCATTGCTCCAACAAAAAGACCTGCGCCGCACTTAAGGGCGTAGACAAAATCGCCGAAGACTTGGGCCGCGGTATCAAATAAAGGTCCAGGCACCCAAGCGCCTCGCGAGCATCCGTTCGCGGGGCGCTTTGCACATTTGGGGGAGAGTGTGGCGAGTTGAAGAGTATTTTTGGGGTATCGTTACCTGTACTGTTGATTGGCAACTTATCTATAACGGAGTAACCCCATGAGCGCTCGCGTAACCATGAAGGACATAGCCGCCGAGCTTGGCGTTTCCATCAATACCGTGCACAAGGCCCTGACGGGCAAGGCCGGCGTGAGCGAATCCGTACGCGCCAAGGTGAATGCCAAGGCCGAGGCCATGGGCTACCATCGCAATACGAGCGCCTCGAGCCTGCGCCGCAAGGATATCAACCTGGTATTTTGCCTGCCCCGCGCATCGCGCGAGGGAGCGTACTTTTTCCGTTACCTGTGGGAAGGTTGCAATCGCTTTGAACAGGAGGTCATCGACCAGGGCATTACGGTTGAACGCGTTGAATTTGGCGTGGGCGGCTACGCCGATGCCCTTGAGCAAATCGATGAGCGTCTGCAGGTGGGCGAGAAGATCGATGGCTTGCTTGCCTATGCGCCGGGCGATGATCGTGCAACTGAGCTTTTGGGACAGATTGCCGAGGCGGGCGTGGTGATTGAGCTCGTCGACGGCGACCGCCCGCATTTGAACCGTTTGGGTGCGAGCTTGGCCGACTATTCGACGGCAGGCAGCCTTATGGCCGAGCAGGCGGCAAACCTGGTCCATGCTTCTGGTGCTGACGCTCGCGTGCTCCTCTTGACAGGCGACCCTTATACCGATTCGCACTATTTAACCGCCCGCGCCTTCCATAATTACCTGCGCGAACATGATATTCCGTGGCAGGTCGAGGACCTTGTCGGCGCCCATGCGCAAGTCAAACAGCTCGAGTGCGAGCTTGAGAAGCGCTTGAGCGCACCGAACGCCCCCGAACTTATCTGTAGCGTTTTTGCCGTTGGTTCCGAAGTGGTCGCCGACGCGCTCGTTTCGAGCGGCAAGGCTGGCCAGGTCATGGTAATTGGCAACGACCTATTTCCCGAAAGCGCTTTGGCTTTGCGCCGTGGCATCTTTACCAATATCGTCTATAAGGACCCGGTGAGTCTGGCATACCGCGGTGCTAAGACGCTGGGCGATTATCTGCTGTGGGGAAGGACTCCGGCGAAGCCCGTGCAGAAGGGTTCCGTCGAGATGGTGTTTGCCAGCAACGTCGACCGCTACTGCAAGCTTGCGGGAATTTAGCCGCTTGGGCGGGTACCCCCTCTTGCGACGTACATTTTTGGGAATATTCAGCAAACGCATGTTCCGATAGAGGGACAGAACGACTGTTTTACGTGCCGCCGGTGGCGTAATTCGCCATCGGCGGCACTTATTTATGCCGATCGGGCGCAATATGCGTATCAAATAGGGCGTCAAGGACGGTACGCGGTGCGCTCCGATGCTGAATATTCCGAAAAATGAACGTCGGGACATGACCCACCTGGACAAAAGCGCTCATGTTTGGTGTTCGGGGACGCCAGCCGAGCCGCAACATATACAGATCACAGCTCCAACAACCGTTGAACGGGCAAAATCGACCGTTCGCCCCGTGAGGGTTAGGTGAACGTTCACCTTTTCAGCCGTAATGAACTAGTATAGTGAACGTTCACCTAAAGGATAACGAGCGCGCCGTGCGCCCGTTTTGCCAACAAAGGGGTTGTTTGATGAAAAACTTTATGGACGATCAGGATTTCCTGCTGAGCACCAAGACCGGCGAGGAGCTGTTCCACAACTTTGCCGAGGGCATGCCCATCGTCGACTATCACTGCCACATTTCTCCCAAGGAAATCTGGGATGACAAGCGTTTCGAGAACATCACCGAGGTTTGGCTGGGCGGCGACCACTACAAGTGGCGCCTGATGCGCGCCAACGGCGTTGACGAGCGCTTCATTACCGGCGACGCCCCCGCCCGCGAGAAGTTCCAAAAGTGGGCCGAGACCCTGGGCCGTTGCGTGGGCAACCCCGTCTTTGAGTGGAGCCACCTGGAGCTTAAGCGCTACTTTGGCTACGAGGGCGTTCTGAACGGCAAAACCGCTCAGGAGGTCTGGGACCTTGCCAACGCCAAGCTCGCCGAGTCCAGCTTTACTTGCCGCAACCTGATCAAGCGGTCTAACGTCCGCATGATCTGCACTACCGACGATCCCGCCGATAGCTTTGAGTGGCATAAAAAGATTGCCGCCGACGACAGCTTTGACGTTCAGGTCGTTCCTGCCATGCGCCCCGATGTCGCCCTGCGCATCGAGCGCGGCCAGGAGTTCGCCGATTACTGCAAGCACCTCTCCGAGGTTGCCGGTGTTGAGGTCAGCGACTTCGAGGGCATGAAGGCCGCCATCTCCAAGCGCTACGATGTCGCCCACGAGCTGGGCTGCCGCGCTTCCGACCACGCGCTCGACTACGTTATGTACGTTCCGGCTACCGCCGACGAGATCGAGACTATCTTTGCCAAGGGCCTTGCCGCCGAGCCGCTTACCGAGGACGAGGTACTCAAGTACAAGACGGCCTTCATGCAGTTTGTCGCCGGCGAGTACGTCCGTCTTGGCTGGGCCATGCAGTTGCACTTTGGCTGCAAACGTGACAACAACCGCGCTATGTTCGCCAAGCTCGGTCCCGACACCGGCTACGACTGCATCTCCAATTACACGCCGTCCGACCAGCTGGCCGATTTCCTCAACTCCATCCAGGAGTTCACGGGTCTGCCCAAGACCATCCTGTACAGCCTGAACCCCATCGACAACACCATGATCGATACCGTGATGGGCTGCTTCCAGGAGGCTCCAACCGCCGGCAAGATCCAGAACGGCTCTGCCTGGTGGTTCAACGACAACGAGGTCGGTATGCGCGAGCAGCTCACGGCCCTTGCCAACGAGGGCGTGCTGGGCAACTTTGTGGGCATGCTTACCGACTCCCGTTCCTTCTTGTCCTATCCGCGTCACGAGTACTTCCGTCGCGTGCTGTGCAGCGTGATCGGCGAGTGGGTCGAGCAGGGCAAGTACCCGGCCGACATGGAGCTGCTGGGCACCATCGTGCGCGACATCAGCTACAACAATGCGGTCCGCTACTTTGGCTTTGACCTGGACACCGTCGAGGCCTAAAGCCGCATCGAATCGCATCGAACTCGGGAGCGCCGTTGCCACACGCGGCGCCCCGTTTTACTTGCACGCCAACAGCTATCTAAGGAGAGACATAGATGGAGAACATCAGCTACGATGCGCTCGAGAAGATCGGCTACAAGGGCTACCTGCTGCCCAAGGACGCGCCCGAGAAGGTTCTGCAGTTTGGCGAGGGCAATTTCCTGCGCGCCTTCGTCGACCGCTTCTTTGACATGGGCAACGAGGCAACCGGCTGGAACGGCAAGATCGTCATGGTCCAGCCCATCAACGGCGCCTTTGGCTTTGCCGATGGCATCAATGCCCAGGACGACCTGTATACCGTGCTGATGCGCGGCAAAGAGAACGGCGACACGGTTGACGAGTCCCGCGTGATCAGCGCCTGCAGCCGCTGCCTCAATCCGTATCGCGAGGCGGACTATCGCGCCATCATGGAGGTCGCTGTCTCCGACGATCTGGAGATCATCGTTTCCAACACCACCGAGGCCGGCATTGCCTACGATCCGTCCTGCAAGGCCGACGACATGCCGCCTGCGAGCTTCCCCGCCAAACTTGTTCAGGTCCTGCATGCCCGCTGGGCTGCCGGCAAGCCGGGCGTTATCGTGCTCGCCTGCGAGCTCATCGACCACAATGGCGAGGAGCTGTTGCGCATCATGAACCAGTACGTGAGCGACTGGGGCTGGGAAGACGAGTTCTCGCAGTGGATGTCCAACGACTGCACCGTCTGCACCACGCTCGTCGACACTATCGTGCCGGGTCGTATCCGCGACGCATCCGAGGCTGCGGCGGTTGCCGAGCGCTTGGGCTATGAGGATCCCTTCCTGACTGTGCGCGAGCCCTTCCAGATGTGGGGCATCCAGGGTGACGAGTCGCTTGCCGAGAAGCTTCCCTTTGTGAAGGCCGGCCTGCCGGGTGTCTTTGTGACCCCCGACGTCACCCCGTACAAGAAACGCAAAGTCCGCATCCTCAACGGCGCCCACACCGCCTTTGTGCCGGGTTCCTGGGTCGCTGGCTTTGATATCGTGCGCGATTGCATGCACGACGAGACTGTTCGCGGCTTCATGAACACCATGCTCTACGACGAGGTCATCCCGACGCTTGCCGCCGACCTGGATGTCGAGGACTGCAAGGCCTTTGCCGCCGCCGTCGAGAACCGCTTCGACAACCCGTTTATCGACCACGCGCTGCTCTCCATTTGTCTCAACTCCACCGCCAAGTGGCGTGCCCGCGACCTGCCCACGCTCAAGGACTACGTTGCCAAGACCGGCAGCCTGCCCAAGTGCCTGGCGACGAGCCTCGCTACGCTCATCGCTTTCTATACGCAGGAGCTCGTTGCTCGCGAGGGAGACGGCCTGCACCTGCGTCGCGCCGACGGCACCGAGTACACCGCTCAGGACGATGCCTTCGTGCTCGATTTCTACGCCGCCCACGCCGGCACCGACGATGCCGAGCTAGTGCACGACGTGCTCACCAATGAGCAGATGTGGGGCGAGGACCTTACGCAGATCGCTGGTCTTGAGGAGTTTGTCGTCGGCGCGCTCGCCGTCGTGCGCACCGAGGGTGCCAAGCAGGCCTTCGTCAACGCTCAGGCATGATTTCCGGCTCGGGCGCGGGACGGCTTGCCCGCGCCTCGACTTCTGCTCAACCTGTTAGGTTAGGACCATTTGTAATGAACACTATCCAGATCAATCCGGCCGATAACGTGATCGTCGCGCTGTCGCCGCTTGCCAAGGGCGCCGCCGTCGCGGTTCCCGGGGTGGGCGAGGTCGTGGCTGCGGAGGATATTCCGCAGGGCCACAAGATGGCCGTGCGTGCCATTGCGGCGGGGGAGGACGTCGTCAAGTACGGTCTTCCTATCGGCCACGTGACGGGCGACATCCAGCCCGGTCAGTGGCTTCATACGCATAACGTCAAGACCAACCTTTCGGGCGAGGTCGAGTATGCTTACAACCCGACGCATCCGGTTGTTGAGCCGGTTGAGCCCGAGACCTTTATGGGCTTCCGTCGCGCCGACGGCCGTGCCGCCACGCGCAACGAGCTGTGGATCATCCCCACGGTCGGCTGCGTCAACGAGGTCGCACGTGCCATGTGCGAGCAGGCTCAGGATCTGGTCGAGGGCTCGCTGGAGGGCGTTTACTACTTCCCACATCCCTTTGGCTGCTCGCAGACCGGCGCCGACCATGCCCAGACGCGTCGTCTGCTGGTGGCGCTCTCGCGTCACGCAAACGCTGCGGGTGTACTGTTCCTGTCCCTCGGTTGCGAAAACTGCACGCACCAGCAGGTGCTCGATGAGCTCGGTGACTTCGATCACGAGCGCGTTCGCTTCCTTACCTGCCAGGATGTAGCCGACGAGCAGGTCGAGGGCCACAAGATTCTGTCCGAGTTGGCTGACCTGGCCAAGCAGGCCAAGCGTGAGCCCATTCCGGCCTCCGAGCTGGTCATTGGCCTTAAGTGCGGTGGTTCTGACGGTCTTTCGGGCATTACCGCCAACCCCACGATCGGCCGCGTGAGCGATATGGTTGTCGCCCGCGGCGGCACGTCGGTGCTCACCGAGGTGCCCGAGATGTTTGGCGCGGAGAGCATTCTGCTCGATCGCTGCGAGAGTCAGGACGTCTTTAACGCGGCGGCCGACATGCTCAACGGCTTTAAGGACTACTTCATTAGCCACGGCGAGGTCGTCTATGAGAACCCGAGTCCCGGTAACAAGGACGGCGGTATTACCACGCTCGAGGACAAGAGCTGCGGCTGCGTGCAAAAGGGCGGATCTGCCCCCATCGTCGACGTGCTGCCGTATGCCGGTCAGGCAACTAAGCACGGTCTGAACATGCTGTGCGGCCCGGGCAACGACATGGTGTCGACCACGGCGTTGACGGCTGCCGGCTGCCACGTGATTTTGTTCTCGACCGGCCGCGGCACGCCGTTTGGCGCGCCGGCGCCGACGCTCAAGGTGTTTACCAACCAGCGTCTGTGCGACCACAAGGCCAACTGGATGGACTTTAACGCCGGCGTGATTGCCACAGGCGAGTGCACGCTCGACGAGGCTGCCCACGACCTGTACCAGCTGGTGCTGGAGACGGCGGGCGGCAAGCTTACGAGTGCCGAGCGTCGCGGTTGTCACGAGATCAGCATCTGGAAGGACGGCGTCTGCCTGTAGCGGCAAGCGGGTTCGCATAGGGCGCTATTGGCCATGGCCCCGTCGGGAGTGTTCCCGGTGGGGCCATTTTTGTCCGGGCTGCAGAAGCGCGTCTTCCTGGGGGCGCGGGGGGGGCGGTGAATACAATAAACGTTCACCCAGTCACCCTGAAATTAAAACCAACCGAATGCCCTTGTAATCGAGAATATTTTAAGTTAGGTGTCCGTTCAGCGATGAAAAACGACCGTTCAGGGATATTATTCAAGTGAACGTTCACCTATCATAAGCAATCGCGCATAATCTAGCTAAACGTTCACCCTGAACGACATGCAGACGGATGTCGGTATGGATTCCAATGTCTTGTTACAAGACAATCGAGAGAAGAGAGGGAGCTCGATGACTAATAAGATTGGAAAAAAGCGCAAAATCACATTCTGGACGCGCTTGGGCTTTGGTATGGGCGGCATGCTCAACTCCGGTGCCCTGAGCTTTACGCACAGCTACATGGTGCTGTTCCTGTCCACGGAGTGCGGCCTGTCCGCAGGCGAGGCTGCGCTGATTAGCTCGTTCGCCATCTATCTCAACGCCATTCTTTGCCCGCTGATGGGTTTTGTGGCCGATAACTTCTATGCCACCAAGATCGGCCGCATCTTTGGTCGTCGCCGTTTCTGGATCTTGCTGGCTATCCCGATGATGGTCGCCGAGCCGCTTATCTTCGTTGCTACGCCGTTCGGTTTCCCGTACTACTTTGTGCTGTACCTGATCTACAACGTCGCGTACACATTCTGCACTGCCAACCTGTCGCCGCTTACCATCGAGATGACCGACGACTTCAAGGAGCGTACGTACCTCACCGGCTACAAGCACCTCTTTGGCAACGCTGCCGGCTTCCTTATGGCAGCACTCGTCGGCTTTGGCTTTGGCACCTTCGGCGAGACCAACCCGTTCAGCTATTTCATCATCGCTACGATTAACGCTTCGGTCATGGCAATCTCGCTGCTCTGCGTGTACCTGTCCACGTGGGAGCACACCCCCGAGGAGGTCGCTCAGGAGAAGATTGAGAGCGTTGGCGAGGGCATCAAGAAGTTCTTCATCGACGTTATCTCCACGTTCCGCAACAAGTCCTTCCGCAAGGTCCTGTATGCACAGGTCTCCACGAAGCTCGCTGCCGCCTGCTGGTCTGCCTGCCTGTCCTTCTTCATCGTCTACTGCCTGCAGATTCCTAAGTCCTACGAGTCCGTGATGGAGATGCCCGGCAAGGTCGTCGCTATCGTCTGCACCGCCGTCTGGGTTGCCCTCATGGCCAAGAAGGGCTTCCACAAGTCTTGGTACCTGGCCAACGTCGGCTGCGCTGCGTGCATCATCGCTTATAACTACTTCGCCTTTGGCCAGATTAACGGCACCTCCACGGTTGCCATCGCCATGATCGCCTACCCCATCATCTTCGCCATCTGGAAGTTCTTCTACGTTGGCTTCCAGTATCTGCCCGATGTCCTGCTCAACTACATCCCCGATGTCGATGAGCTCATCACCCTGCGTCGTCGCGAGGGCATCTACAGCTCCGCACAGCAGCTCTGCCAGCAGATCGCCCAGGCAGTCGCCGTCAACGCATGGGCCATCGTCCTTGCTGCCTCCGGCTTCATTCAGACCGCCGGCAACAGCGATGCCGTGACCCAGCCCGCCACCGTGCCTCTGTACATCTGCGGCTACATGCTCATCGGCTGCGCCGGCTTCTTCCTGCTCGCGGCTGTCCTTGCCCGCGGCATCAAGATCGACAAGGAGCAGTGCGACGTCCTTTGCGACGAGATCCGCCGTGTCAAGGAGGGTGGCAAGATGGCCGACGTCAAGCCCGAGGTCAAGGCGCTTTGCGAGGAACTCTCCGGCTTTAAGTACGAGGACTGCTTCGCCCACAACAACGTTGGCTTCCAGGACGGTAGCGTAATTCCCGCCGAGTAGGACATACGCATCGTTCAAACCACAGGGCCGTGCCACCGGAATTCCGCCGGCAGGCACGGCCCTTTTTCAACAGCGTACAATTTGCCTTTAGAGCATCTTTTTTGAGGGAGAAACCCATGGAGACGAACGTTATCTGGCGCAATGCCCGCGCGGCCGTTATCGAGCTCGACGATGGCGGCTACTTTACCTGTGCCGATACGTGGGAGGTCTTTGTCAACGGCGAGCCCGCCGGTACCACCAATACGGTCGAGACCTATGTCGACGGCCTGATTCCCGGCAAGCGCAACTTGATTCGTTTTGTCTGTGGCGAGCGCGAGCTGAGCGTGGGAGTCACCACGCCGGCCGAGCCCTTCACCATCAACGTTCGCGACTGCGGCGCCAAGGGCGATGCCGAGCACGACGACACCACCAATATCCAGGCTGCCATCATGGCCTGCCCCAAGGGCGGACGCGTGCTGATTCCCGCCGGCAGCTACCGCATCAAGTCGCTCTTCCTTAAGAGCGATATCAATATTGAGCTTGCCGAGGGTGCGGTGCTGCTGGCCCGTCACGACCGTGCGGCACTTGCCTACATTCCGGGCACGGTCACGGGCGACGAGGGCGCCGGGTATGCCGGTACTGACATGCTGCCCCTGGGCCGCTGGGAGGGCGAGAGCTTCTCGACCTACTGCTCTACCTTTACGGGCCTGAACGTGCACGACGTGTGCATCTATGGGCGCGGCGCGATCGATGGCCAGACCGATTTTGCCGAGGACAACTGGTGGAACAAGGACTTTAAGAACATCTTCCGCCCCGAGGAGGGCCGCGAGATCGCCCGCCCGCGCATGATCTTCCTGTCCGAGTGCGAAAACGTGAGCATGGCTGGTTTTACCGTGTGCAATAGCCCCGCGTGGAACATCCACCCCGTCCTGTGCGAGCGCGTCGATGCGCTCTGCCTGTCCATCGAGGGTCCCAAGAACTCCCACAACACCGACGGCTTTGATCCCGAGAGCTGCGGTTTTGTCCGCATCCTTGGCTGCCAGTTCTCGGTGGGCGACGACTGCATCGCCATCAAGAGCGGCAAGCTGGGCATTGAGCCCGAGCTTCGTCCCGCCACGCACGACGTGCTAATCTCGCACTGCTACATGCACGACGGCCACGGCGCCGTGGTGCTGGGGTCCGAGGCTGCCGGCGGCATCAAGGACCTCACCGTGAGCAAGTGCCTCTTTGAGCGTACCGACCGCGGCCTGCGCGTCAAGACCCGCCGCGGCCGCGGCAAGGACGCCGTCAACGAGGGGATCACCTTCGAGCACATTCGCATGGACAAGGTGCTCACGCCCTTCGTGGTCAACTCGTTCTACTTCTGCGATAAGGACGGCAAGACCGACTATGTCCAGAGCCGCGACGCGGTGCCCGTCGACGACCGTACGCCCGGCTTTGGCGCCACGACGTTCCGCGACATCGAGGCCACCAACTGCCACGCGGCCGCGGCCTATATCACGGGCCTTCCCGAGAGCAAGGTGACGCGCCTGACGTTCCAGGATGTTCATGTGACCTTTGCCGCCGATGCCGAGCCCTTTGTGCCGGCCATGGCCTGCGGCGTGGAGCCCATGGTGCGCCAGGGCATCATCGCGCAGAACGTGAAAGTCCTCGACCTGCAGAACGTGCGCATCGAGGGTCAGGATGGCGACGAGCTGCAGCTGCAAAACGTCGACAAGGTTATCCGCGCGTAGGGTAGTGCTCCTGCACAAGTGAATACGGCATGTTGAGGCGTGCGACGGTCGGGTCTGCCTGGCTGTCGCACGCAATCTATAGGTGCCGGTATTGCGGTGGGTGTTCTGTGACAGAAAGCGTAATGACAGATGAGTGGTAAAGAACAGCTCTTTGAGGTATCGCTCGAACGCGAAGGCGCGTATCGCAGCATTTCGGCGGCGCTCGAGGCGGCGGAGCGGTGTGTGCCCGATGCGACCGTGCCGGTGCGCGTGCTGGTGGCGCCGGGCGAGTACCGCGAACAGGTCGAAATTCGTCGTCCGCATGTGACGCTCGAGGGCGAGACGGCCGACAGCGTGCGTATCGTGGGCGGCCTGGGTGCCAAGATGCCTTCGGAAGATGGTAGCGGCCAGGATGGAAGACTCGGCACCTTCCGTACGTACACGGTGCTGGTCGATGCCGACGACGTGACGCTTGCGGGCCTAACAATCGAAAACGACGCCGGTGACGGTCGCGAGGTCGGCCAGGCGATTGCCCTGTATGCCGACGGCGACCGCCTGGTGGTCGATTCCTGCCGCATCCTGGGGCATCAGGACACGCTCTTTTTGGGGCCGCTGCCGCCGCGCGAGGCCAAGCCAGGCGGCTTTATAGGCCCCAAGCAGTTTGCGCCGCGCCGGGTGGGGCGCCAGTATTTTCGACGTTGCCGAATCGAGGGCGACGTCGACTTTATCTTTGGCGGCGCGCGTGCCTACTTTGAGGGGTGTGAGATTCGCTCGCTCAACCGCGATATGGATGTCAACGGGTATGTAACGGCAGCCTCCACGCCTCAGGGCGAGCCGTACGGATTTGTGTTTCATGGCTGTTCGTTTACAGCCGATGAGGGCATTGCCCCCGGATCGGTCTATCTGGGTCGCCCGTGGCGCGAATGGGCCCAGACCGTGCTTATCGATTGCTGGCTGGGCTCGCATATCAAGTCCGAGGGCTGGTGGGATTGGAATAAGCCAGCGGCACATGACGGCACCCTGTATGCCGGCGGTACCCTGTTTGGCCCGGCGGGTGATGCTGCCGCTTGGGTGCCGTGGGCGCATTGCCTGACCGGTCAGGATTCCGAACGCTATGCGCGTGACCGAGTGCTTGCCGGCACGGATGGTTGGGATCCCGAGGGCGGCGACGGTGATGCGGTAGAGACGGCCGGGCTATCTGCCAATGGCCGCACCGTGCACATCGAGACGTACTACGAGGACGAACCTGCGTTGCGCGCCCGACTGAAGCGCGAAGGGCGCTCGGCCGCATTTACGGGCAAGACTCCCACAGACTTTGAGGCATGGAAGGCTGCGACCAGGACTCGTCTGTACGATATTTTGGGTCTTTCGCTTATGGACCGCGCCCCGATTGAGATTCGTGAGCTCAATCGTGTGCGGGTTGCCGGCAACATCGTGCGTACTCATGCGGTGTTGCAGGTTGAGCACGATGTGTGGATGCCGTTTTACCTGTTGGAGCCGTCCCGCCCCAAGCTTGACGAGCGGGGACTCAAGCGCTGCTATATCTGCCCGCATGGTCACCAGGGGGCGGGTGCTGCAAGCATAGCCGGTGTTGCGGGCGTGCCGGCGGTCGACGATGCCGTGCGTAAGTTCAATTACGACTACGGTCTGCGTTTGGCGCGCATGGGTTACGTGACCGTCTGCCCCGATGCGCGTGGTTGGGGATACCGTCGCGATTGGAAGGGCCAGGGCGACGACGAGAACAGCTACCTGCGCGGTACGTGTCTGAATCAAGCGCGTATGGCCGAGCCGCTGGGTCTTACGGTCGCGGGCCTCAACGCCTGGGACAACATGCGCTTGATTGATTACTTGGAGACACGCGGTGACATTGCCCTGGACGACCTGGGCTGCTTTGGTTTTTCGGGCGGCGGTTACATGACGTTGTACCTGGCCGCGCTTGACCCGCGCGTGCGCAAGGCGTTTGTCTCGGGCTATCTGTACGGTGTCGATGACTCGCTGCTACATCTCAACGGCAACTGCAGTTGCAATTACACGCCTGGACTCTGGCGTCTGCTCGATATGGGTGACATCGCCTCGCTCATCGCGCCACGGCCGTTGTTGGTCCAAAGTTGCGAAGAGGATCATCTGAATGGGGCACGCGGGCTCAAAAATGTTGACGAGCAACTCAAAATCGTGCGCGATGCCTACGAGTTGCTGGGCCGCAGAGGAGGTCTGCGGCACGAGGTGTGTCCGGGTGGACACCATCTTGGCGTGGCGCATCTTGCCGAGGATATCGAATGGCTCGATTCGCAAGTTGCGGAATGCGCCCACGCATAGCCCCTCGGCATGTTGCGAATGAACGGTATGTACCTGTATGACCGCCGGTGTGCGGGTGAGGAGAAGAATATGGAAACGAAAAACTTGAGCGAATCGACCATCTGCTGCTTTGGCGATTCGACCACCTGGGGCGATAACGGATGCGGCGGGGGAGGTAACGACATCTCCTGGACCTCGCACCTGGGTGCGCTGCTGGGCGGCGCTACGGTCGAGAATTTTGGCATTAAGGGTTCGCGTATTGCCGTCAAGGCCGACCGTACCGATTCGTTTGTTGAGCGTTTGGACGGCATCGATCACGCGGCAGACATCTGCATCGTCTTTGGCGGCGTTAACGACTTTAGCCGTAACGTGCCGCTAGGCGAGCCGGGCAGCACCGACGTGCACGAGTTCTATGGCGCGCTCGACTACCTTATCCGCACCATCACGGCGCGCTCGCCTCAGGCAAAGCTGGTGTTTATGACGCCGTGCAAGACAAGTGGTAAGCACGAGAAGGATATCCCGGCAAGCAACGAGGCCAACCATCTGGGCCTGACGCAAGACGCCTATGTGCGCGCGATGCTGGAGGTTTGCGATCGCTACTCGGTGCCGGTGATCGACCTGTATGCGCAAAGCGGCATCAGCCCGTTTTTGCCGGAGCACCGCGAGCTCTACATGCCGGACGGTCTGCATTACAGCCCTGCCGGCTATGAGCGCCTGGCGCATCGCATTGCCGCGGCTCTCACCGCCGTTTGCCGCTAAAAGGATGCCGTTTGCGGGGATTATAGGGTTAACGTTCACCCTATAATCCCCTTCGCGTTACACTAGGGTTAACGTTCACCCATCAAAAACGTCAGAGGGGACAGCAATGGGTTGCAATCAGATTCTGGACCGTTATATCGAGCAGTTGATCGAGACCTCTACGCCGCAGGCGCCGGCCTGGAACATCGAAAAGCTTCGCGCCGGCAAGGAGAACACCTGGAATTACATTGACGGCTGCATGATCAAGGCACTCATCGAGCTGTACGAGATCACCGGCGAGCAGCGTTACCTGACCTTCGCCGACGACTATATCGACTTCTTTGTCCAGGATGACGGCACCATCAAGCATTACGATCCCCAGGAGTACAACCTCGACAACGTCAACGCGGGCAAAACCCTCTACAAACTCTACGACCTGGTGGGCAAGCCCAAGTACCGTGCCGCCATGGATACCATCTATCGCCAGCTCGAAACCCAGCCGCGCACCAAAGAGGGCGTGTTTTGGCACAAGGCTGTCTATCCTAACCAGATCTGGCTCGACGGTATGTATATGGCCCAGCCGTTCTACATGCAATACGAGCTGAGCTTCCACAACCGTCGCGCCTGTTCGGACAGCTTCCATATGTTTCAGGTCGTGCATGACCTGATGCGCAACCCCCTCAACGGTTTGTACTATCACGCCTACGACGCGAGCCGCAAGCAGTTCTGGTGCGATCCCGTAACCGGTCTTTCGGCTAACTTCTGGCTGCGCGCCGAGGGCTGGTTTGCCATGGCGCTCATCGATACCTGGGAGCTCATGCCGCCTTCAATGTCGGCAGAGAAGGACGAGATCCGCAAGATGTTCCACGACCTGATTGACGCCATGCTGCCGTATCAGGACGAGAAGACCGGTATGTGGCACCAGGTCATCAACCTGCCCAACATCGCCCCCAACTATCTGGAGGAGTCGGGCAGTGCCATCTTTGCCAACGCCATCATGAAGGGCGTGCGCCTGGGCGTGCTGGGCGAGCGCTACTACCAGTACGGCCGCCGTGCGTTTGACGGCATCTGCGATACGTGCCTGTCCGAGCGCGACGGGCAGCTGGCGCTCGACAACATCTGCCTGGTGGCGGGTCTTGGCAACGCCGCGCACCGCGAGGGCACGTTTGAGTATTACATGAGCGAGCCTGTGGTCAAAAATGATGCAAAGGGCGTGGCGCCGCTGGTGCTTGCCTATATCGAGACCATGCATCATGACAAGCTGGCCGGTAAGCGCGATCCGCTCGCCCCTTCGGGCGTGTGCTCCATTGAGGACCCGTTTGGCGGATACACCCCGGGCATCAATGCTCATAAGGGGCGTGAATAGCGTGGGGGCCATTACTCCGGGCGTACGTTTGCACGACCTTCCGCAGGGAACCGTCGAGGAACGCATTCGCATGGCAGGAGAGCTGGGCTTTTCGTGCATCCAACTGCCGAGCAAGGTGCTCTACGCATCGATGGGAATCGATCGGGGAGGCCTGACCCGCGAGCTTGCCGACCATCTGCGCGAGGTACTCGATGAGGCGGACGTTTCGGTTGCCGTGCTCGGCTGCTATAAGAATCTGGCGACGCCCGATCGACAACAGCTCATGGATAACTATGCCGAGTATGAGGCATGCTTGAACTTTGCCCAGATGCTCGGCGGCTGCCCGGTTGGCACCGAGACCGGTCGTCCCAATGCGCAGAACAGCGTTGCTGACGACCGTATGACCGACGAGGCACTCGATGCGTTTATGGACGGACTCGCACGTGTCTGCGAGCGCGCCGAGGCCGTTGGTGGGCAAATACTGATTGAGCCCGGCTGGAACGAGACAGTCAACACACCGGATCGCTGCCGCGAGGTATTGGAGCGCGTCTCGAGCCCAGCGCTCGGCGTGATCTACGACCCGGTGTCGCTGCTGCACCCCAGCGTCGTTAACGAGGCGCAGGAAATCACAGCGCGTATGCTCTACTTGTGCGGCAGCAAGATTCGCGTGCTGCACGCCAAGGATTTTGAGGCCGTCGACAACGAGGACGAGGCTGGTTGGTGCGACGGTACGGGTTCGCGCCTGGTGTGCCACGGTGTGGGCGAGACGGGACGATATGACTTTGAGCCCGTGGTGGCCTGGGCGGCTGCCGCCTGCCCTGGGATTCCCTGCGTGGTCGAGAACAGCGTGCCGGCGACGGCGGCTGGCTGTCTGGCGACGCTCGAGCGTATGTCCGCCCGCTGCGGGGCTTCGCATCGCGAGATATAGCCTTGGCTTTTGCCGTGGCAGCCGATTGAGTTTGCCTGACGGGGGGGCGGCGGTGAAGGATCTTTATCGTCGCCCCATTGGATTACATCAAAAAGGGGAGTTGCATGGCTATCCACATTGTCGAAGAAGCGAATCGTTGCCTTGGGTGCAAGAAGGCGTTCTGCCAGCTTAAAGGCTGCCCGGTTCAGACGCCTATTTCGCAGGTCATCGACCTGTTTAAGCAGCGCCGTCTTGAAGAGGCGGGCGAGCTGCTGTTCCAGAACAATCCCATGAGTGCGGTCTGCTCCATGGTGTGCAACCATTCGGGCCAATGCGAGGGCGCATGCATTCAGGGCCGTAAAGGCGCGCCGGTGCATTTTTCGAGCATCGAGAACTATATCTCGACTGCATATTTGGACCGCAAGGAGTGGAAGCCCTCGCCGTCGTGCGGCAAGCAGGTTGCCGTGGTCGGTTCCGGTCCTGCTGGCATTACCGTGGCCATTAAGATGGCCCAGTTGGGCTGTGCCGTCACGGTGTTTGAACAGCGCCCCGAGATCGGCGGCGTGCTGGAGTACGGCATCCCCGAGTTTCGCCTGCCCCGTGCTCTCGTGCAAAAGTATCGTCACGTGATGTGCTCGCTTGGCGTGCGCGTCCGTCCCTCGACCACCATCGGTGGCGCGCTGCATATCGACGACCTGCTGCGCGACGGTTACGATGCGGTCTTTGTCGGTACCGGTACCTGGCGCGCCCGCAAGCTGGGTATTCCCGGCGAGTCGCGTGGCAACGTACTGTTTGGTATCGATTACCTGGTCGATCCCACGAGCGTGGCGATCGGTCAGAACGTGGCGGTTATCGGTGCCGGCAACGTGGCCATGGATGTTGCCCGTACGGCCCTGCGCTCAGGTGCTCGCAAGGTTACCGTGTATGCCCGATCGCGCCATATCTCGGCCATCGATGACGAGGTGGAGCTGACCGAGCTTGACGGTGCCGAGATCGTGCGCGGCAAGGCGATCTGCGCCATCGACGATAACGGTCCGGTGTTCGAGACGGCTATCTTTGACGAGGACGACAACGTGGTGGGCTATGAGGAAGAACTTGACCATGTGCCCGCCGACACGGTTGTGATTGCGGCCTCGCAGGTGCCTAAGGACAAGCTGGTGCTTACGACGGGCGGTCTGGAGACCGACCATCGCGGCCTTCTTTCGGTCGATGAGCACGGCATGACCACCGTGCCGGGCGTCTTTGCCGCCGGCGACGTCGTCAACGGCCCGCTCACCGTGGTCCATGCCGTAGCGGGCGCCAAACTCGCCGTCGAAGGCATGACTAACTACCTGGGCCTCTAATTCCATCTCATCCATCGGTTGCGGTGAAATAGTTCCTGTTTGACGCGCCAAGCACCCCCTTCAGGAACTATTTCACCGCAAATTTTTTGTGGGTCGAGCGAAAGCTGGGGGAGCGCGTGCGATCGGGTACTGCGCGGATACTGATACGATAGATACGTCAGCAACTGCCGCCGAGCGGCTCAAATGAAAGGAACCCTGTATGGAGTCCTCCGCCTATCCGATGCTCTTTAGCCCGATCAAGGTCGGTACGACCGAGGTCAAGAACCGCGTCTTTATGCCGCCGGTATCCACCAACCTGGCCGATCATGGCTATGTGACCGACGACTTGGTCGATCATTACCGTGCCCGCGCCAAGGGCGGCGTGGGCCTGATCATCACCGAGGTCGTGACGGTCGAGCCCACCTATACCTATCTGCCGGGTGACATGTGCTGCTACGACGACACGTTTATCCCCGGCTGGGAAAAGCTCGCCGCGGCCGTCCACGAGTACGGCTGCAAGATCATGCCGCAGCTCTTTCACCCCGCCTACATGGCCTTTAACGTTCCGGGCACGCCGCGCCTGATCGCCCCGTCCTTTGTGGGCCCGTCCTATGCCCGCGAAGCGCCGCGCCCCATCACGGTCGATGAGATTCACGAGCTTACGCATCAGTTTGGCGACGCGGCCGTGCGTATGCAGAAGGCCGGCGTCGATGGCGTCGAGGTCCATGCGGCGCACGCCCACGGTATGCTCGGCGGCTTTTTGACTCCGCTCTACAACAAGCGTACCGACGAGTACGGCGGCTCGCTCGACGCCCGCATGCGCTTCCTGCTCGAGGTCATCGCCGAGATTCGCGAGCGCTGCGGCAAGGACTTCATTATCGACGTCCGTATCTCGGGCGACGAGTACACCGATGGTGGCCTGACCCTCAACGACATGATCTACGTCTCGCGCCGCTTGGAGAAGGCCGGTGTCGACATGATTCACGTGTCGGGCGGTACCACTATCAAACGCGGCTCTGCAATTCCCGCCGCCGGCACGCAGCAGGCCTCGCACGCCGCCTGCTCGCGCGAGATCAAAAAGCACGTGAACATTCCCGTTGCCACGGTCGGCCGCATCAACGAGGCATGGATTGCCGAGGAGCTGATCGAGGACGGTGCCGCCGACATCTGCATGATGGGCCGCGCCAACCTGTGCGATGCCGAGTTCTGCAATAAGGCGGCTGCCGGCAACGCCGACGAGATCCGCCCTTGCATCGGCTGCCTGCGCTGCCTGAACGGCATCATGTTCGGCAAGCGCATCTCCTGCACCGTCAACCCGGACGTGGAGCGCGACGAGGCCGGTTACGAGCCTGCCGCCGAGGCCAAGAACGTGCTCGTCGTGGGCGCCGGCCCCGCGGGTATGGAGGCGGCCTACATTGCCGCCAAGCGCGGCCATAACGTGGTGCTCGTGGATAAGCAGGACGAGCCGGGCGGCGAGATGCGTATCGCGGCCGTGCCGCCGGCAAAGCAGGAGCTCACGCGCGTGATCAAGTATCAGTACCGTCGCCTGGCCGAGGCCGGCGTGAAGTGCGTATTTGGCACCGAGCTTACTGCCGAGGACATTCAGCGTGACTACGCCGGCTACGAGGTTGTCCTGGCTTATGGCGCCGAGCCCATCGCTCCGGCCTTCATGCAGGCCTTTAAGCAGGTTATGACGGCCGACGACCTGCTGGGTGGCAAGGCTTTCCCGGGCAAGAAGATCGTCATCGTGGGCGGCGGCACCGTCGGTTGCGAGACGGCAGATTACCTGGCCCCGCTGGTCAACGACCTGTCGCCGGCCAATCGCGATGTCACCGTTATCGAGATGACCAAGACGCTCGCCGCCAACGAGGGCGGCGCCGGCCGCGCGGTGCTCATCACGCGCATGCTCTCCAAGGGCGTCCACGTGCTGACCGAGGCCAAGGTGACCGAGATCACCGAGGATGCCATCAGCTACGAAAAGGACGGCGAGGTCCACACCATCACCGGTGCCGATACGCTGGTGCTTGCCATGGGCTATCGTCCCAATACCAAGCTGGCCGACGACCTGGCTGCAGCCGGTGTTGCCACCCACGTGCTGGGCGATGCCAACAAGTGCGGCAACATCCGCGACGCCATCGGCGATGGCTACAAGGTCGCCTGCGAACTGTAGGCTCTTGGCAAAAAGGGGAGCGGCCGCCTTGCAGTGGCTCAAGCGATAGCCAATCAAAAAAGGCGCCGCGACACATGGATTGTCGCGGCACCTTTTGCTTGGTGGTTTGTTGGGGTTCGGTGCGCCCCGTGGGCCTTATTACAGGCCCAAGATCTCCTTGACCTTGGCGATGATGACCTCGTCGGTGGCGTTGGCAAAGAAGTGCTCCTGGAAGTGCTCGCCGGCAAGTGCGCCCTTCACCAGGTCCTGATCGATCTCGCCCAGGACGTCGACGAGCGGGCGCATGGTCACAGCGCGCACGCCATCGAGGATCTTCTTGTTGCGCTGCTCGGGCTCAACGCGTTCGGCGGGGTAGCCGTTGCCCGAACCAAAGCCAAAGAGCTTCTCGAAGGTGTACTCGAGGTTGAGCTCCTGGCCCCAGCCGTTTTTGAGCGCGAAGGGCATGGCGACGGCGTTGCCATCGTTGACCTGGGCAAAGGTGTAGGCATCCAGCGGGTCGGCAACATGACCGCACAGCACGCCGGGGAAGGAGTTGCAGGCGAGCATGGCGCCCTCGCCGGTGCCGCAGCCAGTCACGACGTAGTCGGCGGCGCCGGAGTTCAGCAGCACGGCGGCAAGAATGCCGTTCTGCACGTAGGTGAGGGGCTTGGAGTCGGCGTCGGCATACATGCCATAGTTAAAGACGGTGTGGCCCATGGGCTCAACAACCTTCTTAAGTGCGGCCTCGATCATGGGGTTCTTAGAGTTCTGAGAGTTCTCGTTGATCAGAGCGATCTTCATTTGAGTTAACCTTTCAACTTAGTTTTTCAGTTTTTGTTTCTGTATGCGGGCGGCGGTTAATCCGACCCGCGATGAGCTATGCGGGCAGTTGGCAGTTAAGTCTGCCGCGAGTTCCGCACGCAAAGGAAAGCACTTAATGTGCTTTCCGTCTTGCGCAGGACTGTCCGAGCAGCAGACTTAACTGCCAACCGCCTCGCCCAGTTTCCTTATTGCGGCTGCTTGCCGATGTAGGCCAGGATGCCGCCATCGACGTACAGAATGTGCCCGTTGACAAAGTTCGATGCGTCGGAAGCCAGGAACACAGCGGGGCCCTTCAGGTCCTCGGGCGTGCCCCAACGGGCCGCCGGTGTCTTGGCAATGATGAACTGGTCAAACGGGTGACGGCTGCCGTCGGGCTGCGTCTCGCGCAGCGGCGCGGTTTGCGGTGTGGCGATATAGCCGGGCCCAATGCCGTTGCACTGGATATTGGCCTCGCCAAACTCGGAGCAGATGTTCTTGGTGAGCATCTTGAGTCCGCCCTTGGCGGCGGCATAGCCGGCGATGGTCTCGCGACCCAGTTCGCTCATCATCGAGCAGATATTGATGATCTTGCCGTGGCCCTTGGCGATCATGCCGGGCAGGCAGGCCTTGGACACGATAAACGGTGCGTTGAGGTCGATATCGACGACGCGGCGGAAGTCCTCTGCACTCATGTCGAGCATCGGGGTGCGCTGGATGACGCCGGCGTTGTTGACCAGGATGTCGGGCGTGGTGCCAAAATCTGCCTCAATCTTGGCTATGAGCTCGGCGACGACGGTCTCGTCGGTGACGTCGGCAACATAGCCGTGAGCATCAAAGCCCAGCTCACGGTAGTGCTTTTCGGCCTCGGCGACTTTGTCGGCGTGACGGGCGTTAAAGGCAATCTTGGCCCCGGCCTCACCGAGTGCCTCGGCAATGGCCATGCCAATACCGTAGGTGGCACCGGTCACGAGCGCGACTTTGCCATCTAGGCGGAAGCTGTCCATAAGATCAGACATAGCAATCCTTCCTAAAGAAACGTTCATCTTTATGAGTCCTACTTCTAATACAAGCTCAGTATAGGAGAAGCAGAGGAATTTACTCGCAGCTTTTCCTAGAATCAGGTGAACGTTCACTTTTAAAAGGCGAACGGTTGTGGCCGATTGTCGCGATGCCCGCCATTCGCTCTGTGCCTGTGCACTCTCCGCAATCATGTTGCGGTTGTAGGGCAGGTGCAAACACATCGCATCGTGTGCCGCGGTGGGCTTGCGCGCTTTGTGGCCATGCTTGCCATCTGCGGCTCGAAGGGGAGGCGACATGCTCATAACCTGTGCGGGGAGCGTCGCAGGATGCGATAGTATTACGTGGAGAGATATTCGACAAACTGTGGGCTTCATCCGAGGGCTTTATGGAACAACACCAGCATTATCAGAGCCTGCAAGATCAGGCATACAACGCACTGCGCTCCAAGATCATCTATGCCGAGCTCAGGCCCGGCACGCGCCTTTCGGCGATTGGTCTGGAAAAGGAGACGGGGATCGGGCGCACGCCCATTCGCGAGTCTTTTGTGCGCCTGCGCGAGCAGGAGCTGGTGGAAACGCGTCCCAAAAGCGGCACCTATGTCTCAAAAATCAGCATGGAGCACGCCGAGAACGCCTGTTTCTTGCGCGAGAAACTCGAGAGAAGCGTGCTTATTAAATGCTGCTCTGCCGCCACGCCCGAGCAAAAGCAGCGGCTCGAGCAGATTCTTGCCGAGTCCGAATCGCTCGACCATAGCGAAACGCGTCGCTTTTTCGACCTGGATAACCTGTTCCATGAGACGTGTTTCGTGATTGCTGGCCGTCACATGTTGTGGGATTGGATGAAGAGCGTCAACACGCATTTTGAGCGATACAACTGGTTGCGTATGGTGTCGCAGGATCTGGATTGGGAGCCGATTCGTCGGCAGCATCGCCGGATTCTCGAGGCCATTAAGAGGGGCGATACCGACGCGGCGAGCTATCTGGCAGAGACACACCTGCACTTGATGCCCGAAGAGCAAGGTCCGGTTATCGCTTTGCATCCCGACTATTTTGAGCTGTCCAAAGACTCGGCCATCTAATCGTCTCCCCCATAAGTCGCGATGAAATAGGGGTTGTTGTGCTGCCCAGGTGGTGCAGACGCCCCCCCCAGTTCACTCACGAGCTCGGGGCCTTTTTCGTCCGGATTGTTGACGTATTGCCGAACGAAAATAGTTTGCGTTTGGTAATAAGCGTACGAAAGCGCAGTTTCCATTCTCATTTCGGACGCAAATCAAGACGCAAACCGTTTGCGTCTTGGTATATTTAGTACGCAAACGGTTTTCGTCTTATAATATGGTCATGAATGGTACGAAACGAAGAGGTTGGGCGTATGGTTGTTAGAGAGAGCCCTACAGTCGAATACAAGGAAAGCGTTACGCCGACGTTTCTTAAAACGGTGAGCGCTTATGCAAACTACGGGACGGGCAAGATTGAGTTTGGCGTTGATGACGAGGGCGTGGCTGTCGGCCTTACAGATCCGGTCGCAGAGTGTCTCCGCATTGAGAACATGATTAATGACAGCTTGGATCCCGCTCCCCGTTACACGCTCGAGCCCGATGAGAAACACGGGACCGTAATCCTTACGGTTTATGAGGGACAGGACAAACCCTATCGAAGCAAGGGAAAGGCCTACAGGCGAAACGATTCGGCAACGGTGGAGGTCGACCGGTTTGAGTATGGCAGGTTGACGCTCGAAGGCAGCAACGTAACGTTCGACGCGCTCACGTCGACTCGCCAGGACTTGAGTTTTTGCACGCTCGAGCAAAAGTGTGTTGAACATCTCGGCATTTCTGAGCTAACGTCGGATATTATGCGCACGCTTCGCTTGCTCGGTAAGGACGGCTATACCAACGCTGCGGCGATTTTGGCGGATAAGAATGATTTTCCTGGCATCGACTGCGTCCGTTTTGGTGATACCGAGGATGTGATCTTGGATCGTGAGTCGGCGACAAATGTATCCGCAATTGAACAGGTGGACAGGGCGGTGGCTATGTTTGCACGCTACTACCGTTATGAACGTATCGAAGGGATGGAACGCGTCCAAACCGATCGAATTCCTCTCGAGGCGTTTCGCGAAGCCGTTGCAAACGCTTTGGTGCATCGGACGTGGGACGTTCGAGCGAATGTTCAAATTGCCCTGTACGACGATCGCGTCGTTGTCACTTCGCCCGGATCGCTGCCTGCCGGTTTGACGACGGAACAATACCTGTATGGGCAGATATCCGTGCTTAGAAACCCAATTGTCGCCGAGGTCTTTTTAAAGCTGGATTACATCGAGAAATTTGGCACGGGAATCGCGCGAATCAGGCGTGCGTATCGAGATTCTTTAAGCCGACCGGTATTTGATGTTCGCGGCGGCATGGTGACCGTCACATTGCCCGTTATCGATGCCTTTGAGGGGTCTGAGGAAGAGGCCCAGGTTCTCAAGGCTTTGCCGGTCGGACGAATAATGTCGCGGGGCGAGATTGAGCAGCAGACGGGGTTGAGCCGCGCGCGTGCGTTGACGGCGCTTGAATCGCTGATTGGGCGGAACGCGGTTGTAAAGCGGGGGACGGGGCGTTCCACGAAATACGAGCGCGCATAGGCCAAAAGAACCATATTGCAAGACAGGCCCCAAGCCTTTGCCCGCTTGGGGCCTGTTGTATGTTGGCTGGCAGCGGTCGATTTATAGCAAGATATAGCAACGTTAGTGAGATATAGCAACGTATAGCGCTGTTCGCGGGCTCTTACGGTGGTGCTATTATCCGAATGCCGCGCGGATAAAGTGCTGGGCGAAGAGCTTGTTGGCGACGTTGATGACGTGGCCCAAGAACAGCGCCGAGATGGCTGTGGTCACGCCAAAGCCGCCTAGGTTGTGCATGAGCGCGAGCGACAGAATGAGGGACACGGCGACATGTGAGCAGTCGAACACGACTTTTACGTCGCCAAAGCGGCGTTTAAGCTTTTCGGCAATGACCTGCACCAAGCCGTCGGGCGCGTTGGGGACAACGCCCATGTTGACGACGAGACTTACGCCAAATGCGGTGACAGCGAGGGAGAGCAGCATGGTCGCAACCTGTGCGGGGAGTGCCGTGGGATGCAGTGGGTTGACCGCCATGAAGAAATCGGTGAAGCCGCCGATGAGCGTCGAGAAAAAGATTTCGAGAAGAATGCGAAGTTGAAACTCGCGGCGGAGGATAACAGCCTGCGCGGCGATGTAAGCAACGTAGGTCGCAGTGATCCAAAAACCGAGTGTTTTGCCGGTGAGCATGGACAGAGTTGTGGCGAAGCAGGTGAGCGCTGCCACCCCAAGCCCCGATGCTGTCTGGATGCTCATGCCGAGTGCCAAAATGGCAACGCCGGCAAGATACATGAGCATCCTGATGACTGTGTGGAACCAATCTATATTCTCGCCATTCATTACGATGAGCGGCCGCATGTCGTGACCTTCCTTTCGGAATTTGGGAGATGCAGTAAAGGCTGCGGCGCCGCTTGGGGGAAAAGATCGGAAGCAAGGATCCATTCCTCCAGACGGCGCCGCAGCTGTTTGGGTGACATGGCTTTTGTCGAAGTGGCTTAGTTGAGTGCGCCTGCCAGCCGCATAAACAAAGCGGCTCGGGGGCGTGTCGCTTCCGTCACGTTCTATCAGCATACAAGACGGTTTCGGTTCTTGTTCGTGACGGAAACGGCGCGCTTCCGAGCCGTTTTAGGGGGGGGCGCGACCGAGGCCGCGCCCCCATGATAGAGAGCGAGTCAAGCGGGGAAGTCAAGTAGAAAATCTACCATTTCACCCCGTCTCAGGCGGCAGGGTTAGCCGCGGACCTTCTTGACGACGTCCATGGCCTCGCGGGCGATCTGCTCGACCTTGGAGAAGTCGCCGTCGGCGAACAGGGCCGGCTTGACCATCCAGGTGCCACCGCAGGCGATGATGGCGCTGGAGCTCAGGTACTCCTCGACGTTGGCGGTGCTCACGCCGCCGGTGGGCATAAAGCGATGGCCGACAAACGGAGCGGCGAGGGCCTTGATGGTGTTGAGGCCGCCATACTGGGCCGCGGGGAAGAACTTGGTGACCTTGAGGCCGAGGTTCTCGGCGGCGGTGACCTCGGAGGGGGTCACGGTGCCGGGCAGCACGGGCAGGTCGATGTCGATGCAGTGCTTCACGACGTCCTCGTTGTAACCCGGGGAGACGATGAACTTGGCACCGGCGGCGCGGGCCTGCTCAACCTGCTCGACGGTCAGGACGGTGCCGGCGCCAACGCACATCTCGGGCTCGGCGGCGGCCATAGCGGTGATGCACTCGGCGGCGCAGGCGGTGCGGAAGGTGACCTCGGCGGACTTCATACCAGCTGCCATAAGGGCGTGAGCGAGCGGAGCGGCGTCCTCGACCTTGTCGAGCACGACGACAGGCACGATGCCCAGGGATTCAAGCGTGGTGTAGAACTGATCGAACATGGTGTTCCTTTCGATGTGAGGCGCGCACGGGCGCATGATTGCTAAATGTGCTGGTCAAGAGCCGGTTTTGGATTGGTTATCGGAGGCACTGCTTGGGGTTCAAGCAATTCCAAAACCGGCTGCGCGACCAGTCGTATAGGGAATGCCGGGCAAAACCGGAATGGGACTGGTGGTTTTGCCCGACCGGAAAGATCGGGGAGCGGGCCGCAGGGGTATGGGTATGGAAAGCTGCGGCCCGCGGAATGGAGACGGCTTAGCGCGCAACGCGAGTGCCACCGTCGGCGGCGTTGGCGACGGCTGCGATCTCGTCTGCGGTCACCAAGTTGGAATCGCCCTTGATGGTGAGCTTGAGGATCGAGGCCGCAATCGCGTAGTTGACGGCGTCCTGTGGGTCAAAGTCGTTGATGAGGGCATGGACGAGTCCGGCGTTGAAAGCATCGCCGGCGGCAACGCCCTCGAGCACGTGCACGTCGTGAGCAGGGGAGAACCAGTGCTCGCCGCTCTCGGCGTCAAAGAGCATGCCCATCCAGATGGAGCGCTCGACGCAGGAGATGTTGCGGACGACCGAGGCGACCTTCTTGCAACCGTACTCGGCGCAGATCTGACGGGCCATCTCGACGTAGGTGTCGCGCTCCTCGATTCCGTGGGCAAGGGAGCCGGAGACGCAGGTCATACCGAGGCCGGCAGGCGCGTCCTCGTCGTTGGCGATGCAGATGTCGACGAGCGGCAGGAGTTCCTTCATGGTGGCCTGCGACTTCTCGGGCGACCACATCTTGCCGCGATAGTTCACGTCGCACACGGTGGTGATGCCCTTGGCGCGGCAAGCGGTGAGGGCATCCTTGCAGGCAGCGGCCATCTCGTCGGACACGGCGGGCGTCACGCCAGAGAAGTAGAAGACATCGACGCCCTTGAGGATTTCGTCCCAATCAAAGACGTCGCGCTTGGCCATGTTGATGGCGGAATACTTGCGGTCGTAGACGCAGCCGTTGCCGCGCTGCGAGGCGCCAACCTCAAACACATAGGAGCCAAGACGGTCGCCCTGACGCACAACGCGCGTGGTGTCAACGTCGTAAACCTTGAGCGAACGCAGGGCGCACTCGCCCAGACGGTTGGCCGGGACAACGGAGACGTAAGCGGCTTTGTCGCCCTGATAGGCCAGGGAAAGCGCGGTGTTGGCCTCGGCGCCGCCGTAGCGGACATCAAACTCGGTCGCCTGCTCAATGCGCAGATGGTCTTTGGGCGAGAGCCTCATCATGATCTCGCCGAAGGTAAGAACCGTTTTACCCATGGTCGCGCAGCTCCTTCTTGCTCGTGCGTACACCTTTGATATGGCGTTGGCACGGAGGTGCCAAGACGGTAGGGTGCATCTTTGCACCTCCGTGCCAACGCTTGCCGAAATCGGTTTACGAAATCGGTTTCGTTTCGAGTTGTAGTATACTCACCTACAGCGTTTTGCAACCGAGATTTTTAAAAAATGCCTAAAATGGCTCAGACTGCTGACGATTGGGAAACGGGGTGCGCCATGGCGCAGATGAGGATTAAGGACATTGCCGCCGAGGCGGGCGTGAGCCCGGCCACGGTCTCGCGCTATCTCAACAACCGCCCCGGGCAGATGACCGAGGAAACCCGCGCTCGCATCGCGGCGGTTATCGAGCGCACTGGCTATCGCCCACGTGCCGCCGCACGCAATCTACGCAGCTCGCGCACCAACCTCATCGGCGTGATTCTGGCCGACATCGCCAACCCGTTCTCGAGTGCCATGCTCGAAGGGCTTTCCGCCAGTGCCGCCGCGCGCGGCTGCTCGCTTATGACGGCCATTAGTGGCAACGATCCCGCCAAGGAGGCAGAGTCGCTCACCAGACTTATCGATGCCGGCGTGGACGGCCTGGTCGTCAATACCTGCGGAGGCAACGACAAGGCGATCGCCGAGGCTGCGGGACGCCTGCCCGTCGTGCTGCTCGACCGCGATGTTGCCGACGGCGGTGTCGATCTGGTGACCTCCAACAACCGTGAGCTGGTCGCCGGCCTGGTAGACGCCTTGGCCTCTGCTGGCAGCGAGCGCCTGTGCCTGCTCACCGAGGCAAGCGATGACAGCCCCGTGCGTCGCGAGCGCGCTGAGGCCTTTGCCGGCGAGCTTTCGCGCCGCGGTCTTGCGGGCGAGGTCGTCACCCTGGCCGACGGTGGCGCCACGGGTGTCAGTCGCCTGGACGAGACCATCCGCGGCTATGCGGGTAAAAAGCTCGGCCTCATTGCCGTCAACGGTCTGGTCTTCCTGCGCCTGACCGAGGCGCTGGCACAGTTGGGACCTTCGTTGCCGGCGGGTCTCAAGATCGCAACGTTTGACGACTATCCCTGGAACCACGTGCTCTTTGGCGGTGTGACCACGGCAGCGCAGGACACTCTTACCATTGCCGAGCGCGTAGTCGAGCGTCTGTCCGAACGCATCGACATCGTTACCACTACGGTGGGCGATGCCGCAAAGCTCGCCCCCAAGCGCATCGAGATCCCCGGCCACATCGAACACCGCGCCTCGACCTTACGCTAGCCGCTCGTTCGCAACGGTCTGCTCGCGCACGTTTTTTTGAGCGCTTGATACGCTTTAACCCTGCGGAAACATTTTTCTGCGATAGTATCTGCGATATAGACCAGTCGAAACCCGCCCGAAAGAAAGGGGAGCGACATGAACCAGCAGAACATCGATTACGTACTCCGCTCCGTAGAGCAGCGTGACATCCGCTTTGTGCGTCTGTGGTTTGTCGACATTCTCGGCCGCCTCAAGAACTTTGCCATTAGCCCCGAGGACCTCGAGGTCGCTTTTGAAGAGGGTATCGGCTTTGACGGCTCCGCCATCGAGGGTTTTGCCACGCCCGAGGAAGCCGACATGCTGGCGTTTCCCGATGCTTCGACCTTCCAGATTTTGCCGTGGCGTCCGAGCCATAACGGCGTTGCCCGCGTGTTCTGCGATGTATGCACTCCCGATCGCAAGCCGTTTGCCGGCGACCCGCGCGATGCCCTGCGCCGCATGTTCCGCAAGGCCGAGAAGGCTGGCTATCTGCTCAACGTGGGTGCCGAGCTGGAGTATTACTACTTCCCCGACGAGCACACTCCCGAGCCGCTCGACAACGTGGGCTACTTCGATCTTTCGGTGAGCGATGCTGCCCGCGACCTGCGTCGCAACACGGTCCTCACGCTCGAGAAGATGTCCGTGCCCGTGGAGTACACCTTCCACGCCGCCGGTCGCTCGCAGCATGGCATGAGCCTGCGTCACGCCGAGGCCCTGAGCATGTCCGACGCTATCACCACGGCCAAACTCATCATTAAGCAGCAGGCCTACGAGAGCGGTTGCCACGCCTCCTTTATGCCCAAGCCGTTGGCGGGCGAGGACGGCAGCGCCATGTTTTTGCATCAGTCGCTGTTCGACCACGACGGCAACAACGTCTTTTGGGGCGAGGACGACGAGAAGTACCACCTCTCCGAAATCGCCAAGCACTACATGGCCGGCATCTTGGCGCACGCGCGCGAGATCAGCGCCATCACCAACCCCACGGTCAACTCGTACAAGCGCATCACCACGGGTGGCGACTCCGTGCCGCAGTACGCCACGTGGGGCCTGCGCAACCGCGCGAGTATGGTCCGCATCCCGGTCTACAAGCCCGGCAAGCCGCTGTCCACGCGCATCGAGCTGCGCAGTCCCGACCCCATGGCCAACCCGTACCTGGTCAACGCCGTCACGCTGGCGGCTGGTCTGGACGGCATCGAGCGCAAGCTGGAACTCCCGCCCGAGGCCACGGCCGAGACGCTCAAGCTTACCGACCGTCAGATGGTCGAGGCCGGCTACGCGCCGCTGCCGCGCTCGCTCAAAGAGGCGCTCGACGTGTTTGAGGACTCGCAGTTTATGAAGGATGCTCTCGGCGAGCACATCCACAGCTTCTTCCTCAAAAAGAAGCGCGACGAGTGGCATAAGTTTGAGTCTACGATCACCGAGTGGGAGATCAAGCACTACCTGGCGAACTCCTAATCGCGCTGGCTTGTTCCAGTACGATTGAGCTCATTTCTTTGGAGGCCGATATGTCCGAAAAGAGTGCCCTGTTCATGGCGCGCACGACGCGCTTCCACGAGTTTGCCCGCAGCCTGACGACCACCCTGGGTGTCGAGGTGAGCCTGGCCACTCCCGATTCGCCGACTGCGGCGCATGACTTTGACCTGCTGATCCTCGATTCCGATGGCATCCGCAGCGACCGCATCGATCAGATTGCCAAGTGGCTTGACGATCGCGGCGGTGTCCCCATGCTGGTGATCGTCGACGACGAGGCGCTCGGCACCCTGCGCCTGCCGAATCACGCGCATGCCGACTTTGTATGCCCCACGGCGACGCCCAATGAGCTCAAGGCTCGCGCGCAGCGCCTGATGGGCGAGGAGGAGACCGTCACCGCCGACGATGTGCTCAATATCGATAACCTCGAGATTAACCTGGCTACCTACCAGGTGACACTCGATAACGAGCCCATCGACCTGACGCTGATGGAGTACTCGCTGCTGAGCTTTTTGGCGACGCATCCCAATCGCGCCTACAGCCGCGAGGTACTGCTGCACCGCGTGTGGGGCTTTGAGTACTGCGGCGGCACGCGCACCGTCGACGTGCACATTCGACGCATCCGCTCCAAGGTGGGCCCGCAGATCGCGGCACACATCACCACCGTCCGCGGCGTGGGCTATCTGTTTAAGGACTAGATTTCCACCACAAAGGGGACAGACACCTTTGTGGTGGTTTTGACGCAGGTGCGGGCTCCTTTCGAGTTTGCAGCAGAACTTAAGCCTTCCTAAAAGATTGCGTTCTCGTACACGTACGCCCGCATATTGGGGTACAACTCAACGTGAACAATGATGGCCCGCCACGTGTTTGGCGGGCCTTTGGTTATTTGACGAAAGGATCGCAGCTATGAGCGAGAACGATTCCCAGCGTCCCCAGGATGTTGGCAATGCCGGCGAGACTCAGCAGCAGCCGCGCGTGCAGGTGGAGTCGACGCCTGCCGACAGCAACATTCCCTACGTGCAGGCCTATGACACACAGACCGGCCAGCCGCTGGGCGGTGTGCAGGTCGTGAACAAGCACACGGTGGTCAAGACCAAGACCAAAAAGCTGCCGATCTTTATTACGGCACTCGCCGGTTGCGCCTGTGGCGCCCTGCTGGTCATTGCGCTCATTATGAGCGGTACGCTCGATATCGGTGGCGGCAAGAATGCCGTGACGGCGGGCGCTTCGGGTTCGTCGACGCAAAAGATTACGATCGACTCCGAGGACACCACGTTGGCCGAGGCCGTTTCTGCCAAGGCCCTGCCCTCCGTCGTTTCCATCACCGCCACGTCGAGCGGCGGCCAGAATGGCTCGCTTTCGCAGTCTGCCGACGAGTCGAACAACTCGGGCAGCGTCGGTTCGGGCGTGGTGCTCGATACCGAGGGCCATATCCTCACCAACAACCACGTGGTCGATGGCTATGACCAGTACGTGGTGACCATGGACGACGGCACCACCTACGAGGCCGAGTTCGTGGGCAACGACGCTTCGAGCGACCTGGCCGTCATCAAGCTCAAGGACGCCGACGCCTCCAAGCTCACGCCGATTGAGATCGGTGATTCCTCCAAGCTCAACGTGGGCGAGTGGGTCATGGCGATCGGCTCGCCCTTCGGCAACGAACAGTCTGTCTCCACCGGTATCGTCTCGGCGCTGTATCGCTCCACGGCCATGAGCTCTACCAGCGGCAACACCATCTATGCCAACATGATCCAGACCGATGCCGCCATCAATCCGGGCAACTCCGGCGGCGCGCTCGTCAACGACAATGGCGAGCTTGTGGGTATCAACTCGCTTATCGAGAGCTACTCGGGCTCCAGCTCGGGCGTGGGTTTTGCCATTCCGGTTAACTACGCCAAGAACATTGCCGACCAGATCATCGACGGTAAGACGCCGGTGCATCCGTACATGGGCGCTACGCTTTCGAGCGTCAATGCGCTTAACGCCCGCACCAACAAGCTGAGCACCGATAGCGGCGCGTATGTGGCGAGCGTCGTTGAGGATGGTCCTGCCGCCAAGGCCGGCATTCAGGAGGGCGACGTCATCACCAAGCTGGGCGACGATGAGATTTCGAGCGCCGACGGCCTGATCATCGCGCTGCGCAGCCACGAGGTGGGCGAGAAGGTCGAGATCACGCTCATGCGCGGCAAGGAAGAGAAGAAGGTCACGGTTGAGCTGGGCTCCGACGAGGAGCTACAGAACCAGCAGCAGAACGACAGCGCGACCGATACCGGCAACGGCGGTATTACCGACGAGCAGCTGCGCCAGTATCTGGAGGAGCTGCTTGGCCAGCAGGGCCAGGGTCAGGGCAACGGCCAGGGTTTCTAACGAGCTGTATCGCACATATCGAAGCCAGAGGGGCTGTTCCGCCAGCGCGGGACAGCCCCTCTTTTCGCGATGATCCCTTGGAGACGGAGGAAAACGGATCATTTAGAACTGGCAAGGGCATGGTTTAATCGCGCGATCCACCCCAGTCTGGCGGCTGCCGATTCGGTGCGGTTCGAAAGGGTTATTCGGCGCCATGGTGACCGGTGGTACTCTTGTATCCGTTTGAAATCGAGCGAAGGAGTGCCGCTATGGAGCAATCGAGCCTGTTTGGTGACGGCGTGGACATCGATACCGAAACGCCCGCGAGCGAGGATACCGCTGCACCGGCCGATGCCCGTGCCCAGGCGGCGGCGCGTGCGGCCGAGCTGCGCCACGAGCTCGATTACCACGCGTACCGCTACTACATGCTCGACGCGCCCGAGATCACGGACGCTGCCTTTGACAAAATGCTCGTTGAGCTGCAGGAAATCGAGGCGGCCTACCCCGATCTGGTGACGCCCGACAGCTATACCCAGCGCGTGGGCGGCTACGTGAGCGAGCAGTTTACGCCGGTCACGCATATGGCACGCATGTATTCCATGGACGATGCCATGGATCTGGACGAACTCGACGCGTGGCTCCAGCGTACCGAGGATGCGCTCGGTGCCGGTAGCGTCACCTATACCTGCGAGCTTAAGATCGACGGCCTGGGCGTGGCGCTTACCTACCAAAACGGAACCTTCGTGCGCGCCGCCACACGTGGCGATGGCACAACGGGCGAGGACGTGTCGCTCAACGTGCGTACCATCAAGGATGTGCCCATGCACCTGTCCGAGCCGGCGCTCGCCCACATGGGCGCCGACCGCGAGCGTACCATCGAAGTACGTGGCGAGGTCTATATGCCCAAGGGCAGCTTTGTTCGTCTGAACGATGAGGCCGATGCCGAGGGCCGCGACCCTTTTGCCAACCCGCGCAACGCTGCTGCAGGATCCCTGCGCCAAAAGGACCCCAAGGTCACGGCGCGTCGCGACTTGGCCACCTTTATCTATGCCATTGCCGATACCGACCCACTGCACGTCCACAGCCAGCGCGAGTTTCTGGACTGGCTGCGTAGCGCCGGCTTTAGCGTCAACCCCAACGTGGCCCGCTGCGCCACGCCGGCCGAGGTCCACGAGTTCTGCGCCCAGGCCCTCGAGCATCGCGGCGACTTGGACTACGACATCGACGGCGTGGTCGTAAAGGTCGACAGCTTCCAGCAGCAGCTCGACCTGGGCTTTACCGCTCGCGCACCGCGCTGGGCCATTGCCTTTAAGTTCCCGCCCGAGGAAAAGCAGACCGTCCTGCGCGAAATTCGCATCCAGGTGGGCCGCACTGGTGTGCTCACGCCGGTCGCCGAGTTCGACCCGGTGACGGTCGCCGGCTCCACCATCGCGCGCGCCACGCTGCACAACATCGACGAGATCCGCCGCAAAAACGTGCGCGAGGGCGACACTATCATCGTGCACAAGGCAGGCGACGTGATTCCCGAGGTCGTGGGCCCGGTGCTCGACAAGCGTCCGGCCGATTCGGTCGACTGGCACATGCCCGAGGTCTGCCCCGTGTGCGGTAGCCCCGTGGTTCACGAGGATGGCGAGGTTGCCTACCGCTGCGTGTCCATCGACTGCCCCGCACAGCTCAAGGAGCGTTTGCTCCACTGGGTGAGCCGCGGCTGCATGGACGTCGACGGCCTGGGCGACGAGATTGTCGACAAGATGATTGCCGCTGACCTGATCCACGATGTCGCGGACTTCTACCAGCTTACGGTGGACGATATCGCCGGACTGGACACGGGACGCACCTATGCCAGCTCCAATAGCAAAAAGGGCGTCAAGAAGGGCGACCCCATCCCGGTGGGCCTCAAGACGGCCGAGAAAATCATCGCCGAGCTCAACAAGTCCAAGAGCCAGCCGCTCGGTCGCGTGCTGTTTGCCCTGGGCATCCGCCATGTGGGCAAGAGCGTGGGCGAGGTCATCGCCGAGCGATTCCTGTCGATCGACAAGCTCATCTTGGCGAGCGAAGAGGACATCGCCGAGTGTGAGGGCATCGGTCCCAAGATTGCGGCGAGCGTCAAGCAGTTCCTGGCCGTGCCCGAGAACCTCGCCGTGCTAGAGCGCCTGCGTCAGGCGGGCCTGTCGCTCGAGGTCGACTTGGGCGCCGCGCACGCGCAAGCCGCGGCCGACGCTGGCGTGGCGGGCGAGCTTGCCGACGCTCAACCACTCGCGGGTCTGACCTTCGTGCTCACCGGCACGCTCGTCAACCGTACGCGCGACGAGGCAGGCGCGGCGCTCAAGGTGCTCGGCGCCAAGGTTTCGGGTAGTGTTTCAAAGAAGACGAGCTATCTGGTCGCCGGCCCCAAAGCGGGCTCCAAGCTCACCAAGGCCGAGCAGTTGGGCGTGCCTGTATTGGATGAGGACGCACTCGAGCAGATCTTGGCTACTGGTCAGGTGCCCCGGGCTTAGCGCATCGATAACCAAATTGAAGATCCGCCCGGAAAGCATGATACCTTTCGGGCGGATTTTATTTGGACGGGGAAACGGGCACCGTGATCTGCGTCACGTAGGTTGCCGGGTCGTCGCTGATGATGTCATCGATGAGGGCGATCTCGCGCGACGGGCCGGCGGGTGCCAGCCCGTGTGCGTGCATATAGCCGAGTAGCTGCTCGTAGCGCGAGCCCGCCTGCCCGTGCGTGCCGCGGAAGCTTATGGTCAGGCAGCGCGCGGCAGGTCGCGTCTCAACATCGCCCAAGTACTCATCGGTGTCATCGAGCAGCAGAAAGACCTCGTCGTAGCCGTCAAAGTCGCCGGCGGCGAGGCGCTCGGCGCCAATCCCGACGCCCAAGTTGCCCAGAAAGACAAAGGTCTCGTGCTGGCCCTTCTGCAGTTGACGAATCTGCCACTCCAGTGCATAGGCGTCGGTAGGGTTGACGCGTTCGCGCAACACGGCGCAGCGAAGCTCGGGCGCATCGATTTCGCGGATGGTATCGAGCTCGGTGCTCAAGGCATCGTGCAGCAGAGCAAGCCGGTTGTCGATCTTGCGCGATGCGCGCTCCAGCTCGCGGCGCTTGCGCTCGATGAGTTCCTGCTGCTGAGCCAGCTGCCGCTGCATAAGGTCCACATCGCGCGTGGTCACAAACTCACGGATTTGCGCGAGCGGCAAGTCGAGAACGCGCAGGTGGCTGATGGTATTGAGGGTAGAGAGCTGCCGCGATCCGTAGTAGCGGTACCCACTTGCCGGATCGATGTGCGCCGGGTCCAGTAGGCCCATCTGCTCGTAATGGCGCAACGTGCCCACGCTCAGGTTAAACAAGCGCGCCACCTCGCCAATGCGGAGCAGGCCCTCAGTATGTTCGCTTGGCATGTCGGTCACAGGACCGCTCCTTTCGGTAAAAACAGGGGAGAGGTGCTAGGCATGCGTCTCCTCGCTACGCTACCAGCTTGTCAAAAGCTCCGCGCCGGTTGAGTACGGTAAACGCGACAACGCAAATGACCGCCGACAGAATCGATCCGCACGGCGAGGCGATGCCCATGGGGAACAGCGTGTCGGAATAGGCGTTCGACAGCAGCCATGCACCGGGCACGCGAATGAGCACCACGGCCAGCACGTTGTGCGCAAAGCCGATGTAGCTCTTGCCATACGCAGCGAAAAAGCCGCTAAAGCAAATGTGGATGCCGGCAAAGATCGCGTCAAATATATAGCTGCGCATATAGCCGGCACCCGCCGTGACCACCGCGGCGTCCTTGGCAAAAAAGCCGATAAACGTCGGCGTCACCAGCCACATCAGCACCGTGATCAGGCAGCCGTACACCACCGAGATCGTCATGGCGTCTTTGAGCACCTGCCGCGCGCGGTCGCCCTTGCCCGCGCCGACGTTTTGCGCCGTGAGCGCGCTGACGGTGGCGCCCATGGAACTCGGCACAATGAACAAAAAGCTGATCATCTTCTCGACCAGGCCCACGGCGGCGGCGTCGACGAGCCCTCGGTGGTTGGCGATGACGGTGATAAACATAAACGCCACCTGGATGCAGCCGTCCTGCACAGCCACGGGCACGCCGATCTTAAGAATGCTGCTGAGTACCTCGGGCTGGGGGCGCAGGTCGCTGCGCTTAACATGGATATGCGTGCGGCGGCTCTTGAGCCACACGAGCGCGAGGGCCACGCTCGCCGTCTGCGCGACGACCGTGCCGAGTGCGGCGCCTACGGGGCCGAGCCCCATGTGGCCGATAAACAGAAAGTCGAGCGCGATGTTGATGATGCACGCCACGCCGATCACGTACATGGGCGAACGCGAATCGCCCAGGCCGCGAAAGATGGCAGAGAGGATGTTGTACGCGGCGATAAAGGGAATGCCGATAAAGCAGATACGCAGGTAGGCGGCAGTGCCTTCGACCGCTTCGGCTGGCGTGCCAATGAGTGCCACAATCTGCGGACACAGTGCGAGCAGGACAGCGGCCAGCACCACCGAGACACCCATAAAGAGCGTGATGGTGTTGCCGATGGCGGTCGCGGCGCGATCGAAGCGGCGCGAGCCCACGGCGTGGCCGACGATGACCGTCGTTCCCATGGCCAGACCCACGAGCGTCACGGTAATGATATAGAGCGTCTGCGCGCCGTTGCCCACGGCGGTGATGCCGGCGGCGCCGCTAAACTGTCCCATCATGTACAGGTCGGCCATGCCGTAGAGCATCTGCAAAAAGTACGAGAGCATATAAGGCAGGGCAAAGACCGCGATGGTCTTAAGGACATTGCCGCGTGTGAGGTCGTGTTCCATGGGCGGGGCACTTTCTGGCTTAGATCGTTTACGTACCAGTGTAGTGAAAACCCTACAACGATTGTAGAGTCAAGGTTTGTGTCGGCAGTGGGGCGAAAAAGTCACGCTCGCGTTCATTTCTAATTGAATACGGACGTGCGCCCTGTGAGCATGGCGTCTGCACTAGCCTTGCAGAAATCGATTTCGCATCACTTGACACCGCCGCACGGCGCGCCATAATACGTGGGTTTGCGAACAACGTTTGATGGGGGATGAATCTGCGTGCGCAATCTCAAGATTTTGCTTTCCTATCTGGGGACATACCGCCGCGATGCCATACTCGGCGTGCTCTTTGTGACGGCCGAGACGGCGCTCGAGCTGTTTATCCCGGTCATCATGGCAAATATCATCGATGTGGGCGTGCCCGCGGGGGACGTCAACTACATGCTGTTGCAGGGCACGTATATGTTGGTATGCGCCGCATGTTCGCTGGTACTTGGCTTGGGCTATGCACGCACGTCTGCTCGCGTCGCCTCGGGGCTGGGCGCTAACCTGCGCGAGGCCGAGTATCGCAAGATCCAGACGCTCGCCTTTGGCAATCTGGACAACTACGACGCCAGCTCGCTTGTCACTCGCATGACCACCGACATCACCGTGATTCAAAACGCCGTAGGTAACGGCTTCCGTCCCATGGTGCGCGGGCCGGTAAATCTGGTCATGGGCCTCGTCTACGCTTTTGCGCTCTCGCGCGAGCTCGCGGCGGTCTTTGCCGTCATTCTGCCGATGCTCGCCATCGTGCTCGGTATCATTACCGTGCGCGTGAGCCCGCTCTACCGCCAACTCCAGACCTCGATGGACCACCTCAACGGCGTGGTGCAAGAGGACCTTACCGCCGTGCGCGCCGTGAAGGCTTACGTGCGCGCCGAGCACGAGTGCGACAAGTTCGACACCGTCAATACCGAGCTCGTCGGCACGGCGACCAAGACCTTCGGCACCGCCGTGCTCAACCTGCCGGTGTTCCAGCTCTCGATGTACGTGGCTGCGCTCTCGATCCTGTGGATTGGCGGCCGCATGATCATCGAAGGTCGCTTGGGCGTGGGCTCGCTCACGGGCTTTATGAGCTATGTGCTGCTGATTATGAACTCACTCATGATGATTTCCAACGTGTTTTTGCTGCTCACGCGCGCTCTTACGAGTGTGGGCCGTATCGCAGAGGTGCTCGATGAAGAGCCCTTTATCGCCAATCCTGCGGGAGACCTCGCGACTGCGGCGCCAGCGGACGGCAGTATCGAGTTTCGCGACGTTTCTTTTAAATACCGCGCGGATGCAGCCGAGGATGTGCTCGAGCATATCGACCTTCGCATCGAGAGCGGCTCGACGGTGGGCATCCTCGGCGGCACGGGCTCGGGCAAGAGCTCGCTTGTGCAGCTGATTGCGCGCCTGTACGACGCCACTGAGGGCACCGTGCTTGTGGGCGGACACGACGTGCGCGACTACGACCTCGCGACCCTACGCGACGCCGTGGGCATTGTGCTGCAGAAGAATGTGCTGTTCACGGGCACCGTGCGCGAGAACCTGCAGTGGGGCGCGCCCGATGCCACCGACGAGGAGCTGCTGCGTGCCTGCCGTGCGGCGTGCGTGGACGAGTTCTTGGATCGCATCGGCGGCCTTGACGGCTATCTGGGTCAGGGCGGTGCCGGCGTTTCGGGCGGGCAGAAGCAGCGCCTGTGCATCGCGCGCACGTTGCTCAAACATCCGCGTTTGCTCATTTTTGACGATTCGACCAGCGCGGTCGATATGGCGACCGACGCCAAGATTCGTGAGCATATTGCTCAGATTCCCAATACGACGGTGATTGTCATCGCACAGCGCATTGCGAGCGTCATGGATGCCGACCGCATTATTGTGTTGGACGACGGCCGTGTCCACGGCGTGGGCACGCATGAGGAGCTGCTGGCGGGCGACAACATCTACCAGGAGATTTATGCCTCGCAGATGGAGTTTGCGGGGGATGCGGACGTCGCGGATGGCGTAAATGATCCGTCTCCCGCCGGCCCCAACGAATCAATTCAAGCCACGGAAGGGGGTGAGCGCCATGCCTAAGACATCCGCTCAGGCCCGTCCCGCCAATCTGGCGCAGACGCTCCGCCGCTTGCTCTCCTACATGGGACACGCCAAGTTCTCGCTGCTCGCAGTGGGTGTGCTTGCCTCTGTTGCGGCCATCGCAAGCCTTGCCGGTACCTACATGGTGCGCCCCATCGTCAACGGTTTGGCAACGGGCGGCGAGGAACTGCTCGCTAAGCAGGTTATCTTTACCGCTGCCATCTACGCCGCGGGCGTGCTCTCGGCCCTGGGCTACTCACAAATCATGGTGCGCGCGGCCCAACGCGTGGTGTCCGATATTCGCCGCGACCTGTTCGCGCACATCCAGACGCTGCCGCTCAGCTATTTTGACGGCACACGCTCGGGCGACATCATGAGCTTTTTCACCAACGACGTCGACACCGTCTCCGAGGCGCTCAACAACAGCTTTGCCAACGTGATTCAGGCCGCCATTCAGGTTGTGGGCACCACGGCCATGCTCATCATCCTTAACTGGCAGCTCACGATTATCACGCTCGTGTGCGATGCGGCCATTGTGCTGTATGCGCGCTACTCGGGCGCGCGCTCTAAGCGCTTCTTTGCCGCCCAGCAGGCATCGCTTGGCGACTTGGACGGATATATCGAAGAGATGGTCTCGGGCCAAAAGGTCATCAAGGTCTTTAACCGCGAACGGGCCAACGTGGCTGGTTTTGACGTGCGCAACCAAGAACTGCGCCGCACCGGTGGCGCCGCGCAAGCCTACGCCAACTCGATGGTGCCCATGACCGTGGTGATCGGCTATGCCAACTACGCCATCGTCGCCGTGGCGGGCGGCATGCTCTGCATCAAGGGGCTCGCCGACGTGGGCGCGCTTGCAAGTTACCTGGTCTTTGTGCGTCAGGCCGCCATGCCCATCAACCAGTTCACGCAGCTGGGCAACTTTTTGCTCAACGCGCTGGCCGGTGCCGAGCGCCTATTTGCCGCCATGGACCTTAAGCCCGAGGTAGACGAGGGCTGCGTGGAGCTGGTGCAGACGGGCGACGCCGCGTGGGCGTGGAAGATTCCCGAGGGCCAGGGCGTGGGCGCGTACGGGCACTTGCATGATGTGGCTGCCGTTGATGAGTCGGGCCGTGCGGTGGCTGCCGACGGTACCGAGCTCACGTGCGGCTTGGTCCCGCTTGCCGGCGACGTGCGCTTCCATGCCGTGGACTTTTCCTACGTGCCGGGCACCCGTGTGCTCACGGACCTCAACCTGTTTGCCAAGCCGGGGCAAAAGATCGCGTTTGTGGGCTCGACGGGCGCCGGAAAGACGACCATCACCAACCTCATCAACCGCTTCTACGAGGTCGATGACGGCGAGATCACGTACGACGGCATCGACGTCAAGCACATTGCCAAGGCCAGCCTGCGCGGGTCGCTCGGCATTGTGCTGCAGGACACGCACCTGTTTAGCGGCACCATTGCGCAGAACATCCGCTTTGGCAAGCTCGACGCGACCGACGAGGAAGTGCGCGCCGCCGCCGAGGCTGCCTGCGCGGATTCGTTTATCCGCCGCCTGCCTAGAGGGTACGATACGCCGGTCACGGCCGACGGCGCCAACCTGTCACAGGGCCAGCGCCAACTGCTCGCCATCGCGCGCGTGGCCGTTGCCGACCCGCCGGTGCTCATCTTGGATGAGGCCACGAGCTCCATCGACACGCGCACCGAAAAGCTCATCGAGCGCGGTATGGACCGCATCATGCGCGGCCGCACCACGTTTATGATCGCGCACCGCCTGTCCACCGTCCGCGACGCCGACGCCATCATGGTCCTCGAACACGGCCGCATCATCGAGCGCGGCACCCACGAAGAGCTGCTCGCCCAGCACGGCGAGTACTGGCAGCTGGCGCATGGCTTAAAAGAGTTGGATTAACCCGTTCGAGCACGATGCTTTGACCCCTCCGTGCTCCTCACCTCGCCTCAAACCATCACAACATTCGACGTTTTTTGCCAAAATCGGAAAAAGCATCGAATGTTGTGATGGTTTTTCTACCACTCGATCGAGTGGAATCGCTTTCTTGCGCGCGAAGGTGTGCGGACCCGTGGGCAGGGGAATAAGGTTGGTTATCCGACTCCATTGGAGGGCTCATGGACCTGCCGATCGTCCTGTCCCATAAGACTGCCTGGCTGTACCACAACGTGGCGCGCCCGTCCGAGCCGCTCTCGCGAGCAAGTAGCCTATACGATGAGGATTCGTTTGCCAGCGAGGCGGAGCCAGCCGAAGCGCTGCCCAAACTGGGACTAGATGCCAAGGGGCTGAGAATTTCTGCGGCGGTTGAGATTGTCACCGATTATCTGGTCTCACTTGGTGTTCCACGCGAGGAGCTCGACCGCATTGACACGCTGGTTAGCTTCGATTTTGAGCGCTCTCGGCCGGCGGGCCTTCGACGCCACGTGTTTGGAGCGCCTATACCTTCGGATCATCTTATCGAGGTGGCAGAAGGTCTCTTGGTGGTTGATGAGGCCATGTGCTTTGTCCAAGCGGGTTCGTGGATGAGCGAGTCCGAGCAGCTGGAATATGGCTACGAAATCTGTGCCCGGTACCATTTGAATCATCTGTCGACAGGCGATTATATCGAGATGGGGCAGAGGTATACCGTTGCCGACTTGATTGCCTATTGCAATGAGAACCGATCCCGTCAGGGGGCTATACGCGCGGCCGCCGTGCTCAAACGCGTGCACGATGGCGCGCGGTCGCCCATGGAGACGGCTACCGCAATCATGGTCGTAGCAAAACGTTCCCAGGGCGGGCTGGGATACGACAAGATCGAGCTCAACCATAGGGTCGATGTTCCCAACGAGTTCAAGTATCTCGCAAAGGCCGGGTATTTCGAGATCGACGTATATGCGCCTGCGAGTGGTACGGGGATTGAATACAACGGCTCGGACCATCTTGATAAACAGCGCAGCGCGTCGGATGCGGAGCGTATGACCGTGCTGAGCACGCTGGGCTTTAGGATGATCGTCCTCACCGGGACTCAGTTTGCCCACCAGCTGCAATTGCACCGGGCGATGAACGCCATCGCGCTCGCTATGGGCCTTAAGTGCGACCGAAGCGAAGCGTTCCAGAAACGTCAGAATGACCTGCGGGAATTCGTGATTCGGCACTGGGACGGCGGCCTTTAGGGGCGTTTTGGCCCTTCTGCGGGGTGTTGTGGACAGGCAAACCATCACAACATTCGACGTTTTTCGCCAAAAACGGGAAAAGCATCGAATGTTGCGATGGTTTGTATGCTGAGGATGGGCTTGGGAAGTCCGTCTTGCTCGAAGCGACCTGTCCTGTCGTACGGGTGTCGGCATGATTCTCCCGTGGGGTATTATGTTTTCCGAAGAATAAAACGCCGCGTGAGGGGAGGGCTGCGTGGACGGGCGCGTGCAACATGACGGCTTTGGCCGCGATATCAACTACCTGCGCATTGCCGTTACCGACAAGTGCAATTTCCGATGCATCTATTGCATGCCGGCCGATGGCGTGGCGCCCCGCGAACACGACGAGCTGCTCAGCGCCGAGGAAATCGCCCGCTTTGTGCGCCTGGTGGCGGGAGAGGGCATTCGCCGCGTGCGCCTGACGGGCGGCGAGCCGCTGGTCAGCCGCCGTATCATCCCGCTCATTCGCGACATCCGCGCGATTCCGCAGATCGAGGACATCTCGCTTACCACCAACGGTGCCCTGCTGCCCAAGCTGGCGCCGCAGCTCAAAGACGCCGGGCTTGATCGCGTCAACATTTCACTCGATACGCTCGACCCCGTGATGTTTGGAAAGATCACGCGCCTGGGTCGGCTCGAGCAGACCATGGCTGGCATCGACGCGGCGCTGGCTTGGGGCTTTGAGCCCGTTAAGGTCAACTGCGTTGTAGTGCGCCGGCTCAACCAGGATGTGGCGGCCCTTGCGCGGCTGACCGTCGACCGCCCCATCCACCTGCGCTTTATCGAATACATGCCCATCGGCGACGAACACACGAGCTCGCATTGCGCTGTGGACCCGCATGCGCCCGCGCTCAATCCGGCGCTGTGGGATGCGAGCGATACCGTGCCGAGCGACGAGCTGCGGGCGCGCATCAATGCTGGGGCCGCCGCGGTGGGTCTGGGCGAGCTCGAGCCGCTCGACATCAACGACGCTCCTGCCGGCGCGGGCCCTGCGCGCTATTGGCACTTTCCGGGCGCGGCGGGAACGGTCGGCTTTATTAGCGCCATGTCCAATCATTTTTGCGCGAATTGCAACCGTCTGCGTCTGACGGCCGATGGCAACGTGCGTCCGTGCCTGTTCAGCGATGCCGAGTATTCGGTGCGCGACGCCCTGCGCCGTGGTGATGATATGCAGGTACTTTCGATTTGGCGCGATGCCGTGGCCCACAAACCGCAGGAACACGCGATAATTGAGGGCACGCAACGATTTATGTCCCAAATCGGAGGATGATCATATGGCCAAGAGCAGGTACGCCGATGCCACCAAGGCCGCTCGCAGGGTCGCGATGTCTGCCCACAAAGTCACGGCTGCGGCGAATGCTGGCAACGCCGACGCGTCCGCGCGGCCGACTGCCAGTGCTGCCACTGAGCCCGTCCGTGACGCCCGTCGCGACGAGCTGACGCACGTGGACGCCAAGGGCGAGGTTCGCATGGTCGACGTGTCCGACAAGGCCGAGACCCATCGCATTGCCATCGCCGAGGGCACCATCCTCATGCATCCCGAGACGCAGGCCATGGTGCTGCAGGACCGCGCCAAAAAGGGCGACGTGCTTGCCTGCGCGCGCGTGGCGGGCATCATGGCCATCAAACGCACGAGCGACATCATCCCCATGTGCCATCCGCTGCTCATTACCAAGAGCAAGTGCGACATTGCGCCCATCGCTCCGGCGGGGACGCCGGCCGAGGACGTGCCCGAGGGCTGGGCGCCGGCTCGCGCGGACGGGCAGGTCGGCTTTCACGTACTGGTTACGGCGGGCGTGACGGGCAAGACGGGTATCGAGATGGAGGCTCTGACCGGCGCGAGTGCCGCGTGCCTAACGATCTACGACATGTGCAAGGCGGTCGATCGCGGCATGGAGATCGTCGACGTTCGCCTGCTGCACAAGGAAGGCGGCCGCTCGGGCGTGTGGGATCGTGCAGAGCGTCAGGCGGCTGCTGTTGAGGCCGCCGGCGCCGACGGCAACGCGCCCGCAAGCGCACCCGTCGCCGTCGCGCCCGCAGCTCCGGCCCCGGCCGTCCCCGCGATCGCGTTTATCGGCTACCAAAACTCGGGCAAGACCACGCTCGTCGAGAAGGTTATCGCCGAGCTCACCCGCCGCGGCCTGCGCGTGGGTTCGCTCAAGCATCACGGGCATCACGGCTTTGATATCGACGTGCCCGCTAAGGACACCTGGCGCCATCACCAGGCCGGATCCAAGCACGTGGGCCTCATCTGCGCCACGCGCTGGGCGGAGTACGCCGACACGCGCGAGGAGGACGAGATGCCCGCGCGCGAGCTGCTGTCGCGCTACGACGATGTCGACGTGGTGATCATCGAGGGCTACAAGACCGAGGGCTTCGACAACATCGTGGTCGCGCGCTCCGGCGTCGATCGCCTGCGCGGCAAGAGCTCGCTCGACCTAGTCGACGGCCGCACGCTGGCGCTCGCCTGCAACGAGGCCCTGGCGCGTCAGGCCTTCGACGCCGGCTTTGCGACCCGAGCCATCAACATCAACGACGCCCGAGCCATCTGCGACCTCATCCAAGACCACCTGGCCTAAAACCTGCCAAAAAGGGACAGGTTTATTTTGGCAGGTTTTATCTGGGCAAACGTCATTTCCACCACAAAGGGGCCAGGCTCCTTTGTGGTGGTTTTTGCTTTGGTAGATGTGTGAGACATGCCTTACAATCTACCAAGTAGTTCATGACGGGCGGAAAACGGAGAGAAGGGGCTCGATGCGTCCTTAATGTTTCATGCGGATTGGTTGATTCGATAGACGGTGGCGAATGCCTGCCGTCCGCATTCGTACGAAATAAGGAGTCTCCATGCTCGCCCCTCTTTTCTCAAAGCCTCAATCATCGCTGTCCATGCAGGCCAAGCGGCTGGTGGCGATGCGCTTCCTCATCTACACCGGTTTTCAGACCAGTTATTTTATCGGCGTCATCGGAACGCTCACCTATGCGGACGATGCCTCGGTCGTCGCGACATCGCTGGCCGTCCTGTTCATGAACGTCTTTGTGATCCTGGGATCCTTTGCGGGCGGCGCGGCGCTCGACGCCTGGGGTCCGCGCCGTCATTTCTTGCTGAGCATCGTCGGCACGCTTGTAACCGGCACGGCAATCATTGCCTTTGGTGATGCGACCGGCATTGTCCTGCTCGGCGCGGTGCTCCTAGGCTTTACGATGGGATTTGCCCAACCCATCGCCACATCTTATCCGGCCTACCTCACCGACGAACCCGCCGAACTCAAAGACATCAATTCCGCCATCGCCATGTTCTCAAACGTGAGCATTATCGTTGGACCCACGCTGGGCGGCTTTGTCGCGGCGGCTGCATCGTCGCGCGCGGTGTTCGTGCTCATGATGCTCTTTACCGTGTTGGCGTTCGTCGTCAGTTGGGGCTTTAGGCCGCAGGCCAGCCATGTTGCCGGACATGTGGATGCCGATTCGGCAGAGGAAGGGGAGCGTGCGGGACAAAGCTCCAACCCCAGCACGTCCGCCCGCGCCACCTTCGCAGCCAGCATCAAGACGGTCTTTACCAACAGCGTTCTTGCCCTGCTGTTTTGTATCATTTTTCTTTCGAACTTTGGCTACGGGGCCTTCGATCCGCTCGAGTCGTTTTTCTATCGCGATGTCCTGCACGTCGGCGTTGAGTGGATGGGCTGGCTTTCGTCGGCCTGCGGTGTGGGCGCGGTGCTGGGCGCCGTGGTTGCGCTTCGGATGCCGCCGCACCTGGTCAACCTTAAAACACTGCTCGTGGCGCTTATGTCCGTGGGCCTGGGAAGCCTGCTCTATGTGGGGACGCCGTACGTGGGCGTGGCCCTCGTCGGCCAGATCGCCCTGGGCATAGCCTGGGGTGTCGTCAACCCGCTCCACAACACCATTGTGCAGACGACGGCACCACTCGAGCAGCTCGGCCGCGTTAACTCGGTCATGGGCTTTGGCAATATGTTCGCCGGCGTGGCCCCGCTGGCGATTGCCCCGTGGCTGGCGGCGACGTTTGGCGTGCAGCAGACGCTCGTAGGGGCGGGCGTGGTTGTGACGGCGGTTCCCGCGGCGTTGCTGCTGTTTGGCCGCCGGCATTTTGATCGTGTCGCAAGGCAGTAAAAACTATCGCAACATTCGATGAAAATCGCGATTTTGCCGAATAACGTCGAATGTTGTGATGGTTTGCGCCCCGGACTAGGCCATCCTGCGAGTCCGGCCACCACAAAGGGGCCAGGCTCCTTTGTGGTGGTTTTTGCTTTGACAGGCCGTGCCTGCGCCTTGGTATACCATGAACGCCACCTCCAGATACACCCCACACCGCCGCACAACCCAGAAAGGCCCCCATGGACACCACCTTCAGCCACATTAAAGCCGTGTTCTGCGATATCGACGGAACGCTGCTCACGAGCCAGCACACGGTGTCCCCGCGCACCGTGGCGGCGATTCGCGCCCTGCGCGAGCGTGGCGTGCTCTTTGGCCTGTGCACCGGGCGCGACGCCCACGCGACCGAGGCCATGTACGAGCTCTGGGGCATCGAAGGCCTGGTAGACGTGATGGTGGGCTGCGGTGGCGCTGAGGTCATCGACCGCGCGCACGACATCAACGAGCTGAGCTATCCGCTGCCGGGCGAGACCATCGCGCGCATCTGCAAGCGTATGGCGGACCTTCCGGCAACGCCCGTCTGCCCCCGAGACGGCGTGTTCTACGTGCCCGAGAGCAACGCGTGCGTCGAGCACCTGTCGCGCGTCGATGGCGTGCCCTATCAGGTGGTCGATTTTGCCGAGTTCTTGCGCGAGCCGCAGCCCAAGGTGATGTTTACCATGGCACCCGAGGTGATGCCGCAGGTCATCGAGCGAGCATCGACGTTTGCCGATAACACTGTTAAGGCGGCGTCTCTGCAAACCACGCAGCGTCTCTACGAGTTCATGGATCCGCGCGTGTCCAAGACGCGCGGCCTCGTGCGCGTGGCGGAGCTCAACGACATGGAGCTCCAGGACGTCTGCGTGTTTGGCGATGCGGACAACGACACCTGCATGGTGGCCGACGCCGGCGTGGGCGTGGTTATGGCAAACGGCAGCGACGCCACCCGTGCCGCCGCGGACTTTGTAACCGCGAGCAACGACGAGGACGGCATCGCGATCTTTATCGAGGAGCATCTGCTGTAGCGCCGGGGGAGAACCACCGCAAAAGGGGACAGGCTCATTTTGTGGTGGCCTCAGGCGATTTGGGCGAATTGATACCTAAAAGCTGTGTGAAAATTCAAATATTGCTGTCTGAACATCATGCTTCTAACCACCGGTGGGTTTAAGATATTCTCATCAATTTGGTAGGATTTTCATCCCGGTTAATGACCTACCGTTCACGGTCGATTTTCGACCGTTCACAGGATGTTTGCTCTTGAGCAAAATGTTGTGCAAATAAATCTAATGCCATTAAAAAATAATAGGCAACTAAATTACCAGCAGAAACAAAAAATAGATAGCGAATAAACGAAGGTAAATCTGAGTAAATGTCAAGAGAATTAAGAACTTGCACAAAAATGTCGGTTTTGCTGCTCAGATGTTTAAACAATCGTTATAATTGCATCACTTAGCGAGCGCAATTACAGATTGCGCAGATACGCTTGATAGTGAAAGAGCAAGATCGCGGTCTCTTGGGGAGGAGACATCGATGAAAGCGAATTCGGACAAATCTAAGCAGAGTAATAAAGCGACGCGCCGTGTACTGGCAGGCGTTTTGTGCGGAGCCTCCGTGTTGAGCCTGGTACTGTCGCTCGTCATGCCTTCGATCTCGCAGGCCATTGCCAACGATGCCCAGACGGTTCCTACCGAGAAGACTGTGACGGAGGATTCCTCAACTGAGTCTACTGATGTAGAAAACACCAACAACGGGGATACCGAAAAGCTGAATAGTGACGATGCCGAGGGCGACGAAGCTGGCGACGATAGCCAGCCTGAGGAGCAGCCCGAGGAAGAGCAGCAGAACGAGGGTACAACGACTTCGGATGGTGAAACCGTTGCTGCGGTTGCGGAAAACGAGCAAACTAGAGCGGCTGCCGAGGGAATTGATAATGCAAGTGAGCTCAAAAATAAACTTGAGAGCGTTGCGGAAAATCAGTCCGGCAGTTTTCAATTGATGAAGGACCTAGACTGCAACGAAGAGATTATTCTCAAGAGTGGTAGCAATATCACCCTTGATCTTAATGGCTGCAAGATAAAGTACTCGAGCAATAATAAGTCGCTTTTCAATGTGAGCAATAGTGCCGAGTTTACAATCACGGATTCTAATCCGGGTGCGGATGAGATCGCTGGTTCTCAGTCGCTGCAGGATCAAGACCAGAATCTGATAGCTGATAATTGTGGCAAGACGGCAGAAATGTCCAACTATGTAAATGACGTTCCGAATGAGCTTACCTATTACGTGACTGAATCCAGCGTGAATACAACGGACAGCACTCGTACAAACGAGACCACCTACAAGCATGAGGTCAAAATTACAGGCGCTATCGTGGCGTGCAGCAGCAGCAAAGTGAATCTCATCAATCTTGAGGGCGGTACGTTTAACCTTCAGGGTGGCGTGCTTACTCAAAAGAACAATTGCAACGTCGATGGCCTTATCTATGCCCATAACGGCTCTACCGTCAATATGAGTGGTGGATACGTTTGTGGTGCTTCTATGGGCAGCAGTGGTGCTGGTGCTGGAATTCGTGTTGAGGGCTCAACCCTGGATGAGGGCTCAACCCTGGTGATCTCTGGCGGCGTAATCGCTGGTAACTATGCCCCCAGTGGCGGCGGCGTTTATGCCAAGAATTCTACGGTAAACATGGTTGGCGGTATTATCTCCGGCAACGGTACAAATGATTATCAAAGCGGTTATGGCGCGGGAATTTGTGCTGAGAAATCTAGTGTGACCATTACGAAAGGTTACATTACCAACAATAATTATCAGTTCTACAGAGATTGGGTAGGCTCCACGAGGCATCAAGGTAACGGTTGCCACGGCGGCGGCGGCATTGCTGCTTTCAATGGCGGCAATCTCACAATTGCAGGCGGCTGCATCACGGGCAACTACTCTGCCGAGGCTGGCGGCGGCGTTTATGCTGGCGCTTGGAATAGTGCTCTTTCCGGGTTTACGTTTTCTGGTGGAATAATCGCCAGCAATGTGGCGCAAAGCTCAGAGGGTGGCGGCATCCGTATCGCTGCGCCTACAGCTGGCGAATTTAATGTGAGCGGCAAGAAAGCCTACATCACTAACAATACGACCAATACCGCCTACGACTGGGGTGGCGGCGGCGTGTTCGTCCAGGGTGGCAACAGCGACCAAAACATAGATTCAGCGAGCCTCAAGATTTACAACGCACTGATTACCAACAATTCGGCCCAAGGCTATGGCGGCGGCTTCGCTGCCTGCCCGACCGGCAAAACGTCTATTACCGACACCAATGGCATTGCAATTTACGGAAACACCGATGCAGACGGTAATAAGCTATCAGGTGACAGCAATGAAAAGAAGGAAGACCGGCTTGATACTGAGGGCGGTGTGATTACCTCTGACTTCAAGAAGAATGGCCATGAGGATCTTTTCCTTGTTCACAAGAAGAACAACGGTGACTACATCGCAGCCGTAACGGGCCAGATGCTTGGCGGCGGCGCTGCCAATTGGAAGGGCACGATCGACGACGATACACAAACTTTTATCGGCAAGTACGAGGGCGCCCAAGCTAAGTACAGGATTGGCCTTGCGGCTAACCCAACTGAACCGGACAAACACGAGGCTATTAAAGCGGCAACGCTCTTCATCACGGGCAACACATCCAACGTCCATGGTGGCGGCATCATGACCAATGGAGACGTTGTCGCCGGCTCCACCACGGAAGTGAAGGTTTACCCCAAGATGAAGCTCAACGGCACCAAGGTGTTTGAGGGCGGCTCGCTTGAAGGAAATGACTTTAATTTCCAGCTACTCAAGCAGAACGAGATCAAGGATAAGAGCGGTCGGGTTACGGGATATACGGTGCCGAGTTTTGATGCCAATGGCAATCTGCACCTCAATGGCTGCTCAGTGGTTGATACGGCTGCAAACGCGAAAAACGGCAGCTTCTCCTTTAACCTGAGCGAAGTATACGCTGATGCCGACCTTGTTTACTACTTGGTAGAGGTTCCGGGCACGGACAAGGACATTAATTATGACAAGACTATCTACAAGATAGATCCTACAGTTACAGAGGATGCGACCAAGACGCACGCCGTGCTTGGCATTAAATACACGTACTACACGGTAAGTAACGTAGAGATCACCAAGATGTTTGATGGTAAACCTGAGACTTCGGACGTTACACCAACGTCCGAAGACGGTGTTGCATGTGTTGCGCTTACTGGCGGCGCGACTTTCACCAACACGCCGTACACTTCCGACGGCTCCTGGACTCCTAAGGCGACTAAGGTCGTTAAGGGTGGCGAGATGAAGAAGTTTACGCTCGAGTTTGCGGATAACGAGAACTTTACGGGCGACAGCGTCAAGACCGTCTCGACCACTGCCGGTGGCGACAATCCTCAGCTCCAGGACTTCCCCACGATTAATTACACGCTTGACAGCTTGAAGCAGAGTGAGACTGGTGTTCCGGGCCGTGGCGCCTCCAAGACCTTCACGTACTATATGTGCGAGAAGAACGATAGCTCGATATTCTCGCACTACAAGTTCGACAAGTCGGTCTATAAGTTCACGGTTACGGCAACGGATGACACCGAAGGACATATCGACTGTGCGGTGACCTACAGGAAGGGAACCGTTGACTCCGACGGTACGTGGAAAGAAAACGGTACCGAGGACTACAAGTTTCCCGACACTATCCCCACCTTCACCAACACCTATTCCACCTCTTTGCCCCTTTCTGGTATGTCGGGCGTCACTCTGACGTACCTTGCCGGCGCGGCGGTGCTTTGCGCTGCTGCGGCCTGGATGCACATTCGTCGCAAGGCGAATGCGAAGGGAGGCGAGCGTCGTGAATAAGAAAGTTTGCTCCTTCCCGATCTTGTTTGCGCTGCTTGCCCTCCTGATTGGCACCTGCGCGGTTGTGTTCCCCGCATCCGCGCAGGCCGCGCCGACCTCGACCGGTTCCATCACGGTGAGCGGCACCGTGGCGCGCAGCTACGACGCCTACCAGATCTTTAGTGCCAACGTCGTCGATGACGACAACGACGCCAAGATCGCCACCGACCTTGTCTGGGCAAGCGGCACCGTGCGCGACGCCGCGCTGCCTGTGCTGCACAGCGCCGGCATGCCCAATTCCCAGACCACCGCACAGGAAGCTGCCGAGTGGCTCAACACCGATTCCCACCTTACGAGCGCGCTGAGCGCACAGCTCGCTCGTTCCCTCCAGAGCTCTGGCGCCGAGCCCGTGGCCCTTAACGCGGGCACGACGGCCGAGCTGCCCTGCGGCTACTGGCTCATCGTCGCCAAAGACGACGCCATCGCTCAGGGCGAGGTCGGCACCGCGCCGATCATGGCCCTGGTGGGCGGCAGCGCCGTCACCGTCAAGCCCAAGGCCGCGACCCCCAAGGTCGCCAAGCACGTGCTGGAGGACGGCACCGCCGCCTGGCAGAAGGCCGCCGACGCCACGGTCGCCGACGACCTGTACTGGCGCCTCTCTGCCACGGTCCCGGCGGGGCTCACGGCCTACGACGCCTATGCGGTGCAGTTCGTCGACACCATGAGCGCGGGGCTCGACCCCTCCAAGGTTGCCGCGAGCATGCGCGTGTACGTGGCGGCGGGCGCGGACGGCGGCTTCGACGCCGTCGCCGCCGGCAAGGACGGACGCGCCGGCACTAAGGCCGCGAAGGGCTGGACCGACATCACGGCCCAGTGCGCCACCAAGGTAGCGGCGGACGGCAAGACCTTCACCGTGCGCACCGGCGACCTGATCGCCGCGCTCGGCGGGGCCGACGCCTTTACCGCGGGCGCCCGCGTGGTCGCCGTGTACAATGCGCCGCTCAACAGCGCGTGCAACCACGGCATCGCGAAGGGCAACCCCAACGAGGTCTACCTGCGCTACCCGCGCTCTCCCTTTGCCGATCAGTCCGGCGACGCCGGCTTCACCAGCACGCCGAGCGACGATGCGTGCGCCTACACCTGGGATCTCGCGCTCACCAAGCGCGGCAGCGACGGCGACAAGCCGCTTGCCGGGGCGGTCCTGAGCATCGCCGACGACCGCGGTCGCACGCTGGCGGCCGACGGCACGTGGGATGCGCAAGGCAAGGCCACCGTCACCACGGGCGAGGACGGCCGCGTGACCGTCTCGGGCGTGGACTCGGGCAAGCTGGAGGTCCGCGAGCTCAAGGCGCCCAAGGGCTACACCGCCTTTGAGGGCACGCGCTCCGTGACGGTCAAGGCCGAGGGCCTGGACGTCGACCAGGTGGCCGCCGCCAAGCCCAAGCTCACCATCACGGCCGAGTCGCCCCTGCGCGCCGACAGCGCGGACGGGTCGACGGGCAGCCTGGAGGCGTCGCTCATCAACACGCCCACCGGCACACCCCCTAGCATTACCACCGGAGGCTTTATGCCCTCGACTGGCGATATGGCAATGTACGCCGCGGCCGCCGCAGCGGTCGCCGGAGCCGCACTCATCGTGGTCGCGCTCCTGGTCAAGCGGGGAGGTGGCAGCCATAAAGAGTAGCTGGCAGCCCCACAGAGAGCGGGGCGAGACGTAGCGAAGTAGATGCTAAGACACAGACAGATGATGACCGATCGAATGAGAACCAACCGGAAAATGGAGGAAAAGAAGATGAGCATGAGCAAGAACATCGCACGCCTGGCAGTAACCGCCGGCCTCACGGCAGCGCTGAGCTTCGGCGGAGTTATGGCACCGGTCACGATGGCGTTTGCTGATGGCACGCCAACGGTGGCTCCGAATGGCAATGTAAAGATTGACGAGCAGACCTATACGGATACAACCTTTAAGGGTATCCAGATTTTCAAGGCCAAGGTCACGCAGGATTTGGATGGCGTTAACAACTGGAATGGCGCTAAGACGCTTTCCGACATTGAGTGGGCGTCAGATGCCGTTAGGGATGCTGTGACCGGGGCATTTGCCGATACTAGCGACGTTACAAAGCCCTCCGACAAGGATGCTCAGAAGTGGGCCGACTGGCTTAAATCAAAAACCGAAGGTGATTACCAGTCAGGTACAGACAAGACTACTAAGCTCGATGCCGGAACAACCCTCGACAAGATCGCCAAGGCACTGGAGGACGCCAATATCACTGAAGGGACGAATGAGTGCAAAACGAGCACCGGTGGCACCTTCACTGGTCTGAATACCGGCTACTGGCTCTTCGTGACTAAGAGTGTCGGCAAGAGCTCAAATGCTAATGCCGAGCGCAACACGGATACCTTCACTTCGCCGATTTTCGCCGTTGTCGGCGGTTCCGCTGAGACCATTGCTCCCAAGAAGCAGGTCCCCACTGTGACCAAGGCCGTAAAGGACGACGCAAAGGGCAGCACGTTTGGTCCATTCGAGAATCCCAACAAGGCTGCTGACTCTCAGATGGACGACTATGTCGACTACCTGCTTACCGGTACCGTTGCGGGCAACATCAACACTTACAGTACCTACAAGTACACCTTCACGGATAAGCTTCCCAACTCCATGACGCCCGAGTTTGAATCTGGCGGCACGACGCCCGCTGTCACGGTCAAGATTGGTGATGCCGAGGTCAAGACTGGCTGCTACACCGCCAAGTACGAGAACGATACGATAACTGTCGACTTCACCAATCTCAAGAATTGCACGGACGTGGACGACGCTCCCATTGCGTTGAGCAGTGACTCGAAGGTGACTGTCGAGTACAAGGCCAAGCTCGACTCCACCAAGATCTTCGAAAATGGCAAGATCAAAAATATATTCAACGGCTTGGTTGGTATAGCCCAGAAGAATATGGTTACGCTGACTTATTCCAACAATCCGCATGCTGAGGGTGTCGGCACCACGGTCGAGCACCCTGCCTATGACTACACCTATGGCATCGATGTCACCAAGGTGGGCTCTGATAACGAAGCGAAGGGACTCGAGGGCGTTGAGTTCACGCTGCAGGAGAACGGTGATACGAGCAACTTTATCAAAGCGGACGGTACCAAGACGGCTGATAGCAAGCTGGCCAAGCTGAAGACCGACGCAGACGGTAAGATAAACGTTGTCGGTCTCGATGAGGGCACCTACACCCTTACAGAGGTAACCCCGGCGCCTGGCTACAACAACTCTGCTTCCAAAGGTGTCACGTTTACCATTGCTCGCGGCACGCTTCGGCAGGATGGCACCGCGGTGACTCCCGACAAGGATTTTGCCAACGTTACTGCTGCTGATGGTGTTGTAAAGGCCGATTCTGCCGCCGTATCTACCGGCAAGCTCAGCTTCACCATCGTCGACAAGAAGGGCTCCAACCTCCCGCTGACCGGCCTTAACGGCGTGACCTTCACTTGGATCGCTGGTGGCGCAGTGCTGTGCATCGGCGTGGCGCACCTCATCCGCAGCCGTAAGCAGGCTGAGGAGTCCGAGCAGGAGTAACGCTCGCTCACCCATCCCTTTGGCAGGTGGGATGTGATGGCCATGAGACTTGCGGACACTTTTCTCGTCCATCGACGTTCTTGCTTTGCCATTCTCTTTTCGGGGCAGATTCCGCACTGGAGTCTGCCCCGTTTTTTGGGATAACGCAGCCAGCCTCCACCGTCCGATGCGGGTACGTTCGTCATCGCGTTTCTTGACTCGTATGAGGTTCGGATTAAGGTCCGTAGGCGCACGCGCGGTGCGGACGGTAGAAGGCATTTGCGCCGCAACAAGCGCAAATAAGAATGCCCGGGGTTAGAGGCCCGGGCATTTAACAACGTCGGAAACTGGTCGCCCGCGCTCCTAAGTACTTACGCGGGGTGCGTCGTTTCCTGTAGTTATTGTATCCCGAATCGCCCCGCCGATTCGGGATATTCTGAAAACGCAAATGCTGGCTTATGCACGAAAGGAATCTCGTTAATTCCGAAAATTATGTATAATTCCAATATAAAATGGAATCGAACGAAAACGATGGAAATGAACGAAGCGCTAATCTATTTACAAGAAGCACTAGGACTCTCCGCCAAGACCAAAACTTGGCCTGGATCCGCACACTTGCCGCTGCATCTGCGGGCGATTGAGGTCCGCGCGGTTGACGCAAACGGTTTTTCGTTTTTGCTTGCAAGTTTGCCTACTGGCGTCGGGCTTCCCGAGGCTAAGAGAGTCTATAGCCAGCTAGCCTTGCGTGCGGAGACCCCTGTTGTCGTTTCGTTTCCTGATGCCGATGCACGTCAGCGCAAAGCATTGGTCGCACAAGGGATTCCGTTTGTCTGCCCCGGTAGACAGGCTTTTCTTCCATTTATGGGCACAGCTTGCACGGAGAGGGGCGGTGCCCGGTTTCGCAATCACGCGACCAAGATGTCACCCAACGCGCAAGCTGCCGCAATCTGGGGAGCAGCCCGGGAGCCATATCGTCCCTATGACCTTTGTCGTGCGCTTGGGATCTCGGCAAGCCGTGCGAGTGAGGCCATAACCGAGCTTGTTGACAGGGGACTCGCGAGGCGTGAGCGTTGCGAGCGACGTGTCGTCGTGTTCCCTGTTGCCGTTGATCTTCTGCTTAGCGAGCACATGGCGGAGCTCTCCTCGCCTGTCTCGAAGGTCTTTTTTGCAAGGAAGACACCGCAGATTGACTGTCTTGTTGACGCCGGGGAAACGGCGCTCGCTGCGCGTTCGATGCTCGCTGCGCCGGGCATGGAACAAAAGGCCGTCTTAAGAAGTGCATGGCGTCAACTTAGCGACCTCGAAGTCGCAGATGGGGAGTTGCCGGATAACGAAACGGCGATGATTCAAGTGTGGCGCTATGCGCCCATGTTTGCCGGCTCCTCCCGTATCGACGACATTTCGCTTGCGCTATCTTTGGCGGCAATCGACGATGAGCGAATTCAGCTCGAAGTCGATCGCATGTTTGGAAAGGAATATCCATGGCAAGAAGCGCTGTAGAAGGCCTCCAAGAATTTCAGCAGCATATGCAAGAAGCTGCAGGATCGTATGCCCTTATCGGCGGCACGGCATGCGACATTTTGCTCGCGGAGGCGGGGCTTTCGTTCAGGGCGACTCACGATTTTGATGTGGTAATTGTCGCCGATGACCGGTTGCCTCAGACGGCGGAAGCCATATGGACTTTGGTGCGTGATGGCGGCTACCGCTGCGGCTGGGGCGAAGGTAAAGGCTCATGTTTTTATCGGTTTACAGAGCCAAGGAGGCCGGGTTACCCCCATATGATCGAGCTCTTCGCGAAGTGCCCCGACTTTCTAAAGGGTCGTGAGGGGATTGATGTGGCGCCAATTCACGTTGATGAAAACATAAGCAGTCTTTCGGCAATTTTGTTGGACGATGCTTACTACAGCTTGTTCCTTCAGGGAATTCGGACCGTAGGCGGCGTTTCGGTCCTGGGTACGGAATACATTGTCCCGTTCAAAGCGAAGGCGTATCTCGACCTAAAAACTAGAAGGGAAGCGGGGGAGAACGTTGATTCGAGGAAGGTAAAAAAGCATAAACGCGATGCGCTGAGGCTTGCTCAGCTGCTTGGCGAGTCGGAAGGTGTCGACCTGCGCGGAGAACTGAAGGACGATATGCTTGCGTTTGTTAAAGATTGCGAGGTAGGCGACGTCAATCTGAAACAGATTGGGGTTGCGGGCGCAACGATGACGCAGTTGCTCGAGACGATGAAAGTAACATATGGCTTGATTGGTTGAGTGGGGTTACGTGCCCCGAACGGTGCAGTCTAGCGGCGTTATCCGGCGCATGAGCTCGCTAATCGGTTATTATTTGTTTAGACAACTTGAGTTGTAGAGGAGTGACCGGCGATGGTGCAGGGCGCCAAACATATGAAGAGCAGTAACGCCGCGGACAACGGCGGCTCAAGCCCTCAGCCCAAACCTCAACCAAAGCCTAAGCGCCGTCGCAAGCGACTGCCGCGCTGGGCCGATCGGCTCATCACCATCGTCATCATCCTTATTGGCGTGGGCCTTATGACCTGGCCGTGGATCTTGGACCGGCTCGAGGCCTCGGGCGTGTTCAACCAGATCAGTACCGTGTCCAGCACCGTGGACGCGCTCTCCGAAGAGGAGCGCGAGCGCATCCTGCTCCAGGCGCGCTCCTTTAACGAGCAGCTGGCCGGCGAGGCCACCGAGCTTCCCGCCGACCAGATTGAGCCCTACGCCCAGCAGCTCATCTTTGACCGCGACCCCATGATGAGCTGGGTCGAAATCCCCTCCATCGATGTGAGCATGCCCATTTACCACGGCACGAGCGAGGAGGTCCTTATGGCGGGCGTCGGCCACCTAGAGGGCACGAGCCTGCCGGTGGGCGGCACCTCGACGCATTGCGTGCTCACCGCGCACTCGGGCATGCGCAACCTGAGCATGTTCGACGACATCCATTCGTTGGAGCCGGGCGACCTGGTGCTGCTGCACACCATGAACAAGACGCTCGCCTATAAGATGGTGGACTCCGAGGTCGTGCTGCCCGAGGAGATGGAGTCGCTGACCATTGAGCCCGGCGCCGACAAGCTGACACTCGTCACCTGCACGCCCTACGGCGTGAACGACCATCGCCTGCTGGTGCATTGCGTGCGCACCAAGTACAGCAAGAAGGACGTCGACAAGCAAAAGTCGCTGGCCGGGCGCCACTGGGGCAAGCGCGAGTTTGCCGTGCTTATCGTGGTCGTAGCCATTGTGCTGTTGCTGTTGGACATCGTGATCCACGCGATCCGTAAGCGCCGCAAGGCCAAGGCCTCGGCATAAGACATTCTCCAGAATCACCACAATGAGGACAGGCACCTTTGTGGTGGCCGGGACTTCCAAACCATCACAACATTCGATGAAAATCGCGATTTTGGCGAAAAGCATCGAATGTTGTGATGGTTTTCGTTGTGGGCAGTACGGTTTTCGTTGTGGGCGAGACGGTTTTCGCTATGGACGGTGCGGTTTCGCTGCAGAACCGCCAGCCCGCCGCCTGCCAGTCCGCCGTCCTCGTTACGTTTTCGCTGCATTTGGGTAAAGCGCCTGCTCCAAGCCGGCGTTGCCTTGTATACTAGAGCGGTTTAACTGTTATGCGGAAGGGAGCGCCTATGGCACTCAGCGAGAAAGACGTGCGCGGCATCGCCGAGTACGCAAAGATCGCACTGACCGATGACGAGCTCACCCAGATGACGTCCTACATGAACGACGCCGTCCAGATGCTCGAGCCCGTCCTGCAATATGACTTGCCCGACGTGGAGCCCACGTTCCATCCCATCGGAAGCCTGTCCAACGTGATGGGCGACGACCTGCGCGAGCCCGAGCGCGACCTGCCGCTCGACGTTGCGCTCGAAAACGCCGGCAGCGCGCGCGACCGCTACTTCCGCGTGCCGTCCATTTTGGGAGAGGGGGAGAGCGAGTAATGGCGCAGAGCTTCGATTCCCTTACCGCCGCCCAGATCGCCGCGGGCGTTGCCGCCGGCGACTTTACCGCTACCGAGGTGGCCCAGGCCTCTCTCGCCGCCATTGAGGCGCGCGAGGGCGGGGTCCAGGCATTCCTGCAGGTGTCGCCCGAGCTTGCGCTCGAGGCCGCCGCGCGCGTGGATGCCGACCGTGCCGCAGGCAAGCCGCTGCCCCCGCTCGCGGGCGTGCCGCTGGCCATCAAGGACAACATGAACCTCGTGGGCACGCGCACCACCTGCGCTTCCCGCATGCTCGAGAACTACCAGAGCGTCTACACCGCCACCTGCGTCCAGCGCATGCTCGACGCCGGCTGCCTGCCCATGGGTAAGGCCAACATGGACGAGTTTGCCTTTGGCAGCTCCACCGAGAGCTCGGCGTTCCACCGCACCAACAACCCCTGGGATACCGAGCGCGTGCCCGGCGGCTCTTCGGGCGGCTCCGCTGCAGCCGTCGCCGCGGGCGAGGTCGCGCTCTCGCTGGGCTCGGACACCGGTGGCTCCATTCGCCAGCCGGCGTCGCTGTGCGGCGTGGTGGGCTTTAAGCCCACGTATGGCGCAGTGAGCCGTTACGGCGTGGTTGCCTTTGGCTCGTCGCTCGACCAGGTGGGCCCCTTTGGCCGCACGGTCGAGGACGTCGCGCTGGCTATGAACGCGCTCACCGGCGCGGGCCACGATCCGTACGACTGCACCAGCCAGGATTGCGCCGTTGACTTTACCGAGCATCTCAACGACAGCATCGAGGGCAAGCGCGTGGGTATCATCCCCGCGTTTATGGAGGCCGAAGGTCTGACGCCCGAGGTCAAGGCCGCTGTTCAGCGCGCCGCCCAGGAGCTGCAGAACCAGGGCGCCGAGCTGGTCGAGGTCGACCTGCCGCACCTGGACGCCGCCATCGCCGCCTACTACGTCATCGGCCCGGCCGAGGCGTTCTCCAACCTGGCCCGCTTCGACGGCATTCGCTACGGCTATCAGGAGGAGGGCTGCGCCAACCTGTCCGACCAGAGCTCGCTTTCGCGCGCTCACGGCTTTGGCGCCGAGGCCAAGCGCCGTCAGATGCTCGGCGCCTACCTGCTGAGCTCGGGCGTGTACGACAAGTATTACTACGCCGCGCAGAAGGCCCGCACGCTCATCACGCAGGACTACGACGCCGCGTATGCCAAGGTGGATACCATCCTCATGCCCGCCTCGCCGCGCACGGCCTTTAAGTTTGGCGAGATCAGCGACCCCACACAGATGTACCTTTCGGACCTGTACACCATCTCGCTCAACATTTGCGGCAACGGTGGTATCTCGGTGCCGCTGGGCCTGGGCGAGGACAGCAAACTGCCCGTATCTGCTCAGCTGGTGGGGCCTGCCTTTAAGGACCGTCAGCTGCTCACGTTTGCCCGCGCCCTGGAGCGCGGCTTTGCCGATGCCGCCACGGGTGCGCCCGCGCTTTCTGTCGCGCCCGATTTTGCCGGGAAGGGAGGCGAGCTGTAATGAAGGAGCTTTCCGAGGTCCTGCAGGATTGGGAGGCTGTGATCGGCCTGGAGATCCATACCGAGCTCACCGCACTCGATACCAAGATGTTCTGCAACTGCAAGCTCAGCCACGATGACGAGCCCAACGCCAACGTGTGCCCGGTGTGCCTGGGCCTGCCCGGTGCGCTGCCGGTGCCCAACAAGCGCGCCATCGAGAGCATCGTCAAGGCGGGTCTGGCCACCAACTGCGAGATCCAGCGCCACTCGATGTTCTACCGCAAGCACTACTTCTATCCCGATATGGCCAAGAACTTCCAGACCACGCAGGGTCCGGTCGCCTTTGCCATGTACGGTCACCTGGACCTGGACGTGACCGGTCGCGGTGCTGCCGAGCGCCCCGACTGCGCGTTTGGCGAGTCCGAGGCTCAGAGCCTGGCGAGCGCTTCGGCCAACGCCGAGGGCCTGTCCACGTCCATGACGTCGACCATGCGCGAGGGCAACCAGCGCGCCGGTCACCTGGCCAGCTATGATGCGTCCAGCCTGCAGATGCCCGAGCGCCGCGATGACGGTTCCTACACGGTGCCCATCCGCATCCTGCGCATCCACATGGAGGAGGACGCCGCCAAGATGGTCCACGTGGGCGGTGCCGAGGGCCGCATTACCGCCGCGGCCGAGTCACTCGTCGACTACAACCGCTGCGGCACGCCTTTGATTGAGCTCGTGACTGAGCCCGACTTGCGCACGCCCGAGGAAGCGCGCCTGTTTATGGAGAAGCTCCGTCGCATCTTTGTGACGCTGGGCATTTCGGACTGCTCCATGGAGAAGGGTTCCATGCGCTGCGACGGCAACGTGTCGCTGCGCCGCCGCGGCGAGACCAAGCTGGGTACCAAGACCGAGCTCAAGAACCTCAACTCGTTTAAGAGCCTACACGACGGCCTTGCCTACGAGATTTGCCGTCAGGCCGAGGTGCTCGAGGAGGGCGGCATCATCTATCAGGAGACCCGCCACTGGGAGCCCAGCCGTAAGCGCACCGTGGTTATGCGTGTGAAGGAGACGGCCGACGACTATCGTCTGTTCCCCGATCCCGACCTGGCACCGTTCGATCTGGACGATGAGTTCATCGACCGCTGCCGTGGCGAGATTCCTGAGCTGCCCGATGCCAAGCGCGCCCGTTTTGAGGCCGACTTTGGCATTAAGGCGGCCGACGCCGAGCAGATCGCCGGCGACCCCGAGTTTGCCGAGTTCTTTGAGGCCGCTGCTGCTGGTATGGCTGGCAAGGAGGCCCAGACGGTCGCAAACCTGCTGGTCAACGAGATGATCGCCTACCTTAAGGGCGCGGGCGTGTCGCTCGCCGAGTCCGGCATCGCGCCGACTCAGGTGGCCGCTCTTGCCAAGCTGCTGGCGACCGATGCCATCAGCTCCAACCAAGCGCACGAGGTCTTTGAGGCTATGGCCCAGACCGGTGACGACCCCAACAAGATCGTCGACGAACGCGGTATGCGTCAGGTGAGCGATGCCGGCGCGCTGCAGCCGATTGTGGACGAGGTGTTGGCAAACTGTGCCGAGCAGGCGCAGCAGTACCGCGACGGCAACCAGAAGGTCATCGGCTTTTTGGTGGGTCAGTGCATGAAGGCGAGCCGCGGCAAGGGCAACCCGAAGCTCTTCAACGAGTTGCTGAGAACGTCGCTCTCGTAAGCGGGAACCCGGGAGCCCCGGCAGGGCGGGTGCTTCCTCAAAATTTCAAACAGTCCTGCGCAAGACGAAGGCCACATTAAGTGGCCTTCTTTGCGTGCGGAACTCATTTTGAGCAAGCACCCGCCCTGCCGGGGCTCCCGGGTTTCGTGACGACTCGGCCGTTCGGGTCAGGTAGGCTGAATGGAATTTGGTGAATGAGGGCGCCGTTGGCGCCCTCATTCTTTATGGATGTTGAAAACGAAGGTGAATACTTTTCCGCGAAGTGAACGACCTATTTTGGACCCCTGAAACATCAACACTTTTCTGACTCGGTTTCCTGCGGTTTTGTCGAGTGTTTCCTGCGATTTTGCTGCGAAAAAATGCGGATGCTTCGGGGGTCCAATTTTGCTCGTTCACTTTGCGGAAAACCATTCACCTTCAATTTGCTGGAGGGAAGAGGGACACCTCTTTGGCGTTACGGATGTACATCGCGGCGGGCGGATTGCCAGAAGCTGGCTGTTCCGCACCTTAAGATTTCCAAAAAGTTAACCTTTGTTGACCTCAATAGTTAGATAAACTAAACTATTTTCCAAAAGTGTGCTCGAGCAAACTTGTTTACTCGAGTACTGAGGCACCGTGCCGCGTCCAATGCGGCAAAAGGGAGAAGCAACATGAAGAAGTCGACGTTCAATACCCTGCTTGTCGGTGGCGGTTTTCTGCTTGGCACGGCCGGCATCAAGCTGCTTACCAGCGCTCCGGTAAAGAATGCCTGCGTGCAGGGTATCGCGTGCGGCATGCGCATCAAGAATGGCTACCAGGACATGGTCGAGCAGGCCAAGGCTAATGTCGACGACATGGTTGCCGAGGCGGCCTACATCACCCAGAGCGAGGCCGCTGCGGACAAGGCAGCCGAGTAGCACTCCCAGGCACAAACTATGAGATTCTCGATTATCAGCGAGATCCCCGGCAGGACCCGTCTTCAGTTGGCGGGTCCTGTGCCAGAGAGCGATCTCGATGCGCTTCTAAAGCTCAGTGGCGAAATCGATGGCGTGCGCAAGGTGCGCGTCTACGGCCGCATCGGCCAGATGGCGCTCGAATATGACGAGCAGCGTCGTGCAGGCGTGCTCGATGCTCTGGGCGCACTCGACGCCCAGGCCATTGCCGACGCAAAGACGGGTTACGTGATGCAGCTTGAGCCACGCAAGCACAAGCTCGTTATGGATCTTGCTACACTCATCGGCGCCCACTATGCGCGCCGATGGTTTTTGCCCACGCCCCTGCGTGCGGTGTTTGTCGTAGCCGGTTACATGACCTTTTTGCGCGCTGCCCTTCATGAGCTGGCGCAGCCACGCCTGACCGTTCCTGTGCTCGACGCTTCGGCCATCGGCATTTCGTTCGTCAAACGCGACGTCGACACCGCGGGCCAGACGATGTTCCTGCTCAACGTGGGCGAGCTGCTCGAGGACTACACCCGCGCCATGAGCGAAAACGAGCTCATCAACTCGCTGCTCGACGTGCCCGACAAGGCGCAAAAGGTTGTCGGCGACACCGAGGTGAGCGTTCCCGCCACCGAGCTTGAGCCCGGCGATCTGGTCGCCGTGCGTACTGGCATGTCCATTTGCATCGATGGTGTTGTTGAGCAGGGGAGCGCTATGGTCAACCAGGCGACCCTGACCGGCGAGCCGCTTGCCGTCGAGCGCAGCGCAGGCGACGACGTGTTCGCCGGAACCGTCGTGGAAGACGGCAGCATCTTGGTGCGCGTGCGCGCCAATACGGCCCAGACCAAGCTCCGCTCGATCGTCTCGCTCGTGCAGGCGGCCGACTCGCTCAAGTCCGAGGGCCAGTCGCATATGGAAGACCTCGCCAACAAGATCGTCCCGTGGAACTTTCTGCTTGCGGGCTTGGTTGCGTTCACCACGCGAAGCCTCATCAAGACCTCGGCGGCGCTGATGGTCGACTACTCGTGCGCACTCAAGCTCACGGGTTCCGTCGCCGTCATGACTGCCATGAGCGACGCTGCCAAGATGGGTGTTATGGTCAAGGGCGCGAAGTATTTTGAGTCGTTTGCCAAGGCCGACACCATTGTGTTTGATAAGACCGGCACGCTGACCGAGGCACAGCCGCGCCTGGCTTGCGTGCTTACCACCGATGGCTGGAGTGAGGACGAGATTCTGCGCCTTTCCGCTTGCCTGGAGGAGCATTTTCCGCATCCGGTGGCGCGCGCCGTGGTCAATGCGGCACGTGAGCGCGGACTCGAGCACCGCGAGCGCCATGCTGCCGTCGAGTACATCGTGGCGCACGGTATCGCTTCGTCCATTGAAGAGCGTCGCGCCATCATCGGTTCCGCGCACTTTGTATTCGAGGACGAGGGTGCGCAGCTTGAGTCCGACATCAAGGAGCGCATCGAGTCCCAGATGCAGGGCTTGTCGCCGCTGTACCTGGCGGTCGACGGCACGGTCGTTGGCGTGCTCGGTATCGAGGACCCGCTCAAACCCGGCGTGCGCGAGGCCATCGCCGACCTGCATGCGCTGGGCGTTAAGCATGTCGTTATGCTCACGGGCGATTCCGAGCGCACGGCCGAGCGTATTGCGCGAGAGGCAGGAGTCGACGAGTTTAAGGCCGAGCTGCTGCCCGAGGACAAGTACGCGTATGTAGAGCGCATTAAGGGCGAGGGGCGCCACGTTGCCATGGTGGGCGACGGCGTTAACGATTCGCCGGCACTCGGTTTGGCTGACGTGGGCCTGGCGATGGGTGGCGGAAGCGACATTGCCAAGGAGGTCGCCGACATCATCCTGACCGACACGGATCTGGCCGCGATCGTGCGCCTGCGCCGCATGAGCCAGGGCCTCGTTGATCGTTTGACGAGCTCCTATTCTAAGGTGATGCTCACCAACTCAGCGCTCCTGGCACTGGGCATTACCGGCGCGATTACCCCGCAGGCGTCGTCGCTGCTGCACAATGGCTCGACGATTGCCTACAGCCTGAGCAACGCGAAGGCATATCTGCGCTAGCGCTTTTGCTTGAGTTTATGGCCTGCATTTGGACGGTGTTGCATCTGTCGGAATGCAGGCCTTTTGCGTTTGACCATGTGCTAGCAGCAATATATAGTGATGCTAGCAAAGATAGCAGAAGTCGAAGGTGAGGTTGAGATGGGTGCTGTTGGCAGCATGGCGCAGGTGAATGTTCGCGTCGATCGTCAGGTCAAGGACCATGCGGAGGAAGCGTTGCGGCTTTCGGGCGCCTCACTGCCCGAGCTCATCAAAAAGGTGGTGGCCAAGGTCGCGCAGGGTGGCGGGCAGTGCGAGGAAGTGCTTGCGGCCGTCGACGACCGGCAACAGACCGTCGTGCCCGATACTCTGTTCGCCGCGTCGTGGGCAGCGGCAGACCGGCTTTACGCGGACCTGGGCATTGCTACGTCGCCCGTATCCGACGATCGCGATTGGGACACAATCTATTCCGAAGCCATGGACGAGCGCTATCGCCAAAAGGGGATGATCCTGTGAGCGGGGCTCCCCTCAAGATCATGGTGGACGCCAACGTATGGGTTGATTCATTTTGCGTCGACCATGCCGAGTCGCTTGCCGCGCGTGCGTTTATCGGACGGGCTGCGGAATCTGGCGCAACGTTGCTCTTTCCGGTGCATATCGCCAAGGATGTACTGTATGTTGTCCAGCACGAGCTCAAGCGCAGGGTTATTGCTAAAAAAGGCTCGGTCGACGAAGCATCGGCACGAGCGATAGGCGAGGCCGCGCTGGCGTTTGTTCGAAATATGACCGAAAACGCCACCGCCGTGGGCGCAGACGCATCCGATTTGTGGTTGGCCAATAAGTATCTAACGCTTCATCATGATTACGAGGATAATTTGGTGTTGGCGGCATGCAGACGCGCTGGGGCAGATTACTTGGTAACTAACGATCGCAAACTGCTCGAACATGCCGATCTTGCAGCAAAGACACCTCGTCAAATGATGCCGATTCTTGCTTTGGCCGAACGCGGCGTCGCGGCTATCGGTTGACGCGAGCTGTTTGTGGGCCTCTTGGACGACGATACGCCAAAGGGCCCGCGTCTGCTATTTACAAAAGCTCGGCCTTAATGGCGGGACTTTCTGCGAGCTGCTCGGCTGCCTTTTCGTCGGAGCTGTCGAGTGCTGCTAGACTGCGGTAAACCCACTCGTTGACCTGGGTGTTCTTGACGCCTGCGGTCTGCATAAGGGCGCCTACCTCGCGGATTGCTGCGAGTAGATCGGCTTTGGGACCCGCGAGCTCGACCTCGATGCCGTGGTAGGCGGCCACGCCGCGGTTCTCACTCACGTGGTCGATAAAGCCCTCGACGGTCTCAAGCTGCTGGGCGAGAGCTGCATCATCGTCAGCGTCCAGCACGACGAGTGCGTTCGATACCGTGAGGGCGGGATGTCCGCAGGGGGCAAAGCCTTCGATGACATCCATAGCTTCGGTAATGGTTGAGCCCAGGCCTGCGAGGGCATTGATGAGTTGCTGCTTGGTATCCATAACGGTCCTTTCGACGGGTCAATTTTGCTTGGCGAAAATATACGTGACGTGATCGGTAGCAAAAGTGCGAAGTGCGGCGCACATTAGGGTCTTCACAGCTCGTGCATAGAGCGGCTGTCTGCCTTTAGAACGTGGTAAGATAGCTATCCACGAGCGGGGTTCACCCCGCGTGTTCCTTGAAAAGTCGACGGTTATCGGGTGTTTGCAGATCCGATACCATCCAGACTTTCCCGACATTCGGGGGCGACTGGTTTCGACACGATAGCTCTGAGAGAGGAAGCAAGCCGAGGTCTCCTCGCCTCGTTAAATAGGGGTACCGTCAAATTGAATTGACAACAACTCTTCTTTTGAGCCTATGGCTCTCGCTGCTTAGTTTATAGCGGCGCGTCAACCCGGTGATTTCCCCGACACCGGCGCGACGTCATTTTAGGGGAATGCTCCTGCGCACGTAATCGGTATGGCGCAGGCTAAGACCGAACCGGTTGGGATGCCGCGAGCGTGTCGTTGCGCGCAAAGCGTCCGAGACTAAACCAGCGACTGAGCTTGGAGATGCCAATCAGGGGGCTTTCGTGGACCGGAGTTCGATTCTCCGCGCCTCCACCAATAGTTACAAGCAGGTAGAGAAGTGTCTCTACCTGCTTTTTTATTACTTACAGATACCGCGGAGAATCGAACTCTGTGCAGGGCGCGGGCGTTAGGAAAACGCGTGAGCGTTTTTAGCCCGCGGGCGAGGACGCCGGCAGGCGGCCGAAGCCGGTGCGGGGTCGCGAAGCGAACACGCGGATTCTCCGCGCAAAGCTCCAACCCTATACAGATGCGATGCCGATGGGATGACGACCGGCAATACCCCGCGCCAACGCCACCCCCCCGTACCGCGGAGAATCGAACTCTGTGCAGGGCGCGGGCGTTAGGAAAACGCGTGAGCGTTTTTAGCCCGCGGGCGAGGACGCCGGCAGGCGGCCGAAGCCGGTGCGGGTTCGCGAAGCGAACACGCGGATTCTCCGCGCAAAGCTCCAACCCTATATAGATGCGATGCTATCGAATCTCAGCCGACCATGCGCCGCATCAACGGAATCCCAAACCCGCGGAGAATCGAACTCTGTGCAGGGCGCGAGCGTAAAGAAAACGCCGCAGCAACGCAGAGTGGGACGGGCTTTCCGCCGACCGCCCCGTCCTCCGCAACTCCAAAACCAATGCGCTCTCTATCCCAAAACTGGGTAGAAGAAGGCCAAAACGAAACAGCAGGAGGTCAATATGACTGCAGAAGATAGGGCAAAGAACGCTGGTAAAGTCGCGCTCGTTTTGGAGGGCGGTAGTTTTCGCGGGCAGTTTACCGCGGGCGTGCTTGACGTCCTCATGGAGGCTGGCGTCGAGATTCCGGCTGTCTACGGCGTATCGGCTGGCGCCCTCAACGGCGTGAACTACAAGTCGCACCAGATCGGTCGTGCCAACCGCATCAACCTGGCTTTCTGCAACGACAACCGCTTCATGGGTGCCGCATCGTTTGCGTCCACGGGCTCCATTGTGGGTTACGACTTTATCTTCAACGATGTCCAGGACCGCCTGGATCCCTTTGACAACGAGACGTTTGATGCGAGCCCCATCGAGATGTACGTCGTCGCGACGGACATGCTCTTTGGAACCGCCGCGTACCTGCCGGTCAAAAGCGCCGTGCTCGACCTCGATGCCGTGCGCGCCTCGACGTCGCTGCCGCTGGTGACGCCGCCGGTCGAGATTGACGGGCACAAATACGTCGACGGTGGCGTAGCCGATTCGGTTCCCATCGAGCACGTGCTGGAGGAGGCGGGCTTCGATCGCGCGGTTGTCATTGTCACGCAGGACCGCTCGTACGAGAAAAAGCCCTACGAGTTTATGCCCGCCGCGCGCGCCCGCTATGCCGACTACCCCTACCTGCTCGAGGCTATCGAGACGCGCCACGAGCGCTATAACATCCAGCGCATGCATCTGTGGAAGTATGAGCGCGAGGGCCGCGCGCTGGTCGTTGCTCCGCAAAAGCCAGTCGAGGTCGGCCACGTTGAGCACGATCCAGCAAAGCTCCTCGACCTGTATATTCAGGGCCGCCAGGAGGCAAAGCGCCTACTGAGTGATATCGAGGCATTTGTCGAGCGCTAGTGTCGCGACATCATGACCCATGGACGACATGTGCAGAAAGTCTGGTCAGAACCAAAATACCTGTTGACTCGGGCGACGAGCGGGGTAATATGGACGGGTTACTTGCAGAGCCCCGTGAATCTCTGTAACAACACGTACTGTACATGGAGGAGTCTAAGTGATTTCGAAATCGACTCACTACGCCAAGCAGGGCGAGGTCCAGCGCAACTGGGTTCTCGTCGACGCCGATGGTGCTGTCCTGGGCCGTCTTGCCACTCAGATCGCAATGATCCTGCGCGGTAAGAACAAGCCCCAGTTCACGCCCAACAGCGACTGCGGCGACTTCGTTGTCGTCATCAACGCCGATAAGGTCCAGCTTACCGGTAACAAGGCCGACACGAAGACCTATTATCGCCACAGCGGCTACAACGGCGGCCTCAAGGCTGAGAGCTTCCGCCAGGCTATGGAGAAGCACCCGGAGAAGGTCATCGAGCGCGCCGTTCGCGGCATGCTGCCCAAGACCACCCTCGGCCGTGCCCAGATGACCAAGCTTAAGGTCTACGCTGGTGCCGAGCATCCGCACGCTGCCCAGAACCCCACGAAGATTGAGCTGGAGGCTTAAAGATGGCTGAGAACACCGTTGTCTACCAGGGTACCGGCCGTCGTAAGAACGCCGTCGCCCGCGTCCGTCTCGTCCCCGGCACCGGCAAGGTGACCATCAACAAGCGTGACGCCGAGCAGTATTTCGGCCGTCATCAGCTCGTTGAGAACGCCCTTGCTCCCTTCAAGGTGACCGACACCGCCGGTCAGTTCGACGTTATCGCTCTGTGCGATGGCGGCGGCATCTCCGGTCAGTCCGGCGCTCTGCGCCTGGGCATCGCTCGCGCTCTTCTGAACGCTGGCGACTACCGTGCTGACCTCAAGAAGGCCGGTTTCCTTACGCGCGATGCTCGCGTGGTCGAGCGCAAGAAGTACGGCCTCAAGAAGGCTCGCCGCGCTCCCCAGTTCTCCAAGCGCTAAGGTTTTATCTCCTTACGAGATACAATGTACAAGCGGGGCCTGCCGATTGCTCGGCGGGTCCCGCTTTTCTTTTTCGACTAGGGTGGGCGACTGCGTTTTGCCCACTTGGGAAGGAGCGATCCTATGCCCCAGAACATCTTCGGTACCGATGGCGTCCGCGGCGTCGCCAACGCCGACCTCTCGTGCGACCTCGCGTTTCGTCTTGGCCGTGCGGCGACCAAGTTCCTTGGTCCGGACATTTGCATCGGCCGTGACACGCGTCTTTCGGGCACCATGCTCGAGAGTGCTCTGACCGCCGGCATTATGGCCGAGGGCGGCCGACCGCACTGCTGCGGCGTTATCCCTACGCCGGCCGTGGCGCTGCTCACCGTCCAAAACGAGCTCGACGGCGGTATCGTCATCTCTGCTTCGCACAATCCGCCGGAGTTCAACGGCATCAAGTTCTTTAGCCGCAAGGGCATGAAGCTTCCCGATGCTGTCGAGGAAGAGATCAGCGCCTGGGTCATGTCCGAGGAGGCCATGGCTGCCGACACGCTGCCGACCGGCGCCGGTGTGGGTCACATCATCAAGATGAAGGACGCCCGCAAGGCATATGTCGATCATGCCATCAGCACGCTCGACGGCCTTAAACTCGATGGCCTGGTTGTTGCCGTCGACTGCGGCCACGGTGCTTCTTGCCAGACCACGCCCGCCGCACTGCAGCGCCTGGGCGCCACGGTCCATGCCATCAACACCGATTACTGCGGCACCGACATTAACGTCGAGTGCGGCTCCACTCATCTTGAGCCCCTGCGTGAGCTCGTGCTGCGCACCCACGCCGACATCGGTCTGGCTCACGATGGCGACGCCGATCGCGTGCTGTTCGTGGACAGCGAGGGCAACGAAATCGATGGCGACTACATCCTGGCCATCTGCGGCTCCGACTTGGCCGCTCGCGGCAAGCTCGCCAACTCCGAGATCGTCTCGACCGTTATGTGCAACCTAGGCTTCTCCATCGCCATGAAGGAGCAGGGCTTCGAGATGGTCCAGACCGCCGTGGGCGACCGCTATGTTCTCGAGCGTATGCTCGAGGACGGTGCCGTCATCGGCGGCGAGCAGTCCGGCCACATCATCTTCCTGGAGCACAACACCACCGGCGACGGCTTGGTGACGGCCCTGCAGCTTCTGGCCGTGCTCAAGCGCACCGGCCGCACCCTCACCGACCTTGCCGGCATCATGAAGAAGTACCCGCAGGTACTTGTCAACGTACATTCCGACAATAAGGCCGGCCTGGACGATTGTCAGCCCATTTGGGACGCCGTCGCTGCCGCCGAGAAGGAGCTCAACGGTCGCGGCCGCATTCTGGTACGTCCGAGTGGCACCGAGCCGCTGGTCCGTGTGATGGCCGAGGCCGAGACGCACGAGTTGACCCAGCGTGTGGTTGACGACATCGTCGAGGTTGTCAAGCGCGAACTTCCCTAATGGTCAAAAACGGGTGCCAAGTGGTAAACTGTTAAAGTTATTTTGATTGATTGGTATGTCCGAGGGGGAGCATGTTCACTAAAGTCCTGAGGTCTTTTGGTATGCGTGGTCGAGTCCTTACGCTGGATGCTCCCATCTCGGGCGACGTCATTCCGTTATCCGAGGTCAAAGACCAGACGTTTGCTACCGGCCTTTTGGGCCAGGGCGTGGCGATTCAGCCTACGGGTACACGTGTGATTGCTCCGGCTGACGCTAAGGTCGAGGCGATTTTTCCCACGGGTCATGCCGTTGCGCTCAACACGGTCGATGGTCTAGACGTGCTCATCCATGTTGGTTTGGACACTGTCCAGCTTGAGGGCAAGCATTTTAGCGTGCATGCACAGGTGGGTGATGTCGTCCATAAGGGCGACGTGCTCATCGAGTTCGATCGCGAGGCAATTGCTGCCGAGGGTTACGATGTGACGGTTCCCATCTTGGTGTGCAACTCTGTTGAGTTCTCGAGCATCAAGGGCTCCGTTGGCGAGCATGTCGAGGAGATGGACCAGCTCATCGTTGCTCGCGAGCGCTAGTCGCTCCGCTTGGCCTTTAGCCTACAATTCAATCACGTTTACGGAGGGCGCGCTTGAAAGAGGGCGCCCTCCGTGGCAAGATGGGGATTGTCCGAAGCTAAACAGCTTTGGGTCACCGTGGACGGGCAGGGGCCTCGACGCGGTTAGACACGAGACACATATATTACGCGACCTCGCCCTGGTGGCCGCACACGTTGGTTGCGGCCGACGCGGGCCGCGGGCAAGTGCTTGTAAGGGGAGCCTTGCCTCTCTTGTACGAGAAAGGACGCGTAATGAAAATCATTAAAGCTAAAGACTACGAGGATATGAGCCGCAAGGCCGCTAATATCATCTCGGCCCAGGTTATCCTCAAGCCCGATTGCGTGCTGGGTCTTGCCACCGGCTCCACCCCGATTGGCGCTTACAAGCAGCTCGCCGCTTGGTACGAGAAGGGCGACGTCGACTTCGCCGAGGTCAGCACTTATAACCTGGACGAGTATCGTGGTCTTTCGCACGACGATCCCCAGAGCTATCACTACTTTATGCGCGAGAACTTCTTCGATCACATCAATATCGATCTGAACAACACGCACGTGCCCGATGGCTCCAACCCCGATGCCACTGCTGCCTGCTCCGAGTACGACAAGATCGTCGCTGCCGCCGGTTACCCGGATCTGCAGCTGCTCGGCATTGGTAATAACGGTCATATTGGCTTCAACGAGCCCGATGACCACTTCTCCAAGGGTACGCACTGCGTCGACCTGACCGAGAGCACCATTCAGGCTAACAGCCGCCTGTTCGACAGCATCGATGATGTGCCCCGTCAGGCTTACACCATGGGCACCCAGACCATCATGTATGCCCGCATGATCCTGGTTGTCGCCAACGGCGAGGCCAAGGCTCAGGCCGTGCACGATATGTGCTATGGTCCGGTTACGCCCAAGTGCCCGGCTTCGATCCTGCAACTGCACACCAACTGCGTCGTCGTTGCTGACGAGGCCGCTCTTTCGCTCTGCGAGTAACGCGACCAAGCGATCTTGCATAGCTTTCCAAAAGGCCCTCGCTTTGCGGGGGCCTTTTTAGTGGACATACGCCGTGGCGTATACATGACGGAAACCTTGCCGCGTGCTTGACTGGAGGGTTTTAAATTTTTGTGATTCATTCTATAGCAGATTCTATGCACATTTGCCACCATAGAGTCGCAGGCGGTAGCGAGGAGTAGGCGAGTTGCGCAACTCAAATAAAAATAGCCGACTGCGCTACACTGCAAATGGGATGGGACATGCTGGCAAGCGCATTGACCTGCGCAAAGACCTATTGGTCGGGGGATAAGTTACCATCGGGCCTCGCTGTACAAAAACTTGCCAAACACGTACCGGCAGACAATTAAAAACTCTAAGTCGCGCTATTCACGGGGCGGCTCATATGGTCCTGCAGCTACGGTGTCCATATGGTCGAGTTGAGGAGCAAGCATGGTAAACGATTTGGGCAATACGGACGACCTCGAGTTGATGCCGACGGGCGGCGGCTATATGGTGCGGCGCGATCGCTTGATGAACGAGCTCATCGTTAAAGGGCGCAAGGCGGGAATTGTTTTGCTCTACGCGCCCGATGGGTTTGGTAAGACGTCGGTGTTGCTGCAATACGTGCAGGAGGTTAAATCGGACCCCACGCGAGGGCCGGTTCGGATTATCGAGGCCGACCGCGCGATTGGACGCGAGCTCTTTATGCAGCTCGAGGTTGTCGCCGATGAGCTTAAGGACAAACCTCATTCGCTCGTTGCGATCGACAACGTGCCCAATCTCGAGCAGCACGAAACCGAGGACCTCATCGATCGAATCCGCAGCTTACGTGCTACGGGGACGGGGGTCTTTATTGCCTGCCGCCCCTCCAACCGATTGCTTATCCACGGGCTGGGCGATTCTGTAAAAGTCAATGCGCAGATGCTCAAGGTGCACGCCTATGAGTATTCGTCATGGGCCACGGCGTTCTCGATCAGCACATCGCTCGATTTTTATCGGCTCACACAGGGCGTACCCGAGCTGGTATCGGCCCTGCAGACGGGAATGTATGGACAGGGCGATGTTGCCGGCTTGCTCGAGAACGAAATCGTCAACGTGTACGGTGCGGCGCTGGCCGATCTTGCATCGCTCGAGAACAACCTGTTGTTTACCGTTGCCTGCTTGATGGTGCTGATGGGCGAGGGCCGCATTGCGGAGCTAGAGGCGTGCGGCGTGAGGCTTTCGATGGTCGACCAGTCCATCTTTGTGCGCGATTATCCGATTTTTGGCGTGGATCCGTCTGATCGCACCTTTAGGTGTTTGGGCGCTAAGGACAACGCGCGCCTGAGGCTGCGAAAGCTTGTTGCCGAGATCCGTCCCGAACTTGTATCGCGGGCTGCTCGCATTTTGATCAAGGCGGGCCGATGCGATTTGGCTATGGACCTGGCCGACGCGTTCTTGGACCGCCATGTGGTATTGGAACTTGCCGGGCAGTATGGGGCCGATCTTGCCCTGACCGGGCACGGAGGGGACATTTGCCGTGCGGCGTCGGCGATGATCAATGCGGAAAAGCAGGAGCAAGAGCCGGCACCCGCCGAGGCACTCGGCGTGTATCTGGCGGCTGTCAGCGTGTGCAATACAAAGCTAGCAAGGTATATGGCGTCCGTTATCGAACGTGCGGGTGACCAGGCGGCGCACGAGGTCGATCCCGCTACCTGGAAAATAGCCCAGGCGCTCACCATCGCCTTTTATGGCGACAATGATCTGGGGCTTCCCGCCAACCCTGTTGTGCAAGAACAGACATCCTGCGAGGTGCTCGACATGCTGTCCGCGCATATCGAGGTCAAGCGCCACCTAACCGAGCGAGCGGAAGATGGCAATGTTCTCGCGAAGCTCAAGGCGTGCAAAGCTTATGATTGCGAGCTCGACATCGCGGGGATTCTCATACAGGCCGACCATATGCTGGTGGAGCTGTTCGACGGCTCGTTTGCTAAACCCGACGAGCGCGATGACAAGATGGCGCAGATACTCGAGGCGCTCGATATCCGCGGGCTTAAGGCGCCATCCATTTGGCTGCGTATGGTGCTCGCGGCGCGGCGCCTGCTCGCGGGCTTGCCCGTGACCGACGATGTGGCGTTTGGCGAGCTCGACCGCTTTGCGGTGCGTGTTCGTGACAATCAAATTCAGCTGTTTGGGTTATTGCTGGAGGGTTGGCAATCGCTGGCGGAGGGGCGGCCGGTCAACGCGAAGTTTCGCGCGGTTCAGGTACTCAAGCTCGCCGACGAATCGATTGCGTACATGCGCGAAAACGCGTTGTTGCTGGAACGTGCGGCGTACCTGCGCAATACGTCGCTGGTATCGGTTCGCGAAGAGGCGGAGCTGCTCGACATTAGCAAGACGCAGGTCGGTGGCTCAGAAGCCTGGATCGTGGCGCTGCACCTGGCCGCTGCGGGCCGCGATAGCGATCTTGCCGCCTGGATGTCTATGAATCGCTCGGGGATTTTAGACCCATCGTATCGGCTATTTGCGCGTCTTGCGATGCACTGTCTGGGCGAGCCTGCCGTCAGGATTCGCAAGAAGCTTCCGGTGCGTGAGCTGTCGCGGTATTCACTACGCGATGATTTTGAGGGCGAAAGCGAGCACCTGTTCCAGGCGGGCGAGGTTGAGGCTGTCGATACGATCGGCCATATTGAGATGCGCATGTTTGGCACATTTCGCGCCGAGCGCGACGGCTTTCCCATCACGGATAAGATGTGGCGTCGCAAAAAGGCGGCAACACTTGCCGAGCGGCTCGCGTTGGGCATGGATGCCATGGTCGACCGCGAGACAATCGCCATGGAGTTGTGGCCCCATGCCGAGTTTAGCGCCGCGCGCAACAATCTGTATTCGACGGTATCGCGCTTGCGCTCGGCTTTGGGTCCAACGCCGGATGGCAAGTCGTGCGTGCTCATCCAAAACGAGTGCATAGGGCTCAACGGCGACTACGTTAAGACCGATGTAAGGCTCTTTGACCAGCTGAGCCGCGAGATCCTGGGAAACCGTATGGGCGCGAGAGGCCCTCACCTGGTTGAGCTTTGTCTTAAGGTTGAGCAGCTCTACGCGGGGCCGCTGTATGTTCCCACCGGTTGCAATCCCACGTTTTTTACGCGCATGCGCCACATTATGCAATCCAAGTACATCGACTGCATGATTAGGGGAGCGAATGCCGCTCTCGAGGAAAATGACCTGCAATCGGCAATTTGGCTCGTTGAATCGGGGCTTCGCCAAGAGACTGCGCGCGAGGACATGGTTCGCTGTGCCATGCGCGTTTACGGTGCGGCGGGACGACGCCGCGATGTTGTCGAGCTATACAGCGGCCACATGCACCACCTGCGAGAGCAGGTTCAAGGCGTGCCTGAGCCCGAGACAAGGCGCCTGTATGAGCGCCTGGTCGAAGGCAGGCTCAAGCGCGTGCTTGTCGAGCGATAAAAAACGGGCGCCCGAATCACTCGGACGCCCACAGGCTACTCGGTATGGCCAGTCGGTTTTAGACGAGCTTGATCTTCTCGATATCCTTGCGCGAGGACTCGCGATACAGCGAGAACTTGCGGCCGATAACCTGAACGACGTCGGCGTGGCAGCGCTCGGCGAGCTCCTCGGCGGCCTCGCGGGCAGAAAGGCTGGAGCCGTCCAGCACGGAGCACTTAACGAGCTCGTGCTTCTCCAGGTAGGCGACCGTCTGCTCGACGGTGCCCTCGTTGACATCGGACTTACCGATGATGATGGCGGGGTTGAGGTGATGGGCCATGCTGCGAAGCTGCTTGACCTGGGCTCCTGTCAGTGCCATGGGTTCTCGCTTTCTATGTATGGGGCGCCCCGCAATGGGGCCTTAATCTACGTGAGCTGTCCCACGATAGCGCAGGAACGGCGTGGTGTGGAGCGCGTTTGCCCAGTTCGCAAAGAATGCGGATGCCGGGCGGGAAGACGATGCAAGCTTTAGATGGGCTACGGGCGGGGTACGGAGACCGGTTCCCAGGCGATAAACGCCCATCGGACTTTGCGGATGTGGTCGAGCATGTAGCGTCCCTGCGGTACGCCCTTGGATCCCGGCTCGCCGGCATGGGGGTTCTCGATCATGTGGTGGGCGATATAGTCGCGCAGGCGGTCAATCTTATCCTCGTTGCCATGCTCGAGCATGCGAGAAAAGTCTGCCACGCCCGCCTCAAGACTATCGAAGGTGTCGCGGCGGGGCGATTCAAAATACGTGACCTGCGGCAACGCACCCATCTGAATAAGGATGTTAAAGGCATATACAAATCCGTTGCTGCGGGTAACCGAGACGCCGATGGCGTTCATCAGGTGCAGGTCATAGCGCGGGCTGGAGTTGGCGACCATCGTGACAGCACAACGCCGACGAGCCGTACGATCAAGCTTGGCAAGCGCACCTTTTAGATTGGTCGTCGTAACCGACCGACTGGCAAAGGCAACATCCACCGCTTTCACAACCGGTGCAACCAAATCCCAATCATCATCCCAAGCAAGCTCAAGCGGCGTAATAAGATCCTCGAGCCCATAGAACTCAATGCCAGCATCAAGCGTGCTCAACATAGCAGGGGAAAAGTCAGCAGCAATCACAGGATGCCCAGCCTGAGCAAGCGGAATAGCAATCGACCCAGCCCCACACCCCATATCCAGCACGGATTCACCAGGCTTTAACGCCAACAGCTTCATAAAATCCCGAGCATACGGGGCAGTCTCCAGCGGCCGAAAATGCCGAGCCCTTTTATCCCACTCAACAGAATCATCAGTCCGATGTCGAGCGGCCTGCAGACGCATCCATTCGCCATTCCAATCCGCAGAAAGAAGCTCAGATTGAATTACACCATCAGCCACGGGCCATCCCCCTCACAACAAAAAAGCGACTCCTCCCAAAAGAAGAGCCGCAACCAGCATATATCAGAAAGAGCCGATCCAACGCCAAACCGCCACACCAGTCAAGTGGTGCAGGAGCGAAGCAACTGCAACCGGGATAGAACCCAACTGAGGTCCCGTTGTGCGGGAGCCCCGGGGAGGGCAAATATATAAGGTCGATCGCGAGTTCCGCACGAGCCGGAGAGCACTTAATGTGCTCTCCGTGCGAGTCAGGACTGTCCGAGCAGGCGACCTTATATATTTGCCCTCCCCGGGGCTCCTCGCCAGTCCCCCTCAGCTAGTTCTTCAGCGAGTTCAACGGTGCCGGGAAGCGTCCACCACGGTGGGCAAGCACGGTGCCGGCGTTGGGGTTCACCGGCATGATGGGCGCACGGCCAAACAGACCGCCGTACTCAACGCAGTCGCCCACACCCTTGCCGATGGCGGGAATTACGCGGACGGCTGTGGTCTTATTGTTGATGACGCCGATGGCCATCTCGTCGGCGATAATGCCGGCGATGGTCTCGACCGGGGTGTCGCCGGGGATGGCGATCATGTCCAGGCCAACGGAGCACACGCAGGTCATGGCCTCGAGCTTCTCGAGCGAAAGTGCGCCGGCCTCGACGGCAGCAATCATGCCGGCGTCCTCGGACACGGGAATAAAGGCGCCCGAGAGACCGCCCACGCTGGAGCTGGCCATGACGCCGCCCTTCTTGACAGCATCGTTGAGCATGGCGAGCGCGCAGGTCGTGCCGGGGCCACCGCAGGTGCCCACGCCGATGATCTCGAGGATGCGTGCAACGGAGTCGCCGATGGCGGGCGTGGGAGCCAGCGACAGGTCGACAATGCCCTTTTCGACACCCAGGCGATGGGCAGCCTCGCGGCTCATGAGCTCGCCGGCACGGGTGATCTTAAAGGCGGTCTGCTTAATCTTCTCGGCGACTTCCATCATTGATGCGGAGTCGGGCAGCGTCTCCAGGGCTGCAGCCATAACGCCGGGGCCCGAGACGCCTACGTTGATGACGGCGTCGGCCTCGCCACCGCCGTGGACGGCGCCCGCCATAAACGGGGAGTCCTCGACCATGTTGGCAAAGCAGACAAACTTGGAGGCGCCAACGGAATCCTCGTCTGCCGTAAGCTTAGCGGCATCGATGATGGTCTGAGCCGCCATGAGCACGGCGTCCATGTTGATGCCGGCACGCAGACTGGCGACGTTGACGCTGGAGCAGACGCGGCTGGTGGTGGCGAGCGCCTGGGGGATGGACTGGATGACGCGGCGGTCGGCGTCGCCGATGCCCTTCTGGACGAGTGCGGAGAAGCCGCCCAGGTAATCGATGCCGAGCGTCTCGGCCGCGCGGTCGAGGGCATGCGCGATGGGGGTGAGGTCCTCATCCTTGCAGCACGCGGCGATCTGCGCCACCGGGGTGACGGAAACGCGCTTGTTGACGATGGGGATACCGTACTCGCGCTCGAGGTTCTCGGCGGTCTCGACCAGGTGCTCAGCCGTGTGCGTCACGTGGTCGTAGATCTTCGTGCACATGCGGTCGAGGTTCTCGTCACCGCAACCCATGAGCGAAACACCCATGGTGATGGTCCTGATGTCGAGGTTCTGCTCCTCAACCATGCCGCGGGTTTCCGCGATTTCTGCGGGCGTGATCGCCATCCTTGCGCTCCTATCTGCCAAAACGAGCATAGTCTTATCTATTCTAACGTGCCACACGTGCCAAGTGGCGCGTGCGGCACGTTTTGGTGCTCGGTTGTTTCCGTTGTGTTACTGCCCAAAGACCTCTTCGGCGATACGAGCGCTTTCGGCGGCGTCCTTGGCGTAGTAGTCCGCACCGATCTGCTTGGCGTATTCGGGGGTGAGCACGGCGCCGCCCACGATGATCTTGACGCCCGGCACCTCGGCATGAAGCAGCTTGATGGTCTCCTCCATAGCGACGACCGTGGTGGTCATAAGCGCCGAGAGACCGACGAGCTTGATGTCGCGCTCCCGTACGGTCTTGAGCACCTCTTGCGGGTCGACGTCGCGACCTAGGTCAAAGACGGTATAGCCGTAGTTATCGAGCAGCATCTTGACGATGTTCTTACCGATATCGTGGATATCGCCCTTGACGGTGGCCACGCAGATCTTGCCCTTATCGGCAATCTCGCCGGCGGGCATCAGCCGCTTGATGGTGTCGAAGCCCACGCGCGCGGCCTCGGCCGAGGCCATAAGCTGCGGCAAGAAGAACTTGCCCTGGTCAAAGAGGACTCCGACCTCGTCGAGGGCGGGGATAAAGTGGTTGTTGATGAGGTCCATGGCGTCGTGATCTGCCAGCAGGCGCTCGGTCTCGGCCGCGATCTCGCCTTTGCGGCCCGAGACGACCATGCGACGAATCGGGTCGTCGTTGCCGTCGGTGCCGGCGGTGCCAGCGGCGGGCGCGGCGTCGGTCGATACCGCCTGGGCCGCCGCCGGGTTCGCGGCGATCTTGTACGGATCGGTCCAGCCGGCGTAGCGCTCGATGTATCCGGTCGAGCCCTCGTCCTCAACGCTCAAGACGCGATAGCTGTAGACGGTATCCATAAAGCGCTTAGAGCCCGGGTTCATGATGGGGGCGTCCAGGCCCGCGCCAAAAGCGGCAGCCAAAAAGACCGAGCCCAGCAGCGGGCGGGCAGGCAGGCCAAAGCTGATGTTCGATACGCCGAGCGCGCACTTGACGCCCAGACGCTCCTTGCACAGGGACATGGCGCGCAGGATCTGCTCGGCCTGGCGCTGGTTGGTCGAGGCGGTCATGACCAGGCAGTCGATGAGGATGCGGTCCGGTCCGATGCCGTAACGGGCAGCCTCGGCCACGATACGCTCGGCGATGGCGAAGCGAGCCTCGGCGGTATCGGGGATGCCGCCTTCGTCGAGCGTAAGGCCGACGACGTTGGTGCCGTAGTGGGCGACTAGCGGGAAGATCTCATCCATGATTTGCCGTTTGCCATTGACCGAGTTGATGATGGGCTTGCCGGCGTAGCGGCGCACGGCTGCCTCGACGGCTGCGGGGTCGGTGGAGTCGATCTGCAGCGGCAGCAGCGTGGAGCCCTGGAGCTGCTCGGTCGCCTGCTGGATGATCTTGACCTCGTCGATCTCGGGTAGGCCTACGTTGACGTCCAGGATGTCGGCGCCCTGTTCCTGCTGGCTGATGCCCTGGCTCACGACGTAGTCTAGGTCGCCGTCGCGCAGGGCCTGTTGCAGGCGCTTTTTGCCGGTGGGATTGATGCGCTCGCCGATGACGGCGATCTTGTGGCCGTCACAGGGAAGGTCCACGACCGTCTGGGCGCTCGTGACCGACATACTGGGCTTGCGGTGACGTGGGCTGGGCGTGTGGTTGTCGATGAGGGTGCGAAGTGCCGCCATGTGCGTGGGCGTGGTGCCACAGCAGCCACCCACGACGCTCACGCCGTCCTCAATCATGCCGGCGACGGCCTCGGCGTATTCGGGTGCCTGGATGTCAAAGACGGTATTGCCGTCATCGTCCACGCGGGGCAGTCCCGCATTGGCCTGCACCATAACGGGCTTGTCGGTAACGGTGAGCATGCGTGCGGCGAGCCCTCGGAGCTCGGCCGGTCCCTGGCTGCAGTTGATGCCTAAAACGTCGGCGCCGATGGCGTCGAGCGTGACGGCGGCCACCTCGGGACTCGTACCCAGGAACGTGCGACCGTCTTCCTCAAAGGTCATGGTGGCAAAGACGGGCAGGTCGGAGTTCTCGCGGCAGGCGAGGACGGCAGCCTTGATCTCGGCAAGGTCGGTCATGGTCTCGATAATAAAGAGGTCCACGCCCGCGTCGACGCCGGCGCGCACTTCCTCGGCAAAGAGGTCATAGGCCTCGTCGAAGCTCAGGGTGCCCAAGGGGCGAAGCAGTGCGCCGATGGGGCCGATATCGCCGGCGACATAGTGGGCGCCGGCCGCGCGGGCGCAGGCGACGGCGGCGGCAAAGACATCTGCCACGGTGGCGGCGCCGTCGAGCTTGTGGGCGTTGGCGCCAAAGGTGTTGGCGGTGATTACGTCGCAGCCAGCCTCGACGTACTGACGCTGGATATCGGTGATGACCTGAGGCTCCTCAAAGTTGAGCAGCTCGGGCAGGGCGCCGGCCTTCATGCCGGCCGCCTGCAGCATGGTACCCATGCCGCCGTCGAACAGCAGATGCCCCGTGCCCTCGATGGCGGCGCGCAGGCGATCGTCCTTAATGCGAAGGTCGTCGATCGTGCGCATCTTGTACGTGGCGCCGTTACAACGCGCAGTATTGACGGGCGCTGCCAGCGCGGTACCGTCGGAATCATGGGTGATAAGCGGAGTAAACATCGAGGGCTCCTAATGGCTGGAATAGCAGGTGGTGTGGGCGGCGCGGAAGCGGCAGTGCTCGCGCATGCGGCAGATATTGCAGGTGGGGCGGCTCTGGGCGTCGCGGACCTTGCCATCAAACAGACCGATCACCGCGGTCACGCTCTTGGTGGGCATGAGCAGGCTGGTCGGCGTGACGGTAAGCCCGATGAGCCGCGTGGCGTTGAGCGCAGCCACGATTGAGTGCTGGGCCGTAAGCGGGCAGTCGCCGTAGCCGGGGCTGAAGCGCCAGTTACCGGCGAGTCCGTGTACGGCGGCCGCAGCCTTGACCTGTTGGTCCATCTGCTCGACGGCGGCTTCTACATAGGCAGAGCATGCGGCGTCGAGCACGGCTCCCTCTAGGGGCTGCTGGGCTCCCGTGGTTCGCAGGCGACGCTCGGCGTCCATGCCGAGGGTGCATGCCATGAGTGCGGCAAAGCGGGCATCTTTGAGATGTCGATAGATATCACGACCGCGCAGCTCAACGTTGGTGCCGACCAGACGGATGCAAGGCTCGCCCTGCTCGTCGACGCCCGTGGCATCGACGGCAAACACGCGTCGCACACCACGGGGCTCAATGTCCAGTTCCAAACGTTCAACGACAAGCTCAATACGCTGCGACAGCTCGGGCTCAATCTGCTGGCCGCCGTAGCCCAGATACCGCAGCATCTCGGCACGGTCGACTCGGGGGCGATGGGCAGCATCGATACGGTAGAGCGCCGGCGACGCAAGGTCGGCCGGCACTTCACCAAAAGCTGTATCGATGTGCGGTTTTTCCATTACCCCAGGCGCTCCATAATGGTTGCGGCGATCGCAGGACGATTCATAGTGTACAGGTGCAGACCGTCGGCACCGTGCTCCTTGAGGTCGCAAAGCTGACGGGCGGTATAATCTACACCGGCTGCCTGCAGGCTCTCGGGGTCGTTCTCGTACTTGGCGAGGATCTTGATGACGGGGGAGGGCAGCGACGCGCCGCACATAAAGACCATGCGGCTGATCTGCGACTTGCCTATAAACGGCATGATGCCCGCGGTAATGGGCACGGTGATGCCGGCCTTGTCGGCAAGCTCACGAAAACGGTAGAAGCACTCGTTGTCAAAAAAGAGCTGCGTCACAAAGAAGCTCGCGCCGGCGTCCTGTTTTTGCTTGAGGTATTCGACCGAGAGGTTGAGATCCTCGCAGGCAATGTGACCCTCAGGGTAGGCTGCGGCGCCCACGCAAAAGCCGGCGTCGACGAGCTCGGGGATGAGGTCACGGGCGTAGGCGTAGTCCGAGGCGGGCTTGTCATCCTCAGTCGCGCCAGCGGGCAGGTCGCCGCGCAGGGCTAGCACGTTTTCCACACCGGCCGAGCGATACTCGTCAATCTTGGCGGCGATGCCGGCGTGGGTGCGGCCAACGCAGGTGAGGTGCGCTACCGAGGGCGTATCGAATTCGCTCGTAATCATATGCGCGATGGGGGCGGTGGTGGCACCGTTGCCCGAGCCGCCGGCCGAGCAGGTGACCGAGACAAAGCTCGGCGAAAGCTTGCACAGATTGCCTGCCACTTCGCGAGCCGTATCGAGGGTCAGCTCGCCCTTGGGCGGGAACATCTCAAACGAAACGGGCGCGGTGCCCTGGGATGCTGCCTGCTTAAAAACCTCGTCGACGCGCATATCGTGCTCCTCTAGATACGTAATAGTGTGATGTGTTGTAAGGATTCTACTGCACCACTGTGCCACGGTGGAGTTTCACTCGCTATTTGGGGATACCAATCAAAGATGCCTTGCTATCGGCATTTCCTATAACAGAGCGGTCAATGTAGGATGGGGCTATATTGAATGGTATCTGATGCGAAATACCAGTTAATAAAGCCCCGTCCCAAATTGGCTACCCTTAAACCATGGGGAGAGGTCTGCAATTTATGCAGTTGATTGGCTGTTGAGGGTGGCAACGCCGCCTCGATAGGGTAACCTCAATGATTGGTTTCGCGACGGCAACATAACGGTAATGTCGCGGAAACACGGCGAGTCTAAGCTATGACTCGTTCGTTAGTAATCAACACCGCTTCTCACGCGGTGCCGATACGAAGGGAGTTCCGTATGGCCGAACTTACTGACCGCTTCGGGACCATGGTGTTCTCTGAGGAAGTCATGAAGGACTACCTCCCCAAGGACATTTGGAAGCGCCTTGCTGCAACCCTCGAGGGCGGTGAGCCGCTCGACCTGGATGTGGCCAACGCCGTTGCCCACGCCATGAAGGTCTGGGCCATCTCCAAGGGCGCGACGCACTACGCGCACTGGTTCCAGCCGCTTTCGGGTATTACTTCCGAGAAGCACGACAGCTTCCTGGAGCCCAACCACGACGGCACCGCCATTACCAAGTTTACGGGCAAGAACCTCATCCAGGGCGAGCCGGACGCCTCCAGCTTCCCCAACGGCGGCCTGCGCGCTACTTTCGAGGCCCGTGGCTACACCGCTTGGGATCCCACTAGCCCCGCCTTTATCAAGGACGATGTCCTGTGCATCCCCACGGCTTTCTGCTCCTACACGGGCGAGGCCCTGGACAAGAAGACCCCGCTGCTGCGTTCCATGACCGCGCTCTCGCGTGAGTCTAAGCGCGTTTTGGCGCTGTTTGGCAAGACCCCCAAGAAGGTCGTTCCTTCCGTGGGCGACGAGCAGGAGTACTTCCTGATCAAGAAGGACGCCTATCGCAAGCGCAAGGACCTGGTCATCACCGGCCGCACCCTCTTTGGTGCTGCTCCCTGCAAGGGCCAGGAGCTCGAGGAGCACTACTTTGGCGCTATCCGCCCCACCGTTTCGGCCTATATGAAGGATCTGGACGATGAACTGTGGGCGCTTGGCATTCCCGCCAAGACCAAGCACAACGAGGTTGCTCCCTGCCAGCATGAGCTCGCACCGGTCTATGGCGAAGTCAACGAGGCCATCGACCAGAATCTGGTCATGATGGAGAAGATGAAGCTCATCGCCTCCCGCCACGACTTGGTCTGCCTGCTGCACGAGAAGCCCTTCGAGGGCATTAACGGTTCGGGCAAGCACAACAACTGGTCGCTTGGCACCGAGTCCGAGAATCTGCTCGATCCGGGCGACACCCCGCTCGACAACCTGCAGTTCATTGTCTTCCTCACCGCGGTGATCGAGGCCGTCGATAACTATCAGGAGCTCCTGCGTGCCTCCGTTGCCTCGGCCGGCAACGACCACCGTCTGGGCGCCAACGAGGCTCCTCCGGCGATTATGTCCATCTTCCTGGGCGACCAGCTTACCGAGGTCGTCGAGAAGATCATCGATGGCAAGGCTTCCGTCCATGCCACGCGCGGCGTGCTCGACCTGGGCGCCGATACTCTGCCCAAGCTGATGCAGGACAATACCGACCGCAACCGCACCTCCCCGTTTGCCTTCACCGGCAACAAGTTCGAGTTCCGTGCCTGCGGCTCCGAACAGAACGTCTCCGACTCCAACTTGGTGCTCGATGCCGCCGTGGCCAAGTCGCTCAAGTCCTTCGCCGACGCGCTTGAGGGTACACCCGAGGATGAGTTCCAGGACGCTGCGCTTGAGTACTGCAAGAAGGTCCTGACCGACCACCAGCGCATCCTCTTTTCCGGCGATGGCTACTCCGACGAGTGGCCCGTTGAGGCCGAGAAGCGCGGCCTTGCCAACAACAAGACCACGGCCGACGCCCTGCCCGCCTTTGTTTCCGATAAGGCCATCGCGCTCTTTGAGGAGACGGGTGTCCTGACCAAGGCCGAGGCCCAGTGCCGCTACGATTGCAAGCTCGAGAAGTACAACAAGCTCATGAACATCGAGGCCACCACGATGGTTCGCGAGGCGCGTCGCACCTATCGCCCGGTCATTACCGCCTATGCCACCAAGGTCGCTAAGGGCCTTGAGACTATTCGTGCCGCCGGTGCCGAGGCCGCCATGCAGTGCGAGCAGAACACGCTCAACAAGCTCTGCAACGGCATCACCACCATCAACGACTCCATCAAGGCACTCGACGCCGTGCATCAGAAAGCCGAGGCTCTCGATGGCCAGGAGCAGGCCAACGTGTATGCACATGAGGTCGTTCCCGCTATGGATACGCTGCGCGCCGCCGTGGATGCCATGGAGGAGATCGTGGCCGCCGACTACTGGCCGGTTCCGACCTACGACGACATTCTGTTCTATGTGTAACAGACACGTTTGATTTTGTGCGCGAAGGGGTCTCGCCTGTGCGAGGCCCCTTCTCTTTATGTCGCTCGGACCTGCTCTGAACTTGCAGCCGAGCAGGTGTTTCGCGCGGGGCATCTTAAAAGTTGTAACCTGTTTTGGCATGCGGACGTTTCGGGCGTTTGTTCGTAAAGGGGAGGATTATCCGATGAAGGTATTCGATATCGTGTTTAGCCCGACCGGCGGAACGGAAAAGGCGTCTGGCTACATTGCCAATGCGTTGGAAGGGGAAACCGTTGCTGTAGATCTGACCGATAGCGGGCTTGGTTTTCGCACAGTTGCGATGACAAAAGAGGATGTAGCCGTGGTCGCGGTGCCCTCGTATGGCGGGCGAGTCCCGGCTGTGGCCGCGGAGCGCTTGGGTATGATGCGGGGAAACGGTGCGCAGGCGGTTCTGGTTTGCGTTTACGGAAATCGCGCGTATGAGGACACGCTGGTCGAGCTTGAGGATGCGGCGAAAGATGCGGGCTTTCGGGTGATCGCGGCGGTTTCTGCCATCGCCGAGCATTCTATTGTTCGCCAGTTTGCCGCCGGTCGGCCTGATGCACAGGACGCGGCGCAGCTCGCTGGGTTTGCGGATCAGATTCAGCAAAAGATGTCTGCAGGAGATGCTTCTGAGCCGGCTATTCCGGGTAATCGTCCCTATAAGAAAGCCGGGGGTACCGGTATGGTGCCTATGGCCACAAAGGAGTGCACCGCCTGCGGGGCTTGCGTCGCAGTGTGTCCCGTTGGCGCTATCGACAAAGACGATCCCAAGTGGGTGGACAAAAAGGCCTGTATCTCTTGCATGCGCTGTGTCGCCGTATGTCCGCGGGGCGCTCGCGCGGTAAATCCCGTCATGCTCTCTGCGGCTACCAAGATGTTGAGCAAAGCCTGCTCTGAGCGAAAAGAATGCGAGCTGTTCATCTAGCGCAAGGGCGTTGAGTACTTTTCGTCTTATAACGGCAAAAAGAACGAACCCGTCGGACCTTACATCCGGCGGGTTCGAACATTTTAAAGTTGGTGCCCCCAGCGGGATGTCCGCGTGCGGCTTCCGCCGCTCGCTTCCGCTGCGTCGCTCCGCTCCTTGCGTGCTGCGCTGGAAAACGCTTGCGCGTTTCCTCAGCTCCGCACCCTGTCGGGTTCGAATCCCGGCGCATGGGTAGCAAAAAGCCCGCTACCGAATTGGTAACGGGCTTCTCAGATTCTGTGGTGCCCCCAGCGGGATTCGAACCCGCGATATCCACCTTGAAAGGGTGGCGTCCTTGGCCGCTAGACGATGGGGACAGCGGGAAAGAGTATAGCAGACTTTTTTGCCGGCGCGTATATCGTTGGTAAACTGGAAAACCACCACACAGGAGCTGACTCTCTATCCCGATATTCAAACATCTCAATCTGTAACATCTGGGCGGGCAAATCGGCTCTATCTGTTACAGATCGAGACAGACGGCGGCAGTCGGGGCGAACATCTCAATCTGTAACAGTAAGATGACTTTTAACGGTCTAAATGTTACAGATTGAGACAAACTGCCGTGGCGGGTCAAAACCACCACAAAGGTGCCTGTCCCCTTTGTGGTGGTTGGGTCGTTAGGGGAGGAGCTTCATCGCGGCGTCGTGGGCGGCGTGCTCGTAGGTGTCGTCGAGGGGCTTGAGCGGCAGCAGGGCGGCGGCCTGTGCGTCGCCACGGCGCTCAAGGGCATGGGCGATGAGCCAGTCGGCGAGCTCGGGGTTCTTGGGTAGCGCTGGTCCGTGCAGGTACGTGCCGATGACGCCCTTGTAGATGAGGCCCTCAAAGCCATCGTCGCCGTTGTTGCCGGTACCCGTGACGACGGACGTTCCGAGCGGCGTGGCATCGGCGTCCAAAAGGGTGCGGCCGCCGTGGTTCTCAAATCCCACAAAGGGCTCGGGTGCCAGGTCGGTCTTGACGGCGACGTTGCCGATCAGGCGGTCGGAGCCGCGCACGGTTTCGGCGGCAATGACGCCCAGGCCCTCGATGCGATTCTCGCCCATATAGTACGAACGGCCGAGCAGCTGATAGCTGCCGCAGATGGCGAGCAGCGAGCCGCCGTCCTCAACATAGGCTGCGACCTTGTCTTTTTGAGCGAGCAGCTCGTGTGCCACGGCCAGTTGGTCGCGGTCAGAGCCACCGCCCATCATAACGATGTCGGCGTCGGCGAGATCGAGCGACTCGCCCATGCGGACCTCGTCCACACGCACGGGAATGCCGCGCCAGGCGCAGCGGCGCTCGAGGGCAATGACGTTGCCGCCGTCACCATAGAGGTTGAGGGCATCGGGATACAGGTAGACGATGCGCAGGGGGCGCGAGAGCTCGACCGGCGCAATATCGGTGGGGACAGCGCTGCCATTGGCGCGCGTTGCGGCGTGGGAGGCAACCGAGCTCGCATCGGCGCCCTTAAGCTCGTCGAGTTCCTTGACCAGCGGCGGGAAGGCCGTGTAGTTGGCGACTGCGTAGAAGGTGCCATCGGCGGCCTCGTCTGCCACGGCGCCAATTGCCTGCGCGACGTTCGAGATAATCGCGGCATCGATGCCGGCGTACTTGAGGCGTACCCGCATGTCGTGTGCACGCGTGCCTCCGGCAAAGGCGACAAGACCCGGCGTGTCGGCGATGCGCTCAAAGTCGACGTCGTAGATCCACGATACATCGTGGCCGTCGGCATCGTTGTCGTTCAGGAAGAAGGCGCAGAGCCTGCCGCCTGCCGTTTTAATGGACTGAATCTGGCGATCGAAGCCCACGGGATTTTTGGCCAGGTTTGCCTCGACGGTGCGGCCGGCAATGTTCCAGCGGCCCATGCGTCCGCCGGCGGGGACGTAGGCATCGAGCGTGGGCTGCAGGTGCGCCGTATCCACGCCCAACTCATGTGCGGCAAAGAATGCGGCGGCAACGTTGTAGACCATGTACAGACCGTTGTAGCGCGTGGCGATGTGTACGGCAGCCGCGTTGGACGCAGATCCAAAGACCAGGTCAAAATCGTAGCCGTCGCAGCCGAGCTCCACGCCCGTCACGCGACGGACAAGCGCAGGGCGTGCCCAACCGCACGAGGGGCAATGGTAGGCGCCGAGCTGGCCGTATTGCACATAGTCATACTCCAGCGGCGCGTTGCACTGCGAGCAAAAACGCGAGTCGCTAATGCGATCGGACTCGGTGTCCGTGGCGCCGTCGATGCCAAAGGCGATGCTCATATTGGGGACGCGCGCGGCGATCGAGGCGCACAGCGGATCGTCGGCGTTATAGATGAGCGTCGTTGTCGGCGAAAGCTCCAGCGCGTGGGCGATGACGTCCTGGGTGTGGTCGATCTCACCGTAGCGGTCCAGCTGGTCGCGGAACAGGTTGAGCAGCACAAAGTAGGTCGGCTTGAGCTTGGGCAGGACGCGCACCGTGTAGAGCTCGTCGCACTCAAAGACGCCTACGCGCTTGCTGCTGGCGGTTCGCTTAAGGTTGCCACGCGCCTCGAGCAGGGCACCAACCACGCCCGGCTCCATGTTGTTTCCGGCGCGGTTGCATACCACGGTGGCGCCGCTGGCGGCAACGGCATCGGCGATGAGGTTGGAGGTGGTGGTCTTACCGTTGGTGCCGGTGATCACCACGCTGCGGTCGACAAGGCCCGCGAGGTCGCTTAGCAGCTCGGGGTCGATCTTCATGGCGATGCGGCCGGGGAGTACGCCGCCCTGGCGCTTAAGGACGGAGCGCAGCCCCCAGCGGGCGATATCGCTCGAGGTGCAGGCGAGAGATGAGCGGAAGTTCATGAAGCCGTTCCTAACGTGAATGACATGGTCGTGGCGTTTGCGCCGTTAAAAGCCGTAACGGCGCGCAAATTCCTGGGCAAGCTGCGATACGTCTTCGCAAGCGCTGGCCCAGGGGGCAAAGTCGGGAGTATCCGAGATGATGCCGTCGGCCTCCCAAACTGCCTGATGCGAAAGGTCCCAGGGGTCGTGCGGTTCGGGCCGGCAGGGAAGGTACGGCGTCTGATACATGGGGCTCAGCAAAAAGAACGCGCCGCCCTCGCAGCGGTTGGCAAACTCACGAAGCGCGCGTGTCGCCGGGCGCATCTTGTTCGTTTTGAACAGCAAGATCGTGCGGGCGAGCAGGTACCAGGGGGAGTTCTCGAGGGTATCGGCCCCCATCTGCTCCTCGAGCTGGTGGGCCAGGGCAAAAAAGCCGTCCTCGTCTTCTAGGCGAGCGAGGGCGAGTAGCACGGTGCCTGCAGCTCGGGTGGGATAGCCTTCCGCCTTAAGGACGCGGCGGGCGTAGTTGGCGGCAGCACGGTAGCGAGCGCTCGCCATGCACAGCTGCGAGATGGCCTCGAGCGTGTGGAGCCACCCGATAAGAGCCGGCTCGCTTACGGTGAGATCGGCCGCCGTCACGCCGTCTGCCAGCACCTTGTTGGCCCAGTAGTGCGGGGCCTCCATGTCGAACCCGGGCACGCTTTGCTGCAGGTAATCGGTCGTGGTCGCCTCGAGTTTCATCAGGTCGCCCAGACAGGCGTCGACGGGCGTGTCCGCCAAAATGATGGCGAGCAGCTGGGCATCGACGGCCAGCGCGTCGACGCGGACGATCTTGAGCAGCTCATCGCGCGTATCGTCGAACAGGTGGTTGCGCGTCTGTTCAAACTCCTCGTCGCTGCCCATGTCCTCGATGCGATGGAGCTCGTCGAGCAGGTGGCGGTGGACGCCTGCATAGGACAGCAGTGCCTGGGCATGCTCGGTCTGCGCATACTTATGAGGGTTGACGCTCACGTCGTTATGGACAAGCTCGCGTGCTGCATCGGTGAGCTCGGGGTGCGACGCCAGATAGGTGCGCTCCAAGTAGGCGGGGATGTAGACGCTCGGATCCATTAGAGGTCCCCTCCCTTAAATGGAAGCCCCTGCTCGGCTGCACGCAGGATGCGCTCGTCGATCTGGGAGCGCACGATGTCGTTGGTGGCGACCCAGGCGGCAAAGCTGGCGTTGTCGGGAGCGCCCAGGCCCTCCTGCAGTACCGGCGTCGCCTCGGACAGCGCAAGGACGAGCTCGTCGGTGGAGCCTGTACCCACGTTGACGCGGGCATAGACGCCATCGGGAAACTCGGTTTGGAAGTAGAGTGCCTCGGCTGCGTGCGGACACGAGCGCGCAAGGATGCGCAAGTAGTGCTCGGCGCCCTCGTAGTCCAGCTCGCGCCAGGCTGCGCTCATCAGTGCGATGAGCGTCCACGGGTCCAAGTCGCGTTCTGCATCCTTGGGACGGCGGCGCAGCGGCGTGTTGGCAAGATAGGGCACGGAGTGGGCGGAGCGAAAGCGCTTGAGCTCCTCGGCGGGGTATTCGAGCTTTGCCATGGCGAGCATCGCGGTGTGGCGGACACCGGCGGGGTCGTTGGGCGCAAAGTCCAAGCTGCGATTTGCGGCTTCGAGCGACATGCGATAGCGGCCGCTAATGAGGGCGCGCGATGCCAAGGCGGCAAGCCAGCGCAGATAGGGGCGGCGCGTAAGGTCGCCTGCGGCCTCGCGCTCGTAGGGGTCCTGCGCCGAGGCGATCTTGAGCGCCAGATCGTGCTCCACCTCGTCGCACTTGGACACCAGATACTGCACGTATTCCTCGTTGGATTCGGCGGTGAGCGCCGTCAGCATGCGCTGGGCATCCCAGTTGGCCGGATCGAGTGCGGCTGCCTCGCGGAGCATGTTCTCGGCAGCTGCCTCTTCCTGCTCTGCCTGGGTATCGTCAGGGATAAAGGGAATGCGGTAGTCGACGGCCTCGACCACCTTGGCAATGAGGTGCCCGGCGCGGTCGCGGTCGTGCACGATGAGCGGTGCGGGGTTGCGGGTGAATTGTTCCATCAGACGCTCTACGGCGGCAGCGTCGGTGAGCGGGATATTGTCGCGGCGCAAGGCCTCAAGAACGAGGCGATGGCAATCCTCTTGAATGGGATCGAATGCCATGGGGCCTCCTTTGCTGCGGTTAGGGTTCAAATGTTTCTATATAAGGTTCTAGTTTACCCGCATGTGGCACACCGGGGGTGCCGCACTTGGACTTGCACCTTTGCACCACGAAGACGGATGTCGCACAAATGTCGGCACCCTGGACGACCGAGTGGTATCACGGTGCCGCAAACGGTCGATTTTTGGCGGCGAACGGTGCATATTTTGGAGGGGCACCGTCCTGCCCAGGATATGTAGTCAACCTTGATAAAACGTTTGCCCAGCTTGGGAGTATGAATGCCGCACAAGGATCTTCAGGGATAGAAAAAACGTTTCATCATTGGCGGCTTTAGGTGAATAACTGACCAACCAGAACGGTAAAATAGTGTTTGTCTGAGCGTTGAGACGTTTAGACATCGCGCATTGTCATCGCCGGCAACGCGCAAACCGGTCCTAACGGAGCCAATTGGGTGCTCCGTTATATACGCAAGTCTAAGAGGGGCTTGTTTAGGAGGCACAGTATGGGACGTTTTACCAATCCTCGCGATCTGTACTTTGGTGAGGGCGCTCGCCACGAGGTGAAGAACCTCAAGGGCAAGAAGGCCATCATCGTTTCTGGCGGCAGCTCTATGCGCCGCGGCGGGTTCCTGCAGGACGTCGAGAACGACCTTAAGGAAGGCGGTTTCGAGGTCAAGCTGTTCGAGGGCGTCGAGTCCGACCCGTCCATCGAGACGGTCATGAAGGGCGCCGAGGCCATGCGCGAGTTCGAGCCCGACTGGATTATCGCCATCGGTGGCGGCTCGCCCATCGATGCCGCTAAGGCCATGTGGGTCTTCTACGAGTATCCTGAGGAGTCCTTCGATAACATCATCCAGCCGTTCAGCTTCCCCGAGCTGCGTCAGAAGGCTCATTTCTGCGCCATCTCCTCTACCTCCGGCACCGCTACCGAGGTCACCGCGTTCTCCGTCATTACCGACTACGCCAAGGGCATCAAGTACCCGCTGGCCGACTTCAACATCACCCCTGATGTCGCCATCGTCGACCCCGAGCTCACCTACACCATGCCCGCCAAGCTGTGCGCTCACACCGGCATGGATGCTCTGACCCACTGCATGGAGGCCTACGTTTCCACCTGCGCCTCTATGTTCACCGACGCCAACGCTCTGCACGGCATCCGCGAGATCGTCGAGTGGCTGCCCAAGTCCTATGCTGGCGACCATGAGGCCCGTCAGCACATGCATGAGGCTCAGTGCATCGCCGGTATCGCCTTCTCCTCGGGCCTGCTCGGCATCGTTCACTCCATGGCTCACAAGACCGGTGCTGCCTTCGAGAACGGCCACATCATCCACGGTGCCGCTAACGCCATGTACCTGGGCAAGGTTATCCAGTGGAACTCTAAGGATCCCCGTGCTGCCGAGCGTTACGCTTACGTGGCCAAGGAGATCCTGCACCTTCCCGGCGAGACCAACGAGGAGCTCATCGCTGCGCTCGTCCAGAAGATCCGCGACCTCAACGACCAGCTCAACATCCCGCAGTCCATCAAGGATTACGCAAATGGTGGCGTGAAGGTCGACGCCGAGAACCCGCAGATGGTTTCCGAGGAGGAGTTCCTCGCCAAGCTGCCCGAGATCGCCGCGAACGCCGAGCAGGACGCCTGCACGCCCGAGAACCCGCGTGAGACCAAGGCTGCCGACTTCGAGAAGATCCTCAAGGCCTGCTACTACGACACCGACATCGATTTCTAATCGACTCTTGTTATCGTAACGAGGGGCTCCGCACGTATCCGTACGGAGCCCCTTTCTTTTTTAGAGAATGGGATAGTTATGGCTGCAATTTTCAATAGCCCCAGCAAGTACATCCAGGGTCCGGACGAGCTCGCCAAGCTCGGCTCCTATGTCGAGCCGCTCGGCGCTAAGGCCCTCGTCATCGTGACGCCTTCGGGCAAGAAGCGCGTCGGTGCCAAGATCGAGGGCGGCTTTGCCGAGGCTAAGGCCGAGCTGCTGTTTGAGGACTTTAACGGCGAGTGCTCCAAGGGCGAGGTCGATCGCCTGGTTGCGCTCGCTCGCGACAACGGTTGCGACATCATCGTCGGCGTCGGTGGCGGCAAGATCCTCGACACCGCGAAGGCCGTCGCCTATTACCTGGAGTCTCCGGTTATCATTTGCCCCACCATCGCTTCGACCGATGCACCGTGCTCGGCACTTTCGGTGCTCTACACCGACGACGGCCAGTTCGACAAGTACCTCTTCCTTAAGGCAAACCCCAATATCGTCCTGATGGATACGACGGTTATCGCGGCGAGCCCGGTGCGCCTGACGGTTTCCGGTATGGGCGATGCGCTCGCAACCTATTTCGAGGCTCAGGCAACGCACGATGCCGACGGCGGCACCTGCGCCGGCGGCAAGGGCGGAATGGCCGGCCTGGCGCTCGCCAAGCTCTGCTACGAGACGCTCATGGCCGATGGCGTCAAGGCCAAGGTCGCGCTGGAGAAGGGTGCGCTCACGCCTGCCGTCGAGCACATCATCGAGGCCAATACGCTGCTTTCGGGCATTGGCTTTGAGAGCTCGGGCCTTGCTGCTGCTCATGCCATCCACAATGGTCTGACGATGCTGCCCGAGTGCCACAGCATGTATCACGGCGAGAAGGTCGCCTTCGGCACCATCGTCCAGCTGGTACTCGAGGATGCCCCGACCGAGAAGCTCGAGGAAGTCTTGGGCTTCTGCATTGAGCTGGGCCTGCCGGTCACGATGAAGGAACTTGGCGTTGCCGAGGTTACGCGCGAGCAGGCCATGATTGTTGCCGAGGCCGCCTGCGCACCCGATGACACCATGTGCAACATGCCGTTTGAGGTGACGCCCGAGATGGTCGCAAACGCCATCCTGGGTGCCGACGCGCTGGGCCACTACTATCTCATGGATGAGTAAATCAAGCTAAGGAAGGGGCAAAACCAACAGATGGTTTTGCCCCTTTTTGCTATGGTGCAAAGGGGTCAGGTTACTTTGCACCAATCGTTGTTTGATGAAGGGCGGATTCTCGTATGGCGCTTCCTATGGTTTATGGCGGTCCCGGCCGGTATGTTCAGGGGCCGGGCGAACTTTCGCGTCAGGGCAGGTATTTGTCATGGTTGGGCTGCGCTGCCTATGTCTTGTTTGACCAGGGCACCGAGGATCGGCTGTGCAGGCAGATCGTCGATGGATTTCTGGACGAAGATCTAAGCGAGCCGTTCTTTAAGATTTATAACGGTCCGTGTACGGAAGAGGCCGTTGTCGGAATGGCTCAGGAAGCCCAGGCCGAGTACTGCGACATGGTGGTGGGCATTGGCGGCGGCAAGATGCTCGATATCGCCAAGGCCGTTGCGTTTTATGCCGAGCTGCCGTTGTGTGTATGCCCCACGGCGGCTTCGATGGACGGCCCGTGCAGTGCGATTTCGGTGCTGTATCACGAGGATGGGTCGTTCGACCGCTACTTGATACTCGACAAAAATCCCGATCTGGTCGTGGTTGATACCAACGTGGTTGCGGCAGCACCACTGCGGATGACGGTCGCTGGTATGGGCGACGCACTGGCAACGTACTTCGAGGCGCGTTCGTGTGCCGCGGCGCACGGCGCTAACGAGCACGGTGGCGCGCCGGGGCACTTGGCCTTGGTTACGGCTCGTGCCTGCTATGACACGCTCATGGAGTGCGGCGTCGCTGCCAAGCGCGATCTCAAAAAGGGCCGTATATCGCCTGCGGTTGAGCGTCTGATCGAGTGCAATATTCTGCTTTCGGGTGTTGGCTTTGAGAGTGGCGGCCTGGCGTTGGCACATGCCATCGCCAACGGTCTGACGATTCTGCTCGAGTGCAAGGCCATGCATGGTGAGGCCGTGGCATTTGGTCTGGTGGTGCAGCTGCGCCTGGAGCGTGCGCCCGAGCTTGATCAGGTGCTCGAGTTTTGCCAGCGCGTTGGTCTGCCGACGACGCTCGAGGAGCTGGGCCTTGGCGAGATTTCCGATGCCGACCTGATGAGCGTTGCGGATGCGACCTTTAGAAACGAACGCAATATGGCCAACGAGCAGGCCAAGGTGACCAAACAAAAGCTCGTGCAGCTCATGCGCGAGGCATAGTTTGGCGCTTGATCGACCTTGTGCAATCGAGGCGGCGATAGGCCATGGGCTATTTGCCTCAAAGGTGCTCCGCGTGTAATTTGCCCGAGGCGTGGGCCGATAGCGTATCATTATCTCTTGCTTGTTTGCACTGCTCAGGGAGGGGCCGCGCATGGCGCAGGAACACGATCTGTTTGATGACATTATCGAGATCAGCAAGGGTTTCGACTTTCTTAAAAACCCGCTTGGCGGCGTGACCGACGCGCTCGATCCGTCAGCGCCGCAGTGGAATCCTGCCGACTATAAGGAGCGTCCGCGCGGCAACACGATTCCGTGTCTGACCTGCAAAAACGAAAAGAGCGGCTGCACCGCGTGCATGGACGTGTGCCCGGTCAACGCTATCGAGGTCGAGGAAGACGCCATCGAGATCCTCGACTCCTGTCGCAAGTGCGGCCTGTGCGCCGCTGCCTGTCCGACCGAGGCGATCATCTCGCCGCGATTGGCGCCCAAAAACCTGTATGACGACATTGTCTCGGCAGCTACGAGCCACGAGACCGCCTACGTCACCTGCACGCGCGCCCTTAAGCGCATGCCGCGCGAGAACGAGGTCGTCGTTGCCTGCGTGGGCGATATTACGGCCGAGACCTGGTTCTCGGTGCTGGCCGACTATCCCAACGTGAGCGTCTACCTGCCACTGGGCGTGTGCGATAAGTGCCGCAACACCGGCGGTGAGGACATTCTGGGCGAGGCAATCGCCACTGCCGAGGAGTGGGCCGGCACGGGTATGGGCCTGGAGGTCGACCCCAAGAGCCTCAAGTGCCATAAGCTTCGCGAGTACGAGCGCAAGGAGTACATGGAAAAGATCGCCCGTACGACGGGCCTGACGGTGACCAAGCTCAACCCGGCGACGGCGGCGCTGGCCTCGGTGACGCAAAAGCTCAAGGCCCACCGCCATCAGATTACCCAGCTGGAGCGCACGCTCAACACCATGTGCGGCACCACGACGGCCAAACGTCGCCGCACGCTTACGCACGGGCGCCAGCTGGTACTCTCGACGCTGCAAAACCATCCCGAGCTTGCCCAGAACATGCAGGTGAGCACGCCGGAATGCGATTTTGACAAGTGCACGTCGTGCGGCGAGTGCGTCAACGTGTGCCCCACGTTTGCCTGCGATCTGGTAGGAAGCGGCCGCTTTGCGTTGGAGTCCACGTATTGCCTGGGTTGCGGAGCCTGCGTCAAGGTGTGCCCCGAGCATGCGCTTAAGCTGGTTGAACATGATGCATCCAACTTAGTCGTCGTCGATCCCGAGGCCGAGGAAAAGGCCGCCCAGAAGGCTAAGGCCCACGAAGAAGCCCAGAAGGTCAAGGCCGAGGCAAAGGCCAAGCTCGATAAGATGCTCGACCAGGTGGAGAAGCTCGCGGACTAGCTAAAAGAGCGTAAATGATGGCCGGTGGGACAGGTATTGCCCCGCCGGCCAAAAAAGTTGCGGTGGAATAGTTCCTGTTTTGCCCTTAAGCTGGCCATTCTAGGAACTATTCCACCGCAACTAATAAATGGTTAGTTCATGCTGCTTTGGTGGCCGGTTCGACCGGTACCGTTGCGCGTCACGGTTTCATGGAGCAAAAAGAACCCGGGAACCTGTTTGGTCTCGGTGTATTCCATAAGGATACCGTCGGCGTTGTAGGTCTGTCCGCGTATAACGGCGAGTGCGTTAAAGTCGTCGAGATCGAGCACGCGCGTATCCTCGGGCGTGGGATGCTCGATCGTTACATCGCGTTTGCCCGTGGCAATCTTAATGCCAAGGTCTTCTTCGAGGTAACGATAGATCGAGTCGTTGACAATCTCGGGTGTCAGCCCCGGTACCTGTGAGCTTAGGTAATAGGAGTCGTCGGAGCACACGGCTTGTCCGTCTGCATAACGGATGCGTTTGGCGCGTGTGAGCTCACAGCCTTCGGGAAACCCGGTAATCTTGGAGAGCGCCTTGCTGCAGATGAGGAGCTCAAAGACGGTGGTGACAGTCTTGAGCTCAAAGCCTCGGTTGACCGCGATTTCCTTAAAGGTCTCGAGTCCGCCGCCACCACGACTCTTCTCGTCACTGATGTTGCGAATGACGCGCATGCCTTTGCCTTGCTGGGGGAGCACGTAACCATCTGCCGCAAGCATCGAGATGGCGCGACGGACCGTCATGCGCGAACAGTCAAACAGCTGCGTGAGCTCAGTCTCCGAAGGCAGATAGCTCTGATAGGCGTATGTGCCGTCGTCAATCGACTGCTTCACGTTGTCATAAATAGTTTGGAAGATGGCTCGCGCCATGACGGTCTCCTAGAGCTGGGTGCGTGAACGACGGATGAGGGCCGTCCGCGCAGGTGTCAATCGATTTACTTGCTGGGGTCGATTATATATTTACCCATGGCACGCAGAGCTGGGTCTGACAGGATGGCGCCGAGTTCGTCGAGGGAAGCCACCTTGGCGACCATCGAGGATACGTCGAGCCTGCCAGAGTCGATGAGCTCGAGCGCGCGACGCTGCGTATAAGGGTTGATGTAGGACGAGGTAAGCACAAGCTCCTTCTGGAAGACCTCGAAGGGCTTGACGGTGATTGTCTCATCGGGCTTGGTGAGGCCGAACATCATGACCGTAGCCTTGTGGCCGGCGATCTGGATGGCCTGCTCGATGGTGACGGGCTTGCCAACACACTCGATAACGACATCGACGTTGCCGACGCCCTCCTGCTTCAGGCGGGCCGGGACATCCTCGTGGATGGAATCAATTGCCAGGTCGGCGCCGAGTTTGAGCGCAACCTCGCGCTTGCCCTCGACGGGCTCGAGCAAGACGACCTTGGTGGCGCCGGCGTTTTTGGCAAGCTGCATCATGAGCAGACCGATCATGCCACCGCCGATAACGACAACTGTGCTGCCGGGCTTGATGTTGCACATATCAATGCCGTGCAGGCAGCAGGAGACGGGCTCGGTCATAGCACCCTGCTCAAAGCTGGTGTGATCGCCCAACTTGTAGACTTGCTGCATATCGACGGAGCAGTACTCGGCAAAGCCGCCGTTAACGGTGGTGCCGTAACCGGTCATATGCTCGCAGTAGTGGTTGATTCCGTCGCGGCAGGGTTCGCAGCAGCCGCAGGGATGGTTTGGGTCGATGCACACGCGATCGCCCGGTTTAAAGCCAGCGACGTCGCTGCCCACGGCCTCGACAACGCCCGCAAACTCATGACCAAGGATCGTGGGCGGGGTAACGTCGGCTGCACCCTTGTCGCCTTCATAGATATGAACGTCGGTACCGCAGACGCCGCAAGCTTTGACGTTGATCAGAACGTCGCGCCTGCCCACGGCCGGCTTTGCCGATTCCTCGACTCTGAGGTCGTGCTTTCCATAGAAGACCGCACTTTTCATGGTGACTCCTTAACGTGGCGGTGAATGTTGTATCGAAGTATAGGTATGTAAACATCCTTATACAAGCATATCTAGACAAGTTGATAAATTTTTTGGTTTTAAAGAATTACGACAAACAGGCAATAACAGGTAAATTATTTGAAATAAACCGTTCACCGTCAATTATCGACCGCTGACCGAACATAGAAACCGTATTAACTTGTCTAGATAAGTGATATGATAAAAAAAGAAGCGCAAGAAGTCGGGGACACGGGCCCACCCGTCCTATTGCACGAGGTACACGCAAACGGCGCGTCTGCGGTCTCGAGTGAAGCCAAAACCGCAGCCGCTCCGAATGAAGAGAGGGGGATTCCCCGTCATGATGCAAAAGATACAACGTTTCGGCGGTGCAATGTACACGCCTGCAATTCTTTTCGCATTTTCCGGAATCGTCGTCGGCCTGGGTACGTTGTTTACCACCGAGGCGATCTTTGGCGAGATGGCCACTGCGGGCCATCTTTGGTTTGATTGCTGGAATGTGCTGCTCCAGGGTGGTTGGACGCTCTTTAACCAGATGCCGTTGCTGTTTTGCGTAGCGTTGCCAATCTCGCTCGCGAACAAGCAGAACGCTCGCTGCTGCATGGAGGCTTTGGCCATCTACCTTACCTTCAACTACTTTGTAAGCACAATCTTGGGGCAGTGGGGCCCTGTCTTTGGGGTCGACTACTCTGTCGAGGCGGGCAGCGGTACTGGTCTTGCCACTATCGCAAGCATCAAAACGCTTGATATGGGCATCATGGGCGCGCTGATCATTTCTGGTATCGCCACGATGCTTCACAACAAGTACTTCGACACCGAACTTCCTGAGTGGCTGGGCGTGTTCTCGGGCTCCGTGTTCATCTATATGATCGGTTTCTTCGTTATGGTTCCGGTCGCTATTATCGCCTGCCTGGTGTGGCCGCATGTTCAGGCTGCTATCGCCGCCTTCCAGGGATTCATCCTTTCCGCCGGTACGTTTGGCGTGGGCGTCTTTGCGTTCTTCGAGCGCGTGCTGATTCCTACGGGCCTGCACCACTTTATCTATACGCCGTTCTATTACGACAACGCGGCGGTCAACGGCGGCATCTTTGCTGCTTGGGCCAACATCCTGCCCCAATTGGCTGCCGATCCGAGCATTGCTCTTAAGGATGCCGCACCCTGGGCTGCCTATACCTGCCCTGGTTGGACTAAAGTCTTCGGCTCGCTTGGCGTCGCCATTGCGTTTTATATGACCGCCAAACCCGAGCGCAAGCAGCGCGTCAAGGCTCTGCTAATCCCGGTCACCCTTACCGCTATGCTTTGCGGTATTACCGAGCCGCTTGACTTCACCTTCCTGTTCATTGCGCCCGGCCTGTTCGTCGTCCACTGCGTGCTCGGAGCGCTCGGCTGCATGGCTCAAAACCTCCTTGGCGTCGTGGGTATCTTTGACGGCGGCATCATCTCGATGCTCTCGTGGGACTGGCTGCCCCTTTGGGCCGCACACGGTCTGCAGTACGCCATCTCCATCCTTGTCGGTCTGTGCTTTACCGCCCTTTGGGTCGTGGTCTTCCGTTTCCTGATCGTCAAGTTCGACTTTAAGACCCCCGGTCGCGAGGATGATGATGTTGAGGTCGAGCTCAAGTCCAAGGCCGACTACAAGCAAAAGCAGGGCGGTGCTGCTGCTGGCAAATCGGTCGCCCAGAGTAAAGATGATGAGCGCTTGGTGCTTGCCGAGAAAATCCTCGATCTGCTCGGTGGCACGGATAACATCATCGATGTAACTAACTGCGCTACCCGTCTGCGCGTTAACGTCAAGGACAAGAGCGTCGTTGCGCCCGAGGCTTCCTTCAAGGCGATCGGTACGCATGGCTTGGTGGTCCAAGGTCAGTCAATCCAGGTCATCATCGGCCTTACCGTCCCGCAGGTTCGCGAGAAGTTCGAGAGTCTTCTGAAGTTCGAGAGTCTTCTGTAAACCATCGTCCATCGAAACAATCGGCCTTGCAGAGCCGGTATGCACCGCAAGGCCGATTCTAGAGATAAAAAACTCCACTTCTAGGTAACAATTCCAAACCGTACAGGCCGCGTGCGGGGATGGATTGAGCAAGCGGCCAGAATGAGGAGGACATCATGTCCAAGAAAAACTATGCCGTGACCATTGCCGGCGGTGGCTCTACCTTCACTCCGGGCATTGCCCTGATGCTGCTTGAGGAGCGCGACCGCTTCCCGGTCAACAAGGTGACCTTCTACGACAACAACGCCGAGCGCCAGGAGACCGTGGCCAAGGCCTGCGAGATCTACTTCCACGAGAACGCCCCCGAGGTTGAGTTCAACTACACCACCGACCCCGAAACCGCATTCACCGGGACCGACTTCGTCCTTGCTCACATCCGCGTCGGCCTGTACGCCATGCGTGAGCTCGACGAGAAGATTCCTCTCAAGTACGGCTGCGTTGGCCAAGAGACCTGCGGTGCCGGCGGTATCGCCTACGGCATGCGCTCCATCGGTGGTGTCATCGAGATTCTCGACTACATGGAGAAGTACAGCCCCAACGCCTGGATGCTCAACTACTCCAACCCCGCGGCCATCGTCGCCGAGGCTTGCCGCGTGCTGCGCCCCAACAGCCGCATCATCAACATCTGCGACATGCCGATCGACCTCATGGATAAGATGAGCCGTATGTGCGGCATCAAGGATCGTCGCGAGCTGCAGTATAGCTACTACGGCCTCAACCACTTTGGTTGGTGGAGCAAGATCTACGACAAGGACGGCAACGACCTCATGCCGCAGATTAAGGAGCACATGGCTAAGAACGGCTACCTGGACGGCATCGAGCACGAGGCCGGCAAGGAGCAGCATGTCGAGGAGAGCTGGATTCACACCTTCGGCAAGGCCAAGGATGTCTATGCTGTCGATCCCGAGACGATTCCCAATACCTACCTCAAGTATTACCTGTACCCGGACTATGTCGTCGAGACGTCTGACCCCAACTACACTCGCGCCAATGAGGTTATGGATGGCCGTGAGAAGAAGGTCTTTGGCGCTTGCCGCGACATCATCGCCAAGGGTACTGCCAAGGACGGCGGCTTTGAGCCAGATGTACATGCCAACTACATCGTCGACCTTGCCTGCGCACTGGCCGAGAACACGCTCGAGCGCTTCTTGCTGATCGTCCCCAACGATGGCGCTGTGCCCAACTTCGACCCGACGGCTATGGTCGAGGTGCCTTGCATCGTTGGTTCCAACGGCTTTGAGAAGATCTGCCAGGGCCCGATCCCGCAGTTCCAGAAGGGCCTGATGGAGCAGCAGGTTTCCGTCGAGAAGCTCGTTGTCCAGGCTTGGGTCGAGGGCAGCTACCAGAAGCTCTGGCAGGCACTCACGCTCTCCAAGACCATTCCTTCGGCGAGCGTTGCTAAGCAGATCCTGGACGAGCTCATCGAGGCCAACAAGGATTTCTGGCCCGAGCTTAAGTAAGGACTACCGTCTCGAACCCTCACGCATCTCTGCTTCATTTGCGCCGTCGTGGTGTCCGGATTCGCCCGGATGCTGCGGCGGCGCTATACTTATGAAGTTTGAAGTACCTGTACCAAAAGGAGCTGTCGTGTCCCTTTCCATCGGTATCGTGGGCCTGCCCAACGTGGGCAAGTCGACGCTGTTCACCGCGCTTACCAAAAAGACCGGCCTTGCCGCCAACTACCCGTTTGCCACGATTGACCCTAACGTGGGTATCGTCGATGTGCCCGATAGCCGCCTGCAAAAGCTCGCCGACATCGTCAACCCGGGCCGCATTGTGCCGGCTACGGTCGAGTTCGTCGACATCGCGGGTCTGGTGAAGGGCGCTAACGAGGGCGAGGGTCTGGGCAACCAGTTCTTGGCAAACATCCGCGAGACCGACGCCATCTGCGAGGTCGTGCGCTACTTTAAGGACCCCAACGTTATGCGCGAGGTGGGCCGCACGGGCGAGTTCGTCGATCCCGCCGGCGATGCCGACACTATCATGACCGAGCTCATCCTGGCCGACATGGGCACGCTCGAGAAGCAGCTGCCCAAGCTCGAGAAAGAGGCCAAGCGCGACAAGGAGCTCATGCCCAAGTTCGAGGTTGCCAAGCGTCTGCTTGCCTGGCTCAACGAGGGCAAGAGCGCCGCATCTATGGAGATGACCGACGAGGAGCGCGCCGCTGCCAAGGGCCTGTTCCTGCTCACCATGAAGCCCATCCTGTATGTGGCCAACGTAGACGAGGACATGCTCAACGAGGACCTGGCGCCCATCGACGGCGTCAAGCCGCTGCCGATCTGCGCCAAGATCGAGGCCGAGCTTTCCGAGCTCGATCCCGAGGACGCTGCCGACTACCTGGAGAGCCTGGGCCTGGAGCAGCCCGGTCTGGACGTGCTCGCTCAGGCTGCCTACAAGCTGCTCGGCCTGCAGTCGTTCTTTACGGCTGGCGAGATGGAGGTCAAGGCCTGGACGGTGCGTCAGGGCGCGACCGCCCCGCAGGCCGCCGGTGTCATCCACACCGACTTTGAGCGCGGCTTTATTAAGGCCGAGGTCATTGGCTACGACGACTACATCGAGCTCGGTGGCGAGCAGGGCGCCAAGGCTGCCGGCAAGCTGCGTATTGAGGGCAAGGACTATGTCATGGCCGATGGCGACGTCGTGCACTTCCGCTTTAACGTGTAAGGACGACGTATATGTTTAAATATGGCAAAAAAGCTGGCTACATGGGTATTGCGCTGCTCGTACTTGCGGTGATTCCGCTGGTGGTCGCAGCGTGTGTTATTCCCAACATTGGTCCCGAGGTGGCAACAAAGTTTAATGCTGCCGGCGAGGCGACGCGCTGGGGCAAGAGCTACGAGTTGCTGGCGTTGCCGGTGCTCAATCTGCTGCTGAGCGTGGCGACGTACTTTACGGCGGGACGCCAGGCAAAAAACAACGATGACTCCGCCGCCATGGCACGCATCGTGTGCGAGCGCTACCTGCGCAACGGTTGCATCACGGGTGTATTTCTCAACGTAATCAACGTCTACTTTATGTATTCGGCGATTACCGGTATGGGCTTTGGCCTGGGCTTTTAGCTTGCGCCTTTAGGCAACGAGCCTGCAAGCATATTCGATGGCTGCTGCGAGGCCGCCGCTCGATCGTGGTTGAAAGACCATGTCGGCGGCGGCCTCGTTTTCGTATCCGGCACCGCGAAGGGCGAGCGCGACGCCGGCTTCCAGGAGAAGGGGCAGGCCACGCTGGCTGGTTACGATTACGGCAGCCTGATTGAGCGAGCGGCTGTGCGCTTGGCATTGGATGGCAAGCGCACCTTGCGCCGGACAAGGGACCAGAACGGCGGCGACGCGACTTGATAGCAATGCAAATGCTGTGCGCTCATCGGGCGAAAGATATTCTGCTTCAACGACGACGAGCTTGGGCGGTGCGCTGTTTGTGCGAAGCGTGGCTCGGTACGTGCGGACCGAAGAACCCGACATAGAAAACTCCTGTGTATTCGGCAAAACGTAAACTATAGTTTACGTTTATGTTCGGCTCCATTTCAAACTCGGCTGCATGGACGAACGTGCGAAACAGATTCTTGGCAGGCGGGTCGAAGAGACACGCAGAGACCTTGGTATCTCCAAGGTTGATTTTTGTGTGGCGACAGGAATCAGCCGACCCTACCTCGACCGAATCGAAGATGGGACGGCAAATTTCACGCTCAAGGTTCTATTTAAGATCGCGCCCGCACTCGGCATGACGGTGTCAGAGCTTCTCGAGGGTATCGAGTAGCCTTTTTTTGCTAGATTTGCCGTTTGTTGAACGGGTCCCCCCGACGGCGGCGTGCAAAAACGCGAGTATTCAGCATCCCTCAATAATTTGACGGCAGCCGGGGCCACAAATACGACGCGTAATGTTTTGGATTATCCACAAAATTCAATAATATGAGGAATAACAAGCGCGTGGAACGAGTCTTTCGAGTCGAAAGGCAATTTACAGCCAGCGGTTTTAACGTTCCCGGAAGGGGCGGATGCTGAAAACTCCGCTTTTTGCACGTTCCGAGGGGTATCACGTGCCCTACAAGGCCCAAAGAGGCGGATTTTGTTTTAGCTACGCCATCGGGATGCGGTCGTGGTTGACTTGGCTGTAGAACAGGCGCTGAATCTCTGCTGCATCACGTGACTGGCCGAGCGCCCACATGGTTTTGGCCACGAGCGTCTCGGTGGTCATGTCGTCGCCGCGCAAAATACCCGGATGATCGGCGTAAGCTCGGCCGACCTCATAAACACCCAGGTCAAGGCCCTCTTCGGGGACCTGCGTGGTCATAACGACAGTACGGCCCGAATCGACCCAGCGGAAAATCGCCTCCTGGAATGACTCGCCGGACTCGCCAAACTCGGGGATACCGCCAATGCCAAAGGTCTCCAGAATCACGGCGTCGTAGCTATTGGCCAGGGCGTCCAGGATACCCGGGTTCACGCCGGGCGTAAGCTTGAGTACAAATACACGCGGGTCGATACTGTCGTAGAAACGAACCGGGCTCTCATTCTGGTGGGTGCCGTGGAGCCCATTGCGCACGATGCGGTCGTTGCGGATGTAGGCGATGGGCGGATAGTTGACGCTAATAAACGCGTTAAAGCTCATGGTGCGCTGCTTGCGGGCGCGCGTACCGGCAATAGCGACGCCGCCAAACACGATTGAAACATCGTGCGAATGCTCGTCGAGCGCATAGAGCAGGCTCTGGTACAGATTGAGCTTGGCGTCGGTAAAGGGATTGCCCATGGGCTTTTGCGAGCCGGTGAGCACGATGGGCTTGGGGCTGTCCTGAATCAGGTAGGAAAGCGCTGCCGCGGTGTAGCTCATGGTGTCGGTGCCGTGCAGGACCACAAAGCCGTCGTGATCGGCATAGCCTTCGACGATGACATCGCGGATGCGCATCCAGTCGCTCGGGCGCATATTGGTGCTGTCGATGTTCATGGGCTGCACGACGTCGAGCTCGCAGAGCCCCGAGATCTCGGGGACGCTCTGGGCGAGCTCCTCACCGGTCAGGGCGGGGGAGAGGCCATTGCCGTCCTCGGTCGATGCGATGGTGCCGCCCGTGGCGATGAGAAGGATGCGCTTCATGCTGGTATTCCTATCGTATTTGCCGCCGCAGAGGCGGAGTCGTTCGGCAGTATTGTGGCACAGGGCGTCCAATGTTCAAACGTATTACATCATCTGTAACGTTTGGTAACACTCCAATTGCCGTCAAATAGGGGCCCAGGTCGTGCGTTTGCCGTGCGCTGATGGCTGCGAGGGACGAGAAACCCCATATAACGTGTACACTATGGAAGTTATTTTCGTTTATTCGCGCGGGTGGGCACCGGCTCCCCGCTGACAAGAGGGGGAACCATGGATCAAAAGGCTTCCGCAAAGGTCCTCGTACTCGACTTTGGTGCGCAGTACGGTCAGCTCATTGCCCGTCGCGTCCGCGACCTCAACGTGTATTCCGAGATTGTCCCCTGCGACATCTCGGCCGACGAGATTCGCGAGATGAACGCCTCTGCGCTCATCCTTTCTGGCGGCCCGGCCTCCGTGTACGCCGAGGACGCTCCGTCCATCGACCCCGCCATCTTTGACCTGGGCCTTCCCGTCCTGGGCTTCTGCTACGGCCATCAGATCACGGCCGTGACGCTCGGCGGCAAGGTCGGCCACTCCGAGGTGGGCGAGTACGGCCGCGCCACCATCACGCGCACGGCCGGCGCCAAGCTCTTTAACTCCACGCCCATGGAGCAGACCGTGTGGATGAGCCACCGCGACGCCGTTTCCGAGGTGCCCGAGGGCTTTACCGTTACCGCCAGCACCGACGTATGCCTGGTTGCCGCCATGGAGTGCGTCGAGCGCAAGATCTTCACCACACAGTTCCACCCCGAGGTCAAGCATTCCGAGTACGGTCAGCAGCTGCTGAGCAACTTCCTGTTTGAGATTTGCGGCCTGGAGCCCAACTGGAGCATGGACAACCTGGTCGAGACCATGACGGCCGAGTTCCGCGAGAAGGTCGGCGACGACCGCGTGATTCTGGCCCTGTCCGGTGGCGTCGACTCCTCCGTCGTGGCTGCGCTGGGCGCCCGCGCCGTGGGTAAGCAGATGACCTGCGTGTTCATCAACCACGGCCTGCTGCGCAAGGGCGAACCCGAGCAGGTGGAGGAGGTCTTCACCAAGCAGTTTGACGTCGACTTTATTCACGTTCACGCCGAGGACCGCTATGCCGAGCTTCTGGCCGGCGTGACCGAGCCCGAGGAGAAGCGCCGCATCATCGGTACGCAGTTCTGGAAAGAGTTCTTCGCGGTTGCTCAGCAGCTTGAGACCGATGGTAAACCCGTGAAGTACCTGGCCCAGGGCACCATCTACCCCGACATCATCGAGTCCGGCGCACGCAAGACGGGCGGCAAGGCCTCGACCATCAAGAGCCACCACAATCTGATTCCGTTCCCCGAGGGCGTGAGCTTCGATCTTATCGAGCCGCTCGACCACTTCTTTAAAGACGAGGTCCGCGCGCTTGGCTTGGCGCTTGGCCTGCCGGCGCATATTGTGTACCGCCAGCCGTTCCCGGGCCCGGGTCTTGCCATTCGCATTATCGGTGCGGTGGACAAGGAGAAGCTCGAGATCTTGAAGAACGCCGACGCCATCGTGCGCGAGGAGCTCGATGCGTATAACCAGAAGCTTTTTGAGGAGACTGGCGACCGCAACTCCGAGCACAGCTGCTGGCAATACTTTGCGGTGCTGCCCGACATCAAGTCTGTGGGCGTTATGGGCGACGAGCGCACCTACCAGCGCCCGATCATCCTGCGTGCCGTGGAGTCCAGTGACGCCATGACCGCCGACTGGGCCAAGCTTCCCTACGAGGTGCTGGCGAAGATCTCTGGTCGCATTGTGGCCGAGGTTCCGGGTGCCAACCGCGTGTGCTACGACATCACGAGCAAGCCGCCTGCGACGATTGAGTGGGAATAGGCCTGAGGCGTGAGATTTGCAATCCACCTGAAATTATTCCAGTGAACAATGGTGAACAACGGTATTCATAAATCATCATAGCCACCGGCAACTTTCAAGAATAATGAGACTGCACAACCCCCGAGAAAAGACCTTTTCCGGGGGTTGTTTTTTGCCCTTTCACCTGCGGAAATGATTCAGATTATCCCAAAAAGGTGGACGCCGTTTGGCACTGGTCGGCAACCATGTTCAACAATGAGTACCCATGGGCACGGTTGCAAGCCACCTGAAATTATTCCTGGAGCTGAAATCTGTCAGAAAAGGCGATTTGTAATCACTTTGTAATCACCCCGCCTTTCCGAGGGGTCGAAAATCGAATACCCCAGGTCAGAATAGGGGGATAAAAAATCGCGGAAAACGGGCGATTCGAGGACTTTCTGAGCCGATTCGAGCGCTGCGAAACGCCGAAAACAGCCTGAAATTATTCCTGGAGTGGCTTGCAAAAAGCCGCTTTCGAGGGGTGATTACAAGCCGTTTCGGAAAAGGGCGAAAAACGCGGAGGTGATTACAAATCAGACGCTCCAGCACTTGCCTTCCAAGCGTCGTAATCTCCTTGAGAAATCTCCTCAGCATCCAAACGTTCGCGTTGTCGCAGCCATGCCTCCAACGCGGCGGACAGCTTAGGCGCTTTCGGGGAGCCGTGGTCGATCGTCAGAACGATATCGCCCTTGGCGTCCCTGGAGGGCTTCAATCCGAGCTCCTCGTCGATTCTAAGGAGGTATTCGAGAGCCTTTCGGCCAGAGCTCACATCTACCTCCAAAAGTGCCTCCTGGGCAATCTCCAGAGCCTTGGCTATGGCTTCCAAATGCGCAGCGCTTGGCTTTCTGTTCCCGAGCTCGTAGTTCCTGATGGCGGAATCGGAGAGCCCGCATGCATCGGCGAGATCCGCCTGGGTCATCTTGCGCATCTTGCGATATCTGCGAATCAGTTCGCCTGTCTTCATGGGGCCTCTCCTGCGACATTGATTGAATCGTCTTCGCTGAAAAGAATAGCACGTATTCGAACGGTACGTATTGACCGTTCGTTATTGAACGTATAGTATTTCCATATACCGTTCGAAATTGAACTGTCTAGGAGGACGAAATGGAAACAGCGAGGAGGATGCTCACCGCCAAAGAAGTGGCAGCGCGCCTGGGCGTCTCCAGGACGACCGCCTACGCCGTCATCCGCGAGCTCAACGAGGAGATGGCGCGCCGCGGCTGCAAGGTGATCCCCGGCCGCGTGAGCAACGAGTACTTCGAGATCGCCTTCTTCGGCGAAAGGAGCGGAGGAGGCGATTACGAGGATGTCCGTTAAGGAGATGCCAAACGGGACGTTCACCGTGCAGTTCCGCTGCAAGGACAAGGAGGGAAACGACGTCCATAAGTTCAAGCGCGGCTTCGCAAGCAGAGCCGAGGCGGAAGCGTGGGAGAGCGACTACAAGGCGACGCGCGGGCAGTCGATGGCGATGAAGTTCTCGGATTTCCTGAAGATATACGAGGACGACATGCGCCCGCGCATCCGCGAGACCACATGGGCGACTAAGAGGCACATCATCCGGACGAAGATAGAGCCGTTCTTCGGGCGCATGAGAATGGAGGACATCCGCAGCATCGACATCGTACGCTGGCAGAACAAGCTCATGGAGGCGAAGCGCCCGAACGGGGAGGCATACTCGCCCACCTACCTGCGTACCATCAACAACCAGGTCACTGCCATATTCAACCATGCGACGCGATACTACGGCCTCTATCCCAACCCGGCGGTGAAGACCATGAAGATGGGGGCGAAGGAAGCCGGCGAGATGTCGTTCTGGACGAAAGACGAGTACCTCAGGTTCTCCGAGGCGATGCTCGAGAAACCCATGTCGTACCTCATGTTCGAGATCCTCTATTGGACAGGCGTGAGAGAAGGCGAGCTTCTGGCGCTCACCCCGGGCTCGTTCGACCTCAAACGGCTGGAGATGTACATCACTGCCTCGTATCACAGGCTGGGCGGAAGAGACCTCATCACCGACCCCAAGACCCCGAAATCCGTACGCACGATTAAGATCCCCGGGTTCCTCGGGGACGAGGTCGAGGAGTATCTGGAAGACAACCCGGGCATCGGCCAAGACGAGCGCATGTTCAAGACAACGAAGTACTACCTCGCCCACGAGATGAAGCGCGGCTGCGCCCAGACCGGCGTGAAACGGATCAGGATCCATGATCTGAGGCACAGCCACGTGAGCCTGCTCATCGACATGGGCTTCTCTGCCCTCGCAATCGCCGAGAGAATGGGCCACGAGGCGACGGACATCACGTTCCGCTACGCCCACCTCTTCCCGAACGTGCAGGAGGAGATGGCGGCAGCCCTCGAATCTTCGAAAGGAGATGCATTCTGATGCCCTGCCCGAACGAGAGACGCAAGAGGAGCATGACCATCGCCTTCAGGGTCTCGCCCGAGGAAAATGAGCTGGTGAACCTGCTCGCAGCGACGGCGCACATGACCAAGCAGGACTACATCATGTCCAAGCTCACCGACACCGCCATCGTAGTGCGCCCCAACAGCCGCACATACAGGGCGCTGAAAGACGCGATGGCGAAAGTCTATGCAGAGCTCTCGCGCATCAGACGGGCTGGAGACATGGATGAGTCACTCGTGCAGCGCGTCGAGCTCCTGATGGACATCTTCCATGAACTCGGCGAGGAAATACCCGAATCCCAGATTGATGCGGAAGCGGCAATGATTGAGGGGATGAGGAGAAGGTAAAAGCTCCTACCCCCACACTTTCAACGCTTTCTCGTAGAGCCACTCAGCGCGTTCGGCGATGTCGGATTCCGCCCATGATTCTTTTTCGAGAACATTGTGCATGGTTACCAATCCGGCAGTGCAAAGCGCCAAACCATCCTTGCCGTTCTTCCCCGACTTCTTAACATCCCAGCTTGCGTCACGGATAGAAGCATTGAGCGAATGGGTGATGATGGCAAGATTGCCGAGGGTCAGTAGGGCTTTGTCCCGGACAGAAGCCTTCTCCGCATCAAGCATTCCCCAGTTGTTGCGCCATTTCTTCGGCATCATGTGCTCGAGGCTGTACTGATTGAAGCCCAGCAAAGCCGTGCTGCTCATGCTTGGTCTTATAGCGCTTTCGAGCAGGTATAAGACCCCTTTAGACTGCAGATTATATAAACGAGACTCGAAGAAGGCTCTGTGAACTTCAGAATCGCTTGGCATGTATGTAGTTGCCTCGCCATCTGCTTCAAGAAACGTCCTTAAATTATCCGCTTCAAGCACTTCGTTGAGAATCAATGAGGTGAAGAGCCTATTGTAATTTTTCGTCGTCGCCTGAACGAGCATTCTTCGAACGATGTAGCTCTCCAGAACCGCAAAGATTTTCGACTCCTCGATAGCGGAGCAAACGTTTTTCCGGATGTACAGCATGTACGGAATAAGCGTCGAGTTCTTGAGGCCAAAAATCAAAACGTTCATTCGCTCCAAGCAGGGAGTCGGGGGGATCGCCTCGTCACAATAGCCAGGGTCGAAAGTAGACTCAAAAACCTTGGCGTAAGGCCTCATCTTCTCTAGAACAACACCTTTGTCGCCGTTGCAATATCTGCTGATGAAATCCTTATATGATTGGAAAAGATTGGACGTCCTCGAATAATAGAGTTTGTCTTCCGTTGTGACACCGTGCGATTTGTCCTGAACCAGAATCTGAAGAAAAGCGTCAAAGAAAAGATCTATAAGGGTTCGCTTGATGCGCCCAGTTACAATTTCCTGCTCCCAGTACGCTTTCTTCTCCGACGACGGTTCAAATACGTTCTCCCAACCTTCCGCAAAGGCATCTTCGTTCTCCCGGTTGAAGAAATAGTTTTTCAATAACTCTGCCGTGGTCAGCCTAACACCAAGTGAATTGATGGTATCGAATATTTGCTGCTCATCTTCCCCTTCAGTTAGGTCGATGCAGACGAATTGCACGTTTGACTTAATCGTGTTGCGATCGACTCGATCAACGTCAATGTTGGTAAGAAAGTAGTTGTATGCACGCACAATATTGGAAGAACCGTCGATAGGACTTGCGACCTTAGAACTAGTCACCGCATTGAATGCCTCCTGGTCGTAGCGCCCATGCCTCAATGCGATGTCACCGGTCTCAAGGACGAAATCACGTTCAAACAGATTTTGAGCACCGAGCTTCATGCAAAGCGCCTTGAAAAAGAGAATCATCGTCGTCAACCGCTGTTGACCATCGATGACGACTCTCTCTTCAGAAACCTGGGACCAAGTGTTGCCAGCGGAAGATTGCTTCAGGATGATGGATCCCAGAAAATAGGGACGTTTCGAGGCAGTGACAAACTCCATGTCGCTCAGAAATCGCTCCCATTGCTCCTCGCCCCAAACATAGGCACGTTGGTAAAAAGGTATTTCTAGCAAACGCGATCCGTTGAACACGCCGCTAATCGTTGCTTTTCCAGCATCCATTGCAATCTACCTTACCGCATTCTTCTGATTTTAGAATGCAATCTCCTACCATATAAACCTGAAACAGAATCAAATTTTAGTCGGTATCCACATCCGCTTTGCGGGTTTCACCAGCCAAATGCCCTCTTGCTTATTCCTGGCTTTTCGAGCCAAGGTATTTTTCTTCTGCATCATGAAACGTGGCATCAATTTCTCCAAGAATCGTCTCCCGAGAATCGAGTATCTCCTTAAATGAGGTTCTCAGCTGTTGGAAAATAATTTTTTGCGCCGGGTTGGTTATTTTATTTTCGTCTTCATCTGCAGCAATACCAACCTGGTCGTTTTCAAGCAAGCATTCGAGCGCTAGGCTGATATCTTCCGGCGTCACCTGGGATACAAGCTTGGTTTGACCTGTCTTGCCACAAAATTTCGCTTCGTTCCCATCAATTACCAACAAGTCCATAATAAGGCTTCCTTTCGTCATACGCTGTCCCGCCTGCCTCCATGAGCTTAAGGAGGACTTCGCTTCTCTCAACCATATGCCCATCCGAAGACCTCATACAGCTATCCGAAGAGTCACAAGTGTAGATTCGATGTACACCATTCTCGAAACCGGTATAAATAATTCCATCAGGCTTTATCGACACTCCGAGAACGTTGTTATGTGTTGCAAGAAATACGGTTGCCTTAGACGATATCCTTTTTATTTCCGTTGCAATAAGGGCATTGAGAAACGGGTTGTCGAAAGACGATTCAGGTTCGTCTATGAGAACGATGTCCTGGCTTGCAGCTTTATCTAATGCCTGGAAGAAAAGATATTCTGCTTTCTGGCCACCAGAGACATTTTCGCCACGCTCGTTTTCCAGCACAACGTTTATATCAAACAGGGCTCTGCTGATATCAGAAACTCCATCTGCATCAAGTATCTTCTCAACATATTCGACATCATCAAGTTTTGTAATTCCAGTAAGAGAAGTTCTAGCTTCTATAGCAGTTTTTAGAGTCTTTGCATTTCCATAAGGAATACGTTTCGTAATTCGGCTGAACTTCCCAATCTTCCTCCTGCTAATTTCGACTTCCGATTTTGTAGCCCCTCGCAATTTTGCCAAACGAATGACGTACGCTTTGCGTTTCGCAGCTTCAGCAAATGGAGACTCGGGGCAAGCCGGACGGCTGGATTCAAGGGATAGCTCCGCTTTGATTTTTTTGGATATCTTGTTGGCATAGTCGATGCACTTGCAACGCAGTGCTTTTGCTTTGTATAGATCGATAGCGATTTTAAGCAGGGAAACTAGTGTTGCCCGACCGATTCTCTCACTAATCTCAATTGATAGTGGGTTCTCATTCAGCAAGGTGATGAGAGCCTGCGCAACCTCTTGTTCCTTATTAGCGTTATCTTGCGCGATTTTTCCAGCACTGTAGATAGGGCATTTAGAAAACTCATCTTCGCGAGCTGCAGAATCGGCGTACAGAATAAGGTTCGAGATGTACTCTTTGATGCGTTTGTTTATAGTTTCTTTCGAAGGCAGATTCAACAATGCTGAAGAGATGCCATTCATTGGCTTATAGTAATCAGCTTTGATAGAAGCTTCTTCATCTGCGAGTTTTTCTCTAAATGCCTTCTCTTCTGCATTTTTGACTATATCGAACTGCCGAACATACACCACGTCATCAGGGTCACTTGACTCATAGACTCTATCGAGCAGATAGCTTTTTCCTGACGAGCGGCTACCAACGACAACATTTAAGCCAGATGCAACGTAGAGTCCGGGCGAAAGCTCAATATGGTCTTCTCGCTCGGTAATGGAAAATTTATCCTTGTCTCTGAAAGCGAGACGCAAAGAATCAAAATTCATCTCGCCAATACCAACATAGGTGTAACGTCCCCATGGAGCGATAGCGCCTTTCCCACAGCGGCAATCACTGAAAATTACGACAGGTTTTTCAGCTGATTTGTTTTCGCAATACCATTTTTTGTCGCTCGACACTTCCAGAGCGGTCACGATACCGCCCAGGGCGGTAAGTCCAGCAGAGGATATAGCTGGCTTCTTTTTGAAATGAGGAATAACAATATATGTCCCATCACCAAAAAGCTGCAAGAAATCGTTTACGGTAATCCCGTTATCACCCTGTTGGATCTCAGGAACATTCAAGCAAGCAGAAGAGAACTCATCGATTCGAGCAGGGTCGGCTATCACCAATACATGAAAGTTTTCAACACTAACTTCTATTCCAGGAAACACACAAACATTAGCTGGTACAGCATTGCAAACTTGATGATAGTTATCAGAATCAAAGAGATTGTGATTGGTCAACGCAATTGCGTCTAGGCAATTATCCTTTATACGATTTAGAAGAACATCGAGATCGAATTCAAAATCCTCGTCTAAAGGTGATGCGACCGTATGAATATGTAAATCAATACGTTTCAATATGGAGTCCCATCAGATTAAATTTGCATATAGTGGTACGTGGTCTCGACGTTGTATGTGAAGTCGTCGCCCAGGTCCAGCGCCTCGAAGTGCTTCTGGGCGCACTCGATCTTTGCGCGCTCGCTCGGGCGCAAGACGGGCGTGCCGTTGCCGCCGCCCTTGGTCTCGGTGACGAAGTAGACGCGCTGCTTGCCGTCCACGTCCTCGACGTACGCCCAGTCGGGGTTGTAGCTGCCCAGCGGCGTGTCGATTTTGAACTTCGATGGAAGCTTTGCGAACACCTTCACGGCTTCCGACTGGTCGAGCGCCATCGCGTAGGGCTTCTCGACGCTGGAGGAGTCGTAGACCACGTAGTTGTAGAGCGACTTGTGGTGCAGCGGCTCCCAAGCGTTCTGATCCAAGAAGGCAGTGAGGTCCTCGACCGCCAGCACGTCCATGGTGTACCAGTCGCTCTCGGGCAGTCGCGTGTACTTGATGCCCCGCGCCATGACCTCGACCTTCGCCGCCTCGATCTTGGCAGCCACCTGCGAGAGGAACGTCATGGGGTCGACCCCGAACTCGTCCATGCGCCCGCACCCCTCCAGGATGCGGAAGATGGTCCTGCGCGTGAGCCCGACGGCGTCCTGCAGCTCGGATATGGGGTCGGGCAGGTCGTAGACGCGGCTCACGTCCGTGGTGACCACCGAGGTGCGCACGTCTCCCGCCGCGGCGACGCCGGCGTCGCCGACGTCGAGGGAGGCCTTGCTGCTTATCACCTCGAGCGGCTTGACCTTGGGCATGAGCGCGATCTCGGCGATCGCCTTCTCGACGAGCGCGTCGGAATCGATGTCCATCTCGAAGCGCGTGGTCTGGCGTATGCGCTCCCACAGCTCCTGGAACGCCGGGTCCAGCGTGACGTCCTTCTCGAGCTCGACCTCCACCTGCTTGCTCTTGTCCTTGATCTGCAGCTTCTGGGACTTGCGCAGGATGACGGAGGCAACCTGGTCGGCCACCTGCTGCAGCTCCTCGGGAAGCTCGATGCTCCCCGCCTCCGCGAGCTCCTTGAGCTCGGGTGTCACCTCTCCCGTCTCGGTGACGAGCCCTTCGGCCTTCAGCGCCTCGTACACTTCCTCGGAGCGCTCGAAGCCCAGGTCCTCCTCGCTGCCGTCGGGGTTTTTGAGCACCAACTTGGTGAAGGACTCCGGCGCGATGACGCCAAAGCGGTAGCCGTCCCGCTCGAACTCGGTCTGCAGGTCGGAGGCGAAGCGCTCGTATGACTCGTTGGCGATGACGGTGAGCACGTTCACATCGGGGTCGTAGCTGCGCTCGCCGTCCTGGTTGACGGGGAGGCGTAAGCCGCGGCCAATCTTCTGGCGCTTGGTGAGCGTGTCATTGGTCTCCACCAGCGTGCAGATCTGGAACACGTTGGGGTTGTCCCAGCCCTCCTTCAGCGCCGAGTGGCTGAAGATGAAGGCGACGTTTTTGTCAGGATCCTTGCCGTCGGGGAAGGACACGAGCGTCTCCTTCTTCTTCATGATGAGCTCGAAGGCAGAGGTGTCCGCCGCAGTGGACGCGCCCTCGCGCGAGTCCTTGAACTTCCCCTTGCCGTCGCGCGCGAAGTAGCCTTGGTGCAAGCCAGCCGGATCGGTCGGCAGGGGCACGCCTGCGCGCTCGTAGCGGCGTTGCCACTTCTTGCTGGTTGCTATCTCGCGGTACTTGCGCTCGAATATCTCGGCGTACTCGCCGTTGTGGACCTCGGGCTCGTAGACGCGGTACTTCTCCACCTTGTCGATGAAGAACAGGCTCAGGACTTTGATGCCCAGCTTCCAGAGCCTCAGCTGGCACTCCAGGTGGTCCTCGATGGTGCGGGCGATCTGCGCCTCCTTGACGGCGAGCGCCGCCACGTCGCCTAGGGCGTCTCCGATCTCGAGGTACTCGCCGTTCACAAACTCGACGAACTCCTCGCCGGGCACGGTGCCGATGTTGCTCACCACCCAGCCATCCTCGTAGTCGGCGTTCTCGCCTGACTTCATGTACAGGTCGTCGCCGGTCTTGACGGTGACTTTCTTGCGCTTCTGGCTGCCGTCCTTCTGGCGGCAGTCAATGGTGACCTTGGCCTTGTAGCCGTTCTTCATGTCGGCGGACTCCAGGCGCACGAAAGCGCCGTTCATGTCCTCCTGCGAGAGGACCGAGTCGACCACGATGCCCTTGACGAGGTTGCGCTGGAACGCATCGACCGGCCCCAGCTGATAGACCTTGTTGTAGGGCTCCTTATGCGTGGCAGAGTAGCGCAGCACGAACAGCGGATTCAGGCTCCTGATGGCCGCCTTCGCCTTGGCGGTGTTGTCGACGCTCTGCGGCTCGTCAATGATGACTATGGGATTGCAGGCACTCACCAGCTCCTGCGGACTGCGGCCGCCTATGAGCCTCTCGCTGGGGCGATGGAAGATGTTCACCATGCCCTTCTTCTCGTCGCTGGCGAGCTCCTTGTTGAAGGCGCCGATGTTGATGATCATCACCTGGATGGCGGCGGACGTGGCGAAGTTGCCCACGGGCCCCATGTCCTTGGAGTCGTAGACGAAGAACTCGAGCGGCGTGCGGTCGTAGAGCCCCTCGAAGTGCCTGCGCGTGCTCTCGAAGGACTTCTTCACGCCCTCGCGGATGGCGACGGAGGGTACCACGATGACGAACTTGGTGAGGCCGTAACGCTTGTTCAGCTCGTAGATGGTTCGGATGTAGACGTAGGTCTTGCCCGTGCCCGTCTCCATCTCGACGCTGAAGTCGCGAAGTCGCCCGTCGGTGGTCACCGAGGTGCGCGGCAGGCTGTTCTCCTCCTGCACGGCGTGCAGGTTCTCCTCGAGCTGACGGGCGGACGCGCGCAATCCGTTGGCATGGCCCACGATTGCCTGTGTGTCGTACATGCCTCCGAATGTGCCCGCGGTGAAATCAGAGGCCATGAACTCCTGGCCGCGGAACAGGTTACACACTGCCTCGACCGCGGCGGTCTGGTGCTCCTGGTCGGCGGTGTACTTGAACTCCAGAGAGGCCATGCGCCTACACCGTCCTCAGGTCGATGGTCACCTGGTGCTTCTCCTCGGCGTGTTTGAAGATCTGCACGGCGTTGAGCTTAAGCGTGTCGTCGAGGATGGAGTCGAGCATGAGCACGCGGCTGGGGAGCCTGTCCGCTATCGCCTGGATCGCCCCGACGGTGAGTCCCTTCTGCATGCAGCAGATGAGGGCGTCGCCTGCCACGGAGTAGCAGGGGTAGCCGCCTATCTCGGTCTTCTCTATCGGGTAGGTGAGCTCGATGCCCCACTTGAGCATCATCTCGAAGACGATGTCCTCGTCGGTGCGTTCGGGCTTCACACGGTCGAGCATGAGCTGACCGGGCTCGGGCTTTGCAATGCCGGAGTCGTCAAGCTTAAGGACGCGAAACCCGATGTCGGGAACCTTCTTCGGCTCTTCGCCGATTTTGAGCTGTCGGTTCGATTCCTCGATTTCCTCGGCGATCTTCTTTCCCGCTCGGCGAATGCGCTCTTCACCAATGTCACACAGGTTGGAATATCCCGCTTTAAAAGCTTCGCTGCCATCCAGCGTTTTTTCAGGTAGTTGAATCATTATGAAATGTCGATTACCGCCATCTAGAGCATTTTCCTGCATGACTGCATCTGCCATCGAAGCGGAGCCAGAAAAGAAATCCATGACGATGCTGCCGCAATCGGAGGCATGCTCTAATACCCTTCTCATCAAAAGGGTTGGTTTCGGAAAATCAAAATATTTACCTCCGAGAAGGTCCTTTGCTTCTTTTCCTCCCATGTCCGTATTGCCGGCATATTCCTGCTTCCAAAGGTTAACTGGAGTAATCCCGCGAGCCTCCGAAAGATAATTCTTCTTACGTGGATACAGAGCCTTTCCATCCAAGCCCCACCAGAGCCGCCCTTCAGCAATATGCTTCTCGCATTCTTCTTGTGAATATTTCCATGCATTTGTCGGATGTCCAACAATCCTGCCATCTGGTGCGGGAATTTTATACACTAGGTTCGGCCTGTCTTCTCTTCTAGCGGGATTCACGTAAGAGGAAGTAATCCAAGGACCACGCGGGTCGTTATCTGGATTGGTATATCCTTCATCCGAATCTGCAGTTCTCGGCAAAAGATTTACGACAAATGAACTAGATTTTGCGTAGACGAGAACATGTTCAACCATGGTCGTAAAATCAACCGTGTTGTTGCTTCGTGTATAGCGTTTCTGCCAAGCAATACAGGATTTGAAGTTACTATCTCCAAACACCTCATCGCACAGCTCCATCAGATTCTTCATTTCGTTGTCATCGATACTAATGAATATCGCTCCATCATCACTGAGTAGCTCGCGAGCCAGCTTGAGACGCGGATACATCATCGAGCACCAGTTGGAGTGGTAACGCCCGCTCGTGTCGGCGTTGGATTGACCGGAAAGCCCAGCCTGCTCCCTATAGTTCTCGATGCTGTCGCCGAAGCTGTCGCGGTATACGAAGTCGTGACCCGTGTTATATGGTGGGTCGATGTAGATGAGCTTGACCTTGCCGTGATAGCCGCGCTGCAGGAGCTTGAGCACCTCGAGGTTGTCGCCCTCGATGTAGAGGTTCTGGGTCGTGTCCCAGTTCACGCTCTTCTCCGGGCAGGGGCGCAACGTGGCGGTGGAGACCGTCTGGGCCTGGCGGATGGCGTCGGCCTTGCCCGGCCAGGTGAACGCGTAGCGCTCGTCGCCCTCGTCCACCTCGTCGCCCAGGATGAGGCGAAGCTTCTCGAAGTCGATGGAGCCGTCGCCTTCCGTGGCGATTTCGGGGAACAGCTCCTTAAGCTGCTCGACGCGGTACGCCACCAGGTCTTCCGATTCCAGATCCATATGTCTAATCTCTTCCACCGCACAGCTCCTTTATCTCGGCGACCGCATGGTCACGTCTGCTCTCCGCTTCCTTCAATCTTACCCTGAGTCTCATTTGCTCGTTGAGCGACAGCTCCCTGTCCCGTCTCGCCTGCGCGAGCTCCGATGTCTCCTTGCCGAGCCGCTCCACCTCGGCGAGCAGCCGGAGGAGGCCCTCCTTGTCCTTCTCGTCGCATCCAGGGTAGAAGCCGAGCGTCTGGGAAGCCCTGACGAGGCGGGTGCGCCACATCATCTCCCGGAGGTAGGCCAGCAGGTCCTCCTGCGGCAGAGCTCCGAAGGAAAGGCCCTCGAGCATGGCCCGCGTCTGCGGGTCGTCGGGGTCGAGGGAGCCCGTCGAGCGCTGCTCCTCGACGACCATAGCGCCCTTCTCGGAGAGGCTCTTCCTTGTGAGCGCCGCGGAAAAGCATATCGCCCCAGAGCCCTCCATGAGAAGGACGGTCGGGTTCGGGAAGCACCGGTGCAGTAATCCCGCCGCCTCCGAGAAGGCTGCGCTCTTCCCGGACATCTCGCAGAGGAGGAACACGATGCTCTCGACGTCGTGCTCGTCGTCCTTGAAGGGGAGGATGCGCGTCGTCGACTTCTGCACCGTCGCGAAATAAGAAAGCCGCTTCACCTTGTCGAGCGTCTTCTGCTCGCGCTTGGTCAGCTCCGCCTGCCGCGCGACCTCCGTCTTGGGGATGCGCCTGTCCCCGGCGAGCGCCGCAGCCGGAAGCTCGAATATCTCGTTCCAGTCGATGCTCATCGCAGCACCACGAAGCTCACGAGCGAGTAGTCGTCGAAGCCGAGGACGCCGCCGCTTCCCACCTCGCCCAGGCTGAAGAGGGACTCGATGCCCTTCTCCTCCTGCATGCCGGTGATGGACGCCACAGCGGCGTTCAGGAGCTCCGTGTAGCGCTCCATGCGCGATCCGTCCCTGGTCTCCCTGTTGAACGCCCGGCATAGCTCCGCCACCGGCTCCGCGCATCCCGCGCAGGCGGCGCGCATGAGGTCGAGGGCGGTCTTCGGCTGCGTGTGGGCAGACACCCTCGAGCCGTCCTGCGACACGTAGACCAGGCAGTACGGGAAGGTGGGATTGGAATCCTTCGGGTCGCGGGAGGCGTCGTTCTGCCTCAGGCAGAAGACCACGCCCGGCGCGACCTCGCCGCGCAACTCGTCGGGTATCGCCGCGACGGCGTGCAGGCCGGCAGGCGAGGTCTCCAGAAGCCCCGGGTGCACCGCGTCGTAGCGCTGCAGCTCCACGCGGAAGTCGTCGAACTGGAAGTCGGTGATGGAGATGCCGCCCGAGATGTCCTCGAGGTCCAGCACCTCCTCCTGCAGCTGCTCGAGCTGCTTGCGGCGGTACATGAGGTCGTTCATCTCGTCGGCCGCCTTGCCCTCCAGCACGTTCTCCTCGCCGGTGGCGCTGGCGTCCATGAGCGCCATGCGGCCCTTCACGCGGCCCTCGAGCTGGATGTACTCGTCGAGCTCCACATCCGGCCAGAAGTCGACGAGCTGGATCTGGGCGTTGGTCGAGCCCAGGCGGTCGATGCGCCCGAAGCGCTGGATGATGCGCACGGGGTTCCAGTGGATGTCGTAGTTCACCAGGCAGTCGCAGTCCTGGAGGTTCTGGCCCTCGGAGATGCAGTCGGTGGCGAACACCACGTCTATCTCGCCCTTCTCCCGCTCGCGCTCGGGAAGCTCCTTGGAGATTGGGGAGAAGCGCGAGAGCACGTTCTCGAACGTGGTTCGCGGCAGCTTGAGCGACCAGGTGCGGCACCTGGTCCCGGCAATCTCGGCGCACTCGAGCCCCAGCTCCTCGGAGAGGCTTTCCGACAGCTCGTCGAACAGGTAGTCGACCGTGTCGGCGAACGCGCTGAACACGAGCACCTTGCGGTTGCCCGGGTTGTACGGGTTGCGGACCTTTTCCTCGATGAAGCTTTTCAGCTTGACGAGCTTGGCGTCGCGCTCGGGCGTCACCGCGTCGGCGTACTCGAGGAGCTTCCCCAGCTGGAATATGTCGTAGTCGAGGTCCTGCCCCAGCCTGATGGCGTCCACGTCGCGCAGGTCGACCTTCACCTTGCCGCCCTGCTCGAACTCCTCGGCGTCGTCCTCGTCGTCGAACTCGGCGTCCCAGCCCGAGGCGTCGTAGGAGGCGCCGGACGACTTCGCGTCGAGCTCGCGCCGAAGCGTTTCGGCGCCCTCGAGTATGCGGCGCAGCGTGATGCGAAAGCTGTTCACGGAGGACTCCATGCGCTTTAGCAAGTTCACCCGCATGAGGTTGGCCACGGCGGCGGTGCGGTGCACCTGGCTCTGGAAGTCCTTGCCCCAGGTGTCCCCGTAGCGATCCTCGTAGTCCGCCACCTTGTCGAACCTCACGTATGAGAGCAGCTGGTACTGCGCGAAGGTGAGCTGGGCGATCATGTTGTTGAGCTCGCCTATGGGAGGGAGCTCCCCCGCGAGGTCGATGGGGGTCTTGAACGACAGGGGCTTGCGGCGCTTCGGGAAGGTGCCGGTGGCCGCCCCGTAGTACTTCATGATGTGCTTGCGGCTGCGCGCGATGGTGAGCACGTCGAGCAGCTTGAAGTAGTCGGCGTTCACCATGGCGGCGAAGCTCTCCGTGGTGCGCTCGCCGTCCTCGAGCTTGCTCCACTCGTTGAAGCGCTGCTGCGCCACGCGCGTCACCTGCGTGATGGAGGGGATGCCGTCGCTTTCCGCAAGGTAGGCGTCGTCGCCCTCGGTGATGAGCTCTATTTGGTTGCGCAGGTCGAGCAGGCGGTTGTTCACGGGGGTCGCAGACAGCATGAGGACCTTCGTGCGGCGGCCGCTCTTGATGACGTCCTCGATCAGGCGCGTGTAGCGGTCCTTCTTCTCGGAGTCGGTGGACTTGTTGCGGAAGTTGTGGGACTCGTCTATGACCAAGAGGTCGAAGTTGCCCCATCTCAGGTGCTCCAGGTCCACCTCGCCGCTCTTGCCGTAGTAGCGCGAGAGGTCGGTGTGGTTGAGCACCGTGTAGCTGAAGCGGTCGTCGGCGAGCGGGTTGCGGTCGTCGTTGTCGTTGGTCCACAACGTCCAGTTGTCCCGCAGGCGCTTAGGTGCCAGCACCAGCACGCGGGCGTTTCGCTCCTGGTAGTACTTGATCACGGCCAGCGCCTCGTAGGTCTTGCCCAGGCCGACGCTGTCGGCGATGATGCAGCCCTTGTACTTCTCGAGCTTGCGGATGGCGCCCACCACGGCGTCCTTCTGGAAGTCGTAGAGCTTGTTCCACACGACGGAGTCCGCGAAGTCCTCCACAAAGGTGACCGGGTCCTCCTCGGCGTCGTCGAGGTAGTCCCTGAACAGGTGGTAGAGCGTGAGGAAGTAGACGAACTCCGGCGGGTTCTCGCGGTAGAGCGTCTCGATCTGCGCCGCCACCCTCTCCGTCACGTCCTCGACGAGGGCGGGGTTGTCCCATATCCCGTCGAACATCGCCTTGAGCCCCATCGCCTCCTGGGTCGTCTGGAAATGGCTCACCCCGGTGATGACGTCGGGCTTGCGCTCGTAGCCGAGCCCCTCGAGAGTGAAGGAGTTCGAGGCGGACCCCATGAACGCCTCCGACTCCCCTCGGGGGTTGTCTACGTGGTAGGTGCCGGTCGTGCCGATCAGCCCCGCCTGTCGGGCGGTCTTGAAGGTCGCGCGCTGGCGAACCCATTCAGCGCACTCGCGCGCGAGCGCGCGCTGGTTGATGTTGTTGCGCAGCGTGAGCTCGAGGCCGGTGCCGCCGATGCCGCGCTCGCGGTCGCGCCGCCTGAGCTCGAACTCGCGCGGCTCCTTCTCGCGCTCCATCCGCTTGGCGAAGGTGGGCTCGCTGAACACGAACCTCAGCTCCGCGACCTTGGAGAGCTCCTCTTTCAGCTCGCCGTAGGCGAATACCGTGAAGTAGGACGCGATGATGGAGAGCTTGGCGTCCTCGCCGATGGCCTCCTTGAGCGCGTCGCCGAGGCGCTGCCTTCCCGTGTTGTTCAGGTATTCCAAGGCCTACCTCCCCTTCGTAAGCTCTTCGATGAGGCATTCGCGAATGAGCGCGCTGAAGCTCGTGCCGCGCAGCTCGGCGGCCTTCTTCGCAGAATCGCGCAGGTTGCGCGGTATCCGTATGGTCACAGCGGTGTTCTCGCCGCCTACCAGATATTCCCGCATCTCGGTCGGGGAGGCACCGTCTCTCAACATATCGGTATAGCCCATGTCGGCTCCTCGCGTCAGATTGCCAATTGCAATACAGCGTATTCTACCATCTCGTGGCAGCCTCAGTCTCAGCTGTCAGCTAGGACACGCCCCGATCTCGGAGTCTCCCGTGATGGAGACAAACCCTTCCTTCGTCGAAAAGCCTCCTCGAGGTCGCGCGCATGGATGCCTCCCTCTATCCGCGATGCCCCTCCGCCTCCTGCCTTGCATGCGCATTGACGCGCAGGACCCGCGCAGCACGCAAGGGCACGCGATGTTTCCCGAAAACTTTTCCCCGGATAGGGACCTTCCGAGACGGGCAAAACTTTTGCGGGAAACACCGGAGGGAGAGGGATATTCCACGTCCTCCTTCGCTTTCCTCCCTTGCGCTCGCGGCGGAACCCGCGCGCCTCACGTACCACAAGGCGGAAGGCCAAAGGGGCGAACCGCCGAGAATCTAGGAGGTCAACCATGAGCGAGTTCAACGAGAGGGCCATCGAGGCTGCGGCTAAGTTCCTCACCCACCAGGGCCACGAGATCGTCGAGACCGGGTGGCGCGCAGCCGACGGCATCGGGATCGACATCGTCTCCCGCGACGACGAGGGCACGGTCGTGTTCACCGACGTCTCCGCGAGGAGGGGCTTCGACAAGGGCATGCCGGGCGAGAACGCGGGCGCCTCCCGCGAGCGCAGGGAGATCGCGGCGGCCGCCTGGCTGTCCGAGCACGGCGACGACCCGGAGCTCCTGGATATCACCGTCCGCTTCGACGACATCGCGATGATGGTCGTCGGCGAGAACAGGGCGCTGCTGCGCCACCACGTCAACTGCCTCTCCCCGATGCAGGCGGAGCCGGGCGACTAGGCCTCCCGCCCGGCCGGCGGGCCGTCCCGGGTTCGTCCCCGAGGCGGCTCGCCCACACCAAAACCGTTCGTTATCGAACGGTTTTGGTGTATACTCGGTATACAACGACGGACGGGGGCGCCGCGCCTTCCACCTCTGGCGGCGGACCCTGCGGATGCGAAGGAGGCTGATGGGCATGCGCACCATCGCGGTATCGAACTACAAGGGCGGGGTCGGCAAGACCACCACGGCGGTCAACCTCGCGACAATCTACGCCGGGCGGGGGCTGAGGACCCTGCTGGTCGACCTGGATCCGCAGGCGTCGGCGACCGACTTCTTCGGGCTCTACGAGCGCACGGCACAGGAGGGCCGCGGAGCCGTGGGGCTTCTCTACGGAAACGAGCCCGTCGAGCGCTCGGCTTTCGAGACGGGGACGGAGAACCTCTCCGTCGTGCCTTCCACGATAGAGCTCGTCGACCAGAACGAGCTGCTTCTGCGCGAGCAGCGCCTGCGCTTCGCGCTAGACGACTGCGCGGAGGACTACGACGTCTGCATCGTCGACTGCAGCCCGACCATGAAGCGCCTCGCCTTCAACGCGTACCTCGCCGCGGCTGGCGAAGGAATGGTGATCGTCCCAGTGAAGCTCGACTCCACCGTCATGCGCGGCACCGCCCTCACGGTGAGCGCCATCGAGTCCATCTCGGACGCGCTGCGCGTCCCCACGCCCGAGTGGAGGATACTTCGGACCTGCGTTCCCGGGCTCATGACCAACGCAGAGGCGACGGGCGCCGCGGTGCTCGACGAGTACTTCCCCGACAGGCAGTTCTCCACCGTAATACACGCGAGCTCGAAGGTCTGCGAGGGAAGCTGGCAATGGCAGCCGGTGACGACTTTCAAGCCAGACAGCCGCCCTGCCAAAGACTACGAGGCGCTCGCGGAGGAGGTGCTCCATGGCTAGGCAGACAGCATCCGGGTTCACGATCTCGGGGCTCCTCGACAGGAACGCCGCCACGCGCAGCGGCTATCCCGTGGAGGAGATCCCCGTAGAGGAGATAGCGGACCACCCCGCCAACGCCGTCTACTCGATGGACGAGGCGGGGATCGAGCAGCTCGCGAGGAGCATCGAGGAGGAGGGGCTCACCGACCTGCCACTCGTGCGCAAGCTCGACGACGGGAGCTGGCAGATGGTGAGCGGGCACCGCAGGAAGGCCGCCTACGCCCTCCTCGCGAAGAAGGATGCGAAGTACTCCAGGATTCCCTGCCGGATAATCCGGGGCATCACCGACGAGCAGTCGGTCATGCTGCTGCACGCGGCCAACTACTTCGTGCGCAGCCTCACCGTCACGGAGCGCGCCGCAGCGAGCCGCGCGCTCGGCGTCGAGGTGGAGCGGATGCGCGCCGAGAACCCCGAGCTTGCCGGCGTGCGTACCGAGGACATCAAGGCTGCGATCATCTCCGAGCAGACCGGGCGCAAGGTATCCGGCAAGACCATCCAGCGCCAGGAGTCGCTGGCGCGAAAGATCGAGGAGATGCTCGTCCCTGCCTGGCGGGAGGCGGCGCTCTCCGACGAGCTGTCGGCCGACGCCGTGGGAATCCTCGCGAAGCTTAGCGCCGAAGAGCAAGAGCGGCTGCACGGGGAGTGGCATGCGAAATCCCTGGGAAAGAAGGAGACCACCGACTTCCTGAGGAGGTCGACCTCGAAGCCCGAGCCGGACGGCGAGAGGGAGCGCACTGCGCCGAAGCCCGCCGTCCCGCTCGCGAGCGCCCTGCGAGCGCTCAGGCGCTACGAGTCGAAAGCGAAGAACCCGCCGAACGCGTTGGATGCGGAAGCGCTCGGGGAGATCGCCGAGACGGCCCGAAGGCTCCTTCGGAGCAGATAGAACCCGGCGCAGGCGCCTGGAGGGCCGCCTGCGCCGTTTCCAGCAAGTAGCCTATCTCGTATACACGAGATAGATGGCGGCCGGGGCGCCTTCCGGCGTCCCGCTGCCCCGCCCCACCGCCGACAGCGCAAGGGGAGGGGTGGTGCCGCCGGGCGCAACTCGGCACGAGACCGCGCTGGGCGCCGCCATGCGGGGGATGCCCCGCGCCCCTCCAACACAGAATCGCCGCCGAAGCTTCCACACACCGAGGCGGCGAAGGATGCGAAGGAAGAGACGATGACGAAGGTCTTGAAATACGACAACGTCCTCACCGCCCGCGTGAGCGACGCGGACTTCCGCGCGGTATGCGAGCGCGCAGACGACGAAGGGATCACGCGCTCGGAGTACCTGCGCTACGTCGTGCGCATGGTCGCCGACGACCCCGAGAACGCGAAGCGCGGCGGGGTGCTACTCGACGGCCTCTCCATGCGCAAGCTATCGCGCGAGCTCGTCAAATGGGGGCACCACTACAACCAGGGCGTCCACGCGCTGAACTCCATCAAGTTCGCGCTCGACCACGGACGAGGCGACCTGGAATGGGTGTCCGACAAGCTCGACGAATGCGCCCTGCTGCTCGCGCAGGTCGAGGACGGGCGCAACGAGCTCTCCCGGAAGATCTCGGGGCTCGCGCAGCACGCGATAGTCGGGGGCGACTGACGATGCCGCTGCTGAAGCCCATCGCCGGGCACACCGGGTGCGCCGGGATAAAGCGGTACCTCGAGAAGGGAGGCCGCGCGCTGGGCGTGCACGTGATGAACTTCGCCTGGCAGGAGGAGCACGCCTTCGAGGCGGCCTCGGAGGCCCCCGAGGGCTTCGACTGGGCCGCCGCCATGGACGCGACGCGGCACGCATGCGGGAACGACACGCCGTACCGCGGCAAGCCAGCCCGCACCTTCAAGCACTTCGTCATGTCTCCCGACCCGCAGGACGGCCTCTCGACGGAGCAGGTGGCCGAGCTCGCGCAGGCGTGGGCGAAGAGGCACTTCGCGGACTTCGAGGTGGCGATAGTCCTGCATGACGACAACGAGGGCAGGATTCCCCACGCCCACATCGTGGTCAACAACACCGACCTCGTCACCGAGCGGCGCCTGCAGACCCCCGACCCGCTGGAGCTCAACCGGAGCCTCCAGGAGCTGGCCGAGGAGCGCGGGTACCGCTTCATGCGCGACGAGGTCGTGAGGGAATCCGACGAAGGACCGGCGCGGAAAGCGACCCCGTCGACGATGCAGCGCGTGTACGTGCGCCGCGCCGAGAGGGAGATCGCGAAAGAGGGAGGGTACTCCTGGGTCGCCGATATACGCAACCGCGTGACGGTGGCCAAGGCTCTCGCCCGCAACGAGGACGAGCTCATGGCTGTGCTCGCGACGCTCGAGGTGGACGTCTCGCAGAACTCCGAGAAGTCATGGAGGCGAGACTGGATCTACTCGCTCGCCGACCACCCCACCTGGCGCATAGGCGGCGAGAAGCTCGGCCTCTCGTTCGGGCAGGAGGCACTCAGGCGGCGTTTCGGGAGGATCGCCGCATGGCACCCCACCCCGGCCGCCTCGCGCGAGGTCCTCTCCCATGCAGCCGAGGCGATCGGCCTCAACGACCTCGCGGAGCTAGAGCGGCTGTCCGATGCCATCGAGACGTGCATGGCGGTGAACGCCCGCAGCATCGCGGATTTGGACAGGAGGATCGCGAGGCTCGAGAGCCATGGCGAGGGCGATTCCCGCGAGCGCGCGAGCTCCTTGCGCGAGGTGCGCGAGTACGTGGCGCAGAACAGGCTCCTGCCCAAAACGACCCAAACGAAGCGCCCGAAGGAGGCGACGTCTGACGAGACGCCCGTGAAGCGCAAAGACCAGGAGCGTCGGAACCGGGAAACTCCGGCGCGGCGGACCCGGCAGCGAGACAGGAAGGAGGAACGATGAGGGTGGAGGTCGCCTACGAGGGGCGCATCGAGGTGTTCGACACCGACCGCTTCACCGAGGCGCAGCCGTTCTCGGGAAGGAGCATGCTCGCCGACTTCACGCTCGAATACGAGGACGCCGAGAAAAACGGCCTCTGGCTCACGGCCCACTGCTACGCCGCGAACGAAGGCTACCGAACCGATGGCGAGGAAGTTCCCGAGGCACGGCGCGAGAAGGGCTGGAGGTTCCAGCTGGCAAGCCCCAAAGAGGCCAGCGAGCTCGAGAGCGTCGCGATGGACGGCGAGACGGTGCTCGCGAGAATGTTCGGCGAATTAGTAGACGTGATGAAGCTCGACCGCGCCTCTGCCCTCTTCGCCGGGCCCGGCGGCTCAGTCGCAAGCCGTATGGCGCGGCTGAACGATTACCTCTCGAACGCGGACGAGAGGCTCGCGGCGAGCTCCGCCCTCATGGCGGAGTCGATAGGCGTCGCGCCCGACGTGCTCGAGCGCGCCATAGCAGCCGAGGCCGCCCAGATGGAGCCCGCGGACGACGAAGAGAGCGATTGGATGGAAGGATACGGAGATGATTAGAGCAATATTCAGGGGAATCGGGTCGTTCGTGCGCTGGCTGTTCAAAGCCGTGTTCCGCTTCATGTAAGAAGGCGGCGCAGGCAAGCCTCGCATTTCAGACGCAGTTCCTCAAGTAGAATAAGAGATGTCGAGAAGCGATGCCCACTCCGCCCCTTGGGGCGGTTTCCCCATCAAACACGAAAGACCGATGTCATGGAAGAAGCAAAAGAAATAGACAGCAGGAAGCCCAAGCTCACCATCGAGGAGCAGATAGAGCACCTGAAATCCAAGGGCGTGACCTTCGAGCTGTGCGACGAGGAAGAAGCCACGCGCATCCTCTCCGAGCAGGACCACTACTTCAGACTCGCCGCATACCGCGTGCTCTTTCCCAAGCGCATCGGAGGCGCTCACGACGGCGAGTACGCCGGGCTCGACTTCGGGCATCTGGTGGATCTCGCCGGTATAGACCAGGAGCTGCGCGGGTTCCTGCTGCCGCTCACGCTCGACGTGGAGAGCGCTGCCAAGACAAAGCTCGTCGAGAGGATAACCGAGGACCCCGGCGAGGACGGCTACTCAATCTTCGCCGACTACCTCGCGCACCTCAACCACGCCGACCGCAACAGGCGCAAAGGCGAGATATCCCGACTCGAGAACGACGCCTACCTCGGGCCCCTCGTCGCACGCTACCCGATAGACGAGATGCCCGCATGGGTGTTCCTGGAGCTGTCGTCATTCGGCGCATTCACCAACTTCTACCTTTTCTGCGCAGACAGATGGAATGATTCATCCATGAGAAGCGAGCACTACCTTCTGAGGTGCGCGAATTCCATCCGAAACGCCGCCGCTCATTCGAGCGCCATCATCAACGGGTTTGCGCCGAGCGGACAGATTCCTCCCATCAGGACGCCTCGAGACGTCGCTCTTTCCCTTGGCGCCCTCGGATTCAACAAAAGAGCCAGGCGTTCGAAGCTTCGTAATCCTCGAATCCTGCAAATCACAACCCTTGCCTACGCCTTCGACAAGTTTGTATCGCAAGAGAAGAGAAACGGAACCTCCGCGCGCCTCAATGCTCTCGAGACAAGAGCAAGCCGAAACAGCGAGTGGTATTCGGGTATCCCTCTCCTCGGATCCTCCTTCGGATTCCTGACAAAAGTCTTCGACGGATGGCTCAGGTAGGAAGTGTCTGTCTACGGGAAGTCGGGCGTGACGGGCAATCGTCCAGAGTGCATATTTGACAAATCCTCTGATTCCTCGATAATGAGATCAGACAAAAACCTTCGGGTTTGCGGGGCGGGATCGCGAAAGCGTTTCTGCCCTATTTTTTTGTCCGAAATGCCGAAACAGGAGAAGAGCATGGGGCTGCTGGATTTCTTCAGAAAGAACGCCGATGATCCTCGGAAGGGAGACGAAGGCAGGAAAGAAGACGACGCGGTAAAGAAGGCCGAGATCGTCCCTGCGGATGAGGCGTCTCTGGCGAAGCTGGAGTCCGGGGCGATCGAGAAGCGCAGCGTCCGGATGACCGGGCAGCTGTCGGGCTTCGTAGACGCGCTCATCCCGCTCGCCCTCGCCGGCGGCGATGCGGCGAACCAGTACGGGATGGCGGTAGTGAAATTCCCGAAGGGCGTTGGATGGAACGACCTCTGCACGCGCCGCAGCGACGGATGGAAGCTGCTTTCGAGCTTCAAGAAGAACGGCGACTTCAACAAGATGGCGGCGATCAAGCAAGCCGGGCTCAGCTCCCCGGCGGTAGCGAACCTCGCCCTCCAAGGCGCCGCGGTAGCCGTGGGAGCCGCCTACATGGCCCAGATATCCAACCAGCTGAAGGGCATAGAAAGCGGGATCGAGGCGATAAGGAGGGAGCTCCAAGCCGAACGGGACGCGAAGATCCTGAGCAGCTTCGACATGCTCCAGCGCTACTCCGTGCGCTTCGAGGAGTACAACGCCGACTCGGACAAGCGACAGGCGGCGCTCATCGGCATAGAGCAGTCCCTGCGGGACGCGAAGACCATGTGGCATTTCCAGATCGACGCGATGAGAAGCCTCGAAAGCGAGGTCTCCTCTTCGAAGAAGGCGAAGCCCGAAGAGATTCTGGGCTGGTCGGACAAGATGCACGAGGCGGAGGGACGCTCCGCCGCCGCGTTCCAGCTCTGCTCGGCGGTCGCCCAGCTGAGTATGCGCTACGACGACGACTTCTCAGAGGTGCGCATCGGCCGAGAGAGATCCGACCTCGAGAGGATGCTCGGCGATTACAGGGACGCGAGAGGATCTGCATACAGGGCCCTCGTGAAGAAGGCGTCGAAGGTCAAGGGCGCTCCCCTGATGCCCGCCGACGCCGCGGAGAACAGCTACCTGGGAAGCAACCCCCTCGTGAACGCCGCCTTCGAGGCGGGCGCGAACATCCAGAGGATCAACCCCGTCCGAATGAGAAGGGCAGCAAAGGGCGTCCTCGAGGAGAAGCGCAACGGTCTGATCGACGGGATCACCGCCGAAGACCCCGTCAAAGCCGTCTCCGAAAGGCAGATCGAATCCCTCGAGGACATGGATTTCATGTACAACCGCGCAAACGCGATGCTTCTCGAAGACGGGAAGATCACCTTCGTCGATACGCACGGGAATGAAGACGGGGCGGTAGACGAAAAACGGGGCAGGTAGTCCAGCTGGTCGCACACCCTGCCCCGCCTGGAGACGATTCTAGTCTGCAACAGCAGAGGATTCATTAGCCGGCGGCATAAGCTGCGATGTCGGTCTAGTCGAGAAGCTGAAGTCGCACGTACGAAAGGTACTCTGGTCACTTTCGTCGAGCACGTTGGCCATCGATAGCATTTCTGTTGTCGTTGGCTTGCATCTCTTCTTGTTCGCTCATGGCTCCAACCCGGATGCAGGCGTATCCCGCGATCGAGCAAGCCGCCATTATGAAGCCGATGAAGAAGCATGCGATTGACTGCATCATCCCACCTCCTCTTGCGCGTACACTATCGTCCTCTCGTGCCCGTTCCACCTGCCGTAGCTGCAGGTGCAGAACGCCTTGATGCTGTCTGTCCGGGCATCGTCGACGAGGGCTACGTCCGCCCCGCCGAGCAGCTCGTCGAGCCAAGACGAGAGCTCTTCGCCTGTGGCGAAGTCGAGCCGCTTGTACTCGGCGTTTGAGTCGACGACGTCTGCCGCGACGACGCGCAGGCGCTCGTTTCCTTCGGGCGTCTGCAGGAGGATCTCGTCGTGCTCGACAGCGAATCCGGCATCTGAATAGCTTGCAAATGCGGAGAACATGCTGCCGTCGTTCATGTGGTGGGCGAACATGAGCGCGAGCGGGCTGTCGATCCCCTGCCCCGCGCAGGCGGCGTCGAGATAGGGGCATCCGTAGGGGTTCCACTCGCGGTAGACGTCGTGGTCGAGGTAGAAGGTCGGGCCGTCAGATCTCGCCTGCACCACCGGATAGTCGATTTCCGTGCCGGCAACGCTCACCCACGCCACGATGTCGGGGTTCACGGACAGCCAGTATTCCCAGTCGACCGTGGGAAACCCGTCCGGAGATTCGCTTTCCGCCTCATTCCCCGAGAAAGGGGAGGGTTCCACGTCCGCCGCCCTTTCGTGGATGCCAGACAACCACAGACCCAGGACCGCGGCGGCGACGAGCGCAGCCGCCGCTGCCATGACGGCGAGCCTCTGTTTGACGTTCATCTTCCGTCACCTCCTCAAAATGCGGGCGGGACGGCTCTGCTCCGCCCCGCCCTGTTCAGCCGAGAGAGATCCCGACTAAGCGTCAGATCCCTTCTCCTGGTCGGTCCCGGCCTCGTCCGCACCCTCGCGGCAGCGGCCGTGAATCGCATATGCGCCGGCTCCGACGCCGCAGAGGACCAATGCGCCGATCAGCACCCATACAGGAAGCAGGTTGCCACCCGTCTTGTCATAGGGGGTGCCGGGAGTCTCGGGGTTATCCACGACGACCGTCTGGCCCTCGTCATCGATGTCCTGATGCACGGCGATCACGTTGCCGTTCACGTCGAGCACCTCCTCGAAAGCCACGAGCGCGGCGCCCTCCTCGATCTTGGAGGCGTCGAACTCGAAGGCCACCTCGACGGTGCCCTCCGATGCCTCGGGCGTGAACTCCGCCGTCGCCGTCACGGGGTTGCCCTCCGCGTCCTCGAGAGGCATGCCGGTCGCCTTGTCCATGATTGTTCCGTGCGCGGTGTATGCCTCGCCCGCGACGAGCCCCTTGTACTCGACCGTGTCGACGAGCTTCACCGTCCCGTTTTCGACCATGTGGTCGCCGTCGGCGGAATCAATGAGCGTGGTCCCTATCTCGACGACGGTGACGGACTGTCCCTCGTCTTCGATGTCCTCGTGCACGGCGAGGACTGCGCCTTGAGCGTCGAGAAGCCTCTCGAACACGACGAGGCGGTGTCCGCCGAGGCCGGCGGAGTCGAAGGAGAGCTCGACCGTCTGGGTGCCCTCGGAGGCCTCGGGTGCGAACTCGGCCGTTGCGGTCACGGGTTTGCCCTCGGCGTCAAGCAGCGGCTCGCCGGTCTCGGCGTCCATGAGGGTCGCCTCGAGCGCGTAGCTCTCGCCGGGCGTCAGCCCCTCGAAGGAGACCTCGTCGGCGATGACCACCTCGGAGCCCGTCACGAGCTTGTCGCCGTCGGCCGCGTCGCTCGCGGTGGTGCCGATGTCGACGAAGCGCACGGTCTGGCCGGAGTCCTCGATGTCCGCATGGACGGCCACCTCGACGCCGTCCTTGGAAAGGCTCTCGAACGCCACGACGTCCTCGCCCGCGAGCAGGCTCGCGTCGAAGGTGAACTCGACATCCACCGAGCCGTTGGTGTTCTCGGCCGTGAACTCCTTGGTGGCGGTCACGGGGTTGCCCTCGGCGTCGAGCAGCGGCTCGCCGGTGGACTTCACCATGAGGGTGCCCGTGAGGGTGTAGGCGCCGCCGAACTTGAGGTTCTCGTAGTGGACGGTGTCGACGATCGTCGCCTGCTCGTTCGCCTGGGCGACCTGGTCGCCGTCGGAGGCGTCGGTGGCCGTGGTGCCGATCTTCGGGCCCTCCTGGTCGTCGAGCGTCATCCAGACCGCCTCGGCGACGCCTGAGTCGCGCTCAACCCAGAAGGTCTTGGCGACGAGCTCGTATCCCTCGTTCGCCTCGCAGGGGAGCTCCTCGAGCGTGTACTCGCCGAAGGGCAGCGCGCCGAGCGCGTCGTCGGCGGGGGCGGCCGATCCGTCCTCGCCGAGCCCGAACCAGATTCCCGCTTCGGGGTCCATCATGTCGGACGTGATGGACTCCGCCTCGAGCAGGTGGTCGTTGCCGTTGGTGTTCTCGGTGTGCTTGTTCCAGTCCGCCTCGGTCGAGGCCTGACCGTTGCGGTCGGTCACGAGCACGTGGGTCTCGCCGGTCGCAGCGTTGGTGATGGCGAAGGGGACCTGCAGGCTCTCGTTGGTGTCGTCTGCCTTCTTGGAGAGCTTGAGGTCGTTGCGCACGACCTGGTCGCGGAACTCGAGCCCAGCGCCCTCGGCGTCCGCCATGACGATGATCCCGTCCTCGCGGACCTCGAAGGTCTTGGGCTCGCCGTCGGTGAGCAGGTACGTCTCGTTGGTCGCTGTCTCCTGGATGGTGTAGGTGCCGTACGGCAGCGCGTCGGGGGCGGTCTGCGCGGTGTAGGCGCCAGCCTCCTCGTTCCAGGCTGTCTCGATGGTCATGACGGCATCGCCCGGCTCGTGCCAGGCGCCGTCCACCAGGACCTTCTCCTCCGAGGCGTTCGCTATGGTGAACTCGATGCCGGCGAGCGTGGTGCCCGAGCCCTCTGCCGTATGCCCGTTCCCGCCGATCGCCTCGGACTGGCCGAGCTCGGCGTCGGACTTCACCACCTGCACGCCGCCGCGGATCGCGTCGTCCTCGACGGGGTCGCCGGAGAGGTCGACCACCTGCCCGCCGCTCTCGACCGTGAACTCGACCGAGCCGTCCCAGGGGAGGTACCCCTCGGGCGCGGACGCCTCGACGACGCGGTACGTGCCGCACGGCAGTGCGTCGGGGGCGGTCTGCGCGGTGTAGGCGGATCCATCCCAGGAGGTAGATATGGTCATTACCGTCTCCCCGTCGGCGTAGCTGCGCCCGTCGACGAACGAGCTCATCCCCGAGGCGTTGACGATGGAGAACTGCGCCCCTTCGAGCGAGGCGTCGCCCTGCTCGGACGCGCCTGCCTCGGAGTCGGCCTTGGAGACCTTCACGCCGCCGCGCTCCCAGGTGAAGCTGGCGAGCGACTGGGAGGCCGACCCGGTGTCGATGCGGTAGGCGTGGAAGCCGGTCGACACCTCGGACGCCTTAGACTGGACCTCTCCCCAGACCCCGCCGCAGATCTCGCGCTCCGCCCAGGAGGCGAAGCCGCGGCTCGTGCCGTAGGTGGCCTGCGAGGCGGAGCCGAGGTTGGCGTACGAGAGCAGGATGTGGCTCGCGACCTGGTACTTGTCTCCGTCCATGCCGCTCCCGTCGTACCAGGACGACGGCCACATGGACGCGTCGAAGCCCGGGGCGCCGTATGAGAACCACATCGCAGCCGCCAGGTCGTCGGCGGCGCTCGTGGGATACAATCCCGGAGCGGGAGTTCCGCGCATCGGCTCGATGCAGTAGGCGATCTGGCCGTTCGAGCTCATGTCGGTGGTGACGTATCCCGCATAGGGGATGTCGCGTCCGATCGAGACGTCGGCGTTTCCCGCGGCGTGCGCCGTCGCCGGCACGATCGCGACGGAAAGCGCGAGCGCCATCGCCATCGCCACGCGCACGATCTTCGAGGAGGTTATCCTCGCCATCGTCTTCTCTTTCATCTTCTCCGCCTCCTCTACATCGCGATGTTCTCGCGGCCCTTGGCAGAGCGCGGCTCGCCGTTTCCCAGGCGCTCGGAGCTCTCGCGTGCGCCATGGGCCTTCTCGGCGAGACTTTGCAGGTACTCGCTGCGGCTGCGGTCGAGCGCCTCCTTGATCTGCGCCGGCATGACGCGCACGACATCCTTTGCGGGTTTTCCATGCTCGTCGAGCACGGGCTGGCCGTTCTCGTCGAGGACGCTCTTCTTCAGCCACACCTCGCGATCCGACAGGAGCGGGATGTCGCGGTAGTCCTCGCCGCGGTAGCGGGAGTCGTTCACGAACATCGGGCTGAACTGGTAGTAGCTCACGTCCACCCCGTCGATCACGGTGCCCTTGGGCAGCGTCACCGAGTTGAAGGTGCGCTTCTCTCCCGTCACGCGGTCCGTGTACTCGATGTCGGTGCGCACGAAGTTCTTGTGGAGCGTGAGATATGTGTTCTTCTTCTCAGGCATTTCATGCCCCTTTCTCTGCATCCTTTGAGGCGGGCTGTGCTGTGGAAGTCCCGCCTGATTGCCTTTGCCTTGAAACCTCTAGCCATCCAAGGCGACCACCCCTTTTCAAGTTCGGATCCTTCAAGGTCAGATTCCCGAGACGATGTCGCGCGCCCAGGCGCCGCTCTTGACGAGCGAGAGTATGAGCAGCACGCACATCGCCAGGTACTGCAGCGCGTAGGTGAGCCCCGTCGCGATCCCGTCGATGGGGGTCCCCGTCGAGGTGCTCGCCCCGGTGAGCCCTCCCAATATCAGGGGGAAGGCGATGAGCAGGATCAGGATGATCAGCCCCGCCAGGCACACCGCCGTGAAGTTCTTCAGGTACCCGATGCCGATCTGGCGCGTGTCGTCGAGCGCCATGAGGGACAGCGGTATAGGGCTGAAGGCCGCCATGATGTAGAGCTGGATCGCGCGGGCCCAGCAGACCACGAGCGCCACTATGTAGGCGCCGAGCACGACGACCCAGCTGATGACCGAGACCAGGAGGAGCGCTATGAGCGCCGGCACGTCGTCGTCGGAGGTGACCACGCTCACCGCGGTGAGGTCCAGCGCGCCTCCCGAGCCGAAGAGCGCCATCGTGCGGCCGATGGCGAGCCCGACCACCTCGTAGACGGCCTCCATGAGGTCGAAGCTGTTCTGGATGAGGAACAGGAACACCGCGAAGAACACCAGCAGGAACACGACCTCCTTCACGCCGGGGAAGGAGGCGTTGCCGTCCATGCGCTGGCTTATCTGGATGAGCTTCACCGTGAACACGAGGCCGAGCAGCCCGCAGCCGATGGGAAGGACGGCGGCGTCCCAGACCCCGCGGGCGATGTCGTACATGGACACGTCGCCCGCCGTGGTGAGCATCTGCGAGAAGTCCGCCCCGATGATGCCGTCGTAGCCGATGCTCGAGAGCACCGCCACCTGGTTGGTGAACATCCAGTTGCAGGCGTCCCTCAGAAGCCCGGCGAGCCACGAGTTCACGTCGTCGGCGATGTCGGCGTAGGCGGGGGCGGCGGGGACGAACAAGAGGGACGCGAGCAGGAACGTGAGCGCGAACGCGAGGCGGAACCTCCGGTTCGCCGCGATCGAGGCGACCCGGCTCATAGCGCGCTCAGCTCCCCGGAGGCGCGGTCGAGCGAGACCTGGACGATGGTGGACGCCGCGTCGTTCAGGTGGAAGGACGTGGTGAGGACGCCCTCGTTGCAGTCCAGGTAGACCTCGCCGTCCCACGTGGCGAGCGTCGCCGTCGGGCACGCCGTCTGAGCCCTCTGCGAGATGGCGGAGGCGATCTCGGCGTCCTCGGCTTCCAGGAGCTCGTTGAGCTCGGGCGCGTGGGCGGAAAGCTCGAGGGCGGCTTCGGCGCCGTCTGCGAGCAGGTAGGTCTTGGACAGCGCGAACGCGTCGCAGGACAGCCTCTTCTTGCCGCCGGAGGAGGCTACCGTGAGCAGCGTCTGGGAGCTCGCCTCTCCCGCCGCGCGGGTGAAGGAGATCTGCGCGGACAGCCCGTCGCCGTCGGCCTCTTCGGAGAGGACCTCGTAGTACATCACCTGCGTGCCCGCGTCTCCCTGCTCGACGATCGTCGAGTCGGAAAGTGAGAGCGTCGCGGAGCCGTCCTCGCTCGTCCAGACGGTGCCGAGGTATCCGGAGAGCGGATCGTCCGCCTGGGCGCCCTGCCCGCTCTCCTCTTCAACCGCGACCACCGGCTCGGGCTCGGGTTCCGCCGGCGCGATCGCGCAGCGCGCGAGCCCCGCGCCTATCAGGATCGCCGCGGCGCCGGCGGCGCATATGGCCATCAGTTTCGTCTTCTTGTCCATCGTTGTCCTCCTAAGCTATCGATACGAGAGGGCGCAGGTGAAGCCCGAGATCCCGCTCGCGACCTTCACCACCTCGCCCCGGTGGGGCGCGTGTATGTAGCGGTCGCCCCCTATGTAGATGCCGACGTGACCGGGGCGGTAGAGGATGTCGCCGGGCTGCGCCTCGGACAGCGGGACCTTCTCGCCCTGCGCGTACTGCTCCTCGGTGTTGCGCGGTATCGAGATGCCGGCCTGCTTGTAGCAGTACTGGGTGAGCCCGCTGCAGTCCAGGCCGACTCCCGGCGTGGTCCCTCCCCACACGTAGGGGACGCCGAGTTGGCTGTAGGCGGCCGAGACGACCACATCCGCCGAGAGCGCCCCGGCGCGGAGGTCCTCCACGCTCATGCCATCGAAGCGGTAGAGCCCGTAGGTCCTCATGGCGGATTTGAGGCTCTCCACGTAGTCCGAGCTCGTGGCCCACCCCGCGTCCTTGAGCCCCTCGGCCATCTTGTTCGAGTCGTGGTTCGCCACGGCCTCGCGTATGAGCGGGTTGTCCGCGTAGCGGCTCGCCTGCAGGAAGACGCGGCTGCGAAAGCGGATGCACTCGGCATCGCCGACGAAGCTGATGAAGTCGGCGGTCACGGTGACGTGCTGCCCTCCGTACTCCTCGCCGGTCCTCCACGAGCTCTTCCCGGCGACCTCCTCGCACAGGGCGTACGAGCTCGACCATTTCATGCCGAACAAGTTGTGGTCTTTCGTGGCGAGCCCGGACAGGTGGTCGCCCTGCCCGGACTCGACGATGATCTGGGCTATCGTGCATCCCGCGGGATGCCCGTACTCCTCCTGGCACTCGAGCGCCTCCTCGACCATCTCGTAGGTGATGTAGGGCGGCAGCCCTTCGAGGGAAGCCTTCGAGGCCTCATTGGTCCAGAAGCCGAACAGCGCGCTCACGATCTGGGAGACGGCGAGCACGGCGAGCAGGAACGCCATGATGGCGGCGAGCACCCCCGCGACCGGCACGGCGACCGACGACGCCGCGCCGACGACCGCTCCCTTGCCGCCCGCGGACGCCGCGGTCTTGGCGGCAGCCGCAGATACCTGTCCCGCGGCGGCGCGCTGCGCCCCCGCCGCTGCCGCGCGGTTCGCGAGTGCCGTCTTGAGGCGCTTCGCGACGCCCTTCGGGACGGTCTTCTTTCCCGAGGCTGCGGATGCCTTCTTGGACGCCGTCCGCCGCGCGAGCACGGAGCGTGCCGTCCTTGCGGCGCCGCTCACGCGCTCCACCCCGGAGAGCTCCTCGGAGTCGTCGGCTTCCGACACCGCGACGTCGAATACGGCGCGCTTGAGGTACGCCTTCGCCTGGGAAGGGCGCCCTGCCTGCGGCATGCGCTTCCCCTCGTCGGCGGGGGAGGGTTTAGAGCGCCCCGCCCTGCCCCGCTTGGGGGCGTCTTGCCTGGGGGCGAGCGCCTCGGCCGCGCGGTCGCCTGCGCCCTTGACGATTCCCGCCGAGACGGCGTCCTGCCTGTCCTTTTCGCCGAGCGCCTGCATGCGGGCGTGCCCCGTCGCCTCGACGCGTGCCGAGCCGTCGCTGTATGTCGCCGTGCTCTCAGGCATCGCCGTCCTCCCGGGCGCGCGCGAAGGCCTGGGCGCGCTTTATCTGCGCGATCTCCTCGGGCTTTGTGTTGAACAGGTCGTAGAGCGCTCCCTTCGGGAAATCGTCCTTGATCGGGACGCGCGCGCCTCCCGCGACGAGCAGTCCCTCGCCGGCCTTGATCGAGTCGTCGATGTAGCCCTCTTCCTGGGCCGAGAGGGCGAGCAGGTCGACCCAGCTCTTGCGGTCGAGGTGGCTTTGCTTGTGCAGGAGCACGAAGTCCGAGTTGAGCACCATGTTGCGGGCGTCCTCGTGCTCGAGCATGTAGGTGGAGTTCTGCGTGATGCCCGTGCAGATGAGGTTGAACTTGCGGCCCTCCGCCCAGAACTTCGAGAAGTAGCTGATGATCGCAGGGTGCCCGAAGAGGCTCTGCACTTCGTCTATGTAGAGCCATGTGGTCACGCCGCGCTCGAAGTTCGCGTACATGCGGTTGCGCACCGCCTCGAGCGCGGTGAGCATGCCGAAGACCCTCATGTTCTGCGAGAGGTCCTTGAAGTCGACGTTGGTGATGCGGTTCTCGAAGCCCACGTTGCTCTGGTGGTTGAAGAACGACAGGGCGCCCTTCACGTAGCGCTCGTAGCGCAGCGCGATGTCGCGAGCCTCGGGCTCCTCCTGCTCGAGGAGCAGCTCGTAGAAGTCGCCGAGCACGGGAAGCCTGCCCTTCTCCTCGCAGCGCAGGTACGCCAGCTCCACGCAGCGGCTGATGATGGACTTGTCCGCTTCGGGCAGTCCCTCGCGCCCCTCTGCCATGGTCGCGCTCGAGAGCGCCAGTATCGCGTCGATCTTGAAGGCAAGCTGCGCCTGGTTCGCCTTGTCGGCGACGTCCGAGAGGTCGAAGGGGTTCATGAACGTGTCGGTGTCCGGCGAGAAGCGTATACAGGTGCCGCCCGCGGGCTCCACCACCGGCGCGTACTCGCCTGCGGGGTCGAAGACTATCACCTCGTCGTCGGGGTACGCGAGTATCGTGTTCATGATCTCGCGTTTGACGCTGAAGCTCTTGCCCGACCCGGGTTTGCCGCAGACGAACCCCATGGGGCTCGCGAGCCGCTTGCGGTTCACGATGACGAGGTTGCCGGACTGCTTCGACTGCCCGTAGTATCCGCCGCCGGGCTGGTTGAGCTCCTGGGAGGCGAAGGGCATCTGTATGGCGATCTGTGCGGTGGTCATGTACCGCGACACCTCGACGTGGTTGAGCCCCAGGGGCAGGATGGAGTTCATGCCCTGGCGCTGGCGGTACGAAAGCGGCTCCACCTCTATGGAGCGCTGGCGGGCCGCCGCCATGATCTGGCGGGTCTGGTGGTCGAGGGCCTCTGCCGTGTCCGCGTAGGTGAACACGAGCCCCGTGTAGGTGAACAGGCGCTGGTTCTTGTTCTGGAGCTGGTCGAGGAGCTCTTCCGCCTCCTCCTTGGAGTGGGAGAGCTCAGGCGGGAGGATCGAGAAGTCGTAGCCCTTCTTCACCGCGCTCATCTGCTCGTCGATGACCTCCTTGTCCATCCAGGCGATGCGCTTCTTCACGTATGAGACGGCCTGCGCCTTTCCCATGGGATGGACGTGCAGCGTGACGTTCAGGGGCATGGGAAGGTCGACGATGTTGGCGATGCAGTCGTCCTCGAGGTCGCTGCCGAAGCCGCGGAAGACCAGCACGCGGCACCACGTGCCGTCCGCGCGGTAGCAGTCGGGGCTGCCCCCGGGCTTGAAGTCGAGGACCTGCGGCGCGATGAGGTCCTTCGTGCGCAGCCCGCTCGACTGGGACAGTTTGTCCCACGAGAACGTGGACTCGGACCCCGGGCGCAGTTGGGACTGCACGAGCGAGAGCCTCTCGGCTCCGTCGAGCATGCGCGCCTCGCAGCGGATGCGCGCGAGCGTCTGCACGCAGTCGCCCCGTGCTCGGGCGAGCTTGGGAGCGGCGGCGTCCACGTCGTCTGCCCCCACGAGGAAGGTGAGGTAGCGGTGGCGGACGAGGTTCGAGACCCCCTCGCGCATCTTGTCGTTGAGGATGCGGTTATATTCCTCGACGTACTCGTCCACGCGCGGGTCGCTCTTCTCGAAGAAGCGCTTGCGCCCGATCTCGCTTTTGGGGATGGGCGTGTTCGTGATGGTGAGCTGCACCGAGGTCTCCGACCCGAAGTAGTCGTAGAGCTCGCTCATCGCCGCGAACACCGACTGCTGGCTCTCCTCCCGGGCGGACTGGTAGCTGATGTCCCCGAACTCGATGGTCTGGCTGAACAGGCCCTCCTCGACCTGCGCCGTCCCATCCTCGTACATCGCGTCGTAGCCGATCGCCGAGAGAACGTCTTTCGCCTCGGCGCGGGCGCGCCTCTTGCGGCGCGCCGCCTGCTCGAGGCGCTTCTCCTCCTCCTCGAGCTCGGATGCGCGGGCATGGGCCCCGCGGACGTGCCAGGCGCTACTGCGGGCGCCGGCCTTCTTCTTGTTCCTATCGCGGCGAAGCATTCGCCTCCGCCCCCTTCCTTTTCGCCTTCCTCCTCGCCCTGCGCGTCGGGTGCCCCGGCGCAGGCGAGGCTTCGGCGCCTTCGAGCGCGGGGGTCGAGCGGTAGAGGATCCTCTGGTCCTCGAGCTGGAAGTCGAGCCAGAGCGGGATGAATTTCTCGAATTTCATGTGGTGGGGTCGCCAGAACCCCGCGAGCCAGAACGGCAGGGACGCGCACATGACGGGAAGGGCCGCGTCGCGCACCTCTATCCCGAACGCGAGCCGGCACAGCGCCGCGGCCCCGACAGCCGCGGCGAGGCCTCCCGCCAGGCACAGGAGCGTGCGCGCGGACAGCTTACCGACTATCTTCTCGGTGTATTCGCCGATGTCCTTCTGGACTCTTACGGACAGCATCTCCTCGGCTCCTTTCCTAGGCGGGGAGCCACGAGGTGTCGAGCTGCCCGAAGTAGATGGCGGCGGCGATGATGATCGCCCCGCCGGCGATGGTCGAGATCGCGCTCGCGATCTGCGCGCCGCCTTGCTGTTCTCGGATCGCCAATCCGAGCGAGACGGCGCCCCAGACGATCAAGAACCCTCCGAGGAAGGTCACGCAGCCCGATACGAGCCCGATTATGTTCGAGAGCACTTCGTGTCTCCTTTCTTCGGTCCTGGGGACGGCCGCCTCCGTGTGGCCCGAGACGGCCGCCCCGGTTGGTACAATTGGTCTCGGAGCGCATCTCGCGCCCCTTTGCATCCGGGACGGCGCGCGGCGGGCTCGTGTGGAAGCTGGCCTCGCCGTGCATTTCCAGGGAGCTTCGGCTCCCGCCGTCCCAACTCTCATCTCATGGGACCACCACCGCCTTTCCTCTCCAGGTACTCGAGAAAATCGAAGCGCTCCTCGTGCCTCGCGCCCGCATGCCCGGGGTCTACCTCGGGGTAGGAGGGATGCTCCTCGATGCGGTACTTCGCCCCCTTCAGGGGGTAGGTCCCGCTGATGAGCACGATCGATTCGTCGCGCGGGAGCCTGCCCACCTCGTCGGGAGTCATGAGGTCGCGCTCGATGACGTTGTAGTTCTGGGTGGTGGAGCGGTTGGCGCCCCTCGAGTCGCTTTCCGTGAGCACCTTCACGGTCTGCTTGCCGATCATCTTCGAGACCATCTCGTTGGTCTCGGTCGACTTGCCGCCCAGGAAGACCACGGTGTCGCAGCAGTCGAGGATGGTCTTGGCGCCCTCCTTCTCGTAGGAGCGCTCGAGCTGGCTGGCCGACTGCAGGATGATGCTGAAACTCACGTTGCGGGAGCGTGCGGTGGCGATGACGCGCTCGAAGTCGGGCACCGTGCCGATGTTGCCGAACTCGTCGAGCAGGAAGTGCACGGGACGCCTGAGGGCTCCGCCGAAGCGCCCGAGCGCCGTCTTGTAGAGCACGCTCGTCGCCTGCCACATGAGCAGCGCGAACAGGAAGTCGAAGGTCGAGTCGGAATCCGACATGCTCGCGAAGATCGCGTGCCTGCCCTCTCCCGACCCCAGCTCGTCGAGCGCCATCTCGTCGCGCGAGACCAGCTGGGACACCGCATCCACGGACAATGGCTTCAGGCGCACGTTGCAGCTGATGATGATCGATTTCAGGGTCTTTCCCGCCGCCACCTTGAAGGCGCGGTAGTTCGACAGGGCGAAGTCCTCGCCGGCGTCGTGGGGCTCGCCCACGCGCACCCATCCCCAGTCGCCCCCGTCGTCGAAGGGGCGCTCGCCCGTGGCGGCGCAGGGACGCATGCGCTCCATATACCGCATGCCGGTCTCGAGCTCCTCGAAGATGAGGTCGAGCGGGCTCATGTACGACTCGTCCTCCTCGCGCGCCTCGGCGAGGCTCAAGAGGAGCATGAGCGAGTTGAGGTTCCGCTCCTCGGGGCGCGCGTGGTAGACGAGATAGGCCACCAGCGCGGTGTAGAGGAGCCTCTCCGAATTCTCCCAGAACGGGTCCGAGCCCTTGCGGTCGTCCGGCGTCGTGTTCTTGATGAGGCACTCGACGAAGACGAGGATGTCCGCCTGGTCTTCCACGTATGCGAGCGGGTTGTAGTGCATCGAGCGGGAGAAGTCGGTCGTGTCGAAGGTGCGTATGTCGTAGCCGGCGCCCTCTAGCATCCAGCCGACCTCGCCCAGGAGCGTGCCCTTGGGGTCGGTCACGAGGAAGTCGGCGTTCTTCTGCATGAGGTTGGGCTTGACGTAGTATCGTGTCTTGCCCGACCCCGGGCCGCCGAGCACGCATACGTTGCGGTTGCGGTCGTGCTTGAGGTCGAAGCGCCTCGGTTTGAGCGCCAGCGCGAAGTCCCTCGAGAGCAGGATGTTGTTCGAGGGGTCTTTGGAATCCATGAACGCGCGCCCTTCCTTGAGGGTCCCCCAGCGGGCGGAGCCGTGCTCCTCGCCCTGGCGGTGCGTGCCGGCCCGCACGAGGCTGCGCGCCCAGACGGCCCAGGGGATGCACGCCGCCATGAGGCCCACCGCGAGCGCCATGGGATCTGCCGTGACGCCCGTCGCGGGAACTGCCGACAAAAGGGTGGCAGCGCCGCGCGAGGGAAACCCCGATGCGGCAGCCGCCGAGGCGGCTGCGTCTCCCGCAAGAAAGCAGGCGATGCTGGCGGCGCATGTGGCGAGCGCCTGGAGAGCCGGCCTCATTTCGCCCTCGTCTCCACGCCGCGCGACACATCGCGCGATTTGCCCTTCGCCGCCTCGAGCCGCGAGGACGCCTCCTTGGCCCGTGCCGCCTTCTCCGCGATGGGCTCGTCCTTGGCTTGCGCCCGCATCCTGGAGAGCTCCTTTTCGGCGCGCTGCGCAGACGCGTGCGTGGCATCCTCGAGCTCCCTGAACGCCTCGTTCACCTCGGGCGCGTCCTCGACCATGAAGATGAGGTGCTCGCCTTCCGGCATGGACGCGAACTCGTGGCGGATTCCCTCGCGGTAGAGCTTCTCGTCGATGACCTGGCGGATGGTCTCGTACTCGGGCAGGCTCGTGAACTCGGAGAGGTCGAGCTTCGCCCATTCAGCCACGCCAAGATCGGCCTCTGCGCCTCCTTCGATCGCGTCATCGCCGCGGGCGCGCCTGAACGCCGAGGCGAGCCTCTCGCCGCTCGCCGTCATCGCGGACTCGCCGGCGTCCTGCCCGATGCGGATCATCCAGTCGACGAGCTTCTCGCCGGAGTCGTCGCCGAAGTCGTCTGTCATTTCCTTGTCCTTTCCTCGGCTGGGACAAACTGTCCCAGCGCCTCCCGGTAAACGAAGAAGGCGGGATAGTCCCGCCTTCTCGGATGGTCAGCGAACCTCCGTCCGCGCGCTTCGCGCAGGCGGGTCCGCCGTCTTGTTCAGTTGTTGGATGGACTCCCGTGCGCGCCTCGCCGCACCGTCCAGTGGGAGCTGGGCCTTCATGTAGTCGAGGGACGAGCATTGCTCGGGAGTCGCGTAGTGCATGCAGTCGATGGCATGCTCGAATCTCGCCGGTTCCCGCACGATGCCGCCGAACGACCAGCTCTCGAACGCGATCCAACCTTCGTCGGTGCGCTTCAGCGTCCACCACTCGTCGCCGCCGTCGACCTGCTGTACGAACGCCAGGTCCTCGTACACGATGCCCTGGCGGATGGCCCAGTTTCCATGCGCGAAGAAGACGCGCAGCTCTTCCACGCTGCCCGCCTTCGCGAACTCGTAGGGGTATTCCTCGAGATAGGGGTCGTCTTGCCAGGGATACCCGCCGCGCATGAGCCAGCCGTTCTCCTGGCACTTGGCGACGAGCTCTGCCGCGGTCTCGTCGTCGGCTCTCATGAATCTTGGGCTCTGCATCACGGCTGGTTCCTCCCATGCGTCCTGCGCCTTCGCGCTCGCGTCCGTCGAAAATCCTTTCTTCGATTTTCTCCGCGATCGCGCTCGGAGGAGCCGAGGCGGGCCCGTTCGAACCCGCTAAGCCCTTGCTGGAGAGGATTCTGTCACCCGCGGCGCCGACGGTCCGCCCTTCCGAGGTCGACGACCGTGCTCACCTGGCCTATCCGCGACGCTATCGCCTGTGCGCTTTCGCGCTCGCCGTTGCGCGACATCCTTCGCTCCAGGTCGCAGATCGCGTACTGGGAGGTGAAAACCGTCGGCAGCAGCCTCTCGTAGCGCTCGTTCAGGATCTGGAAGAGCGTCGTGAGAGCCCAGCTGTTCGCGTTTTCCTTGCCGAGGTCGTCGAGGACGAGCAGGTCTGCCCTGGAGAATCTCGCTATGCCCGCTCCCGACTTGCCGTCGTAGCTTCTCCTGATGGAATCGAGCATCGAGAGGGTCGTCGTGAAGACGACCGAGTAGCCGGCCCACACGAAGGACTTCGCGAGCGCGCTTGCCTCGTAGGTCTTGCCGGCGCCGACGCCCCCGAGAAAGTAGAGTCCCGTCCCGATGCCGGGCCGGTATGACTCGATGTAGCGGATGGATTTGGCGTTGGTGACCGATGCCCGCAGGTAGCGCTTCGGGATGCCGGCTCGAAGGAGCTTCGATTCCTGTTCCTTGCGCTTGATGTTCTCCTGCTGTCTTTCCTGGTTCTCGCGGCTCGCCCGAGCCTCCTCGCAGTCGCACTCCTTGCGGATCACCCATCTGATCACGCCGTCATACCCGACGATGCCGAGCTGTTCGAGCGACTTTCCGCAGTACTCGCAGGTGAGTTCGCCCTGCTCCCGGTACGGGACGCCCTCCTCGATGGCCTCCTCCAGCGTGTAGAAGTGAACTTCTCTTCCCATTGCGCGTTTCCTATCGCCAGTAGTCTTTTCCCTTTGGTATCGGGTGCAGCTTCTTCACCCAGTCGCGTGAAGCTCCTTCACCAGTCGATGGTGAAGGAGCTTCACCATCTGGCATGTCGCATGGTGAACGTTCTTCACCATGCGCCTCATCCGCGGTAGGAAGGAAGGCGTCGATGTCGATCCCGGCTGCCTCGGACACCCTCTTGAGGTCTGCCGCGTATGCCTTGCTCTTCCCGGAGAAGGCCCCGTCTTCATGGCGGATCTCCTTGATGAGGCCCTTGTCCGCCAGCTTGCCCACCGCCGTTATGACCGCGCGACGGGAGCTACCGAAGAACTCGGCGGTCTTGGCGCGGCTCTCGAAGAAAGGAAGCCCGTTGACGGTGAACCCGAAGATGCGGGCGAAGACGAGCAGCTCGAGGCCGGAAAGGCGAAGTGCCGATCCCATGAAGGAGTAGACCTTCACGTAGCCGCGCGATGCGTGTCCAGGGCGCGAGTCGCCGCCTGCCCCTCTGTCCTCTTGCCCCATCGGTGTCTCCTACGAATTGTCGATTGAGCACTCCGCGACGTACTCGTTGATGTCATGCGCCGTGAAGCGGTACGTCGACCCGATGCGCACCGCCTTTATGCGCCCTTCCTGCAGGTAGCGGTAGATGGTGTGAGGATGGACCCCGAGATAGTCCGCCACCTGGCTGACCGTGTAGAGGGGTGTGAGCTCCTCGAGCCCGTTCGCCCCGCCGTCCCCTTTGCCCGAGCGCTGCATCTTCGTCTCCTTCCGCATCGTTTCCTTTTCGTGAATATCGTTTGTCACCGTTGTGCAATCGTCGGTGTCGACGCCTTTTGTAGCATCTGGAAGAACATGCGCCGCCTGCGAGCCGTGCCCCGAAGCCCGCTAAAGCCCTGCAGCAGAGGAATACGAGAAAGGAGCGCCGGATTCGGCGCTCCTTTCAATGCCATCGAGCGAATCGCTGCCAGATGAAGCGGATGTGGCTATTCGCTGTCGTATTTCTCGCGACGGCGGTTCCGCGCCTCTTCGACCGCGCTCACCGTGTTCGTCTTCAGCCAGTCGATGAGCTCGTCCCTGAGCACGAGCGAGCCGCGCGCTCCGCCCTTGAAATGGCGGATGGGAAGCGGGTTGTTGTCGCGCGCCGCGAAGCTTCTGACTCGGTCGGGGCTGATGTGCAGCAGCCTGGCGACTTCCTCCACCGAGTAGACGTCCTCCGGAATGACGGGCTCCCGCACGAGCTTCATCAGAAAATACGCCTGCGGCGAGGATCCCTTCGCGTTGCCGCCGCCTGCCGTCTCGATCGTGCCCTTCAAAACGCTGCCCATGGTGTTCCCTTCCGGCGATCATCAGGGCAGCGCGAACCCCCGCATGCTCGCCTTTTTTTAAAAAGGGAGGCATGCGGACTCGCGCAATCCACAGCTTCTGTCGAATTCGCTTTATGGCGGCATATGGCACCTCCTCAACATCGTTGGAATCCTTGGTCGGGTCGGGGTGGAAGAATCGTCTTCCCTCTTGCAAGCAGATGTCGCGCCCATCGTCGATGAACCGGAGCGGAACCGACGGGGCATGAGCCGCCTACAATCGCGCAAGAACAAAATACAGTGTTTTACCTGGCGTTTTTCTTGCCAAACCCTGTATTTAAATCTTACGTTCCCGGATTAATCCACACCAGATTCCGCCTTTGTCCTCCAATGGTTCACTTTTGGTTCATACTTACAAGTAGAAACTATTGGAGAGGAACAGGCATGACGCAAATGACGAATTCCGCTGCAGTCAGGATTCTCAAGGAGATTTCCACCGACAAGTTCCGCAGCCATGATCTCAATTGGCCCGAGCTCACTGCCGACTTGGGGTTTCCGCCCGACAGCAGCGCCGTTAAGAACATAAGCAAGCGAAACGGCTACTGGCCGGATATCGTCAAAGGCGAGCCCTATGACTGGGTCGCGCGCTACCGGGAGTGCTTCGAGAAATATGCCAGAACCAGAGGCTGCGCCTCGACGGTTGCCGCGATCGAGAGCGGGATAGAAGACGGCAGGCTTGCCGACGCGGCTACCGAGCGGTTCAAGGAGCTCGTCGGCAACGCCGAAGGAGTGGAAGACTTGCCGGGAGAAGACGAGCTGCCACCTGAACTCCATGCGATCCTCGACTACATAGTCGAGATGTCTGTCGGCGGAAGGTCTGCGCTCGAGCGGGCTCGTAGCGCAGCGGATGCAGAGAACAGCCAGGGCGATGCTTCGAGGATCGGATTCGTTGACGCCTATTGGAATCCTACCGAGGCGCAGTACTGGAAGAAGATCTCCGATGCCAAGAAGCGGATCGACATCATCCACTTCCATGGGCTCTCCTGGACGAACACCAATCGCGAATTCCTCGTCAAGCAGCTGGAAAACCCCGATCTTCGCATCAGGGTGGCGCTCCTCGATCCCGAGTCCCCGTTCTTCGCCCCATATGCCGAGTTTATCGGAATCGACCCGGAAGTCCTCGAATCCAAGTACGTGGAAGTCGTCTCGATTTGGGAGCGCATGCTCAAAGAGGCAGCGGAACTCGGCGAAACCGCAAGGTTCTCCTTGTGCAAGTACCTCGGATTCCCGGCGAAATCCATTTACCGCTTTGACGACTCGCTTCTCATCACGCCCACGACGAACGCGCAGCCGAAGTCCCAATTCGTCGCTATTCTCGCCGAGAAGAAAGCCGATCCGAACGTTCCTTGCGCGTTTCGCGCTTACATGCAGGAGGTCGAGTGGATAATGGAAAATGGCAAGACGGTACTTTCTTCAACGCAATGAGCCTAATGGGCGATCGCGCAATCCACGAATGCATAAAATCGCAATCCGGTTCGAGGACAGGTTCCGAAAGCCTTCGTCCAACCACATTGCCGACGTTAATCAACATGAATTCATATACAGCTAGTAAACTTCAATAGTAATGTTTATTCAATCGTGTAAATAATTGGTTCGATAAAGACAAGCCAAAGGAAAGAGCATGGCAGACAGAGGCTCAAAAAATAAAAAGAAGCTTTACGATTTATTGAAAGATCTTGAAAAGCAGGTTTATGAAAGCGATGAATTGACGCACTCAATGTCGCTAGAAAATCTCAGCTGCCATCAGGATGTATGCCAGTATCTTTCAGAAAAAGGTAGGAGCCATCAACATTACAGGTATTACTCGAGTGCCGGCAGAATCTTGAGAGTATTATCGGCGTTGTGTTAGACCGCTTTGGATACTGGGACTTTTCCTATAATCTTTCTTGCTTAGATAGCAGGCGAAAGCGAAGGAGCTCCTATGGTCACCAAGGATGATGCGTGTTGGATAATCGGCCTTTCCGCAGGTGCGGGCATCGACGTATACCTTGATGGCGGCTGGGGCGTCGATGCGCTTGTCGGGCGTGAGACCAGGGCCCATAACGACATCGACCTGTTCGTTCAGCGCGGGGATTACCAAAGGTTCGTGGATCTAATTGCTGATGAGGGGTTTTCCGAGGTGGCTGCATCTTTCACCACCGAAGATCACACGGTGTGGCAAGACGAGGCGGGGCGCATCGTCGACCTGCATTGCTTCGATTTCGCCGAGAATGGCGATATTCTGTATCAGGGAGATCGTTTTCCCGGGGAGGTCTTTTCGGGGAGGGGGCGCATCGGCGAGGTGGAGGTGTCGTGCATCGACCCCGAAAGCCAGCTGTTGTTTCACTTGGGCTATCAGCATGACGAGCACGACGTCCACGATGTCATGCTCCTATGCCGTGAGTACGGCTTCGACGTTCCCGAAGAATATCGCTAGCTGTTGCTATTTGCATCGGGGCACGACTTCAGCGCTTGCCGCAGATGCGCTGCGCCAGACCGCCCTGGACATCACGCCACGCCGTATATGGCCCTCCGCGCACGCGAGTCCCATTTCGCCTGCTTGATCCAGTACTCGTAGAACGGATAGGGGGTCGCCTTGTACTGGCGCCAGGTCTTCTCGTACGTGCCGCGGGCCGCCTGCCTCACTATGAGCTCGGCGAGCTCGTCCGCGCTCCTGCGGACCTTGAAGCACCATGTCCACTTGAACCAGGCGAGGTAGTTCTCGAGGCGTCTCGTGGAGACGCCCCGGAACCTGCCGATGAAGTGCCTCATCTGGGAGTGGAGGCTGTTCACCCTGTTGATGGCGTGCTCCTCCCTCTTGCTGGCGATGTGCGCGCCGACGCCGAGGGCGGGCAGGACGCGGCGGTACACGTGCGCACGGTCCGTCGAGATTATCGCGCCGACCGCGAGCTTGTCGGCGAGCAGCTCCCTGGCCGCCGCCTCGTCGAGGCCGCCCCTCCCCGCGATCTCGTAGAAGATGTCGCCGGCGTCGTTGATGCCGGTGAGCACGCATATCTTCTCGTGCCCGTCGGTTCCCTGCGACCTTGCGCGGGGCTTCCTGGGCACGCCGGACTCCGACCTGGAGCGGTTTCCCTTGAAGCTTTCCCTGAAGAAGCACTCGTCGAGCTCGGCCCCGCCGCCGGCCTCCACGCGGAAGGCGGGCATGCGCTTGGCCATGGCCTCGAGCAGCCTGTGGCGCATGAAGAACGCCGTCTTGAGGCACACGCCGCACTTTTCCGCCGACTCGCGCAGCGGGAGCATGTCCACGTGGCACTCCGCGAACCTCATCCAGGCCGACCTGTCGAGCTTGGTGGTGGAGAAGATGCGCATGGTGGCGTCGGTGAAGGTCCTGGCGCACCCTCGGCAGAGGAACCGCTGACGGCCGCGCCCGTCTCGCCCCCTCTTCACGTAATGCGGGGAGCCGCACCAGGGGCAGGCTCTGTCGGGATCGTCTTCCGCCCCCTCGCTTGCCGCGAGTTCGAAAAGCTCCGCGTCTATCAGCGCCTTGAGCGATCTCAGGGCCCTGCTCTTCTCGGCAGCCGTCATCTGCGGGAGGAGCTGCCTCGTCAGCTGGGTGAGCACGTCTTCCATTGCAACCTCCATCTCTCCTGATGATGGATTTGCTTTTTTGCTTCCATTAAATCTTCCTTACTATATTCCATTGTTACCCTCCATAACTTCTGATTGTTGCCGTCTTGACGATTATGTATCTTTACATTACCTTCTGAAACATATGGCGCACCTTGTCCAGGCGGCTGTTTGGACGGCGGGGCTGGATGACCGGCTGACCGACAGCGGCCTGATATCCTTTCAGCTCTGTAAGGCATACGCTCCGCCCGTTGGTGTAAAAGGCCAGATCAGTACGGTATGCCTGTATACAGCGGGCGGGAATCTCGCCAGTAAAGACAACTTCATCCTTTTTTACCTGGGCCGTTTCGATGGTGGCACAGTATTTCGGTGCATCATGATAAGCCCTGGAAAGGTATTCCTGGGGCGCATAGAGGATGAAGGAGAGATAAGGTTCCAGCAGCTGCGTCCCCGATTCCTTCAATGCCTGTTCCAATACAATCGGGGCCAATGAGCGGAAGTCCGCCGGCGTGCTGACCGGACTGTAATAAAGCCCGTATTCAAAGCAAATCTTACAGTCCGTTACGTTCCAGCCGAACAAGCCCTGCTCCAGCCCGTAACGGATACCATCCCTGACAGCGTTTTGAAAACTCTGGTTCAAGTATCCCAGCGAAACCCGGCTCTCGTATTGTACACCGGAGCCAAGCGAGAGTGGTGTAACAGACAGTCCTATGGATGCCCAAAACGGGTTGGGCGGCACCTCGATATGGATGGTGTGGCTGGCTGCTTTGAGCGGCCGCTCCATATAAATGACGGAGGGTTCCTTTACCACTGTTTCAAGCTTGTATTTTTCCGACAGCAAAGCGGAAACAACCTCCAACTGCACCCGGCCCAAAAAAGAAAGAATGATCTCATGGGTGATGGAATCCACCTCGCAGCGCAAAAGCGGGTCAGTATCCGCAAGTTGCGTAAGAGCGTCCAGCAGCCGTTCTCTTTGCGCTGCCGTTTTCGGCGCAATCGCCGTCCGCAGCATGGGGAGGGGGTCCTCGCGCCACCTTTTACGAGGGAGCCGGGTTTGGTCCCCTAATACATCGTTTAACCTCACGCTGTCGCTGGGAAGGATAACAATTTCACCCGGATAAGCGGTGTCTGTCCGAACAATTTCCCCTTTGGATGGAATACGCATCTCTGTGATTTTCAGCTTTTCTCTCCCGGCCAGGGCCACCGTATCCCGCAGGCGCAGCGTTCCGCTGTATAGCCGTAGATAGACACGCCGCTGGCCGCAATCGGTGTACTCAACCTTGAAAACGCTGCCGCATAGGGCGGCGCCCCCCTGTTCCCCAATCGGTTGGAACAGCCCTGTCACCGCATCCATCAACGGTTGAATGCCAAGGCCATTTTTGGCGCTGCCATGATAGACTGGGAACAGGGAGGCGTCTTGAACCCGCTGCTGTTCCTCCCGCGCAAGTTTTTCCCGGCTGATTGGTTCTCCTGCGATATACTTTTCCAATAATTCATCGTTATTTTCGATGACCGCATCCCATGCTTCTATGTCGGTATTTTCCTCCAGGACTATTTCCGGGGACAGCGACACCGTCTGCTTGATGATAATATCGGCGGAGAGCTTATCCCGAACAGACTGAACCACGCTCTGCAAATCAACGCCAGCCTGGTCGATCTTGTTGATAAAGATAACGGTGGGAATGTTCATTTTCCGCAGGGCATGGAACAGAATACGGGTCTGGGCCTGCACGCCATCTTTAGCGGAGATCACCAAGATGGCCCCATCTAAAACAGCCAAAGAGCGGTACACCTCCGCCAAAAAATCCATGTGGCCGGGCGTATCCACAATGTTGACTTTACATCTGTGCCACTGGAAGGAAGTGACTGCCGCTTGAATGGTAATCCCACGCTGCCGCTCCAAAAACATGGTGTCCGTCCTCGTTGTCCCTTTTTCGACGCTCCCCGGTTCTGAAATGGCTCCGCTGGCATATAGCAGGCTCTCCGTCAAGGTCGTCTTTCCAGCGTCTACATGGGCAAGAATTCCAATATTGATTATTTTCATGTGATTGTCCTCCCTTTACTGCCCCGAAGGGCATAAAAATCCCCAGCAGTAAAATACTTTTACCACTGGGGATGATAATTTGCGGACATACACATATACAGCGTACACCTGTTTGTGAGTGCTGTTTTTGGGGATATGTCAAAATTGATAAGGCAAAAGTATTCTTAAATTGGGTACAAAAAACTAAGCCCCTACAAAAGGACCTATCATAATCCTTTGTTCCCACTATTTGATTATAGTTTTATTTAAGAATACCTTGCCGCATATTTTTTACTCCTTTTCTGGATTAAATCATTGTATCACATCAGTTTTAGGAAAGCAAGTACCTAAAAGAAATTTTTCTTCCCCTTATATGTAACAATCATACCGGCTTCCTAGCGTTCAGAATGTTTTCTGCTGTCTGCTGTGGTGTTTGGTTGGAATTGTCCAACCAAAAGCCGATCCGTGGTGTTGTCTGCATTTTACTAAATACAAATTCAATGTATACAGAAAGATATAAGGAGTGGGAGGGATTCCGCCGTAGTTGGCATTGTAGGAAAATCCAAAAGTTTAGATTTTCCCACAATGCTTATCTTTTGGTCTTTGGTTCGGAATAGTGTAGTGCTGGCGGTCTATCTCTTGTTTTCGGTTGCTTGCTTCCTTACCGTACATGAGCATTTTGGCCTCGCCACAAACGTAAAACCCATGGAAAGTGGCGATATAAAATTGCGCTACATCAAGGGAACAGGTCCCTTCTCCCGCAAAGAAGTGCATACGGGTGTAGAGATGATTGACAAATGGAAGGTTATCGCTTCTTACGTGTCTTTTGATCATGCCGGAAGGGCCGATAAAGAGGGCAAGCGAAAAGTTCTTTCAGTAATGAACATTCTGGAACCTGGAACCATTTGCACTGAAACGTATCTTGTGTACGGCGCCTATGATTCAAAGGATGTTCAATGAGGTAAACAAAGACCGGGAGGAACACGGCAAGAAACCTTTCTCGGATGACAGCGACAAAAAGCCGCCGGAGGAGAAGGAAACGGTGGTGTCCACCACCGACCCGGAAAGCGGTGTATTCCACAAGGGGGAGCACAAAAAGTGCTTTGCCTACGAAGCGCACACAGCATGTGACAAGCACAATTTTGTTGTTGGTGTTCACGTCACTCCCGGCAATATCCACGACAGTGTAGCCTTTGATCCTCTGTACGATGAAGTATGCCAGTATTACCCCGAGCACAAAACCGTGGTGGCGGACAGCGCCTACAAAACCCCCTGGATCTGCAAGAGAATCTTCGACAGCGGCCGCGTTCTTTCCACCTGCTATACCCGCCCCAAGACCAAAGGAAACGGCCACCCCTGGTGGGCCTATGTGTATGATGAATACTTTGACGATGTGATCTGTCCGGAATACCGTGCGCTGCATTATTCCACCACAAACCGGGAGGGCTACCGGGAATACAAGAGCCGAGGCTATCTTTGCAAGACCTGTCCCACCAGAGGGATGTGCACCGAGAACGCCAAGTGCGAGAAAACCGTACTGCGCCATGTCTGGCAGGACTATGTGGAGATGGCAGAGCATGTCCGGCATATGGCGGTGTACAAAGAACTGTACCGGCTGCGAAAAGAGAAGATTGAGCGTGTGTTTGCCGATGCGAAGGAAAAACACGGGATGCGTTACACGCAGTACAGAGGCTTGGCCCAGGTGACAAACTGGGTGAAGCTTAAATTTGCTGCCATGAATCTGAAAAAGCTGGCCATTTGGAAATGGAATGGCCGCCATCCGGCGCCGGATGGCGGAAAACGAACAGGATGGGGGAAAAGTGTAGCTGTTGTTTTGATGCTTTTTCCGTTTCCGCTTTCGTTTCCAAGCAAAAAACCTGCTCTGGCTTAATTGCCGGAGCAGGTTTTTCTACAGGCTGACAGCAAGGATCCTTGCTGTGTTTTTTATAAAATGAAGGCATCTGGATCTACGGTCAGAAGATCACGGTATCCCTTACAGAAAAGCGACCGATCTTCTCTCTGAACACCAAGCAGGACTTGTTGTATCGGCCAGTAAGCATCATTGATTTCTGCTTTTCTTTCTGCTAATTGTGGATTCCGATGGCCATAATGTCTTAAAACCTTTCGCCCGAAATCTTTCCCAAAGTCATCCATGCTGCAATCCAGAAGGCATAAAAAATCATTGTCCGGATCACCGACAATTACATCTCCAAAATCGATCACGCCATACAGACGATTATGTCTGAACACCATATTGGAAGAGCTAAAATCATTGTGAACTAAACAGGCCGCATAGTCAAACAGTTCCTGATTCTGACCGATATGCTCATATATCGTCTGGATATTTTTCTGGAGTGGTGCATTCAAGAGTTTTCGGTTTTCGAGCACTTCAAGCAGCTGTTCTTGGTCTTCCAAATATCTTTTGCGTTTATCTTCGAAGATTTGACAGAACGGTTTCTCTGAAAGCGGCACCGATATACCATGCAATCTCCGCAAAAATATCGCCATATCTGAAGCAAGCGCTTCTTTTTCCTTTTCTGAAAGCAAGGCATATTCTTGAAAGCCAAAGTTTTCTCCGGGGATAAACGACATAACATTAAATTCATTGCATTGAAAAATCACTTCCGGAATCAAAGCAGGTAAATCATACTGTTTGAGAAAGGAGTATACTGCAAATTCTCTTTGCTGTGTCACGCGCACAGATGGCCGTTTGGGGATTTTGATGACAAACAGCCCATTGCAAAGCAGCACTTCGCTGTCATCCCCCGCATCCAAGCGGCGAAGTTCTCTCACCGGACTTCCGATCCGTTCCATGGCCTTCTCAATATCCGTTATTGGAATTTGCGGACTACTAAATTCACACATCGTCATTCCCCTTCCACGCTACTTTGGGACGAACTCCGACTGTTCAGAATAAACGCCTTCGGCGTCATGCCGGTGCAGCGCTTGAAGCGGCTGCAGAAGGAGGAGGCGTCCGAAAAGCCGCAGGACAGCGCGGTTTCCCCCACGGTGTACGCGCCGCTCAGGAGCATCTTTTTGGCGGCGTTGATGCGCACCTGCATCAGGTACTGCTTCGGCGACATGCTCTCCGAGGCGAAGAAGATGCGGTAAAGGTACGTGCGGTCGATGCCGATGTACCGGGCGAGGTCGCTGACCTGAATCGGGTAGCCGTAATTGCTCTTGATGTAGCCGATCGCCTTGTTCACATACTCGTGCTCGCGCGTATAGGTGCCGCCGTGCGCCGATTTCTCCCGCACGGACATCGCGCCGTAAAAGCAGCTCATCACTTTGATTCCACCGTACCCATTAACCGTATTGCTGCCGATCAAATTGATTGTTAGAGCAACCGATTGACCGCTTGTGGATGCGGCGTAAATTCCGTAGTCTATAGGGTCTGCCTCGTTTATAGTACCCCTGCCCTGGATTGTCGCATTATTCAGTGTCAGGGTCCCGTTGCCGTCGTAGTAGACATTGTAGTTGTTCTTATCGCCATCGGTCAGTTTGCCATTGGTATCTGTTTTCCAATAGCCGCTCGCGGTAATTTGTATCTCGCCTACCCAAAGTGTATTAGGTGCATCTTCTCCCTTCGCCAGCGCCGTGGTGGGCAGCAGGCCCAGGCAGAGCGCCAGCACGCAGAGCAGGCTTAAAAATCGTTTTTTCATGACGGGTCTCCTCGCCTCATGAATAATCTATTGTCCTATTATCCCATAAAAAGAATGTTTTCCGCCTTCCGCTCTTGACAAAAGTCAGGGAGAAAGCCTCCGAGGGCGCATGGTTTGCATCCCCCGATTGCCGTATCAGAGACAGCGTGCGCCCGTTGAAAACCACCTGTGACCACTCCCCTTCGTAAATATGGGAGTAGTCGCCAGGGAATAGTCGCAAATCAGATGAAACGGAAGCAGAAACCTCATTTTGTAATCACCCCGCCCGATTACAAAATGATTCGCTCTGTAGAGAACTCCTTGCAAGAGGAACAACGAGATGATACAAGATGGCGCATATTTTGAATTTGCTACGATCGAGTGGGAATAAATGGTGATACGTTTTCGTATCAGTTTGTGACCCATCATACCCTCTGAGTATTGCCTGCTCAGAGGGTATTTTTTATGTTTTGATAATGCGGTCACGTATTATCGTGACCCCCAAAATGACAACGTCTGCGATAGCGTCTTGCGGGCGGCTTACGAGTTGTTATTCGTCTTTCTACCAGGTGTTTTCGGCATATTTATGACGACACCCAAAGAATATCACTTGATACGTTTTCGTATCATTTCCTGCGCTTTTCCAACCTATGCAGGACCATCGACCCGTAAGCCGCCTGCAATTCCAGAACTGATACGTTTTCGTATCTGTTTTTCGAAAGAGAAAAACCAACTTTTGGGTCAAAGCTGGGTCACGGCGTAAAAAAGCCTCTGACGAGGCCTTTTTTCTCCATGTCCGGCTCGACTGCGCCCTGGACGAGTCCCTCCAGGCAACGCATCGAGAGCGTCCTCTCGATACGTCGCTTGTTCGACGCCCATATAAAAGAACCGCCCCGCAGGATAGCCTGCGGGGCGGAATAAGACTCATAAAGCGCTTTTGCGAAACCTAGATGCGAGACCTTCTCAGAGCGAACACCCCTGTTGCGATAGAGACGACGGCAAGGATAGAAAGCACTGTTATCGGCAGCATGGAGTCGTCGCCGGTCTTGGCGAGCGATTCCTTGTCGCCGTCGCTGGCGGCCTTATCGTTCGCAGATTCATCATCGACCACCTGCTTCTCTGCCGCGACAACGGTGAACTCGGTCTCGGCCGTGCCGGTATCGGAGACGATCGCCAGCGTATGCTTGCCTGCAGACAGGGTCTCAAGATAGGAGGGCTTCAAGGTGACGATGGTGCTGCCCGCCTTTACCGTGTAGTTTGAGGCGTCCACGTCTTTTCCGTCTACCTGCACCTTTAAGAAGTCAGCGAAGGCGGCGTTGGAGGTGAAGGACAGTCCGTCCTCGCTACCCTTTTGCCACTTTCCGTTCGCGCCTTCAATGATCATTGCCTTGAAGGCGGGGGCGACCTCACTGCAGACGGTGCACTTGCCGTTCTCATAGCTATGCCCAGCAGCTGGAATTATCCACTCGCTTTCTTCTATTTCTTCCGTACCGTTTTCATCTATGAAATGCTTGCCGCAGGTATCACAGGTCCAATATTCAACATTGCCGGGCTCGGTGCAGGTGGCAGGGGTCGCCTCGGTCTTGGTGAGCGTATGTTTCAAAGTGAGATTACTTGGCTTCACTTCGTCAATCACATAGCCATCGCCCATAGCACCGTCGGAAATGGCGAGAGAATCAGTGATGTCGGTGCCGTCTTTGCCTTCTACGGAAACGATTGCAACATGGACTTTGCCGTCTTCGGATGCCTCAGCGTTTTTCAACACTTCGTAGCACCATACATGTACGCCCTGTGACACATTTAAAAACGAATCGGTGCCTAAGCTCAAGCCTTCCTTCATATAGACCTCGGTCAAGCCTGTGCAATAGGAAAATGCGCCATTCCCGATAGAGGTGACGCCCTCGGGAATGGTGATCTCTTTCAAGCTGGAGCAATAGACAAATGCGCAATCCCCGATGGAGGTGACGCCCTCCGGAATGGCGATCTGGGTCAAGCTTGAGCACCCAGCAAATGCATAATCCCCGATAGAGGTGACGCTCTCGGGGATGGCGACCTCGGTCAAGCCTGTGCAATTGAAAAATGCGCTATTCCCGATAGAGGTGACGCCCTCGGGGATGGCGATCTGGGTCAAGCCTGTGCAATCATAAAACGCGCTATTCCCGATAGAGGTGACGCCCTCGGGGATGGCGATCTGGGTCAAGCTGGAGCAACCATAAAACGCGAAATCACCAATAGAGGTGACGCTCTCGGGGATGGCGACCTCGGTCAAGCCTGTGCAATTGAAAAATGCGCTATTCCCGATGGAGGTGACGCCCTCGGGAATGGTGATCTCTTTCAAGCTGGAGCAATAGGCAAATGCATAATTCCCGATAGAGGTGACGCCCTCGGGAATGGCGATCTGGGTCAAGCTTGAGCAATCATAAAACGCGAAATCACCAATAGAGGTGACGCTCTCGGGGATGGCGACCTCGGTCAAGCCTGTGCAATCATAAAACGCGCCATTCCCGATGGAGGTGACGCCCTCGGGAATGGTGATCTCGGTCAAGTCTGTGCACCAGCTAAATGCATAATCCCCGATAGAGGTGACCTTGTATCTCTGGTCACCGAATTCTATTGTTCCAGGGATTTCAACGTCGCCGGAAATGCTTTCGTCGGCATCGTTAACCGTCGCCTCGCCAGTTTCTGTATCATATCGATAGGTAATTTGGCCTATCGTGGTTTCGCCCGTATCCGCAAAACATGGCGTGGCTGCGACGAAAGGCAAAGCAAATGCCAGGATGCAGAGTAGACTTAAAATACTTTTCTTCATGACGGGTCTCCTCGTCTTATGAATAATCTATTGTTTTATTATCCCATAAAAAAGAATGTTTTTCCCAAAAAAGAATGTTTTCCGCCTTCCGCTCTTGACAAAAGTCAGGGAGAAAGCCTCCGAGGGCGCATGGTTTGCATCCCCCGATTGCCGTATCAGAGACGGCGTGCGCGCCCGTTGAAAACCACCTGTGACCACTCCCCTTCGTAAATAGGGGAGTAGTCGCCAGGGAATAGTCGCAAATCAGATGAAACGGAAGCAGAAACCTCATTTTGTAATCACCCCGCCCTATTACAAAATGATTCGCTCTACAAGGAACTTCCTGAAAGAGGAGCAACAAGATGACACGATATAGCATGTATTTTAAATTTGCGATGATTGAGTGGGAATAACATCCGCACATTATTGTAAGGTTCATTTCGTAGCCTGATTTTTCATCCAGTGGCTTCAGTTAGGCCGGTTTTTCACCCGGCAAACCTGTAAGCCACTGGATTTCTTTTTTGCCTCGCAATCCGAATAACGAGCATTTGACGAGCAAAATCGCAGGTCAATAATGATCGCTTTTGCTCACGTCCGTTCGAAAGCACAATAATGTGCTGAAATTCTGAATCGAACGTCGTGAGATAGAAAATGACGTCATGGGCGCAAGTTCCCGCCCAAAATTGCGCGATTTTGTGAAATAAGCGACGTCAAGCGTGCGTCAAAGGGAAAACCGCAGGTCGCACAGCGAATAAATCAGACAATGAAAGGATAGCGCATAACCGAAGGACGCAAGACGGCACATATAATATAGCCAAGAACAATATATGAACGACCCTCACAAGGACTATGCCGATGGACAACGAAAGTTACGAAGAAATCGAAAGGGAGGCCGTACTGGGTTCCAAAAAAAGACGGGAGTTTTGGGACACTCTCTCAAGAGCGCACGGTTTTTCAAAAGAGGTTCGAGATACGGTCTTGCAAGCCCGTCCTCGAGTCAATCGGCTGTGCCGTTTCAGGACGTTTGGACCCGGTTCTCTTAAGCAATTGCGCACGAACACACTCTTGTTCTCTTCTCCCCCATATTATGACGACCCTCTCGACACATATTTTTATGTCGACAAAAAGGCTCTCCAAATCCAGTTCAATCTGATTATCGATGCATTCAGAGGACACACCCTTAAAGAGATTATCGCTCTGCTTGGCCAATTCGGCATCCCTGACTTCAACAAACTGCGCGATATAATCGGAAGGGCTGAAATAGAAGAGCTCCCGCTTCAGTTCGATCAGCTGAACAGTCAAATCGACGATATTAGGCGAATAGTGCAAAACGTCGGATACTCCCTTTGCTTCTGCGATGACCCGCTTAACGAGGTGCTGTGGCTGAAATACGCAGATAACCATAAGGGCTTTGTACAGATATACGATGCGAACTGTTCCATAAGATTTCTATGCGGCCAAAAGAACAGTTGTGGACTCTGTGCGAATGACGATTCCTCTTTGGCCCCTTTCCCTATTTACTACTCGAATGAGGGGTACGATGCAACACGATACGCACTTGCACTCCTTCTACTTCGTGAGTTGCCAGCTAATGCGAAAGTATCCTGCCCAGAACTTATCAAATATCTTAAGGAATCAATTAGGTGGGAGTTCGAAAAGGTCACGCTTATCAAGCGTAAGCAGCACGAGTACGACTGCGAATGGAGACTTTTATGCAGAGGGTCTGCAGAGGGTAGACCATCGATTCAGATGGTTCCCTCGTCAGTCGTGTTAGGCCTCCACATGAAAGAAGCGGAAAAGCGAAGCGTTGTGGATGCAGCCAAGTCCGCCGGAATAAAAGAAATTTTGCAGGCGTATATTGACGAGGGGACTGGCAAGCTTGCAATTCGCTCTTACCAATCAACAGAAGAATAAGTTAGCCGCTAATCGATTGGTACACCCCAAGGAAGACTGTCTTTCCCCTTCTCGTTTCTCTTGCTCTGCCATGTTGAAAAAAGATATCGGTCGAATTCAAAGAATTCTGTTTCACTATATGGATGTTGCCTATCGTAACTGCCGATATTCGTTATGAAAGCGTTGTCAGTGGATCGCAACGCATAGTGTTGATACTTCAACGAAGGTAATAGTTGTTTGTATAGAGCATAGTTGAAGGAATCATCTATTTTCATATGTTTAACGAGCTGAGAGTACTCTCCATTAAGATCATAATCTACAAAAAGGGCGAGATTGATGCCACAAAGCGCAAATACGTCATCTGTTACACGACGAGAATAATAGGCAACTCCGTCAAAGCCGAGTTTTTTACACGCCATCATTATTGCCTGAGAGACGATATACTCAGACTTAAACAGGTTTTGCGACTCCAGCAATCAACGAGATGGCAAGGCGGACGTATCGCAAAGAATCTCGCATGAATATTTGCGAGTTATCCTCAAGCTACAGCGTTGTTAATGAACTGGACAACAGGCTCGTAATCGTTCGAATCGAAAACCTTTATATAGTCACCCTGGCTATTGCGTTCGTAAACACACAGCAATTTATCTGAAAAATCATCGCTTATGCCGATGCTGTATTCCTTCCCGTCAAACGATACGTCGTACTGAATACCAGCCTGCATGCCTTTTAAACGTGGTTTCCATTCCGTGTGCCAACCCAATCTTCTTAGTTCAATCGCAGTCAATGCAGTAAATAGCTCTTTATTGAAACCGCTGGCGACCGTATTGGTGCCGACAGGCATCCAGCAGACCCAGCCTTTAGAGTAAAGCCGACTCGTTCTGAACTGAAAGTTTGCCCCAATCTCGCGAAACAGAAGAGGCTCATCAATGAAATACTTCGCCCAGGCGTCATCCCTACAACCGTCCCAAACGTAATCAGCGATGATTCCATTCATCGCCTCCTCGATGTCGCAACCCCGTTTCTCAATATCGTCCAACAATAGCTTGAAGTAGCTGTTTGCTTTACGATGAGAACTATCGAACATTCTGAAATAGGCCCGCCAGTCAACATCTCTGTCGTTTTGCACGATGTAATAACTTAGTTTTTTCTTAGGCATCGAATAATTGCCCTTGGTCAGCAATGCGCGCCTCAACAGATCTCCGTCAACAATGAGATCGGACGGACCAAATATACTCGAGATCAAATTTAGATACGAGACGAATCGCTCAAGGTTTTCGTCGGTTGCATTCCTGGCGTCTTCCATGGTGTTGATGCCGGAATAATTGAGCAGGAAGCCAATCTTTCCCTCGAAGTATTCAATTTTTTCGCCTGAGATAATCGCATCACGCCATTTCTCGCTTTTATTGATAAGAACCGCCTTGAGTCTTTCTTCCAAGATTTGCTCATCAGGTATGAATCCGGACACAACGTTGTCTTCATCGGCGAGCTTAGCCAGCAAATCCCCGATAAAACACTCCATACCAACTATGCATTTCACTGCACCGGAATATCTTCCCAAAGTATTAAAGCCTTGATATCTCCCGGCAAATCGAACTAGATTATTGGCAACTCGATACCATTCGGACCACGACTCCTCGTCGAAATGCCCCTTGACCTGGTAAAGGTACGATTGAACCACCTGAAGCATGATGCGCTCGGAATAATCAGGATTGCGCTGGGCCTGAGACGCCCGACTGATTATGTCCACTATTTCAGGATTCGCGTTTTCGCTAGAAGCATAATCCAGGGTGTATTTGATGTAGTCAAACGTCTTTTGTGTCAACGTGGAAGCGTTCTTTAACCCCGTGTCAAAGTCCTTCGCAACCAGATTAAGTGTCCTTGACTGCAGATTCCTCACTCCGTCAGCATAACCAGTATCCTTGTTCCCGTAAGCGTTGAGGCTGCTCCATCTATTCCAGAAGGTCCATACGAGAAAGCTACACATCTTTCCGTCATAGTTTTTGGGAGTGCCTAAGCGCCAGAAGAAATCAAGCCATCTCTGGTCAAGACTCGAGAAGAACTCGACATGCTCACGATAATCTAGCACCCCTAACGACGCTCCCTCGAGCTCGGCCTTGAAATTCTCATAGGGGCTAAGGATTTTCCCTCGCGCATTCATCTTGATGTAGAGATCATCTTCGTTTCCAATATGTTCGACGTCCAACCATTCAAATCGAATGGGACAGTCGTCGTCATTCGTGAGCTTCTCCCACAGATCATCGCATTCGAAAAAGACAACCTCCATCCTATCCAAAACGACCAGCGCAGATCTAATAGTGGGATCATATCTCCAATTCGGATGAAACCAGCTAGCATCACCTATGCAATCGGAGATGCGCCCTTCGGAATTTTTCCAAGCGGCCCGAATATCCAAAAACATGCTGGCCGTTGTTATTCTTTCAAAAAAATCACGGGAGGTACTTCTCGCTTGATATGAAAAACCTCGAAGAACGTCGATTGCATCATTTATCGATTCTTCAGATTTTTCGTCTTTGCAAAGAAGGGCAAACCAATGCAGCAAGAAAAGGGTTGTAAGGCGCTGCTGGCCGTCCAATGGAAGGAACAGGGTGTCGACTGTTTTTCCGTACACAAAGTTCAGGTTCAAAATATTTGAGGAGTCGACAGCCTTCTTGATATCGGACAGAAGAACGTCTCTTACCTCTGCGACTTCCCTCGAAGGGCGACCTTGGACGTAGTCTCGCTGTATCGGAGGAATGACGATATTGTACTGTTTGATAATTCCCCAGAATGTTTTACTGCTTCCTTTATTCATCATCGTCACCGTCCAGATAATAGGCAAGGGTGTCCATCATTCCGTTCTTGCCGTCAAGGTATTCGCGTCTATCGGTTGCGCTCCAGATTGCAAAGGATTGAGGATTCTGGGTGTAATACTTGAGGAACACGTTCTTGGTGCAGATCGGCACGAATTCGGCGCTTCTATCTTTTTTGATAATCACACCTCGCTTGGTCAAGAAAGTGCCTGATCCGTAACTCCTATTAGTGCCAGCATCCAGAAGTGCAAGGTTAGAAATCAGGTTTTGCTGTTCCTCGATCGCGGCATAGAATGCGACGAATGCTTCAGAGGATGCAAAGTATTCCGATCTCCCTTCATCCTCATAGCCGCTGTCGTCGATGAAGCTATCGATCGCAGCTTTCATCTCTTGGGCATCGATTCCGTAATCGTCCGCAATCATTTTCAGGGATTCAAAATATCTTCTACGCTTTTCTGCCCGACCGTCTATTTCGGCATCTGTCGGAGGCTTTGACGCAGTTGCGTGGATGTGCTCGATATCCCAGTCATCGGTTTTATATTTTTCGAAGGGGAACCTGATCGAAGCCCGATCCGAATCGAGAATCGTCTTGATATTAAACAAGAGCAAGACTCTTTTGATCGCGGCCTTTTCCTTCGGGTCGTTGTAGTCTAGCAACTTGATTTTTTCGGAAGTGCTGCATCCCGCAGATACCAGCGACTCTTTGATCAATCCGTCAAGCTGAATCTTGACCTCTGACTTCTTTTTATCAACCAATAGAGGGAAGAGCTCTTCTGCGCTTTTATAGCCAGAAGCGATTAGATATCCGATTTTGTGGTACATAACATTGTCCGTGTACCAATATTGAAAGTGCGCGAAGATGTCACAGATATCGCGCCAAACATCGAGAACCTGCGCTCCCTCTTTTACCATTTGACAAAGGCAGTTGAACGACGAGTAGGCATTCTTCTTTACCCATGAACCCGAAATATTCGATTTGCTGTTTTCCCAAATCGAGAAGAGCAAATCGATACGCGCACTTTGCATTAAATCAATGTTTTCATCGTTCGTAAGGAAGAACCACAATCTGTCATTTTGTAGGGACTGTTCTATATGGTTCCATTCGTCCGCAACGCTCAACATGCGCCGTTCGCCACACTGCTTCTTCAAGTCGCCAAGAAGCTTTCCTTTGATTAGCTCAGCATTAGTCAATGGTATCTTTCCAACGTTGAGCTTTCGAAACATAGATATTGCATCCTGGTCATCGGCAATTTGATACCAGATTAGCAAGGTTCGCGCTTCGACATGCGAAGCAATCATTCTGTCGAACTCTTTTGAGCTCAAACCGTTATTCTCACGCCAGGCTACAATCGTGTTCCACGCCTGCTGCATAAAATAGAAATCTGGATTTTGACAATCCTCGAGACTAATTTCGCCGAGAGATCCCTCTAGGAAAGATTCGCTATCCGGACGGGTTTCATAAGAGATCGAATACGGAAGCTCTTCTTCATCATCATTTCTGTATGCATATTTGAGAATGATGTAGATTGTCGTCAGGCGCTGCTGGCCGTCAATAACCTCAAACGTCTTTTCTCCGTTGAGTTTTTTAACGACGATAGGCTGAAGACAATAGTTCTCGTCTGCAGTTCTTTCGGCATTATCGAAAAATTCGTAGATATCATCAAGCAGTTCAGACACTTGCTGTTGATCCCATTTGTACCCTCTTTGATAGGACGGAACGACAAAACGATAGTTCTTTAGATCCTTAACGAATCGTTCTGTTGCAATTGGATCCATAGCGCCCCCACCACCTCAATCTGCATCAATGCTCTATCGTCGATATCCTCCGAAAAATGTTGCGGAAAACATAAACTTAACGCCTCAAATAAGGCTAACATAGCTCAAGCAATCCCTGAGGAATGGGAAATCAAAAGGAGTTTAACGTCTCCTCCTTGAATCTCATTAACGAAGCGAAGGAATAGTTCTTCCACAGTACGGGGCATCCGCCGTAGCAACGCTCTAAATATTCGCATGACGCGCATTTCGAAGACGGTAGTCTGCGTATATCGTTCAACGCATCTTGAGCGTCGCGACCCTCCAATAGTTTCTTCAATTCGCGGGGGTTGGAGAATTCTTTCCCGAATCTACCTAGGTTGGTGCCAATGTACATATCGCAGGGCATTAATTCCATACGCGTATTTACTGTTATCGCATTTCCCAGATGAACTTGGCACGGACCAGCCAGTCTTCCTTCCAACACCTTCAATTGCTCTTCGGTGAATATGCACATTGGATAACTGTACTCAACCCACCAGTCATCCGTTATGGCGCACAGACGCTCTGCTTGAGATACGAAAGCCTCAATCAATGAGATCGGATTGTTCTTCACCAGATAATCTCGATCCTTCTCCTTGGAATGAGCGTTGTCGATATAGAACGTGAAAGAGAATTGCTTGGCTCCGTTGTCATGGGCCATCCGTGTTGCATCACAAACCTCGGCGACGTTATCGTGCGTGACAACCATCGAACAGGTGAACTCGATTGGCATTGATGAGAGATTACGAATGGCCTTCATTTGGCTGGAAAGGCCATCGCAGCCTGTTGATCGGATCCATCTTTCGGAGCTCGCCCCCTTCATTGATATGTCAAGATACCTAAGCCCCGCATCGAGCAAACGCTGACAATAGTCGGCATCGGCAAGGAGCATGCCGTTCGTTGCTATCGTAGGAATGATAGAGGGATAGTTCTCGCTTACATATTGAAGGGTTTCAACAAGATTCGGATACAGGAGGGGTTCACCTCCCGTAAGGAACAGATAGCGAACCCCTGCTTCCCCGCAAAGATCGACCAAGGATCTTAGATCCTCATATTCAAGCCGATCGCTTAATCGGTAACCAGCCTCTTTCTCGAAGCAAAAATCACAACGCAGGTTACAGCCATGCGTCAAAACAATCTCGCATTGCTTCAATCTGTTCTCATCGTTGGAAGTCATCTCTTCCCCATCCATCTTTCGGGCAATCACTCACAGCTAGTTACAAGTAAAATGGCAGCTGAAGGCTAAATCGCGTCGTCGAGCCCGTAGAGCGATGACAAGGCATCCGCAAACACGGCAGCTGGCAAACCCTGGCTGACGATCGTCCCGCCCGCCCCGCCGCTAGCAAGGCCGAAGTCGACGATATAATCGGAGACAGCGGCGATAAATTCAACGTTATGCTCGATAATCAGAATAGTGTCGCCTTTTTCCTGCAGAGAGAAAAGAACCTTCACGAACCTCTCTATATCTGTATCGCTCAAACCGGATGTCGGTTCATCCAGTATGTACAGGTTCTTTCCATGGGAGGGAACGCCGAGAGCTCTTGCCAGCTTGATCCTCTGCGCTTCGCCGCCAGAAAGACTCATGGACATCTGGCCGAGCTTCAGATAGCCGAGACCGAGTTTCATCATGCTTGCAAGAACGGAGCTTATCTTCTTCGAGTCGCTGAAAACATCGACCATATCCGCAACCGGGGTCTCGAGGGCATCCAGTATTGTCATGCCTCGATACGCAACAGACAGGACTTTGTCGCTAAATCTTTTTCCGCCGCACTCTGGGCAAGTTATGTAAGAGCTAGGCAGATAATTCAATTCGATTTTTTGCAGACCGGTGCCCTGGCAGCATTCGCAACGTCCGCCCTTGACATTCATGCTGAATTGAGATGCCCCGAGCTTGAGCTTCTTTGCCGAATCCGTTTTCGCGAATAAAGAGCGCATGTCGTCAAAGATTCCCAAGTAGGAGACGACGGTCGACCTAGGGGTTTTCCCTACGGGAGCCTGATTCACCTGAATAACCCGCTTGACGGAATCGCGACCGTGGAAATACTCGCAGCAGCCTCCGTCGATCGAGGCAAAGCACTTTGCGATCGCCTGCGCCAGTGTCGACTTCCCGGAACCGGAAACGCCTGTAATGCAGGTGATTCCCCCTACGGGAAACCGGACCGTCTGTCCCTTTATGTTGCGGAAGGAAATTCCTCCGATTTCGAAAAACCGACCTGCTTCAAACGGGATTTTGAAAGACAGCGGCTGGCCTTTGTCGGGACGCGGAGCTCTATCCATCAGATAGCCGCCTTCTGGCCCACCAACCGGTCCCAACTCGATAATGCCGTCCGCGGACGAAATGTACTGCTTGTTATGCTCGATAGCGATGACAGTATTTCCCCGATCAACCAGCTCTTTTGTCGCTTGCGTTATTCGGCCGATATCCCTGGAATGCAGCCCCTTGCAGGGTTCGTCAAGTATGTAGAGCAATCCCCTTAGAGAGCATGTAAGCTGCGTCGCTATTCGAACCCGCTGCCGCTCTCCGTCAGAAAGGGAGGGAACGGTCCTGGCCAGAAAAAGGTAGCCAACGTTGAGCTTGATCAGGGCATCCAGCTTGCGCACCGCGCCATCTACAAGCTGGGCAATGGCGTCGCCGTGGGGTGTGGAGGCTCTGAGATCCCCGATCTCGCAAAGCCATGAGCGAAGCAAAGTCAGTTCCATATGCTCCGCCGCGGCGTAGTTCACCCCGTCCACCTTGTAGGCTAGGACATCAGGTCGAAGCTTTGCTCCTCCGCAAGCAGAGCATGGCCGCTCCTCCGTGAACCGGCCAAACGTAGATAACCGCTCCGAAGAAGATTCGCAATCCGACATGCGTTTCATAATGGCAGGGATGGCGCCCTCCAGGTGTACATAATGGCGTTTCCTCCGCTTTCCCTCTTTGTACGAAAGCTGATAGCGTATTCCCTCATCTGCGCGGAGAAGAAGGTCGAGCTCGCGCTCGGATAATTCGGACACTTTTTTCTCGATGTCTATCCCGTAGTGTTCGCAAAGAGCCTCCAGATATTTCTGCTCTTTGCTTTCGGGAGAACCCTTAAAGAAAAGAATTCCTCCATCCCTCAGCGTTACTTCGCGATCGGGAATCAGGAGAGATTCGGATACAGCCCTCTCTATACCCAGGCCAGAACAGTTTGGGCATACAGACTTCGGATTGTTTGATGAGAAGGTGCTTTCGGTGACATCCTGAGATTTATCACTGTTCACAATCGAAAAGACGGAGCGGAGGTAATAAGCGATCTCCGTAACGGTTCCTACCGTGGATCTAGGATTAACGTTGTAATAGTTCTGAGAAACGTTCAGGGCCGGATGAAGATTTTCGATGGATCCAACCTTGGGCTTGCTCATCAGCTTTTGGCCGTAGAGATTCCCCGTCATGCCCTCGAGGAAGCCCCGCTGGCTCTCTGCATAGATAGTATCGAACACTAGGGAGGATTTGCCGCACCCGGAGCAACCGGTGACACAAGTGAAAGAATCGAGAGGGATATCCAAGTCGATATGCTTCAGATTGTGCTCATAGGCATCCCTGATAATCAGCTTTTCCATGCTTGCGTGGCCCCCATCTGACCCGTCGCATCACTTGTGCCGACTTCTTTAACAGCACTTTGAGAATCCGATTCCGCCTCTTGTTTGATTTCGAGGAAATCCAATACCTTACGCCGAGTCTTGGAGGCGACCTTGCAGTGGAAGTCATCGATGAAGAACGGATTGCCATCCGGATTCTCATTAGCGTTGGCCATCATGCAAACGGTGCAATAACCTCGGTTTTCGCAGCTAACGCATTTGGAGAAAGAATCCCTTTTGATACCTCGCAGCCATCTGATCTTTTCCGAGTCCTCCCACACTTCCTTTAGAGTACTTGCATTGAGGTTCCCGATAACATTCGACTGCCACCCGGCGCATGGAAAGACGTTCCCCTCAACCGAGACACAAAGGCTGTACCTACATACAGAGCAGACAGGGTCCTTTCCCGTCAGAAGCTCTTTCTCCGATGCCGCCTCTTTTATTACGCGCGCGAATCCCTCCGACATCTCCTTATCCAGCACAGCATCAAGTTCGTCGAGCGAAATGCGGTTATCTAGATTGCCTCCAGAGTGATCGCATGATGCGAATATCACGGGCTCTACTGCCACAGCGACGTTATGCTCTCTTGCCCATACGACAACATCGATGAAGCTATCCTTGTTTTGCTTCATTACGGGACAAGAAATCTGCACTGGAATCCCAGCTTCAATCAGCCTCAAAATGCCATCGACCGTCTTATTGAAGCTGCCGACCAGGCCGGTGATTGAGTCATGCGCCAAGGGGTCCATCGAGTAGAGCGAAGTTTGGACAGAGAGAAGCGGATTCTTCACCATTTCCGAAATGTGGTCATCGGTTAGCATGGTCAGGTTTGATAGGACATTGACTGAAAGGTCGAGCTCCCTGCAGCGTTTCAGAAAGTCGTTGAAGTCTTTATGGAGAAGGGGCTCGCCGCCGGAGAAGGTCACGTGGATGGCGTTCAAACGTCTTGCCTCTTCAAGAATCCTTAAAATAAGGTTCGTTTCAATTGTCTTCGTCTTGCATTCATCCGGAATATAGCAATGGACGCAATGCTCGTTGCATGCGCTCGCGACATCGAAATGTATGCTCCTGAGAAAGTCGCTGGGGCCCATCAGGCCTCCTGCGCAATCTTCCATCGGAACGATCGGGGTTCTCTCCCCATAAGACGACGCAGGCACGGAGGGCAAACCCCGGTCGATGCAAGACGAAGCGGTTAGGCCCTCACTCAAGTATCCTTTTTCGACAAGAGAGTGGAAGAAATCGACAACATCGAGTTTCAGGTCTTCTCGACCAATGCCCCTGAATATCCGCATCAAGTCATCTACTACGTCCTCAACGTCTCTCGGGCTTTTACTCAACATCGAAAGCATGACCGCGCCGCTCTCAGATACAAAAGTCTCGCCAGGCCGGAAGCTCGAGTCGTCGAGAAAGCGATATCCATAATCGGAATTATCCGCAATATAGCCATGGTGCTCGTACTGCCTGAATAAAATATCATTACGGATTTTGTAGAACATCTGGAAACCCCGAGTAATGCGTCGCAGAAAAGTCGATTAAAAAGAAAAGACGCAGAGTGAAACCCTGCGTCTCGCGATGTCTTGTGCGGAATCCGGGCTAAGCCTTGTTTACGCTACAGGGCCTTCCGCAAGGACCGTCACCGCATTTGGCCATGTTGACCGTTTCGGGCTTCAGAATCACAGGCTTGACATACTCCATAGTTTCCCCTTCCCGAAGGATTCTAACTATTTCATCCTCAATGTATTTTCCCAGAATTGCCCAATCTCTTCAAGCGTTCGAAGGCATACCCTGCGAACAACTCAGCTTTCCTCAGCTTTCCCTTCCTGCAAATACATCCGATTTTTCTTTCCGCATCAAATTTGCAATAGTTTGGAACCGGACACCGAAACAGTAGCTAGAGGGGGTTCGGAGTCACTGCCCCGTACCTTCCGCTACCGGGGGCAGCTGGTGAAACATAACCGCTTAAAGAGCTCGGGGGACGGTGCTTCAACAACATCGCGTACGCGAGCCTAGACGACAATCCCGGCATGCGCGAGCAGTTCAAGACCGACTACGACATCGCACGCGCTATATCCAATTCAGGGGGGGTGCTTACTCTTCCGCCCGGCAAGCACACTGTCCATCCCGTCCGAACTCCTCCGCAAGGTAATTGACGAATGCAGAACAGGTCACCAGCATGTACTTAGCAAATACAGGATCGAGATCTACGGGCTCGCCCTCCCCTCCGTGCCTGATGCCATCTGCATCGCTTGTGTATCCGAACATCCTCTTCCATGCTTCCGCCAGAGACTTATGCAGACCGCGAGTTTTTCTCAGCGACTCAACGGCGTCGGCGAGCGTGCCGGTTTTTATGGGAGAGATCCTCCTTGCGGCAGATTCTGCAGCAGAAATTGATTCCTTTACGGAATTGAGGCAGTCTGGGTCGGGTCTCATTGCCAGAAGCTCCAACGCATGCTGGATATGAGCGCTGGCCCCCGCCAAACCGCTTTCCGCAGACATGCTTTGTTCGATTGATGCAAGCTCGAGTTCGTTAGATACGGGTACAATCCGCTCGCCAAGAAAGCGATAGCCAGACCCCTCAGCTTCGAGAACCGCATTCACGTCCTTTTGGAAGTCTTTTTTTGGATCGCCGACATCCCACCCACATCCTCCGTATCCGAAATTCGGGGGTTCTGGCTCTAGCGCACCAAGGTCATTAAGCTCGTTGTAGACGAACTCGATCAAGTCGTAGCAGACGTACCATTGGCCATTAAAGACCCAATCTCGCAGCTCTTGATAAAATTCATCGCTATAGACGGGAAACGTATCGACAGGATTGTGCCATTCCATCGTCCAGAGCTCCTTGCAGATCGCCTCCGCATTTGAGCCTCGTGAATAATCTCCTAAAATCCTATGAACCATGTTGTAAATGCTCATTCGAAGCTCTTCGTTGGCACATTCGATTTGCAGCACCTCTCGAGGCTTTACGAAACCGAGCCGCTCGGAAAACAACGCCATGATCGATTACCCCCTCATCCTTCAGCCCGCCTATCGCCACCGCAATCTGACCTTTCAAGGCCTCAGCAATTGCCATTCGTTCTTTTTGGGTGGAATGGCCGTAGGGCCATTCCCAAGTTCTGGCGACGTTGAGCCAGCAACGCAGACAGCACAATCGCCTTTTCTAACTCCATAGCAATCTAGCAGCATTCTAAATCGCAACCTGGCTCAGGAATGCATGAACAATCACCAATCCTATGCTTGCCTTAAATTATGTAGGCCATTAGGGAATCAAGAGGCGCCAAATCCATGCCACCTTCCCTGATCGGAATCTATCCACCATCAGAAATACAATCATCTGCACGATTCGCGATCCTGGAAGCGGCGTGTAAAGAAAATTATTTCAGCAGACTGGCTTCTCCAAGAAGTCTCTGCGGACTTCTCAATTTAGATTAGAGCGAAGCGTTTATCATAAGAAGCGTCTGACGGGAGTATCGGCATAAATGCCAAATTAGGGGCCATGCAGCATCGAGTATTAGACGAGCAACCCGCTTCACGGCACAAGCAGGACGAGATATTGTCGGTAAATCCCAGCAACGGAATCGAGCGAATAACGATCTTTGAGTCAATGCCCTGGAAAGAGGAGCTGCATAGCTTGATCGACCAGCTCGCCTCGACAACACTTTCCCTTGAATGCGATGAAGATGACAAGAGCGACTTTATTGCTGAACGAGCGTTGATATACTCGGCATTCGTTGCCAGGTTGCTGATAGACGCCAAGAAAACCACCGACCCGATAAGCGGCCACAACATTTCCGTTGGCGTCATTTCGAATAAATTAGAAAGCCCTGAGCATGTCCAGCCCTTGCTTCGTCGATTCCCGGAACGCGATTACTACGACTTCGAGAACGAGGTGGTTCAGCCTGTTTCCTGCAGGAGAATACTTAACCAGATCATTCATTCGTTTATAATCCCGACTTTCGAAGTTGGAGAGGATGGGACCATTTTGGGCTTCTTCGTTGCATCGGACCAAAGCGCGAACGATAAGCTTTACCATGTCAAACTAGAAAGCTGGATAGGGTATCTAGAGTCCATAGCGAACGACGACATAACAACCATGGAAGCCCGCTTTGACCAAGATAAAGGGAAATGGATCGAAACCAGACGATAGTCGTTTGCCGAGTGCATCTGCTGGGCTGCCCCACTTACCCGCTCAGCATCGCCTGCTCGCTCCTTTCCCGAGAAGCATTTCGCTTAAACATGCCTTGCATGGTACTGGCATCAGAACCGGTCGATGAAAACCAAATCTCACCCATCGAGCAAGATGACCTCATTTCGAAGAAATGCAAGCCCCCTGCGATAATTCCCCTTTGCGAAAATGGGAGTAATCGCCAGGGAATAGTCGCGAATCGGGCAGAGCAGGAGCGCAAGTCACATTTTGTAATCACCCCGCCCGATTACAAAATGATTCGCTCTACAAGGAACTTCCCGAACAAGAAGCAACGAGATGGCATGAAGCGAAATGTATTTTAAAGTCGCTACGATCGAGTGGGAGTAAGCCGATGGGGCTTTGACTTGCACTTTTGAGTGCCGCACTGTGCCGCTGAGTTTCGTTTTGTACGAGAATCACGGCAAAGCCGCCAGCGACATTGGTGAGTAAATACGGTAATCGAGCCTCCGTTCCCATGTTGGGACGGAGGCTTTTTCTTTGCCGTTTTACTACCTTTTACCTGCGATTTTGCAATTTACTCCCCGTGTTTGAAGACGGTAAGGCACGGGGCGGTATTCGGAGAAATGGGAGTAAGGGTTTATCCCAAGTGAGTAGACGCGCGATTTTTGTCCCCGAGGGCGAAACGGGGTCGTTTCGGGGACCGTGAAACTCAAATCGAACTCAATGGGCATTTTTGCGGTCTCCGTACGGCGTTTCCTCAGGTGGTTAATGGGGAGTAAAGAATCTCGCTGCTAAGGAAGCGACGTTCAGCGCTCTGCGGTCAAGGCTATGACCACCTGAGGGGTGCCGGCGGTGGGGTTCTCGGGCGCGGCGGTGATCGACTCTTTGTTCACCGAGGTGGGCTTGACGAGCTACGCCTACTGGTTCACTGGCTTCTCCGCCATGAGCGAGGTGGCGGGCTTCGAGCACCTTTTGGGCATAGCGGACACCATGCAGGCGTTTACGAGCTAAGGGCAGCTGGAGGGCATCTGCGCTGTGGGCCTCGACGCAGCGGCATGAAGAAGGCGGGCTCGGTGCCCTACTCGTATAGCCGCCTGGTGAGCGGCGCGGGCAGGTTCGTGCCGGTGGGACCTCAGGTGCTTCTGAGTTGGAATGGACCGCGGGGCATGCTGATCGCCCGGCCAAAGACAGCCGCACGTGGCCCGTGGGCGAACTGTTCGACAACGGCAGTTCGCTTTCAGGCTCGGGCGTCATCCGCGCGGGTGAGAGGTGGTGGCGGACGCGTTCTTCGCGCGCAACTCGAAAGACGCGCGCACAGTGGTAACCAAGGGCAGTGTGGCGTGCGGTGCTGAGGCGTGCACGAACTTCTGGGTCTGCAGTTGCTCGGTGCTTACCCGCGTGGATGGCATGAACTCACTCTGGGGCGTGGTGAAGATACAGCGTGCGTCTAACCCGTGCACGGCTTTGGAGCCGATTGACCTGCATGGGCTCAAGGCGTCCGCGCCGGGGATCGCGACGTATGCTTTGGCGCGCTCGAAGCTAAAGACGATTCTGATGGACTCAGACTGGTTGCTGCGGGGAACTCAGATATTTGACGGTGGAGCGGGATGGGGAGCCCCCACGTCCCTTGTGGAGGCGCGAGGGCTTAACGAGTTCAAAAATTATTTGCCGTTAGAGGTAGCTGCGCAGCCAATCGGGCATGTTGGAATCGTCGATGGACCACGAATCTTCCTCGTGTTCGCTTTCCTCCCAGTTACTTTCGTCACCATCGAAGAACTTGCGCCTGTTGCACTTGTACTTGACTACGGTGTCGCCTTCGCGACGGTACTCGTTCCAGTAGTAGTTTTGTTTTCCATACCCGTCCCATTCTTGCGTTCTGTAGATGACCATGGTGGTACCTTTCGTTTATGCGCACATTTGCGTGACGAGCATGACCTGGCCGATGGCGTGCAAGACGCGGACTACTACCGCACATGCTAGCAGCGCCATGAGCAAGCGGGGTATCCGCTTCTCCTCGCGGCTGTTCTCGCCACCGAAAAGGCCTGTGCGGGTCTTCTTTTCGATTGCTGTCTGGCTGTGCCCCATTCGTTGCTCCGTTTCTCTTGCGATTATTGAGTCTTCCAGGGGGTTATGCCGCTCGGCGGTAGAGTCTCGTCTGGGGCCTTACGATGGTCTGGCCTTCGGCGAGGTCGACCCCGAGGGCAACCGCGTACGAGACCGCGTCCGGCGAGGCGTGCCGGTTTTCGGGCAGCTTGCGGAGAAACCAGTCGACGTTCACGACCTTCGGCTGTGTGACGACCGTCTCCACGGCGGGCGGAACGGCTGCCTGGGCAACCACCTTGGCTGCTCCGTCGGCGATGGCCTTTGAGCCCTTTGCCGCCGATGCGGGCGATATCGCAGACAGGTCGAGCTTACTGCTCACGAGCAGGGCGATGCCGATTCCGACGGCTGCGGCGGCTATGCCCGTCACCATCCTGGTGGCGATCTTTTTCTTCGGGTGGCTCTTTTCGGCAGCAGAGGCGTCGACCTCTCTGACATCATCGATCGCCCGGTCGTCATTCCTGGTCTTGTTGTGCTTGCCTTCCTTCATCTTCCTTCTCCTTCCAATTACTTATCGCATAATGTGTCATTGCCTTATTTATGAAATCAAACGCACCTTGTCCGATTCCTATTTCCAAAAAGAGCTCTAGATACTGGTCTTCAAGCAGCTTGTTCCATAGGAGCCAGGCAAACATCTCGGCGTGCTCCTTCGCCTCATCTGGCGTTTGCCTACCCGTCAGCTGCAATAAATTGCCGAGCACCTGCTGTATCAGCGGAGAATCGGGGGCTAAGACTTCCTCGGCGCTTGCAGAATCGATGCTCGCGAAATCGCGTTCCAGCTTTTCTTCGACAGCCGCGTTGTTTTCGATAAGCCTCAGGCTTGACAGGTCGGGTGCATCAAGAAGCGCGTTGCAGAAATCCTCTGAGCCTATTCCCAGCTTTTCTTGAAATGTCGATTCGAATTCCGAATCGTCTATCGGGCAGCCTATGTCGATGAGAAGGGCCTTCGTCGAGTCGACCAGCGCTTCCGCCAGGCGCTTCCGCAGAAGTGCTTGGACCGCCTCCTTCGGGTTTCGCCCATGGGATGCCCTGTTGAGCTCCTTGCAGAACTTGAGCTGCCTGTCCAACTCTTGGCGCTTCGCAGTTAGTTCCTCCAGCTGTCTTTCGGTTATTTCCTCGAACGGCTGCTCGGCGCTTTCCATCTCATCAAAGGCCCTCTTGATGGAGGTCAGGCTATAGCCCATTTTCTGGTATTGACCTACGAGGGCAACTTTCAGCACATCCTCCTCATCGAAGAAACGCCTGCCTTGTCTGCTGTCCTCGGGGCAAAAGATGAAGTAACGTGAATCGTGTTTGTCGCATATCTGCTGGATGTTGTCCCTTTTAACGCCAGTCATCCTTGATACGTCTTTTATTCGCCACATGGTCTTACCTCCTTGAATGGAGAATAAGGTATGCCCAAACTGTCATCCTATTAGACAGTTCAAAAAATCAAATAAATAGCTCTTTGCTTTTCAACTGCCGCCCTATTTGTGACCATCCGAGAAGATGTACGGCAGCAAGGGCTGCGTTTTGTTCGGGAGGTTTCGCATGGAGTCGATCGCGGTGGCGCTCATAGGCGGGGCGATGACGCTCGTTGGGGGTGGTTCTCCCCATCTCGCGAAGTTGCGCCGTGATGGAGGTGAAGAACGACGAGTTGACGAAGCGTGTCAAGAATCACAACTGCCTGGTTGCGCGCACCTGTCGCCTGGAGCAGAACGTGGCCGTGATCCGTCGCGACGTGGAGTCGCTCGATGAGAAGATGGGCGATGAACGAGTTTCTGACGAGCAACACCTGGGAATGATGCCTACTGCACTCCCGTGGTGCCAGGGGTGTTTGATGAATATCGTCATTGTGCATTACACGGCGACGAGTGCGAGCGCACGCAACAACCTGCTGTACTTTTCGCGATTCGCCGCGGGCGCATAGGCACACTACTTCATCTATAAGGAGATCTTGATGCGGCCGCCCGTTTACGAGCGCGAGATTAGCCCGTCCATGGGTTCGATATCTTCGCCGTGGGACAACACGGCCACGAAGTCGCTCATGGGACTGGTCAAATCGCAGTGCGTGCACGCGCGGGCCTACGAGACGCGGGGAGAAGCCACGCCAGGTTTGTTCAAGCATATCGAGTCCGTACGCAATCGCGCGAGGGTGCACACGGCGCTGGGGGATTAGGGCCCCGTGGAATTCGGGGAGGCCAACTGGCCGGAGGACGAAGACCGCCCGAAGGCGGCATAGAAGGTGTCAATGGAATCGTGAGGAGATTCAAATTCGCGACGTGAGCAACGCTAATCGTTCCGCGAACGCCCTTCACTCCAAGTTCTATGTATGTCCAGTGTGCGGCAACGTGCTCTCCGTCACTGGAGGGGCTGTCGTCTCGCGCTGAGGGATCGTGCTGCCGCCGCTTGAGGCCGAGCCAGCCGAGGGGAAGCACGCCATAGACGTATAATTCGTGGAGGACGAGCTGCATGTGTCGCTGGCGCACCCTATGTCGAAAGAGCACCACGTGTCGTTCATCGTCGCCGTCTCGCCTGACCGGATGCAGACCGTCAAGCTCTACCCGGAGGGCGACGCTGCAGCAAGGTTCGGGAGGTCTAGGGTGCTCGATGCGTGCGTCTAATGCAGCTGGCACGAGCTATAGTGCTATCCCGTTTGTCCAATGTGCTAGTCAGGGACCCTTCTCGAGGCTCAAGAAGGAGATTCGATCGCTCTCCTGCGAGAAGACTCACCGAGTGGGAGTAGGGCTTTAGCCCATTTCATCTAGTCTCATCCTGCACGTCTAGTCGCGGTGGTTAGCAACCAGTGCCCCTGTATTGGACGAAGCCACCGGGACTTTTGGGGAGTAACAGATGCAAATAAGCCCCGAGACCTTCGGATTTCGGGGCTTATTTCATGGGTGTTAACCTGCGGAAATACTCTTCGGTCAACGCTTTGAGAGTGATGCGTTGCGACTCGCTGCCAAGAGGGGCGACTAGATGCCAAAGCGAGAAGAGTATTTTCATCGCGTTTCTTGGCCGCAAACGCGTTTTGACCTGAGTCATGTAGTCACTTTGTAGTCACCCCGCCTTTCCGGCCTCCCTTTTTGCAAAACCGCAGGTAGGAGCGAAGATTGACAAATCGTGAAAATCCGCGATTCCCGGCGATTTCGGGCTCTTTTTAGCCCACGAAAACCAGCAATAGTAATGCGAGAGTGACGATTCCGTGCAAAGAAAGGGGACGCCGCAGCGTCCCCAGAAGCGCTCTATACCCTGCTCTAGCCCCTGAAGCGAGCCTTCCAGGCCTCGTAGTCGTCCTCGTCGATCTCGCCCGCCGCGAGCTGGTCCCTCATGCGCTTCCACGCTTTGAGGGCCTGCGCGGCCTTCTGCGAGCCCTCCTCCTTGGGGTCGGGCGCCACGGCCACGCCGTCTCCGGTGACGACGGGCATGAGGCCGAGCTCCCTCTCGTAGCGGAAGAGCACCTCCAGGGCGCCGCGCACGCCACTCACGCCTATCTCGCGTATGGAGTCGGCAGAGACGTCCAGGGCCTCCGCGATGCGCCCTATCCGCTGGTCGCCGGACGTCCGGATGCCGCGCTCGTAGTTGCGGATGGCGGACTCGGTGAGCCCCACCTCGTCAGCGATCTCCCTCTGCGTCATGCCGCCCTCGTTGCGGTGCCTGCGTATGCGCGCGCCTATCGTCATCTTTCCCAAGGCGCGCCACCGGGGCGGACCGGGAGCTAAGGAGGACATCATGGAAGCCATCGACGCCAAGGCCAAGAAGGGCATCAGGGTCTACCTCGAACGTAGGGGCTTCGAGATTCTGGAGGAAGACTGGGCGCACGTCGGCGACGTAGCCGACTTCATCGCCCGCGACGAGGACGACCTGGTCTTTATTCACTGCCAGATCACGCAGAACGGCGGCGAGGGATTCCCCGAGGAGGACGCGGACCGCGCGGCGCTCGAACGGCTGGCGGCGGCCTACCTCGCTGAGTACCTGGACTCCGAGGACATCCGGATCAGGTTCGACGTCGTGAGCATGCTCATCGTCGGTGAGAGCCGGGCGCTTCTCCGCCACCATCTCAATGCGCTCGGCCGCTCTAAGCGCAGGGCGCCCCCGGGAGCTTCGGCTCCCGGGGGCGCTAGCTCTAAAGGCTGCTTGTTCTGTCTACCGCGCAATGATGACGGTGACGAATCCCGGGATTATCTTCTCGAGGTCACGCTTGAGACCAGTTGGGTTTCGGACAAGTCTACCTGGGTCATAGATGAAGCAGAAAAGCCGCTCGCATCCTGGATGCTCTCTGTACTGAGGAATGTCGATGCTCAACTCCTCGCCAAGCTCCTTGTCACGTAGGCCATCACGTGTCATCTTCACCTCAATGAAGCGCGCTTCGTCTTTGAGATAGAAATCCGTGCGCGAGTTCTTTCCAGCAAAGCCGGGCACCGCCTCCTCAGCGCGTACGTCATCAAAGTAGGCTAGGCAGATTGATCTGAGAAGGTCTTGGACGTCGTATTCATCATTGATCGCAAAACCATCTCTACCAGCATGTCTACGATTGATGGAAGCAACGACGTCGGGGAACCTGTCCAATATTTGCTCAATGACAATGTCACCGTCGCTATCATTTGAGTCTTCAAGGACGATGAAGCCTTGCTGTATTCCCTCCAAAGTTCCCTGGAGAAGTCCCTGCCATTGTCTTGCAATCCCTGTGTGGTCGTTAGCCTTCTTCTCAAGGTCTTTCATCGCGTCCTGCTGAGACTCGGGAAGTAGCTCATGGAGCGCAATGGATGCCTTCGCTCTCCAGGGGCTAAATAGCTCAGACTTAACATAAGGTGCTCCGATTACGCCTTCGATATAGTGCGAAGTAGCAAGAACTATCTCGCCCTCTTTGATCAACAACTCAAGCTTCGCGATGGCGTCATCTTTATTCATATCGCACTTCATTCCCGTCTCGCCCATCAATCTCTTTCAACCTCAACAGCCAGCGTCTCATACTCCCGTCCCCAAAGAAGCCGAGCAGAGCTCCGTCGCAGAAACGCTCTGCTCTCACGGCTCCGAGCAGAAGCGCCATCACCGCTTGGCCGTCGAGTTCCGATACATCTGCCCCAGACATTGCCTGGCTGCCCCACTCGAGTCCGTTGCGTTCAAGTATGTTGCGGTAATGCGTGAGCTCGTACTCGGGATGCTCGTCGACGAAGTCGTAGATTGCTTGTTCAACGTCAGCAACCGTCGTTCCGTAATTCACGTAGGGTATCTTGATTGGGTCGTCCATGGTGCCCTTGCTCTCTCGGTCTACGACCCAGTTGCCAAATCCCTCGGCATTCTCAATCGCGGGCAGATGTTTTGTCAGGCTCTCAAACATAAGCCGCCTCTTTTGAGAAATGAGCTTCAGCAATACCGTCGAGCTGCGAACGTATTGTCTCGAAGGGCTGGTTCAGGTCCAATGTCCTCACGCTTATCTGGTTACCGCTCATCTGATACACGCCATCAGGCTGCGCGTCTTCGTCGGTCTTGGCGTAGAGCAGCATGCCCGACACGCTATGCTGGTCGTGAGTGCTGGCGAGCTCCGCTTCCTTGTTCTTCACGTAGGTGAAGATCTGGTACAGGTTGCCGGAGTGGACGCTTTGCTTGTCGAACTGCTGTTGCGTCGTGTGGCTGTAGTACTTCGCGTCGATGATGAGGACGGTCCTGCCCCGTGTGAGCGTTATGTCGGTGTGCATGGCGGGGAGCATGTCATTGAAGCCATCGTCGAGCGCCCAGCTGATGTACGGCGCCCCTGCGGAAAGCTCTGGGTGCTCGCGTCTGTAGTACTCGAGGATGAACTTCTCGTACAAGTGGCTCATTCTCTGCTCGTCGAGGAAGTCCATCATGCGGAGGCTCCCGCTCTCCCGCGTCTGGAGGAGGCCCTTCACGACCAGCCAGCATACGTTCATGAGCATGCGATAAGTCTGGTTGTTCCGGTCGAAGCGCATGTGCCAGTCTTCGCCCGAAAGGTTCACGCCTTCCACGTCCACGAAGTACGGAAGCAGCCGTCTAAGTGCCTTCTTGCGCGCCTTGTCGATGTCCGAGCGAACCAAGAGCATGATCGTCGCTTTGAGGATGCGGTTCATGCGCGTGTCCGTGCTGAACTCGTCGTAGCTGCAAACCAGCTGCCTGCGCAGAATCGAGCGCGCCTTCAGAGACTCGGAAAGTTCAATCTTGCCCCTCGGTGAGGAGAGCATGTCCTCGCGGTCGACGTACTCTCGGCCAAGGCCGCGCTTGAGCTGCAGGCTCACGCCCCGTGACAGTATCTCGGCGAGGAGGTCGGCAGTGTTGTCGAACTCCTCGGCTGTGATGTCGCGGTAGCCCTGCCCCTGCAGCGTCTGGAACGTGTAGGCGAGCATGTGGTAGATGTTCTGTATCCGGATCACTGGATTGACCTGCGCAGCTTGCCGGCCCACTCGTCGACCTTGGTGGGCTCGTCGAACCAGTACTCGCGCAACATCGGCACGAGCTCGTAGTTGACGATTTCCGAGAGCTTATGGTCCGTCACGTCGTCCGGGGACATGCGGCAGAAGTAGCTGTGACCGATGCAAAAGCCGTCTCCCAGCGACTCGTCGGACGCGATTGCCTCGTTCAGCTTCACGACGCAGGAGATGAGCCTATCGAACTTCTCGCTGGCAAGTCCCTCCTGATAGGCGATGAAGCTCTCTGCGTCGAAGGCGGGACGGAGGTCGAAGAACGCGAAGCGGCGGCGCAGGGCGTAGTCGAGCATGGCGAGCGAGCGGTCCGCTGTGTTCATCATGCCAATGAGGTATACGTTGCTCGGGACGTAGAACAGCTCGTGCGAGTAGAGGAGCTGCAGCGTGTTCCTGGGCCCGCGCTTGTCGTTCTCGATGAGCATGAACAGCTCGCCGAAGATCTTCGAGAGGTTGCCACGGTTGATTTCGTCGATGATGAAGAAGTAGTCGTTGTCGGAATCGTCCTTCGCATTCTTGCAGAAGTTGTAGAACGCGCCCTTCTCGAGGTCGAAGCCCTGCGCGTTCGGACGGAACCCCTCTATGAAGTCCTCGTAGCTGTAGCTCTGGTGGAACTGCACCATCATCACACGCTCGGCGTCCTTCACGCCCATCATGGAGTAGGCCAGGCGCTTTGCGGCGAAGGTCTTGCCCACGCCCGGGGCACCCTGCAGGATGATGTTCTTCTTCGCGCGCAGGACGTTGACGAGGGTCCTGTAGTGCTCGCCGTCCATGAAGACCTCCGAGAGGAAGTCCTCGGACGTGTACGCTGGGTATTCAACCTCCTCCGTGTCTTCCTCGACTTCGCCGCCCTCGTCCTCGAAGAACGAGTTGAGCTTCTCAACGAGGTCGGGATAGGCGGTGATGTCCGTCAGGGTCTTCACGGCGAGGAGGTCTTCCGTGTGCCACTCTCCTCTGCTCGTCCAGCGTACCCTGCGGATGTTTGGATAGGAGTCGCCATTTTCGTCGAATTGGTAATCCCCCTCAACGATGCCGCGACCAATAATCACGCTGCGGCCCCGCTTAGCAAAGACAACGTCGCCCGGCTTGATTTCGCGCGAGAACTGCCAGAGCGCGAGCGCGGAGTTCTTCTGCGAATACTTGCTACTGTATAGGGCGCGCAGGTTCTTGCGGATGTCTTCCTTGCTGGCGTATTTTTCGACGTTGCCGAGCTTGCTCCAGCCGACGCCCATTACGCCACGTGCGTAGAAGTCATCCCACCTCGCGGCGCCGTCTCCCGGGGAGTAGGTCCAGAAGTGCGTGGTCCTGACTCCCTCGTCTCCGAGGGCGTTTTCCTCTGCATTCTCAGCTGCAGCCTTCTCGGCAGCCTTCCGCTCCTGGTTGACGCGTTCGGATTCCATGAAGGCGGCAGCCGTCAGCGAGGGGAAGTCTGCATACGAGCACTCTTCGCTTCCGAGCTCCGACTTGATGGTGTCGCAAATGGCGAGGTAGCGATCTCCGTCATGAACTGGCGAGTCCTTCTCCTTTGGCACTATGCCGGCAATGGTGGAGCCAGCCTTTGCCACGTCGGCCATGAACCAGCGGTTGCGCGAGTCCAGGCTGATGAAGTTGTAGGGCCTCGCCCAGTAGAGGCCCATGGTGAGCTTCCAGCCAAGTGTGAACTGGATGACGGTGGTATCGAATGCCTCGACGAAGGCCTTCCGGGTTTCCTCGTTGTCGTCGGCGGCCAGTGCAAGTTCGGCCTCGAAAACATGCCAAAGGTTATCGATGTCGTGCTCGCCGCGACGTTCGTCGTTGGCGAAGGCATAGAAGGTCGCGTTGAGGTTGTTGAGCACGGGGATGCCCTCGAAGTCCGTGGGCTGATCTGCCCCAATGTCGAACACCTCGGCGATGCCGGCGATGATCTTTTGCCGGTTTGCGTCTGTGATGCCCTTGTTGAAGAGGCCGAAGACGGTGAACGGATCGATGTCTTGGAGCTCATCTGCCTCAAGCTTAGGGAGACTCATCCCGATCGATTCATAGACAGTTGCTAGCTTGTTTATCAAATCGTCGCGCCTGTCTCGATAGGTCAGCAGCTTGTCAGATAACTCTTCATAAAAGCTAATCCAAGTAAATTTTGTGCTGGTCATTATAGTCACTGCCTATCTTGTGCCTCTGCCAAGGCGCCTTGCTTTCAATGTCTTTCCATATGCGTCTACATGCGCGACAGGTATCTTTATCGAATCTAAGTACACCAACGAGTATCTTTGCATCAATGTAATCCAACGCTTCGTCGATATTGCGCCCATTTCTTACTACTCCGTCAATTATGCTGATAACGTTTCTTTTTAGCTCGGGATTAATGTTCAATAGACCGGTATTGAGAACATGGATATTGCCAACTTTCTTGGGCAGAATCTCAAGCACACCGCCCCACAGCTTCTGCCGTAAAGCTCTGTGAATGCGAACGCAATGCTGTTGTAATAGGCGATAATTGCAAGCTCCGGGTCAATGCCGCCCCTGAATTTCATCCTATGCATGGTGTCGGTTGATATTGCACCGCACCGATTAAGCACAAGCTTGGGATAGAGATTATTCCAAGTGAGTAGACATGCGGTTTTGTCCTCGAGAGCGAGGCGGGAATCTCGGATGCTGCGCATCGTCATTTCCCAGCACGTTCGCTACTCGTTGGAGCTAACGAGAAGAGCCGTCTGGGCGAGGAGGGCAAGATACTGTATGGCAACTTGGCGTGGGCGCTGGAAAAGGCCAACGCTCCAAACGAGACGCTGGCCTTGATAACGTTGGCTTGCTCGCCGGCTACAACGCCTCGACGCGCGGCGTCTCCTGGTCGTCCACGACGAAGGGGCCGTCGTTCAGCTCTGCGACGCGGGCGTTGAGCTTGCCCGGCAGCACGAATTGCTGCCGACATGGCGCGACTGGGATTCGCTCCTCGAAGCATCCGCGCGCATCTTGCCCCCTCGGTTCCGAAACTCTAAAAAATCGAGTTTCGAAACCGAGGGGGAGCGGATGATGGCTTGGGTAGACCGCAATGTGTACATGGAGCGGCTCTGGGCACTCGAGGGCGCCCAGAGCCGCCTCTTCATCGATAAGGCGCAGCTGCGCAAGGGCTTTGAGGGGACAATTAACAGCATTCGCGCACGTGGCGGGGGTATCTACCTCACGGAGTTCGAGCTTGAGATGCGCGAGGAGCCTGAGAAGGGGCTCTGGCTCACGGCGAACTGGCACCAGGTGCGCGACGGCTGACGCGCCGACGCGCCCGCGGACGGCACCCCGGCCGCGCGGAGGTCCCGGGCGTGCCGGACGAGCTGGCGAGGCTGCTCGAGAAAGAGAAGGAAGCGGGCGCCGAGGAGGGCGCCCGCAAGGTCAAGGAAGATTGGGGTGACGTCGATGAAGAGGCTTGGTAGGTTCCTCATGGCGGCGCTGAAGGTCACGCTGGGCTTTTTCGTCCGGCTGTTCCGCGCCGTGTTCAAGTGGGTGATGTAGGAAGAGGCGGGCATTTGCCCGCCTCTTTGTCTTTAGACGATTATTTCTTTGCGATCTTCGCAACAACGCCGACGACCGCGCCGCCCACTGTGAGGACTGCGCCGCCTACTCCGGCGCCCACTTTCTTTATCCCGTCGACCCTATCGGCGCGCTTCGCCTCGCAGCGCGCGCAGAGCTTCTTTGAAGGGTCGTCCAGAAACGTGTAGCATCCCCTTGACTTGCACACCGCGGCAAGCTCCGCCCCGCATTGGGGGCAGTAGTTCATCGAGGGCTTGAACAAGTCTTCTTCTTATGAGCGGCGCATTCGCCGTTAGGACATCCCTTAGCCGAGCTCATCTTCGGCCTCCTTTTCATCATTTATCGCTTCAAGATAGAAGGTCTTCTCGGGAGCGGAGAGCGCCTTGCTGAGCGCCGACACGTCGAGCTGCAGAGTGGCCCTTGAGCGCCAGACGCCTCGGTCGGTGCCGTCATCCGATGCGTCGAACTCGGCAAGTAGGCCGGCGCGCGACCCGACCGTCTGTTCGATCAGGCGCGAGTAGGCCTCGAGGGCGGAGGCCATGGCCTTGACTTCGCCCTGCTCGCAATAGATCGCCATGCGGGCGACGGAGGCTTGGTGCAGCACCGGGAAGCAGCGGTTGATGGAGGCCATCTTCTCGTCGATTAGCTCCGCGCGCTTGCCCTTTGCCTTCCTATACTCCCCGTTGGAGAGATACGCGACGTCTTCCTGCAGCTCAAGGTCAAGCTGGGCTGTGGCGTCCGAAAGCGCGCGAAGGGACTGGGCTACCAGCAGCTTCCGCAGTCCTTCGTCGGAGACCTCCCTCGCCTCAAGGTAGAGCGACATGCCGCTGCGGAAAAGGCCGATGCGGTCGTTCTGCTGGCCTCGGAGAACCTCCTTGACCCTTCCGTCGATCACCGTGATCTGTTCCGCGATCTCGTCGAGCTGCTCCTGCAGGGCTTTCACCTGCATTGCGTTGGCTGCCTGCACGGGGTCGATTCCTTGAGAGAACTCTTCTCTCTTGATGGGGAGCTTTTTGCCGTATCTGCCGTCCGAGCGCTTCATCTGGGCGAAGGTGTTGCCCATTTTGTCCGTCGTCAGCTTGATGTCGCCCCGGTCGATGGCCTGGAGCGTCTCGTCGGAGGCGTCGACGACAAGGCGGAAGCCCTTGTCAGTCGCCTTGCTGATCTGGGCCATCTCCGGGGCCTGCCGCTCCACGGCCTTGACGATGTCGGCAATGGCGTTGTCCGCCTCATTGCAGTTTTGCCTTATCGCTGTGCTCAGGAGGGCGAGCGGCGACCGGTCGACCGGAGGCGCAATCTCTTGCGTCCCCGTTTTTGCCAGAGAATCATCCGGACTCACAACCGCGCCCCTTTCTAAGAACTCATCGCCCCATTATAAGGCGCGTGTCTACGATGTCTCCGTAGATGCGCTGTTTCGCCGCGGAACGCGATGTGCGGGGATGGCGCCTAGTAGCAGCATCGGGCGATGGCGCAGCCGCATTTCGCGCATTTGCCCTCGATCACGATTCCGAACTTGTCGGCGCGCAGCCTGTAGCCGGGAGCGTGAGGAGCCCATGAGGCGACCTGTATCGTCTTTTCGGACGCGCATGCCAGAGACTTCGATGCTCTAGCATACATACCGACGACGACCGAAGAGGCGGTGCCATGTCGAACCCATCCGCCAGGCACGCCAACGAGTTTAGGCGCGAGACCGCCGACTACATGATCTCGACGGGCGGGCCGACAACGCAATGCCGCCCCGAGCTCGGCCTCAACTCGAAAACCGTCGGCAAATGGGCCCAGGACCGACGCTGCGGACTCAAATGCCGGTTTCATGATTGACGAATACGCCTGGGATATCTCGAATCGCTTGAGTTATTCCAAGAACCGCGAACCACCGACCCGATCCGTTCAAATTGCGCATAAAGCAGGTCTTCGGCGACATGGCCCGGCGCAACATGACACCATGCGGATTCGCTTAGCTATCGAGTGGGAGTAGCTGAAACGAGGCGATTGAATAACTCCATCCGTTTTGGTTACAACGAAATGTGTGCCGCGCGCCTGCGGCATGAAGGAGGGAGATTTCTATGAAAATCGTTGTATTGAGTGGCAGCCCGCGCAAGGGCGCCAATACCGACATCATGGTCGAGGCGTTTGCCGAGACCGCGCGCGAGGGCGGCAATACGGTCGAGGTCGTCCGCGTTGCCGGCAAGAAGATCGCCGGCTGCCTGGGATGCCAGTACTGCTTCGCCCATGAGGGCACCTGCGTGCAGAAGGACGACATGGCCGGCGTGATCGAGTCGCTGAAAGACGCCGACATGGTCGTCTTTGCCTCGCCTATCTACTGGTTTGATATCACTGCACAGGAAAAGGCCGCCATCGACCGCCTGTACGCCTTCGGTGCTACGGGCTTCCCGTTCACCAAGACGGCCCTTTTGCTCGATAGCCACAGCGAGGGCGTCTATGATGCGGCGATCGCCATGTACAAGTCGGCCTGCGCGTACTGCAAGTGGGAGGACCAAGGCATTGTCACCATCAGCGGTATGACCGAGCGCGACAGCATGGCGTCCTCGCCCAAGTTGGAAGAGGTGCGAGAGCTCGCTCGCAAGCTGGCTTAAAGGCAAGAAGAACACATGGCAATCGGTGTTGGTGGAAATGCTTGCTGTCCTTACCAAGAGGAATGCTGATTGCCATGCGTTGATGCTTCCGCGGACAATTCCGGCGTGCTAAAACGCCTTCTCGTTCAAGAATTCCCTGAACGCGGGGATGTCAAAGCCAACGAGACCACGCCCGCGCTCTCCGATGACGCCGTCCTCCAGGAGGCGGCGTTTGTATTGGCTTGCGTAGTTGGTGGCGACGCCCATGCGTTTGGCTATCTCCGAGACCCTGCTGGGGCCAGAATCGGGCAGCATCGCGAGCAAAAACTCAATGTCTTTATCGGAAAGCTCCCGATAGGTCGTTTCGAGAATTCGATTGCGCAGCTCCATGCGGGCAAGCAGAGAACCCTGCTGTACATCAGGTGCACTGATTTTGGGCGAGTTCTCCGAAACATCCCATGTGCGATATCCGACGAGCTGCATCATATAGGGAAATCCGTCGACGGCCTTCACGGCATCCTTGAGCGCTTCTGGTGTGATTGAGCGGCCTCCGGCCTCAACGGTTTTGCGGAATGCGTTTGCAATTTCAACGTCAGTGATTCGTCCCAACTGATGATATTGGGAACGCCTGAGGAACGAGACGGAATCGTTACGCAGCAACGCCGATACTTTGTAGGGCAGTCCTGCCATGAGTAGGGCAACTTTTTTACCTTCGCGTACAAAGTGCTGGTAAACAGAGGCAAATTGAAGTATTTCTTCGAGATCGACGGTGACTTCATCGATGGTGATGAGAAGTCCGATGTCATGTTTTTCGAGTTGCTTAAAGATGCCATTCATGCGCGTGCGCCAGTTGCCCTGAGCCTCTTGAGCGTATGTCCAATCGATGCCCACTGGGCCAATTTGAACACCGTTTATGCGCGCGTGAGGCTGTGAGAGGTAGCTATCTGCGGCTTCTTTGGTTCGCTCGATAATATCTTCGAGCATGCCTGGCATGGCGGAGACATTTGCTGTACTCCATGGTAGCTCCTTTGCAGGTTTTGCTAATTTTTGCAAGTTTTGCTAACTTTTGCAAGTTTTGCTAACTTTTGCAAGTTTTGCTAATGGGTTAACATGCCTTGCGCCGTGCGATTGCAGGAGTGAAAAACGGGGAGTTCTATTATTCCGACTACGTTGCAACGAGCGGGGCCCGGAGCGCGATGTTGCTGCGCTCCGGGCCCCGCTGCTTTGAAGGCTTATGGCGGTTCTGCCGTCGTCCTAGTCAAACAGACTCGGCATGTCGTTTTCCTTCATGAGGGCACCGGCGGAGGGGAGACTCTGCGCGGTGAACTTTTCGGCCGAGACGCCGGCGCCAAGGATTTCCTCGGTCGTGCCGACGGTGGTGACCGAGCGGCCCTTCTTGGCCGTGAAAGCCTGGACGCCCTGCGTGTTGGTGGTCGTCTTGGTCTTGAGCAGCGACGTGTTGAAGTTCATCAAACGATAGTCGCTCGAGACCAACGCGATGTCGCGATCTTCCTTGAGCACCTGGGCATACAGCAGCTTGCTGCCACCGTAGATGGCGTTCTTAAGGCGCTTGCGGTTGGTCTTGGTGACGTATCCGGCAAGTGCGACGCGCACCACGCGGCCGTTCTCAAAGACAAACAGCACGTCGGCCTTGTAGTCCTCGGGGTCGATGATCCAGATGACGCTCTCGTCGGGTTCCATCTCAAGATCGGTCGGCAGGTACGAGCCCAGCTGGGCCGACTTGGTGTCCTCAAATGCCGCAACCTTGCACTTGTACACCTGGCTCTTGTTGGTAAAGACCAGCAGCTCGTGGGTGTTGGAGGACGGGAACTCGATAAAGGGTTTGTCGCCGTCCTTGTACTTGAGCGTGGTCGCCTTCTTGAGCACGCGGTCGGTCATCTTCTTAAGGTAGCCGTCGCGCGAGAGCATGATGGTGACCGGGTACTCCTCGACCTCGGGCTCCAAGCTTACCTCGATAACCTCATGGGGCTCGATCCTGCCCGTGCGGCGCGGCATCACGTACTTCTTGTTGACCGCGGCCAGCTCGTCGCTGATGACCTTCTTGATGTTCTCCTCGCTGGAGAGGATCTCCTCAAGTTCGGCAATCTCACCCTCAAGCTTTGCAATGTCCTTGGTGCGGTTGAGGATGTACTCCTCGTTGATGTTGCGGAGCTTGAGTTCGGCAACAAACTCGGCCTGGGTCTCGTCGATGTCGAAACCCTTCATAAGGTTGGGCACGACCTCGGCTTCGAGCTTGGTGCCGCGGATGATGGCGATGGCCTTGTCGATGTCGAGCAAAATCGCCTCTAGGCCGTGCAGCAGGTGCAGGCGCTCGGACTTTTTGCCCAGGTCAAAGTTAATGCGGCGACGCGTGGACTCAATACGCCACTTGACCCACTCGTGCAGGATCTGGCGCACGCCCATAACACGGGGGTAACCATCGACCAGCACGTTGAAGTTGCACGAGAACGAATCCCGTAGCGTGGTCGAGCGATAGAGCTTCGCCATGAGCTTGTCGGGGTCGACGCCGCGCTTAAGGTCGATGGCGATGCGCAGGCCCGAGAGGTCGGTCTCGTCGCGTATGTCAGCGATCTCCTTGACCTTGCCCTCCTTGGAGAGCTTGACGATGCGCTCGATGATGACATCGGTCTTGGTGGTGTAGGGGATCTCGTAGACCTCGATGATGCGCTCTTCGGGAATCCAGCGCCAGCGGGAGCGGATTTGGAAGCTGCCAAGGCCGGTCTCGACGATCTTCTCCATCTCCTCGCGGCGGTAGATAATCTCGCCGCCGGTGGAGAAATCGGGCATGGGCATGTACTCGAGCAGGTCGCAGTCGGGATCCTGCAGGTAGTGCATCGTGGCGGTGCAGACCTCGTTGAGATTGAAACCGCAGATATCGGATGCCATGGCGACGCCGATTCCCTTGTTTGCCGAGACGAGGATGTTGGGGAACGTAGTAGGCAGCAGGCGCGGCTCCTTCATGGCACCGTCGTAGCTGTCAACGAAGTCGACCGGGTCTTTGTCGATGTCCTTGAAGATCTCGGCACTGATGGGGGAGAGCTTGGCTTCGGTATAACGCGAGGCGGCGTAGCTCAGGTCGCCCGAATAGTACTTGCCAAAGTTGCCCTTCGACTCCACGAAGGGGGCGAGCAGCGCCTCGTTGCCGGTGGCCAGGCGCACCATCGTCTCGTAGATCGCGGCGTCGCCGTGCGGGTTGAGCTTCATGGTCTGGCCCACGATGTTGGCGCTCTTCTGGCGCTCGCCCTTGAGCAGGCCCATCTTGTACATGGTGTAGAGCAGCTTGCGGTGCGAGGGCTTAAAGCCGTCGATCTCGGGGAACGCACGCGAGACGTTGACGCTCATGGCGTAGGGCATGTAGTTGACCTCGAGCGTCTGCGTGATCGGCTGGTCGGTGACCTCGGAGTGCAGGCCGATGACGTTCTCGTCGTTGACCTGCTTTTTCTTTGGCTGGTTCTTCGTCTTCTTCTTTGCCACGATTTCCTCTTGAACTTCTTATGGGCCGTCGTTATCGATTTGCTGCTACTGCAGATCTAGCTGGTCCAGGTATTCCTTGCCGTGCTCGGAGATATGGCGCTTGCGGCCCGCCTCGTCGTTGCCCAGCAGCAGGTTGAACATGGTTTCCATCTTGGTGACGTCCTCGGGCTCCACCTTGATCAGGCGACGCGTCTCGGGGTTCATGGTGGTGAGCCACATCATGTCCGGATCGTTTTCACCAAGACCCTTGGAGCGGTTGATAGAACACTTCTGGTCGCCGATTTCTTTGAGGATGCCGTTCTTCTCGAGCTCGGTGTAGGCAAAGTAGGTCTTCTCTTTGCAGTTGATCTCGTAGAGCGGCGACTCGGCGATATAGACGTAGCCCTCGTCGATAAGCGTGGGCACCAGGCGATAGAGCATGGTGAGGACGAGCGTGCGGATGTGATAACCGTCGACGTCGGCGTCCGTACAGATGATGACTTTGTTCCAGTTGAGGTTGTCCAGGTCGAAGGCGCCAAGGTTCTTGATGCGCTTGTCCTTGATCTCCACACCGCAGCCCAGCACGCGCATGAGGTCCATGATGATGTCGGACTTAAAGATGCGCGGGTAGTCCTCCTTCAGGCAGTTGAGGATCTTACCGCGAACGGGCATAACGCCCTGGAACTCGGCATCGCGCGACGTGCGAATGGCGCCTGCTGCCGAGTCGCCCTCTACGATGTAGATCTCGCGGCGGCTCTTGTCCTTGGAGCGGCAATCGATGAACTTCTGCACGCGGTTGGCCATGTCGGTCTTCTGCTGCAGGTTGGTCTTGATACTCTGGCGCGTTTTCTCGGCATTCTCGCGCGAGCGCTTGTTGATGAGCACCTGCTCCATGATCTTGTTGGCGGCGTCCTTGTTCTCGATCAAGTAGGTCGAGAGGCGTTCCTTAAAGAAGGCAGTCATGGCCTGCTGGATAAAGCGGTTGTTGATGGCCTTCTTGGTCTGGTTTTCGTAGGACGTCTGGGTGGAGAAGCAGTTGGTCACCAGTACCAGGCAGTCCTGGACGTCTTGCCACTTAATACCGCTCTCGTTTTTGTTGTACTTGCCCTGTTGCTTGATGTAGGCATCGATGGCGCTGGTCAGAGCGCTACGGGCCGCCTTCTCGGGCGAGCCGCCGTTCTCGAGCCACGATGAGTTGTGGTAATACTCCTGCATCATGAAGGTGCGCGAGAAGCACATGCACGCGGTGATCTTTACGTTGTAGTCGGGCAGGTCCTCGCGGTCGCGACCGCGACGGTCGGCTTCGATAAAGAAGGGCTCGGTGAGATAGTCGGTGCCGACCTTCTCGAGCACGTAGTCCTCGATGCCCTTGGGATAGCAAAAATCCTCTTCGGAAAACTCGCCATCGTCACCCTCAATGCGCAGGCGGAAGGTCACGTTAGCGTTGACCACGGCCTGGCGGCGCATGGTCTCGCGATACCAGTCGTGAGGGATGCTAATCGAGGTAAAGACCTCAAGGTCGGGGCGCCACTTGATGGTGGTGCCGGTACGGTCCTCGTCGCTGGGCTCAATCTCGAGCGCCTTCTTTTTGGCGCCGACGACCTTGCCCTTCTTAAAGTGCAGGGAGTACTTGTTGCCGTCACGCCAAACCGTGACGTCCATGTATTCGGAGGCGTACTGGGTCGCGCAGGAGCCCAGGCCGTTGGTACCGAGCGAGAAGTCGTAGTCGCCGCCCTGGTTGTTGTTGTACTTGCCGCCGGCGTAGAGCTCGCAGAAGACGAGCTCCCAGTTAAAGCGCTTCTCGGAAGGGTTCCAGTCGAGCGGGCAGCCACGGCCGTTATCCTCTACCTGAATGGAGCCATCGCGAAAGGCGGTAAGGGTGATAAGTTTGCCGTAGCCCTGGCGTGCCTCGTCAACGGCGTTGGACAGGATCTCGAAGGCGGCATGCGCGCAGCCATCGAGTCCGTCCGAGCCAAAGATGACGGCGGGTCGTAGACGTACGCGTTCCTCGTCCTTGAGCTGGCGGATACTGTCGTTACCATAGTTTGCGGTGTTTTTTGCCATACTCGCTCTCTCGGTGCTCCTTTGCTGCGTTTTAGTCATATAGATAGTCAAGGTAGCATAGCCCAGGCCTTGGGCGATTCCAACCAACACGAATTCCATCGAACAATAGTTCGATTAGATAATGGATGCTTGGGATGCGGGTGGGGTCTGTCCTATTCAAACATCTGCGGCAGGTCGATGAAGACGGTTCGATCGCTTTCGTCAGCTTCGAAGCCCGAACGGGAGAAGAATCCGTAGCGATGGCACTTGAGCCCCGTTGCCTCGACTTGGGTGATTTCCTCGTCGACCATTTTTTGCGTGACGGGGGATTTGCGGAACTTTGCTTCGTAGAATGCGTAGCCCTCGGGGTCTTGCGTTACCACATCGAATTCGCCGCTCGTTTTGTTTGCGGGATCGTCGTACCAGTACTTGCCTATGGCATCGAAAGCCGGTTCGATCTTGCCAGTCCTGTTTTGCCGTACGAGGTATTGACGGCAGATCTCCTCGAACATATGTGGAGTGTAGTTTTCCTCGAAGTCTTGGGAGACGTGACGATCATAGAAGAATTCCGGGTCGAGCAGCTGACGCGCAGAAGCATTGCGGAAGACGTAGCGATAGTAAAAGAGCGAAAGTGGGTCCACCACAAAGTAGCCAGACTTGCGCTTATTCGTAGGGTCGTTGATGGGTGCACGCTTTTGGACGATTTCGAGTGACATGAGCTTGTCGAGTACGTCTGCCATGGCCGGACCGCTCGAGACGTGCGACTGTGCCAGCACGTCCCCCCAACGGGAGTAACCTTGTGCGAGAGCCCCGAAAACTTCGTTGGCGTTGGTCATCTTCGAGATCTCGGCGTTGAGATAGGACGGTACTTCGCTTTCTAAGCGGGCGCCAGGTTCTGTGACGAGCTCGATGATATTGTCGCGTACGCTTTGGGACTGATCGATGAGGCGATTGTAAAAGGGGATGCCGCCAAAAACGCTATAGAGCCGCACCTTGTCCTCGGGTGAGAACGCGGGATAGAACTTTGCAGCGTCAAAGTAATCCATGGGCTTAAGCTCAAGCGCGAGATCAATTCGCCCGTAGAGGGGGCTTTCATGCTCGATGAGAGATTTCATAATCTCAACATAGGAGCCGCACAGGACAATGTTTAAACGTGAGTCTTCCCTGTGAGCGTCGATTGAGGTCTGGAGAATGCTGTCTAAGCCTTTAACCGCATCTCTCAAGTAGGGGTATTCGTCGAGAACGAGGGTAATGTTCTTGTCTTTGGCTTGGGCAAACAGAAATTCGATGAGCTCGCGGATGCCCGTGAAGGCGAGCGGAGGAAAGCTTAGCGCTTCAGCAGCAAGGGCGGACAGACTCTCGAGGTTGTCTGCCTCGGAGGTTTGGCGGCACTCGTAATAGATCGTTGCGACGTCCGATAAATCGGTTAGCGCCTGCTTGATGAGCTCACTTTTGCCGACGCGACGCCTTCCGTAAATGAGAACATTGCGCTGCTCGGGCGCATTGAGTGTTTTCTTAATACGGGCGAGTTCAAGCTCCCTGCCAATGAATTCCACTTACTCGGTTCCTTCCGACTCGGTTTTGTCCGAGTTAATTGTATCGCATGAACAAGTTTATGCTCGAGTTTACTCGGACAAAACCGAGTCGGTTCTGTCCGAGTAAGTTTGAATAGCGAATCGAAATTGTTATGTCCACATGGCGATGGCGAACATGGTTTCCATAAGCGCCGCGTTCGCGCTTGTTATTGCCGCAATGCGCTGTGTCGCTGAGGCGCAGATCGTACTGCTCGAAAGCGTCTTTTGGTTGGCGAACCTGGCCACGGGCGTGTTCTGCGGTGCGACGATTTTCGCGGCCACGTTTGCTGTCCTGTGTGCAACGTTTTTCACGGCGAAAAGACGCCGTGCCAAGCTCGAGGCAGAACTCGACTCCTCAGACGACATCTAATGCGCAATGGGCCGGCTCTGGGTATCCAGAACCAGCCCATTTTGATGTTCGATTAGCCGAGTCGGCGCCTCTCACAAAAGTAAGCAGGAGCTAGCGACGCTTATCAGAATTGACCTCATTGGCGGTGTCGGTTTCGAGCGCCGTGCGGCGGGCGCTGTAGGCGACGAGGCCGGCGCCTGCCGCGGCGAGTGCTGCAGCGGCTGCCGTAAGGGGAGCGTTGACATCGCCCGTGCCCGCAAGTGCGCCCGCTTTTCCGGAGCGCTTGTTATTGTCGTGGTCCTTGCCACTGCCGGAGCTGCTTCCGCCGGAGCCGCCGCCCTCGTCAGTACCGCCGCCACTCGAGCCACCATCGCCGTCGACCGTCATCGGGGCGTCGTGAAGTCCTGTCGTATCCGCGCTGTCGCATACACCGACCTGAACTTCCGAGCGTTCGCATGCCGCGTCGGGCACATGAAGCTCGTGCAGTACGGCACCCAGCGCCGAGTTTGCGCCCGGTCGAATTTCCTCGAGCGTTACGGGATCGAGCGCCACCAGATTACGCGCCTTCGCATACAGCGTTACGCGTTTGCCCACTTCGTCGCTCCAACTCTCGGGGATGGCGAAGCTCATGCGGAACTGTGCCGTGCAACCCGGTGCCAGCACGGCGTTGCCGTTGTCGGCTACCAGCGGGTGCGTTGCAAAACGTGTGCCCAGCGTCTCGAGTGCGTACTTCACGTGTGCCATGTCGTTGGCCGAAGCGTCCTCGGCAAGCTCTGGATCGTAGATCGAAGCCATGCGTGCGTTCACTCCGAATCCGATGGATGCGCTGGAGAACGGCTGACTGGAGCCCTCTCGGTACAGATCGATCGTGCCGGCGGTCAGCAAGGTGTTGCCGTCGTTTCGCACCGTGACCATGAAGGATTCGCCTGCTGCTCCGGGTACCACCGCGCCCGAGGTAGCGACCGCGCCCGTCGGAGTGGCACACGCCACCAAGGGCACTTCGATGCCGTGCAGCTCCGCCTTGCTCTGCTCGGCACTCACAATGTGCGTGGCGAGCGCGGAGAGCATGCCTCCCGACGTCAAAAATGTCGTTATCTGATCGACGGGATGGTCCAGCTCGCACATCACGAACGGCTCCGTGAACAGATCGCCTGCCAAGGTGCTGGCGAAGATGCGGAAGTGCTTGCCCATCACTGCTACCGGGTTGCCTTCTTCGTCGTAGGTTTGTCCCACCTTGCCATCGGTGTTCTCTACATAGAGCACGCACCTGCCGTTGTTGCTTACGCTAAACGATGCCGGGCCACAGCCTGCGGCACCCACGGGCTGCGTTGCAAATGCCGATGCGCCTCGCGTCCAAGTAATATGCTGCAGTTGTTCGTTGACGGTGGCCAAAAAGCCCGTGTGCTGCGGCCATGGCACCGCATGGGGCACCGCGGCGTCCGGCGGCATAACGCCCCAGCCCGCGATAGACTGGCCGATCACGGCGTACGATGCGCAGCCGCAACCGTTTGCGGTCTCGTACGTAACGGGCACCACCATTTTGCCGTTGATATTCTCGGGCTCGCCCAGCTCGATACTCGACGGTGCCTGCGGAAAGCGAAGAACTTGGCGGAACGTCAGGCTGTCGCCCGAAACGTCCGACCACAGGGTAAAGCACTCCAGCGCAACCTCAGCCTCGCTGCCGAGCGCCTTTTCTGCGGTGGTTCCGCGGCGGTGGAGGTAGGCACCCGACAGGCGCCCGTCGACCAGCGTCTTGCCCACCGTGATACGCGGGCACTGCAGGCAATGGTAGCCATCCTCTTGCAGGCGGCCGCGCGAGATGCTGCGCCATGACGTATGCGACACCACGCGGGTCTCGTCATTACTTATGCGCAGGCGCACGACGGACAGTATGCCGGCTGTGCTTGCCGTATCGAAAAGGGTGTTGTCGCCGTCGGGGCGCTCGCCCGAGACCAGCAGCACGTAGGCGTCCTGGTTTCCCCTCCCGTCCGTATATTCCACCACGTCGAAGTCGTAATCGTATATGCCGTCGCGCTCCACGTCGCTCTCGCCAAACCCAAGGGGGAAGTCCACGGGCGTGGGGGCGGACCACGTGCCGTTTGCCCTTGTGTGCACCACCAGGCGCGAGCGGCCATTGTCGCCGTAGCACACCGAGGCGATACGGAACAGGCATTCTACGCCGGCAATCATTGCCAGCTTCATGTGGGCTTCGCTGAGCACGCCGGAAAACAGCACGTTGTCGCTCGAGGGTTTTATGCCGCCACGCTCGTCCTCCGACACGCCGGCAGAATTGGCGTTGGGGTCCGCAACGGCGTTCGTCGCCTGCCCGATATAGGTGTACTTATACATTGGCGCGGCGTTTTCGTCGTTCTCTATCAGTGCATGGACGAAATGCTCGATCTGTCCCGTGTCGTCGCTTTCTGCATCCGCCTCGAGCTCAATGCGCGTGACCGCTTGATCCCAATCGCGCACGACAGGCGCGGCGTTTACGGCAGTGGCCTTAACCTCGGCGCGTGCGAGCAGCTCGGCGTTGGTGACGATGGTGGCCGACGCGATAAACTGCGGCACACCACCTGCCTCGGCGTTGCCGCCCGAGCCGAAGCAGGCGTTCAGCGTATAAGGCGTATCTCCACCCAAGGCCAGCTCAGAGCGCTGGAGTACATACTGGTCGCCGTTGTTCACCGACATATTCCACGAATCGGCGAGTGTGGGCCACGATCCCGACCAAGCCTTGGTGGTCCACTTGAACATAACGAACTGGAGTATCACATCGACATCGACGTCTGCACCTACGCGCAGTCGCGGAAGCGGGTGTCCATCTGCCTTCTCGTACCCAATGAACAGCGTGAGGGATGCGGCGCCGCGCACGGCAGACGAGGCGACGCCCGCAACGCCGGCTCCAAAGGTAACGGCAAGCCCGATCTGGATGGTGAACGAGCCCGACGTGTTTGACCAATCGAGCGAAATGTTTTTAAAAAACGCCGCGCCGCTACCGTGCGTGTGGGCGCCCACGGCGAGCGCCAGTTTTGCCAGCACCCAGGGGTTGACGTTTAGGAAAAACGGCACCGGTCCCAAGGTGAACTGTTCGGTCCAGTTGAGGTCGGTTCTTACCTGGAAGAGGGCCTTAATATTGCCGTATGCGGGGTCGTTGTTGTCACCCCAGGTTTTGCCCGCCCAATCGTAGGCGAGCGAGCCGTACAGCTGTGTGGCGATATCCATCGTGAACAGCAGCGTGCAATGGTGGCGAAGGAGCTTGGTGTTTCTTGGGTCGGTGCCCGAACCGGCGCTCATGCTCTTGTACTGATTCCACTTCCCCTCCATCTCGTCGAGATAGCGGTTTGCCTGCTTGGCGCCCGACTCGCGCGGCGATTTCTTCCAGTATTCCGGATCAGGGCTGCCCGAATCGTTCATATAGCTGGCTGGTTTGTATCCTCCGCCAAACAGCACGTACCCGGCAAACGAGAAATCGAAGAGGATCGGAAATGTGGGCATCCAACACGTGAACTTATTACCACCGATGCCGGGAAACGATGCGGGGAAATCAAACGGAGTGACCTCTTGGTCCATGGTGGTGGGAATGATGGTGGTCGAGCCCGATTCCGCCTTTGCGGCCGGCGCGGTGACAACGGCCATGGGGGAGGAGAGCGTGTAGGTTTTGCCCTGATAGTCGAGGACAAAGCGCAGCTTGCACCCTTCTTCCAGAAGGCCCGATGCCGCATCGAGGAACTTATCTTCGAGTGTGAACGTTGCCAGATTATCCGTGCCCGATGCGCTGGCCTTGACTTGGCCAATCTGCGTGACGGTTTCGGGTGAGCTGCCCGCGGCAGGCGTCACTTTATTGATATGTAACGTTGCCTGCCCGCCCTGCGGCAGATGGGCCTGCACGGTAAAAGCGTGCGTGTTGGGCTGGTCGTTTGCCGTATCGTCCTTCGGCAATGTCATGAACGTGGCGTCGGCGTACTGGATGTCCCATTCGTCAAACGTGAGCTGGCGGAAGTACGGCTCGCCGTCGGAAAACGGACGTGTGGGCGCGGTTATGGCGGTGCCGCCCAGAATGCGAGCAAGGGGAATCTCGACATCACGGTATTCCGCCATGCTAATGGAGATGCCGCCGTTAAATTCGTACGCGTCGAGAAGCGTCGCCTCGTCCACGTAGCCTTCCGAAAGCGGCGCGACCTCAAAGATGGCCGTGCCTTCGTCATCGGTAGTGGCGGTGAGCTGCTTGCCTGCAGCATAGCGCGATGTGAGCGTGACCTGGGCACCCGTGATGGGCGTATTCTTGTTGGCGACGTCGACCACGACCACACCAAACATGGTGCGCGAGAGCACCAAGACCTTGAAGGGGTCTTCTTCGTCGGCATAGGCCGCGGTGGGCGCGAACGGCAGCAGGAAGGCATTTTCGCTTCCCGGCACGCGAAGCAACATAATGCTCGCTAGCGAGGACGCTCCAGCAACAAGTAACGAACGGCGATCAAGCATCTTTGGCCCCCATCCAGCAGGTATCGATGGAAATAATCCAATTTTGCAAGAAGGCATCCAGTCACGGTAGTGCCGTTCAAGGGTCAAAATGTCCAAATTGATCGAGCGAAGCGCCGGGTTCCGGAACGCGTTCGATGCGCTTGGCAGCCCGGTCGCTAACGCAACATATGCGCGACCAGCTCGGCGCGAGTTCCGATACCAAGCTTGGCATACACTCCTGATAGGCGGTTTTTGACGGTGCCCGGCGATACTCCCATATGGCGTGCGATTTCGGCGTTGGTCCACCCACGACAGGCGAGCATGGCCATGGTGAATTCCGTGGTCGTTAGATCGTCGGCCACGTCCTCGCCCGAATCGGGGTTGTGGATGCGCCGCCAGCCGTAGCTGAATCGATACGTAATCTCGATGATGCGTGCGAAATCGTCAGGGTATTGCGATTTTAGGCATGCCTCGATGAGTCCCTGCAAAAGGCCATGGTGTTCGCCGATGAGTTCGATAAGGCCGTCGGGGCGCGCAATGTCCCAAGCGGCGCCAAAGTGCGCTTTTGCGGCGTCGACGTCTTTGAGACTCATACAGGCCATCGAAGCCGACAAGTGCAGGAATAGCTCCGAGATGGGGTAGCTTCCCTGTTTCATAATCAGGGCGTTTTCCGCCATGCCCAGGCTGCGGCCGTATTCGCCGCGCAGATACAACGCGTGCGCCACCACGTAGCTGGCGAACAGGCGCAGGCCTTCGGGCAGATGCGCCGCAAGCGGATAAAACTCTTCGGCAGAATACGGGGAAGGCAAGTGCAACAGGACGCTCGCGGCGGAGGCGAACAGGATATGCGTGGCGTGAGCGGCGGGCGACTCCTCGTCAGTTGGCGTATCGAGGATGCCCGTAAGGCACCGGCGGGCGTCGGCGATACGGTTGAGCGACAGGCTGGCGTATCCGCAGATAAAGCATGCGGAATAGCGCAGTGCGGGATCGGTGGCGTCAAGATAGGGGCGTGCTGTCTCGGCGGCGAGTGTGGCCTGTCCGCGAAAGTACAGCGCTTCTGCCGTGGCGATGGTGCGTGAATCGGGGTCGGAAATGCCTGCAACCGCAGCGTCAATCTGCCCCGGCACAAAGGCAGTGCACATCAACGGCATGGGAATGCGCGGGTAGCCATCGCAGTCCATCTTCCATCTCCCAACAGCTGGCAACATTAGCAGCCATTTTACCCCTGTTGCTCGGGACTGGAATTTGTGGTTATCGCCTACGATTATGCCGAACGTATAAAGGAAGAGTCTATTGTCGATGCTCCCAAGGTGGCTACCGAAGCCTAGCTGACCTCGACATTAGGAAAAATTGCCACCCCTGCAAAAAGCTCCGTCGCAGCGATGGGAAACGAACCTCGCTCTGCATATAATGAGGTCATATGACGGTGCGTTTGCATATGCGCGGCGCGTTCCATCGACCCGAAAAGGAGCCCTGCATGGATTCCAACAAGCGTCCCGACGACATGGTGCGTATCACCACTCCCGAACTCGCTCAGGCGTTCATCGAAGAACAGGTTGCTGCAATCCGTGAGCAGATCGGCAACAAGAAGGTCCTGCTGGCCCTTTCTGGCGGCGTTGACAGCTCGGTCGTCGCGGCGCTGCTGATCAAGGCTATCGGCAAGCAGCTCATCTGCGTGCACGTGAACCACGGCCTGATGCGCAAGGGCGAGAGCGAGCAGGTCGTCGACGTGTTCCAGAACCAGATGGACGCCAACCTGGTTTACGTGGACGCCACCGACCACTTCCTCGATAAGCTCGTCGACGTCGACGAGCCCGAGACCAAGCGCAAGATTATCGGCGCCGAGTTTATCCGCGTGTTCGAGGAAGAGGCCCGAAAGGTGGGCGACGAGGTCAGCTTCCTCGCCCAGGGCACCATCTATCCCGACATCCTGGAGTCCCAGGATGTCGTGAAGGCTCACCACAACGTGGGCGGCCTGCCCGAGGATCTGCAATTTGAGCTCTGCGAGCCCGTTAAGCTGCTGTACAAGGACGAGGTGCGCGTCGTGGGCCGCGAGCTCGGCCTGCCCGAGAACATGGTTGAGCGTCAGCCGTTCCCCGGTCCTGGCCTGGGCGTCCGCTGCCTTGGCGCCATCACCCGTGACCGTCTCGAGGCGCTGCGCGAGGCCGATGCCATCGTGCGCGAAGAGATCGACAAGGCCGGCCTGACCATCTGGCAGTACTTTGCCGTAGTGCCCGATTTCCGCGCTACCGGTGTGCGCGAGGGCAAGCGCGCCTACGACTGGCCCTGCATTATTCGCTGCATCAACACCGTCGACGTCATGACCGCCGAGGTGCCTGAGCTCGACTGGGCGCTGCTCAAGCGCATTACCGCTCGCGTGACCGCCGAGGTCCCCGGTATTTGCCGCGTTTGCTACGACCTCACGCCGAAGCCCGTTGGCACGGTCGAGTGGGAGTAAGCTTCTATTCTTTTGGACGAATTGCATTGACGGAGAAGGGGTCCCGCGCAAGCGTGTGCGGGACCCCTTTCGTTTTACTGTTCGGTTAACGCTACGGATTGTTTTGGAAGGCTTACGAGCATGGTGGTCCCGTTCTCGGAACTTGTTTCGACCTCTACCGTGCCACCGTGAAGCGCTGCAATTTCCCAAACAAGCGCTAGCCCGAGTCCTGCGCCGCCGTATGCCCTGCTGCGGGATTTGTCTAGACGAAAGAACGGCTGGAAGATGCTCTCTCGGTACTGCTTGGGTATTCCCGGGCCCTGGTCCTCGACTCGCAGGAACACGTGGCTGTCGTTGTCGCAGATGGAGACGTTGACAGTCGAGCCGGGGCGGCTGTAACGGATGGCATTTTCGACCAGGTTAAACACCAGCCGATAGAGGAGCGTGTCGCTCCCGATTACTAAAGCGTCTCCAGCACAATTGAGGGCTATGCCCTTATTTTCGGCAAGTGGCGCAAGGTCGGTGAGGACCTCTTCGGACAAGGGACCAAGTTCCACATCGTCCTCGCAAGGAACGCTGCGGAGCTCACTCATCTCGAGCAATACCTTGGCCATTCGAGACATGCGCTCGGTTTGTTCTTGTAGCAGGCCGAGCAGCTCGGCTGTTTCGGGTTGCAAACCGGAGTGTTCGGAGATGAATAGTTCAATCTGTGCTTGCATAAGGGCGAGCGGGGTGCGCAGCTCGTGTGCGGCGTTGCCGGTAAACTGACGCTGTGCAGAGAACCCTTCGCCAAGACGAGCGATCATGTCGTTGAAAGAGGCGCTGCATCGTTGTAGCTCGGTGGGCACATCTTCATTGAGTCTGATTTCGCTTAGGTTGTCAGGTTGCACACGCTCAACCTGAGCTGCAAAAGCCCGTAGCGGTTTGAGTGCACGGCCGCTCACAAAGTATGCCAGCGCGCCGCCAAGGAGTGTGACTCCAGCCGTGATGTACCAGGCTGTCGTGCCAAAAGACTCCTGTGCGTCGTTTACGACGATCGTGACCTTGTCATCGAGGGCTGCTTTCGTTGGGTCGAACGCCTGGAGCGAATCTTCGCCGGTTGCGTTAAAGGCCGAGATGTCGCTGCCGATGGCATCCATGTAGCGCATGCCCGTATAGCCGACCAGGCAGTTCGTCAGCACGCATGCCGCACACGTGAGCAGTGCCGTCATAATCGTTATGCGCCATTGCAGCGAAAGCCCTTTCATTCTCCATCCTCCATAACGTAGCCCTCTCCAATCCGATTGCGAATCGGGTCGTATCCCAAAGCGCCGCGCAACTTTTTTCGGAGCGACGAGATGTGAACGCGGGTTGCGTTGCTAAAGCTGTTCACGGTGCTATCCCAAACGTGCTCTATAAGCTCCTCTTGGCTTACCGGTCGCCCCTGATTAAGCATCAGGTATTCCAAGATTCCCGTTTCCTTGCGTGTAAGAGATAGAGCCTCACTGTCCACGGAAGCGATGCGCGCCTTGGTGTCAAAGTTGAGCTTTCCGCAGGTTAATACTATGTCGCTTTGTGCGAAGCGCCTGAGGGTAAGGCTGCGGATCCTTGCCGCAAGTTCGTCCAGATGAAACGGCTTGGTAAGGTAATCGTTGGCGCCGGCATCGAGTCCGGCGACTTTATCGGATACTTCGCCACGTGCGGACAGAATCAGTACCTTGGTCTCGCAGTCGGTTTTCCTAAGTTCCCTGAGCACGGTCATGCCGTCGATACGGGGGAGATTGAGGTCGAGCACCACGAGGTCAAAGACTTCGACGCCCAGCAGGTCGAGCGCCTCCTGCCCATCGTGACAGCAGTCGACGCTGTACGCCAAGTTTCGCAAGCTGCGCGCGATTGCATCGCACAGTGCTCGCTCGTCTTCGACGATCAAAATACGCATAACAGTCTCCTTGCACATTCCATATCGCGCTTAACACGGATTTTATAGCCGATATGGTCCAATGGTCGCGTAACGAAAGGAGTGGTCGTGTTGTTCAAAGCGGTAAAACCCGTGGTACAGGTCGCTTTGTTGATCGTCGGAATTACCATGGTGTGCTTTGGTGTTATGCGTGGCGAGGCGGATGCCGTGCTGGCCAAAGCGATTAGGCTGTGCTTGGAGTGTATCGGAATTGGATAAAAGAGAAAACACTGCGTCGCATGTTTTGGCCCGATTTCGCGGATTCATTCAGGCGGCGGCGACGCTGGTCACCAATATTCACCTGCCAAACTTTGCCAAAGGCGGCATCTATCAGGGCGCGGGAAAAACAGTCTGCGTACCTGGGCTTAATTGCTATTCGTGCCCCGCGGCATCGGGTGCGTGCCCCATCGGGTCGTTCCAGTCGGTGGTAGGTTCATCCAAGTTCAACTTTTCTTACTATGTTACCGGTACGCTCATTTTGCTCGGCGTGCTGCTGGGACGCTTTGTATGCGGCTTTCTGTGTCCGTTTGGCTGGCTGCAGGAGCTGCTTCATAAGATTCCCGGCAAAAAGTTCTCCACGAAAAAGCTCAAGCCGCTCACGTACATCAAGTACGTCGTGCTGCTGTTTGCCGTGGTGCTGCTGCCCGTCTTGGTGGTTAACGACGTGGGCATGGGCGACCCGTTCTTTTGTAAGTACATCTGTCCGCAGGGTGTGCTCGAGGGCGCCATTCCGCTGGCCATTGCCAATGCCGGCATTCGATCTGCGTTGGGGCAGCTCTTTACTTGGAAACTTGCCGTTCTCATTGCCGTGGTAGCGCTGAGCGTTTTGTTCTACCGCCCCTTCTGCAAATGGATTTGTCCACTCGGCGCATTCTATGCGCTCATGAATAGGGTGTCCCTGCTGGGGATTCAGGTTGACGCGTGCAAATGCGTCTCGTGCGGCAAGTGCTCAAAGGTTTGTCAGATGGACGTTGATGTGGTCCGCGCGCCCAATCATGCCGAATGCATCCGGTGCGGAAAGTGCATCGGGGCCTGTCCTGTCGATGCCATCAGCTATCGCTATGGCCTGGATGTGTCGGCGGAAAAGCTTCCCTTGACCGCCGATAAAAAGTAAACAAGCTTCGACAAAACGGAGGAATGACTATGAAGCTTTCTAAGATTGCGGCCCTGTTTATGGTGCCGGTATTGGCCTTGTGCCTTGTGGCATGTTCGGCGCCCGGTGGCAATGCGAGCGAATCTGCGAGCTCCGATCCTAAGATCGCAGAGCTCACTGCGCAGAAGCCGGCCAATGCCGACGAGGCCGCTGAGCTGTATGCGAAGCTCATGCAGAAGGAGAACGAGATCTTTTCGAGTGATAACGCGCTGTGGGAAAAGGTATTCAATGCGGCAAATAAAGACTCGGCAATGATTGAGGATGGCAGCAATTACGGCGATTTTCTGCTCAAGACCATCGACGGCGCCAAGGATGAGTTCACGGCGGATGAGCTTAAGACACTCAAGGCCGGTGCACAGCAGATCAAGGAGATCGAGGACAAGCTCATGGCGCTGGAGAAGGAGTTCCCCGGATGCGGCAGCACGCCCGGCGAGGGGGAGAGCGTTGATGCCTCGACCGCGGGTATGACCAACGGCGAGAGCGGGGAGACGAAGTTCCCCAGCTTTAAGGGCAAGGACTTGGACGGCAACGATGTAAACAGCGACGAGCTGTTCTCCAAGAACAAGGTCACCGTCATGAACTTCTGGTTTACCACCTGCAAGCCGTGCGTGGGAGAGCTGGGCGATCTGGAGAAGCTCAACAAGGAGCTTGCCGAGAAGGGCGGCCAGGTCGTGGGCGTTAATTCCTTTACGCTCGATGGCAACAAAGACGCGGTGGCCGATGCCAAGGACGTGCTTTCCAAGAAGGGCGTGACGTATAAGAACATCTGGTTTAAGTCGGACAGCGAGGCCGGAAAGTTCACCTCCAACCTGTACTCGTTCCCGACCACCTACGTGATCGACCAGAACGGTAACATTGTGGGAGAGCCGATCATGGGCGGCATCAACTCCGCTGAGCAGCGCGAGGCGCTCAACAAACTGATCGATCAGGCACTCGCGAAGAGCGAACAGTAAGTCCGTGGGACAGACAACTGAAGGGGAGTCGCTGGAAACAGCGACTCTTTTTTCTGCTTCGGGGTAGCATCATGGGTATACGTCGAAAGGGCACGCAGCTTTTCGTGCATTGCCTGAGCGGTGCGCGAAGCAACCAAGCTGTGAGTTTTCTTAAGCGTTCTGGGTATGGCAGTGTCAAGAATATCGGCGGCATAAGCGGCTACACGGGAAAGGTGGTGCGTTAGCTATGAAGGTGGTTATCGTTGGAGGCGTCGCGGGCGGCGCATCGGCGGCGGCACGTTTGCGCAGACTCGACGAGCAGGCCCAAATTGTCATCTTTGAGCGCACGGGTTTTGTATCGTATGCCAACTGTGGGCTTCCGTACTACATTGGCGGCGTGATAGAAGAAGAGAGCGCATTGACGCTGCAGTCTCCCAAGGGCTTTTGGGATCGCTTTCGCATTGCGGTCAAGACGAGTCACGAGGTGTTTGCCATCCATCCCGATTCGCATACGGTCGAGGTTCGCAATATGCTGACGGGCGAGGAATTTGTCGAGACGTATGACAAGCTCATCCTGTCGCCGGGTGCAAAGCCGATTCGCCCTGCGTTGCCGGGCATCGACTCGGATAAAATCTTTAGCCTACGCACCGTTGAGGACACGCTGCGTATTCACAGCTATGTTCGAGAGCGGCGACCGAGCAGTGCCGTCGTGATCGGCGGCGGCTTCATTGGCGTCGAGACGGCGGAGAATCTGTGTGAGCTGGGGCTCCAGGTGACCCTTCTGCAGCGTCCCGTCCAGCTTATGAACAACCTGGATTACGACATGGCGACCCTTTTGCATACCGAGGTGCGTGAGCACGGTATCGATCTGCGCCTCAAGGCCGATGTGACAGGTTTTGAGGAAGTTGATGGCCGCGTTGTCACCCATGTTGCGGGCGATGACCCTATCGGAGCCGATATGGTGCTGCTTGCCATTGGCGTGGCACCTGAGAGCCATCTGGCGCAAGAGGCGGGGCTCGAACTGGGCATCAAGGGGGCTATTGTGGTCAACGACCGCATGGAGACCTCTGCTGCCGACGTGTATGCCGTGGGCGATGCCGTGCAGGTCACGCATCAGGTGACCGGCGAGGACGCGGTCATTTCGCTCGCCGGCCCCGCCAACAAGCAGGGGCGTGTCGTCGCCGATGTCATAGCCGGCATGGACAGCTGCTACCTCGGATCGTTGGGCTCATCGGTTATCAAGGTATTCGACTTGACGGCGGCAAGCACGGGACTATCCGAAAAGGCAGCACACGCGGCGGGAATTGACTGCGACAGCGTGGTCCTGTCGCCCGGTTCGCATGCGGGTTATTATCCGGGTGCAACGCCCATGACCATGAAGGTTGTCTTCGAGAAGCAGGGATTGCGCCTGCTGGGTGCGCAAATCGTGGGCATCGATGGTGTGGACAAGCGTATCGACGTTCTGGCGACTGCCATCCAGGCAGGCATGCGCGGCGATAGGCTTAAGGATTTGGACCTAGCATACGCGCCGCCGTATTCATCGGCGAAGGATCCCGTCAATATGGCGGGCTTTATGATCGAGAACCTCAATCGCGGCATACTGGCGCAGTGGCATTGGGAGGATGAGCCCAACTTGCCACGCGATGGCAGCGTGCAGCTGCTCGATGTTCGTACGGAAGGGGAGTATGAGCGCGGGCATATCGATGGTTTCGTAAACATTCCCGTCGATGATCTGCGCAATCGCCTGGGCGAGCTCGACCGGGCCAAGCCGGTCTACGTGATTTGCCAGAGCGGCATTCGCAGCTACATTGCTTGCCGTATTTTGGCGCAGCATGGCTTTGAGTGCTTTAACTTCTCGGGCGGCTATCGCTTCTTTGCAGCCGTGACTGAGGCTCGCCGCGGCAGCGCTAACGTTATGCCGTGCGGGCTCGAAAAGTAGCGCGCATTGGAATGTGACAAAGTGACAGCCTCTTTGTCGCATCGGGGATGTTATATGCGGGATGGTGCGCCATGCGGCGTGCTGTCCCGTTCGTTTTTTGGCGCGGTTCGTTACATTCCTCACTGGTATCGGCCAAAAATGAGGATAGAGTAGGACAAACGCGCCGAACGTGAACGGCGGGGGAGCGGGCGAGCGCGCCCGCGCGAGAGAGGTTGCCGTCCATGCTGGATCTCAGAGTTATTTGCAAAAGGTACGTTACGCAGTCGTTTACGCAGGTAGCGCTCGACAGCGTAAGCCTGTCTTTTCGCGATAACGAGTTCGTAGCCGTTCTGGGTCCCTCGGGTTCGGGTAAAACTACGATGCTCAACGTCATCGGCGGACTCGATCATTTCGATTCGGGCGATCTGCTGATCGACGGCATCTCGACCAAGGACTTCAACGACCGCGATTGGGATGCCTATCGCAATAATCGCATCGGCTTTGTGTTCCAGAGCTATAACCTCATTCCGCATCAGAGCATTTTGGAAAACGTGGAGTTGGCGCTTACGCTCGCGGGCGTGGGGCATGCCGAGCGCCGCCAACGTGCGCGCAAGGCGCTCGAGGCAGTCGGTCTGGGCGAGCACGTTGACAAGCGCCCGAGCCAGCTTTCGGGCGGGCAGATGCAGCGCGTGGCCATTGCCCGCGCCCTGATCAATGACCCCGAGATTGTGCTGGCTGACGAGCCGACCGGCGCCTTGGACTCAACGACGTCCGTCCAGGTCATGGATTTGCTCAAGGACGTTGCGCGCGACCGTCTGGTCATCATGGTCACGCACAATCCCGAGTTGGCATACAGGTACGCCACGCGCATTGTCAACCTGGCGGGCGGCAAGGTCACCGACGATTCAGATCCCTTTGATGCTGCCGAGGCCGCGCGTCGCGAGGCCAAGCCCACGCGCAAAACCTCGATGAGCTTTGTGACGGCGCTTGGGCTTTCTGCCCGAAATCTCATGACCACGAAGGGCCGCACGGCCATGACGGCCTTTGCAGGTTCGATTGGCATTATCGGCATTGCGGCGATCCTGGCACTCTCCAACGGCGTAAACGACTACATCAAAAAGGTCGAGGAGGACACACTCTCGAGCTACCCGCTTACGATTTCCAAACAAGATTACGACCTGTCGTCCATGATGGGCGGGCATGGGGCCACGGATGACGATACGTCCAAGAACGAGGGTTCGTCCGACGACGGCACCGACGGCAAGGCTCAGGGGACCGATAAGATCCCTGTGGTCACGGCCGTAAAGGATATGTTCGCAGGCGTTAAGTCAAACGACATGACGAGCTTTAAGGCATGGCTCGATGCCGGTGGCGACGGCATCGATAAAGAGGTCAACGCCATTCAGTACGGCTACGGCGTGACGCCGGTTGTCTATCGTGCCGGCAAGGGCGATGAGAAGCCTGTCCGGCTGGTGCCCAACGCCATGACCGAGGCCATGAGCGGCGGCGCAAGTTCGGCGGCAACGGTGAGCATGGATTCCATGGGGACCTCGGTCTTTAACGAGATGATTGACGACCAGAGCCTGCTCGACAGCCAGTACGATGTCGTTGCCGGCCATTGGCCTACGTCTGCCAACGAGGCCGTGATGGTGCTTTCGAGCCGCGGCACGGTGGGCGACTACACCCTCTATAGCATCGGTGCGCTGGATATCGATGAGCTCAACGACCTGGTCAACAGCGCCATGACGGCCGACGGCAAGGTCGGGACGCCCGAGACCGGCGCTGACTTTACCTACGACGATGCGCTGTCCACGACGTTTAAGGTGTTGTCGCCGGCCGATGCCTATCGCAAAAACGAAGAGACCGGCATGTGGACTGACATGTCTGGCGACGCCGACTTTATGAAAGCCAAGGTTGCCGACGGTATTGACGTGCGCATTGTGGGCGTGGTGCGACCCAACGAGGCGGCAAACGCGAGCGCATTGTCCCCGGGCATTGCCTATACGCATGCGCTGACTCGCCAGCTTATGAAGCGCGCTGCCAATTCGCAGATTGTGCAAGAGCAGCTTGCCCACCCCGAGACAGATGTGTTTACGGGCAAAACCTTTGACGAGTTGCAAGGCGAGGCCAAACAAGGCGTTGATCTGGGCAGCATGTTCAACGTGGACGAGGCGGAGCTCAAGAGCGCGTTCTCGTTCGATGCATCTGCGCTTTCGGGCGCGGCCAGCGGTGTGGACCTTTCTGGTATCGACTTGTCCGGGCTGGACATTGACCTTTCGGGCGTTGGGAAGGGCGTTGACTTCAGCGACATCATGGCCAAAGCGCCGGCCCCAGATTTCTCGGGCATCTTTGACGGCCTGGAGCTCACGCCCGAGCAAATGCAGCAGGCGGGAGCGCTTGCCAACCAGCTGTTTGAGGGCTTTATGCGCTCTGATCAGTTTAAGGCGCTGTCGCCCGAAGATCTTAAGGACGCGTCAAAGCTCGCTGCCGCATTCTCAGCGTACCTTGAGAATGATGTCGCAGCCCAGCAATACCTGGCTCAGCTCAGGGCGCTCGGCGGCGATGCCCTGGCCGAGCGTCTGCAGCAGGTGATGGGCGACTATGTGCAAAAGCAGCTGGCTCCGTATTTGCAGCAGTCTATGGATCAGGTGATGAAGGCGGTCAGCGAGCAGATTGCGACGACGGTATCAACCCAGCTCAAGGCGGGTGCGGCAGGGCTCATGGACCAAATGGCGACGCAGATGTCTTCGAGTTTTGCCAACTTGGCGAGCGCCATGCGCGTGGATGCGAACGCCTTTGCTCGCGCTATCCACTTTAACATGGACGCTGAGGACCTGAGTTCGCTCATGATGAGCTATGCCAAGGCGTCGAAGCTCACCTACGACAACAATCTGACCACGTTGGGCTATGCGGACGAGGCGGACCCCATTTCGGTCAAGATTTTCCCGCGCGACTTTGAGGCCAAGGAGCGCGTGCTTGATCACATCGATGCGTACAACAAGCAGGTCAAAGCCGCCGGCCACGACGAACAGGCCATCTCGTACACCGACTACATGGGCATCATCATGGGCTCGGTGACCGACATCGTGAACACCATCAGCTTGGTGCTCATCGCATTCGTGAGCATCAGTCTGGTGGTGAGCTCCATCATGATCGGCATCATCACCTACATCAGCGTACTGGAGCGCAAGAAGGAGATCGGCATCCTACGCGCGATCGGCGCGTCGAAGCGCAACGTGGCCAACGTATTTAATGCCGAGACCTTTATCGAAGGCCTCATTGCCGGCGTCTTTGCCATTGTCGTCGTGGTGGCCGTGAGCTTTCCGGTTAATGCCTGGGCGCTTGCGGCCAAGCAGGTGCCCAACCTGATGAGCCTGCCCGTTCAAGACGCGCTGATGCTCATTGTAATTTCGGTGCTGCTGACGGTCGTTGCCGGCCTGCTGCCGGCTCGCAGCGCATCCAAGAAAGACCCTGTGGAAGCCCTACGCTCCGAATAATGTGACAAAGGGACTGCCCCTTTGTCACATTTGCGCCTAGCTCGTTTTGCCCACCAACGTGATACGGATGCTTGGATGGGTGTACTCGTCAAACTCGTCCTCGGGATCCGTATCAAACGAGTAATACGTTTTGATGAGGTCGTCACTCGTCCTGATAGAGATTCTCTCGTAGAGTGAGCCGTTCAAAAATGTCTGCCTAAACTCTTCGGGGAGTTTCTGCGGTGCCAAGAGCTCGGGGCTCACCGTCTTGACGTCAACGGTTTGAACGGCAGAGGAAAGTTCGTCCAAGTCGAGCTCGATGCGGGCGAGGTTGTCCTCAAGGCTCGCGTCGGGGTCGATCTCTGCTATGTAACTCACTTCCTTGAGCGTTCCCTTGTTGTCGAAATCCAGGTACGTATAGGTCTTCTGGGTATCGGAGTCGCCGTCGTGAAGGTAGCCGCGGACGTGATAGCCGTAATCTTGATATCGCTCGTAAGGGTCATCGGCGGACACGTACTCGCATGCGGGTTCTAGCGTCTTGCGGGCGATGGCGATCTGCTCGGCCGCGGCCGCGGCGTTCTGTTGCATCTCGATGTTTCCCTGCGCCAGCTGCGGGATATAGGCACCGCACACGATTGCGAGGGGCAGTGCCACAAGCGCGACGATCCACTTTTTTGCACGGGGGATAGGCACGCCACAGGCCTCTGCCATGGCCTTTGCGTTGGCAAAGCTTTCGGCAAGCACGTCTGCCGCGGTGGCGACGGCGCCTACGGCAGCGGCGACTTCTGCCGCGCCGCCCAGGTTGCGTGCGGTCTCGTTGTCGCTGTTCTTGAGCAGGCGCGCGGCGGCCTGCGTACCGATAACACCTGCGATTTGTGCCGAGCGGTCTTTCTCAGCCTGCTCGACGACGAGTCGGTGCTGCATTTCTTTCCACTGCTTGCCGCGCATGCCAAAGCGCGGCGCGAGCGCGCAGTAGCAGAAGATGGCGAGCTCGACGGCGGTGAGCGCCAAGGCGGTCATCATGCCCGTCTCCTGGAAGCCTTCGTGATGGAAGACGATGTCGTCAATCATTTCGAAGGGAATGATCAAAAAAGGCAGCACAAACGCCATGGCAAGCGCCGCGCCGGCAACCTTGGGACAGATGCAGTATCGCTGGATACGCTTGCGTTCTTGTTCGGAAAGTGTTGCCATGGCTGATCCTTGGTGTCGTAACGGTCGTTGCGGCGCATGGGGCGCGGGGCGCATCAGTTTGAGCTAGCGCTGGATAAGAACATAGAGCAAGATGCTCATCGCGATGAGCAAGAAGCCTGCGATGTTAAACATCAGTGTGGCAAAGTTGCCCACGACGGGGCGTTCGACATAGCTTTTGTCTGGGTTGCTGGGGTTGTAGTACACGGTCATTTGGCTACCGAGGGGCCAAAGCTGCTCCGCGAGGGTGCCTAGGCGGGCGATGGGGCCTGTCTGCACGTGCAGCCAGCCCTTGGCGTCTTCGTAGGCGGTGGCTTGCGTGCGGATGGGGAGTCCCGACAAGCTTTTGGTCTTTATGCCACGGAATTGTTTTTTCGCGCGGTATTGCGTGCCGTCGACGGCGTATTCCAAAACGGGATACATCCTGCCTTCGCCCATAAAGCGATGGTCGATGACCGTTCCCATGGTCACGGCGGTACAGGCCTTGACTTTCTTGCGAGCGGCGGCTTTCATGAGCGCGCTCACTCCGATAAGCAGGATGCCGATGCCCCCAACCAAGATGAGCGCGAGCAGGGATATCTGCGACGTGGTCACGGCGTTCTCCTTTGGCGCGATACCGTCATATGTGACCCAGTATAGAGAATCCCGCCATCGATGAGCTATTGCGGGGGGGTCAATTCTGAATGTGACAAATGGACTGTCCCTTTGTCACATCGGGGACTGCGGAATCGAGGTCCAATACTTTTCCCGAGAAGTGAACGAGTGAAAACGGACTCCCGAAGCATCGACACTTTTGGTGTGCAATTTCCTGCGGTTTTGCCAGTCAAATCCTGCGGTTTTGACGCCTAAAAATGTCAATGCTTCGGGGGTCCAAATACAGCCGTTCACTTCTCGGGAAAAGTATTAGACCTCGAAATATGGGCGGTGTTCGCGAACGGCAACTAGCTTGCGTTCGGTAGCCGGCACTTGGGGCAAAGGGACTGTCCTTTTGCCCCTTCACCGTTGCATCGTATCTGGTGTGGAAAAAATATCGCCTGCGTTCTCGCGCCTGCGAAGAGTTCCTGAACCGCTTGAATGGGATGTGACAAAGGGACAGTCCCTTTGTCACATTGATTTGAGAATGGATGTTGATGTATATATCGCTGGCCCCCATGGAGGGGATTACCGGGCATGTGTTCCGTCGCGTGCATGCGGAGTGCTTCGGTGCGCTCGATTGTTATTACACGCCGTTTTTGCCGCCGCCGCGGGTAGGCAACCGCTTCGGCGGCAAGGCGTTTAAAGAGGTCGACCCTGCCAATAACCAGGGGCTTAACGTGGTGCCTCAGCTGATGTCAAAGAACGCGGACGAGTTTGTGTGGGCGGCGCAAGTGCTCGCCGACATGGGCTACCGCGAGGTCAATCTCAACCTTGGCTGCCCCTCGGGTACGGTTGTCGCCAAGGGCAAGGGATCGGGCTTTTTGCGTAACTTGGACGAGCTCGAGGTGTTCTTGAGCGATGTGTGCGAACGCTCGCCGTTGCCGGTGTCGGTAAAAACCAGGCTGGGGCTGGAGAGCGACGACGAATACGGGCGCGTGCTCGACCTGTACTGTCACGTGCCGCTGGCAGAACTGATCGTGCATCCGCGCGTACAAAAGGACCGCTATACGGGCTCGCCGCGCAAGGAGTTCTATGGCGAGACGCTGGAGCGTGCGTCGTTTCCGGTCGCCTACAACGGTGACATTTTTGATCTTGAGGATATGGATGCGCTGGTGGAGGCCTATCCCGGGACACGCCATGTGATGCTGGGGCGTGGTCTGCTCGCGAACCCCGCTCTGGCTCGCATGGTTAAGGGCGGTCCTGCTGCCACGGCGGCTGAACTGCAGCGTTTCCACGACATGCTGTTTGCGGCCTATGCGGAAGAGATTGGCGGCAACGCGGTCTTTCGCATGAAGGAGTGGTGGTTCTACGCCAAATGCGCCTTCGCCGATCCCGCGACCGTTCACAAACTCGTACGCAAGACTAAAAAGGTCGACGAATACCGCGCCGCTGTCGAGCGCGTCTTTCGCGAGCAGCCGCTTGCACCCGTTGCCCGCTTTTGCGGCTAAATGTAGTCGTTGGGGACGTTCTTTAACGACTAGTCATTTAAGAACGTCCCCAATGACTACCTGTGCTGGGCCCATGCAAAAAGCTGTACGTCAGCATCCAAGGATGTCGAAAAATATCGTTTTTGGATGCTGACGTACATGTTTGGTTCGGCAGGGGACTAGGCAATCATTGCATCGAGTGTAATGAGTTCCCTGAGTCGCTCCGTGCGCGTTTGCCCATGGCGCTTTGCCTTTGCGTCAAATGCTTCAAGAACCGATTCGCCCACACGTGCCGATAAAACAACGCTTGGTTCATCGGAAATCGGCGGCCTTCCCAACTTGACGGTGTGGCCCTTCGGCCACTCATCTTTTTCGTATGCCGCTGCGGCTTTTTCTAGCTCACCGGGAGCAAACCCCATCATCTTTTCGAGCTGTTTAGCGTCCATAGCGCCTCCTATCGATCGATTCCGATTTCCCTGAGCACCTTGCGCGTAGGAGGGACAAGGGCGTGGTAAATGATGTAACCATCCCGATCGGGGCAACATCGAGCGATGAGCTCCATGAGGCGGCTTCTCTTTTTGTATACAATTTTGTAGACAAAAATACAAGTAACTAGTCATTTAAGAACGTCCCCAACGACTGCCCACAAATAGCTGTACGTCAGCATCCAAAGATGTCGAAAAATATCGACTTTGGATGCTGACGTACATGTTTGTGCCGTATGGGTTTGTGCGTTGGGGCCGGCCGACCGCAATAGAACGCTAGAGCAGGTTCTTCTGTATCCACGCGATGATGTCGCCCGACTCGTAGAGTGGCGTGCCGTCAATGAACAGGCAGGGAACTTGGCGCTTTCCGCCGACGGCGATGAGCGTCTGCTCGGCATCGGAATCGGTCGAGATATTACGCTCGGGGATGGTCACGCCGTTATCGGCCAGGAAACGCTTGACCTTTATGCAATACGGGCAGCCGGTCATAACGTAGAGCGCGAGCTCGTGATCAGTAGCCATAGGTCTCCAATCGGTTGAGGTTTCGATTGAAATACCCAAAGCCGCCGCGGTCTATGCACGCGTCAACGACGACTCGATTGCCTGTACCAGAAACGCCGTGGCGCCGGTGCCGCAGGGCTTGTCGTAGTAGTCAACAAAGCGCTGGTCGGCAAGATAGCCGTGGGCGAGGCCCAAGTACGCTTCGTTCTGGGGCTCGCATCCCCAGTTGAGAGCAATCCAGCGACGATGCATCGCGACAAGCTTGCGAGCCTCGCTTCCATCCGGTTCGCCGTCGCTCATGGCAATCGAGAGCTGGCCCAGAATAGCGCGTTCAAGTTCCTTCATGTCGTTCCATGTCTGAGGATCCATATCCAGTAACGTTTCGTTTGCTGCATCGATAGCCTCATCGCCATAGCGCGCCCGCGCTTCGGCGCCGTAGCGCTCCTCGTTTTCTTGCACGGCGCGCCAGCGTTCCAGTTGCGGCAGCACGGCGCCCATGAGCGAGACAGCTTCGTCGAGCGACATACCGGTGTTTTGTGCCAGGCGCGGGGCACAATCCTCGATCATTGCCTCCATCGTAGTGTCGTAGGTGTACTTGCCGTGGTCGTAGCACCACTTGCAGTAATGATCGGTCGCGGTGCCCGCAGCATCGGTGCCGCAGTCGTCGGGTGTGAGCACCATGCCGCAGCTCTGGCAATAGTGCTCGGGCATTTCGAGCAGGTGGGACAGCGGTTCTCCGGTTACGGCGGCAATGAGCTTCATCATGTCGATGCCCGGGGTGACTTCGCCGCGCTCCCAGCGGCTGACGGCTTGGCGCGTGACATAGAGCTTGGCGGCAAGCTGCTCTTGGGTAAGGTTGTTGGCGCGACGGACGGCGATGAGTTTTTCTGCAAAGGCCATAACGGCTCCTTTCTGCTGCTTGTTGGCTTAAGCATACGCGGCGGCCGACGCCCTTCCAAGCAACCGTTGGTTGCAAAAGGGGCGGTCGCGGTGAGGGATTACGCGCATCGCGCATGCCCTCATGCCGTACAATGACCGGCATGAAACCTATTGCACACATACATACCGACCTGCCGCAAAAGTTCGGCATCCCGCGCAACAGCTTTTTGGCGCCCCATCTTGAGGGACGCATCGTCTTTGAGCCGGAATTTGCCTCCAGCGCGGCAGTTGAGGGTCTGGACTCCTTCTCTCACCTGTGGCTGCTCTGGCGCTTTGAAAACGGAACACCCGGCGGCGCGGCCGAAGACATCGCCGCCGATGCCAAGACACAGGATAGGTCCGGCACCAACGCCAAGTGGTCGAAGACCGTGCGTCCGCCGCGCTTGGGTGGAGCCGAGCGCGTGGGCGTATTTGCCACGCGCAGCCCGTTTCGACCTAATCCCATTGGGCTTACCTGCGTCAAACTCGATCATGTCGGGCTTACCGACGATGGCCCCATCATTCATGTGCTAGGGGCCGATCTGCGTGACGGCACGCCCATCTACGACATTAAGCCCTACATTCCGTTTGCGGACTGCCACTCGGATGCGACCGGCGGCTGGATTGAGGATGCGCCGTGGCAAGAGCTCGACGTTGACTTCCCGCAAGCGCTGCAGGAGATGGTCCCGCCCACGAAGCTCCCCGGGTTGGTCGAGGTCCTTCGCCAAGATCCGCGCCGCGCGGGTAGCAAGCACGAGCCAAACCGCATTTACCACTTGGCTTACGCTGGGCTCGACATATCCTTTACGGTTGACGGATCCAAGTTGACGGTAACCGCCGTCAACGACGCGCGGGACTAGCCAGCCATTCGATGGCGCTCGCCAAATTCAACGCCAAACCCCGTGCCAAAATCGCCCACGCTGGTGGACAATAACGCCTATCAAAACAATCCGCTTTGCACGGGAGCTCAGCATGAAATACGACTTTACTTCGCTTATCGACCGCCACGGCATGGACGCCATCGCCGTTGACTCCTGGGGCGAGATCCCTGGCATGGCTCCGAACGCGCCCGACGAGGGCTTCGACCGCATCCCCATGTGGGTGGCGGACATGAATTTTGCCACGGTGCCCACGGTCCAGGAGCACATCATTCAGCGCGCCCAGCATCCCATGTTTGGCTATTTCGATCCGCGCGACGAGTACTTCGACCGCATCATCGAATGGCAGAGCCGACGTAATGGCGTCGAGGGTCTGCTCCCGGAGCATATCGGCTACGAAAACGGCGTGCTGGGCGGTGTCGTGTCGACCCTGCGGGCGTATGTCCAGCCGGGCGATGCGGTGCTGGTCCACAGCCCTACCTACATCGGCTTTACCAAGTCCATCGAAGCCGCGGGCTATCGCATTGTCCACAGCCCGCTTAAGCTCGACGACCAGGGCGTGTGGCGCATGGACTTTGAGGACATGGAACGCAAGCTCACCCAAAACCACATCCACGCCGCGGTGTTCTGCTCGCCGCACAATCCTTGTGGCCGCGTATGGGAGCGCGACGAGATCGAGCGCGCCATGGACATCTATCGCCGGCACGATTGCGTGGTGATTTCGGACGAGATTTGGTCCGACATCATCTTGCCCGGTCACAAGCATATCCCGACGCAGTCGGTGAGCGAGGATGCCCGCATGCGCACGGTCGCCCTCTATGCGCCCAGCAAGACGTTTAACCTGGCGGGCCTGGTCGGCAGCTACCACATCATCTATAACGAGACGCTGCGCGACCGCGTGTGCGCCGTGTCCAATAAGACCCACTACAACGAGATGAATGTCCTTTCGATGCATGCGCTTATCGGCGCCTACCAGCCGCAGGGCTACGAGTGGCTCGATGAGCTCAACGAGGTTATCGAGGGCAACATTGACTACTTCTGCGATTACGTGGACGAGCATTTTGAGGGCGTGTCCTATTCGCGCCCGCAGGGCACCTATATGGTGTTCCTGGACTGCACGGAGTGGTGCTGCGTGCATGGGCACGATATTCAGTGGCTGCTCGACGAGGGGGCGCGTGTGGGCGTGGGCTATCAGGACGGCCGTCCATTCCATGGACCTTGCCACATTCGCGTGAATCTGGCGCTGCCGCTTTCGCGTGTAAGGGAGGCGTGCGACCGCTTGGACCGCTACGTTTTTAATGCACGGTAAGTGAGTGCTGCATGCGGGGCTGTCTGCCAGATTGGCTGGAAGGCCCCGTATGGTAAAGCATCTGTAACCATTGAGCGCAAGCGCGGTTTTGTCTGCTAATATCTTTGCTCTTGAGTCTGTAAACAGGATCGTCTGGAGCTCGATGAAAAGACCTCGTCGCTCGGCCGCCATATCGTTGTTTGTTGCGCTTGCAGTGGTGGGCGCCTTTGTCGTGGCGATAGCTGGCTGTTCCGGGTTGAATGATGGGGCCGCGGCGTCTGCATCAGAAGGCGCAGCCGCCTCGCAGGTCAAAGACGACAACCTTAAGACGCTCAACGTTGGCAGCGACCTCTATCCACCGTTTGTGTATAGCAACGAGTACGGCGATATTGTTGGCCTGGATGTCGATATTTTGACCGAGGCTTTGGGCCGCATTGGCTACAAGCCAAAGTACCAGCTGATCGACTGGGAAAAGAAGAAAGAGCTGCTGGCGAGCGGCGAGCTCGATTGCGTCATGGGCAGCTTTAGTATGACGGGCCGCGAAGGCGAGTATCGCTGGGCGGGGCCGTACCTTGCGAGCCGACAGGTGGTTGCTGTCGATCCCGAAAGCGATATCTACACGCTTGCCGATCTTGAGGGTAGGGTCGTGGCGGTCCAGTCCACCACCAAGCCCGAATCGATTCTGCTCAATCACACCAATGAAAACGTTCCGCAGATTAAGGAGCTCTACAGCTTTTCGGACCGCTCGTACCTGAACCCGGCGCTTGTCGAGGGCCTAGTCGACGCCATCGCCGCGCATGAGTCCTCGCTGCTCACCTACGAAAAAGACTATGGCGTGACGTATCGCATTTTGTCTGAGCCGCTGCTAGAGGTTGGTTTGGGCACCGCTTTCGATATCAACGACACACGCGGCATCGACGTTAAGCTCACCCATGCCTACCAAGAAATGCTTGCCGATGGCACCATGGAGCGCCTGGTGTCAAAGTATTTTGATGACCCTTCGCCCTTTTTGAATGTGGAGGGCCTGTCATGATTGATGCGTCCGACCACACCGCTCAGGAGCGGGGCGATCGTTCGGCACGGGAATGGCTCATCGTCGTCCTGTTGGGGATAGCGCTCTCGATTGTTGCCGGCGTGACGAGCTACGCCTACACGACAGCTCAGGCCGAGCAGCGCTTTGCCGACGTTGTCGATTACGTGGCGACACAGAGCCTTTCCTACGATGCGTTCAACAGCGCCTATGCGACCAAAAACCTGATTCGCGTTATGGAGATCGCCGGAGAGGCGGCGCGCGATATGGAGCGCGACGGCTCGGTGGATAACGCTACGTTGGAGCAATATGCTGACCAGTTTAATGTGACAGCGCTGATCGTAACGGATGCATCGGGCAACTTGGTGTCCGAGTCCTCGAAGGATGACGTGGGCTACGAGTCGCTCGCCGCGAATCTCAAAGAGGCGCCTGTGCTGGAGGTGGCAGCCCATCCGCTTAAGTCCTATACCGCTCGCATTACGCTTGCGGACGATTCGGTCGCAGACATTGGCTGCGTGGCCCGGCGGGACGGTGAGGGCATCGTTGTCGCGGTGAGGCACCAGAGCGCCAAGGCGGTCGCGAGCAATACGCTCAAGTTGCAGAGCTTGCTCGATGGTTATGAGACCATCGATAGCGGCAATATCGTGATCGAAAACGACGGTAAGGTCGTTGCGACCAACGCTGTTGAGCCCGCCGTGTCAGGCGTGTTCGATTTGCCTGCGACGGATGCCATCGTTGTCAACGGCATTAAGGAGCGTTGCCTGGCTGGTAAGGTCAGATTGGTTAACGACAGCGGTGAGTGGTATCTGGGCACATTTGGTAAAGCGCGCGATTTTTACGTGTACACCTATGCTCCCGCGCAGCGTTACTTTGAGGTTGTTGCCGCTGTTGTTGCCAGCGTGTTGGCACTCTACGGCGGTGTTATAGCCACTGTTGTGTTGGTGCGCCGCCGCGCCGAGAGCCAACGCTTTGCCGACCTGTTGCTGCAGGAGCGCGACTATGGCGACAAACTGGCAAAAGCGGCGCGCGAAGCTTCGTCTGCCAACTCTGCAAAGACGGAGTTCCTGCGTCGCATGAGTCACGACCTGCGCACGCCCATCAACGGCATTCGCGGTATGGTCGAGGTGGGCAATGCCAACGCGGACGACTTGCAAAAGCAGACTGAGTGCCGCTCAAAGATCTGGACGGCGTCGGGACTGTTGCTCGACCTTGCGAACGAGGCACTCGATATGAGCCGCTTGGAGAGCGGGCAGGTCGACCTGAATCTCGTGCCTACAGATATGGTGGCCCTCAACCGTGAGGTGTGCGATATCCTGGAGCGCCAGGCCGAGGAGCGCCTGGTGACAATTATCTGCGACCAACGGACTCTTGATCATCCCTATGCCCGGGTGAGCGTGACGCACCTCAAGCGCCTGTTGCTCAATATTGCCGGTAATGCCGTCAAGTACAACCGCCAGGGCGGCTATGTTCGCCTGACATGCCGCGAGGTGGAGCCGGTGGACGGTGTCCCCGTCTATGAATACACGATCGCCGATAACGGCATTGGCATGAGCGAGGAGTTTCAACAGCACCTCTACGAGCCGTTCAGCCGCGAGGAACAACAGGTGGAAGGCGCTTCATCGGGAACTGGCCTGGGCGCGTCTATTGCCAAACAGTTGGTCGAGCTTATGGGCGGAACCATGAGCTTTACGAGCGCCTTGGGGCAGGGGACGACGTTTACCATTTGCCTGCCGTTTGAGAAGTGCAAGAGTTCCGAGATTCCCCAGGCAGTTCGCGTGGATGCAGGCGACAGCGACGTGCTCCAGGGCCTGCGCGTTTTGCTCGTAGAGGATAACGACCTGAATGCCGAGATCGCACAGTTTACGCTCGACCGCGCCGGTGCCGTCGTGACACATGTCAAAGATGGCGAGTCTGCCGTCGAGACGTTTGCCGCGAGTGCGCTGCACGAGTACGACGTGGTATTGATGGACATCATGATGCCCGGCATCGATGGCCTTGAGGCCACGCGTCAGATTCGAGCGCTCGATCGCGAGGACGCCGCGACCACGCCGATTATCGCCGTGAGCGCCAATGCCTTTGCCGACGACCGTAGGCTTTCGCGCGAGGCGGGCATGAACGCGCATCTGAGCAAACCCGTGAGTTCTCAGGATCTCGTTGAGGCGCTTGCGCACATAGCTGCCGACGCTTCATAAACAAATAGCTCGGTTCCAATACTGGTTGGAACCGAGCCATTTTGCTATTTGCAGGACCTGTTTTTGGGCTTACTTTTCTTGAATCTGCTTGCCGCAAAGGTGCTCAATCGAAATCTCATAGAGTTGGACGCCCTTGATGTCTTTGGCGATTTCCTCCTCGACTTCTTCGGCGGAAGGGTAATACTTAAGCGCGAGCTGGCGGACTTTGTCCTCGATAAACGCGGGGGCCTCATCTACCAGACGGCAACGGCCAAAGACCACGGTACTCATAACGTAGGGAGCCCAGTCATCGTCCTTGTACCACTCGTTGCCGTAAACGGTAAAGCAGACTTTGTCATCACGCCTGAGTGAATCGACCTTGTGGCCAGCCTTGGCGCCATGGAAATAAATCTTGTCGTGCTCGGTGTCAAAGAAGTAGTTGACGGGAATGGCATACGGGTAGCCATCGTCGCCGTTGACGGCAAAGACGCCGCGCTTGCAGATAGCGAGCAACTCGCGCGCTTCCTCGTCAGTGATGGCGCGTTTCTTTCGGCGTAAGGGCCTAAACATCGTTGGCTTCCTTTCTAACTGTGCATGGTGGGTGGGCACAAACTATAGCGAAACAGTTCCGTTTTTCTTGATGCGGGCGAGGATGTTTTTGAGCTTGTTAAAGTCGAGCGGTTTGGGCAGATGGGCGTTCATGCCGGCATCGTGTGCCGCCTTGGCGTCCTCGGCAAAGGCATTGGCGGTGAGCGCGATGATGGGGATGTCGGCTGCATCGGCCTTCTCGCTCAGACGAATCGCGCGAGTTGCCTCGTAGCCATCCATACCCGGCATCATGATGTCCATCAGGATCGCATCGAAGCTGCCGGCGGGACGACTAGTGTATAGTTCGACCGCTTCTTTGCCGTCGGCGGCGCGAGTTACGACGATGCCTTCGCTTTCGAGCAGGGCCTGGGCAATTTCGGCATTGAGCTCGTTGTCTTCGGCCAAAAGAACGTTCATGCCGGCAAGCGAGCAGCTGATCGCCTGCTCGCCCGCGCCTTCTCTTGCCTGAGGGTTCTTGTCGATATCGAGCGGAATCTGGACGTTGAACGTACTTCCCACGCCGACCTCGCTCGAAATCTCAATCGTGCCGCCCATCATGTCTATGAGCGATTTGACGATCGGCATGCCCATGCCAGTTCCCTGAAATTTACTGCGGGCATCGTTGCCCTCTTGGGCAAACGGTTCGTAGATGTGTGCCAAAAACTCGGATGTCATACCAATGCCGGTATCCGAGACGCTAAAGCAAAACACGGCGTGCTCGTCGTCGACCGGTTTGATGGTCGATGAGAACGTGACGGTGCCTCCGTGCTTGTTGTACTTGATGATGTTGTCGAGCAGGTTGACAAGGATCTGCCGAATATGGGTGGGGCTGCCGATCATATATTGGTCGACAGCGTAGGGCTCGCTGGTGTCGAGCATGGTTATGCCGCGGTCCGATGCGCGGAGCTTGCACAGTACGAGCGCATTGTCGCACAGCTCTTTAAGGTTGAATGATTCGTGCTCGAGCGTCACTTTGCGCTCCTCGATCCTGCCCATCTCGAGGATGTCGTTAATCAGTGACAGAAGGTGATTGGCGGCAACGCGCGCCTTGGCGCGGCTTTCGCGGGCGACCTGCATGTCGCCTTCTCTCAATTCCTCAATTTCGATAAGGCCCAGGATGCCGTTGAGCGGCGTGCGGATGTCGTGGCTCATGCGGGCGAGAAAGGCCGTTTTGGCCGCATTGGCGGCGAGTGCCTTGTTTTGCTCTACTCTGGCTCGCTGCAGGGCCCAGGTTAGAACCGCTACCCCAGTCAACAGTACACCGACGATGATGACGACAATCGAGCTACGATGACGATATATAAATCTGAACGCGTCTGATTCCTGTGCGCTATACGACGTAGAGGAATAATTGCTCGCAGAAAGCGATTCTCCGGCGTTGATGATGCCCTTGTTGACGATACTCAATAATTCGGGATTTCCGCGTCGCATAAGGCAAGAAAGTTCGGCCGTGCGTGAGAGTTCCTGTATCTCGTAGTCTCTGATATCGTAGCTATCTCGGATGGTTTCCAGCCGTGCGTTGGGAACAACGATGCAGCTTGATCTTCCGTCCTTAAGGGCAGAAAGCATGTCGTCTGCAGACGGATACTCGGTTACATTTGCATTTGGAAACATAGTTTTTAATTCGCTGCGGTTGACGATGGAAAACCCTGTGCAACAGATATTGCGGAGATCCTTGTTGAGATCGCTGGTGGCGTGGATGGCGGTAAGAGAGATCGTTCCCATCGAAATCGATTGAACGGTTCCCATTTGCTCGGCAAGCCAGTAGTCGCGAAATGCCGGTAGGGCGATGTCGATATTTCCCTTTGAGAGCGCTTCCGTCATTTGCTGGTTGCTTGAAAAAGCGAGCGTGTGTACGGTAATGCCATATTTGTCGTGGAGCGTCGTAACGAGTGAGACGAGTGACCCTTCCATTTCTCCGTTTGCATCTTGGTTGCAGAAGGGGAGATTGTTGTTGAGATAACCAAGTGTAAGCGTGTTGTTATTGGCCTTGAGCCACGACCGTTCGGAGTTGGTAAGTGATGCGGATCCGCTATTTTGCGCCGAGTAGTTGGATTTGACTTCGTCGTTGTAGCGCGGGTTGGTGCGGTTGATTGCCGCCATGGCCGAGTTGATGTCGTTCATCAGATCGGGGCGGCTTTTGGGAACGGCAAAATAGTAGTCGCTCGAGCCTACGTAGAACATGGGCGACGCATCGGGCGACGAAATGGTGTCGTTCATGATGACAGCGTCGACCTCGCCGTCTGAAAGTGCCGCAAAGAGGGCGCCGCCGGTGTCGATTTCTTTATAGGTACAGGTGACGCCTTCGTTGGCGAGCCACTGCTGGCCGACGAAGGTTTGCATAACGCCAGAGTTGCAGCCGATGGTGAGGCCTTGGAGTGCCTGGGGGTCACCCTTGGCCAGATCGTCGCGATCGGGCTTGGCGTAGATGTAGTAGCGCTCGGTGCCCTCGGGGTTTGAGGAAAAGAGTAACTTTTGCTCGCGTTCTACTGAATGCGAGATGTTGGGCATGAGGTCGATTTCGCCCTTCTCGAGCATGTCCATGAGCTCGGTGAAGGTGCCGGACACGTATTCGTACTGCCAGCCAGGGGTGTAGTACGAGAGGGTCTGGAGGTACTCGTAACCCCATCCCGAGAGGCGCTCGCCCGGTGTGCCTTCCTGGAACCCCTCGTTGTTGACAAGCCAGCCGACGCGGACCGTCTTGACCTGCTGGTCGGAGTCGGCGGCAAAGGCCGGGGTGGGCATGACGGCGCTCAGTAGTGTGAGCGCAGCAAGCGCGACGGCTAGGGTGCGATATAGAGCTAAGCGAAGGACGGCGGAAGGTTTCACAGACAATCCTATCGAGTTGAGATAATACCGCATAAGGATACCAGCTCAGCCACCCTAACACCCGGCAGATGGGTAGTCATTGGGGACGTTCTTAAACGACTAGTCGCTGGGGACACTCTTTGCCGGAGTTGGCACTTAGGGACGTTCCTTTTGTGCCGGCAGTTGGGGACAGTCCCTTTCTGCCGACACAAAAGGAACGTCCCCAGCTGCCGGTTGTGGGACAATACCGAGCGAACGTGATGGGACGTCTGGAAAAGGGGTCGCGATGAACAAGTTGAGGACACTTGCCGACGTGTTGCGCCAGGCTGGCTTTGCGCGCATCACGGGCCTGTTTCTTATCTTTTACCTGCTGTGCTCGACGGCTGTCTGGCTGTCCGAGCCCACGACCCTTACGTTTGGCGATGGACTCTGGTTTAGCTTTGAGACTGTATCGACGATCGGCTTTGGCGATATCCCGGCCGAAACTCCGGTTGCCCGCGCTATCACCGTCGTTTTGAGCGTCATCAGCATCTTCTACATCGCCATGCTCACGGGCGTGGCGGTGAACTACTGCAATACGCTCATCAAGATGCGCCAAAAGGACACCATGGCGCGCTTTATGGACGATCTTGAGCACCTGGAAGAGCTCGACCGCGATGAGCTCGCCGACCTGTCGCGCCGCGTGCGCGAATATCGCCGACGCCAACGCTAGAGGGGCGCCGCACGCCACGATGAGGGGGGACTGAATATGAATATCACCGTGTATCTGGGTGCCAGCGTCGGTAATGACCCGGCGTTTCTGCCCGCGGTGCAGGAGCTGGGCAACTGGATTGGCGCCAACGGACACGCGCTGGTATACGGCGGGTCCAAGTCGGGTCTGATGGGTGCGCTCGCCGATAGCGTGCTCGATGTCGGCGGCTATGTGACGGGCGTGGAGCCGAGCTTTTTTATCGAGGCCGAGTTTCAGCACGATGGCATCGACGACCTTATCGTGACGAGCGGCATGACCGAGCGTAAGGCCAAGATGATCGAGCTCGGCGACGCGTTCATCGCCTTCCCGGGCGGTACGGGCACGCTCGAGGAGATTGCCGAGGTCATGTCCGCTGTGTCGTTGGGGCATCTCGATGCGCCGTGCATCCTGTACAACCTCGGGGGCTACTACAACGACCTCAAGGCGTTGCTCGAGCATATGATCGATAAGGGCCTATCGAGCCCGCAGCGCCAGCAGGGGATTTACTTTGCCGATAACCTGCACCAAATCGCATCGATTATCGACAACTAGGCCTCGGGCCTGCCGCGCGTGCGGCGCCCAACGGTGTCGTTCGCGGCGCAGATGGTTAGCCCGCCCGCGCCGTGCCCGCCCTACAATAAAACGTAACTATGTCGACTTTGACCGCGGGAGGACCCGATGGATAACCTTGCCAAACCCACAAACCGCGCGCTGTTTTTAGTTAGCGTTGCCGTGACCGGTGCGTTCGCAGGTGCCGCGGTCTGGCTGTTCTTTTTCGCGATGGAGCACGGCATCGACTATCTATGGACCAAGATTCCGCACGCGCTGGGCGTCGCTTCGCCCGAGCTTGCCAGTGGCCCGTTTGGCTTTTTGCCGTACCCGTTTTTTGTCTGCCTGCTGGGCGGCCTGCTGATCGGTCTGTACGAAAAGCTTACGGGCACCAAGACCGATGACCTCAACCAGGTGATGGCTAAGGTTAAGCAAGACGGGCGCTACCCGTATGACAACCTGGGCAAGCTTTCGCTCGCGGCGTTGCTGCCGCTGCTGTTTGGCGGAAGTATTGGACCGGAGGCCGGCCTGACTGGTGTTATCGCGGGTCTGTGCAGCTGGGTTGGCGACCGCATGCGTCGCTTCGGCGCCGAGTTTAGGGAGCTTACGCTGCTGGGTACCCAGGCCGCGTTGACGGCGCTCTTTACCGCGCCCGTCTTTGGCTTTGTGGCACCGCTTGCCGGTAGCGCCGACGGCCAGGGCGAAGACGCCGACGATGAGTCCACGTCCGGCGAGATCACCATCAGGCTGCCCAAGGCGCAAAAGACCGTGGTTTACGGCATCGCGATTGCCGGCGGCCTGGGCACCTACCTGCTGCTCGGCCAGCTTATGGGCGGCGGCATGGGTATGCCGAGGTTCGAGGCTGCCGTGGTGGGCAACCTGGAGCTTACCTGGCTCATTCCTCTGTCGCTGATTGGAACAATCTGCGGCTGGCTGTACTTTGTCTCTGAGTACGCGAGCGAAGCGTTTGCCCGTGCCATAGGAGAGCGTCCTGTCGTTAAGGCAATGCTGGCTGGTCTGGCGCTCGCCATCTGCGGCACGGTCCTGCCCTACACCATGTTTGCCGGCGAGACCCAGGCCGACGTGCTCAGGGAGACCTATCTGACCATCCCCGCCGGTGTGCTTATCGCGACCGGTCTGGTCAAGGCCATGCTGACGCCCGCCCTCATCAACCTTGGTTGGCGCGGCGGTCACTTCTTCCCGGTTATCTTCTCGGGCGTAAGTCTGGGCTATGGCCTTGCCATCCTCACCGGCGCCGATCCGGTCTTTTGCGTTGCCGTCTGCACCGCCTCGACGATGGGCGCCGTTATGCGTCAGCCCGTCATGGTCGTGGGCCTGCTGCTCATGTGCTTCCCGCTCAAGGGTATCGTCTGTATGATCATCGCCGCCGTTATCGCCGCCGGCATTCCGCTGCCCAAGCCGCTGCGCAAGTAACGTGGTGGTGCGCGGCCAATACAGGCATCCCAGGCCCGGCGTGAGAATGTAGCGTCTGCTGGGCTGCTGTTCCAACAGTCATGAATAAAATATGCCAGATGACGGAGGTGGAACGGCGCAACAAACCACGGCCAGCGCCTAGATCTCGCTCGGCATCGGCGCTACTTCCAAACCGCGAGCGCCGCAGTGCCCAAGACGATGAGGGCGAGACCGATGGCGCTGCGTCGCGAGAGTTTTTCGTTGAATGCCAGGCGCGCAAATAGTACCGATACGACAATCGATAGTTTGTCGATCTGCACCACGACGCTCACTTGGCCTGCGGCGATGGCATAGTAATAGAGCAGCCACGATGCTCCAGTCGCGATGCCCGATGCCGCGAGAAATACGAGTTCGTAGCGGTCTATGTGCACGGCTTGGCCCATCTTGCCTTTAGCTGCCACGATTGCCCATGCCATAACCAGTACCACACAGGTACGGATTGCCGTGGCCAGGTTGGACTCGACGCCTTCGATGCCAACCTTGGCGAGGATGGACGTGAGTGCCGCGAACACGGCGGCGCCGAGGGCGTAAGCGAGCCAGGTCCGGTCTTGCTGTTGCTCGGGTCCGGCGGATTGCTGCTTCTCGATCATTAAAAACGTGCCGAGGGTAATGACGGCGGTTCCCACGAGCTTAACCGCAAGGTTGCTCGTCTCACCAAAAAGCGCGATGGCGATCAGCGCGGCGAGCACGGTGCTCATCTTGTCAACCGGTACGACCTTATTGACGTCTCCGATGCTCAGCGCCTTAAAGTAACAGATCCACGAAGCTCCGGTAGCGAGTCCCGAGAGGATGAGAAAGAGCCATGATCTGGGTTCGATGATGCCAATGGTTCCAATGGATCCAGAAATACCCGCCATTGCCCAGGCGAAAACGAGCACCACGCAGGTGCGAATGGCCGTCGCGACATCGGAGTCGGTCTGCTTGATGCCGCATTTGGCCAAGATAGATGTGATGCCGGCAAAGAATGCTGACGCAAATGCTGCGACGACCCACGACACGGGTGCGGTGCCTCCTTGGATAATGGGTTTATCCTGCGAGTTTTATGGACATGAGGATACCGCCCCGCCATGAAGGTTTGATATGGCCGCGGCGAGACGGGGGTCATGTTGCGGGGAGCCATTTGGTTAAGGCTCGAATTGAAGGTGAATGTTTTTCCGAGAAGTGAACGAGTCAATATGGACCCCTGGAGCATGCAGGCTTTTTTCGAATAAAACCGCTGGATTTCTTGGCAAAAAGCGCAGGAACTAAGCCCATAAAAATGTCGATGATACAGGGTACTGATTTTACTCGTTCACTTCTCGGAAAAACATTCACCCTCGATATGCTGTCGGCTTCTCTTTGGTCGCCAAGATCTAAACGGTACGCCGTGAAGGGTGGTAGCGACGTTGTTGCTGCTTCTCTTATCTAGTAAATGAGGTGGGGCGCCGCCCAAGTCCTTTAGCTGTCGATCACAGGTTGCGTGCCCGGTAGACCTTGGTGCTGATGGCACAGCTGACAACGCCAAGGACGACCGTTGCCAGCGCGACGGCACCACACAGGCAACCGAGGACGGCAAGATCGGGATTCGTCCCTGCAATCGACATGAGCTGGTTGCTGATGGGGTTGAATGAGTTTAGCGTGACCATGATAAGGCACATGAATAGGGCGTACAGACCAACGGATAGGCGTTGCGCCTTCATGTGTTCAAATCGAAAGAACAGAGGCAGTACCAAAAACACCGCCATGAGGGAGAAAAGCATCGATATTGCCGAGGCGATTGCGGTCTCAAAGACGGTCTCTCCCGTGGAGGGGATACCCACGCTGTTTAAGATCGGGATGGCGACGATACTCAACAGCACGGCCGCGCACGCCATGATGACCGAGAAAATAGTGATGCACAGGTAGCGTGCGCTGACGATGTCTTTGCGTGAGATGGGCAGCGTTGCCCGATAGCGCTCCCATCCGTTTTGGTTGTCGAGCCCGGCCAGCGACGTCATGGCCATGATAGGCGACATGGCACTGATCGCGAAGGCGCCGGCGGCGCTCATGTCGGAATCACCATTCGATGCCCTGACGGCGGTCAGCACGACGAAGATGAACAGGCCGACACCTGCGATGCTCGGGACGAGCGTGCGAACGATGGGAAGCTCGGACATAATGGCGCGTTTCATTTCAAAGCCCCTTTCAGCATGAAGCGAAGATAGTCATCAATGGTTGCCCGATCGCAGGGAATCTCGGGGAAGGCCTCGAGCACTTCGCGGTGGTTGGGCACGAGCACGTCCACGCTGTAGGCGTGGCGGGCGGCGCGGGTGCCTTCGACGCAAGCCATGAGCTCGGCGGCCTGTGCCTGGGTGCAGTGGGCGATGCCGGCGCGGTCGGTAATGTCCTCGCGTGGCAGGTCAAACACAATCGAGCCGTTATCGATGCAGATGACGCGGTCGGCAGCACGATCGAGATCAGACGTAATGTGGCTCGAGAGCAGCACGCTGCGCTGGCCGTCGGCGACAAAGGCGAGCAGCTCATCGAGCAGTTCCTCGCGTGCCATGGGATCGAGGCCCGCGGTGCCTTCGTCCAAAACGAGCAGCTTGGCATTGTGGCTGAGCGCGCAGGCGAGCTGCAGCTTCATACCCATGCCGCGGGAGAGGTCCTTGACCTTTGTCTTGGGATCGAGGCCAAATCGGTTGATGAATCCGGCGAACGTTTCGCGGTCCCACGTGGGGTACGCCGGGCCTACGAGCGCCTCGATCTGGCCGACCTTGAGCGTGGAGGGGAAGGGGCATGTGTCCAGCACGAGGCCGATGCGAGAGCGCAGGTGGCGTTGCGACTCATCGGGCGCGTCGGTGCCACAGCGCTGACCAAACAGGTGCACCTCGCCGGCATCGAGCTTTATAAGCCCAAGCGTGGCGCGAATGGTCGTCGTCTTGCCGGCGCCGTTTGCGCCCACAAAGCCAACAATTTGGCCGGGCTCCACGGCCAACGTGACGCCACGTAGCGAAAAGCGGTCGCTCACGCGGCGTGAGATGCTTTTGAGTTCTAGCAAGTTTTGCATGGCATAGCCTTTCTTGCAGATGGTTACTGCATGGTTTCGGGGGCTACCAGGTCGAGCATCTCGTGCAGTTTATCGCGCGTGACGCCCACGGCTTCGGCTTGCGTTGCTGCCTGTGCGAGCAGCTCTTCGATATGGCAGAGCTGATTTTCGCGCAAGAGTTCTTGGTTGCCCTCGGCGACAAAACAGCCCTTGCCCTGCACAGTGCAGATAAAGCCGAGTTGCTCCAGGTCGGCGTAGGCGCGCTTGGTGGTGATGACACTCACGCCAAGATCGCTCGCGAGTGCACGGATGCTGGGGAGTTTGGCTCCCGCAGCAAGCGTGCCCGAAAGGATCTGAGCTTTGACTTGCGAGGCTATTTGCTCGTAGATGGGCTTGTCGCTCGAATTGGATAGGATGATGTCCACAGCGGCTCCTTAGCTGTTGGGCTACACGTGTATATAACCGGTAAGCACAGTATATATACACTATGTACAGTTACGCAAGAGACAAATTCGGATTGGGCCGGCTGCCCGGGCCCTGACTGATGAATTTGTCCTGATAGGTGCCCTATGGCGGGATTTCGCGGCTACAATAGTACGGTTACAACGACGTAATGCACTCAATGCAAGAAAGGATCCGCATGGCAAGCCTGTCGGATGAAATCTCGTCGCGCCGCACATTCGCGATCATCAGCCACCCGGACGCCGGTAAGACCACGCTTACCGAGAAGCTGCTGCTCTATACCGGCAGCATCCAGACCGCCGGCTCGGTCAAGGGCAAGAGCTCGGCCAAGCACGCCGTCTCGGACTGGATGGACATCGAGAAGGAGCGCGGCATTTCCGTTACCTCCTCGGTTCTGCAGTTCACCTATAACGGCGCCTGCGTCAACATCCTCGATACCCCCGGCCACCAGGACTTCTCGGAGGATACCTACCGTACCCTTATGGCGGCCGACGCCGCGGTCATGGTCATCGACGGCGCCAAGGGCGTCGAGGCCCAGACCAAAAAGCTCTTTAAGGTCTGTACGCTGCGCCATATTCCCATCTTTACCTTTGTGAACAAGCTCGACCACGAGGCTCGCGATCCGTTTGAGCTCATGGAAGAGATCGAGAACGTCCTGGGTATCAATACGTATCCCATGAACTGGCCGATTGGCAGCGGCCGCAACTTCCGCGGCGTGTTCGACCGTCAGACCCGTCGCGTTATCGCCTTTGAGGGCGACGGCCACGCCAATGCCACCAAGAAGGTCGCCGAGGTCGAGGCCGAGCTGGGCGATCCCGCCATGGATGAGCTTATTGGCGAGGAGAACCATAAGAACCTGATGGACGACATCGAGCTGCTCGATGGCGCCGGTGATGAGCTCGACCTGGATGCCGTGGCCTGTGGCAAGCTGAGTCCGGCGTTCTTTGGCTCGGCACTTACCAACTTTGGCGTGGAGCCCTTCCTTAAGGAGTTCCTGCGCTTGGCGCCGACGCCGCGCGCCTATACCGATACGCTCACCAGCGAGCCGGTCGCGCCCGCCGAGAACGACTTTAGCGGCTTTGTCTTTAAGATCCAGGCCAACATGGACAAGAACCACCGCGACCGCATTGCCTTTGTGCGCATTTGCTCGGGCAAGTTCGAGCGCGGCATGGATGCCTTCCATATGCAGGGCAACCGCAAGCTCAAGCTGGCCACGGGCACCTCGATGATGGCCGACGACCGCGCCATTGTGGACGAGGCGTACGCCGGCGATATCGTGGGTCTGTTCGACCCCGGCATCTTTAGCATCGGCGACACCGTGTGCTCCGGCAAGCGCCACGTGCAGTATCCGCAGATCCCGACGTTTGCCCCCGAGATGTTTGCTCGCATTACGCAGGTCGACACGCTCAAGCGCAAGCAGTTTGTGAAGGGCATGGAGGAGCTTGCCCAGGAGGGTGCCATCCAAATCTTCCGCGAGCTGGGTGCCGGCATGGAGAGCGTCATCGTGGGCGTGGTCGGCGTGCTGCAGTTTGAGGTGCTCGAGCGCCGCCTCAAGGCCGAGTACCGTGTTGAGGTTCGTCGCCAGCCGCTGCCCTATACGGACATTCGCTGGATCCAAAACGACCCCGACACCATCGATATCCCGGGCCTTTCGCTTACGCGCGACACGCTGCGCGTCGAGGACATGCGCGGCGGTAAGCTGCTGCTGTTCACGAGTCCGTGGAACGTGGATTGGGCAACCGACCACAACCCCGACCTGATCCTGTCGGAGTTTGGCAACGTAGCGTTTTAACGCATCGGCGCGGTGGCCCTGCGGGGCTGCCGCGCCGGTTGCTTGCCTGATGCCGTGTGAGCGGCTATCATACCCACCGTCGTCTCAAGACCGGGGCGTCCGAGCAGTTCGGGTCCGATATCCTGCTCGTTAAACCTAAAACCAAAGGAGTACATAATGATCAAGAAGGTCATGGAGGACTATAAGGTCCTGTTGCGGAGCATTCCCGCGGCGACGGTTTCGCTGTTTTTCGTGAGCGTCATCATGATGAACCTGCTGGCCAACAAAGAGCTCATCAGCCTGCCGTATCTGGCACTCGATTGCGGCTTTGTGGTGAGCTGGGTTTCGTTTTTGTGCCAGGACATGATCTGCAAGCGCTTTGGCGCCAAGGCATCCATCAAAATCTCTATCCTCGCGCTGCTGGTCAATCTGGCCGTGAGTCTGTGCTTTTGGGCATGCTCGCTCACGCCCGGCATGTGGGGCGCCTACTACGACACGGGTATGATCGAGGTCAACACCGCCCTTAACGCCACCATCGGCGGCACCTGGTACGTGGTGCTGGGCTCTTCGCTGGCAATGCTCGTTTCTGCCGTGGTTAACTCCACACTCAACCAGTCGCTCGGCCGCATGCTCAAAAAGAATAACTTTGCGAGCTTTGCCTTCCGCTCTTATGTGTCCACGGGTGTTGGCCAGTTTATCGACAACTTGGTCTTTGCCATTGTGGTGAGCCACACGTTCTTTGGTTGGACCTGGGTGCAGGTCCTTATGTGCTCGCTGACCGGCGCTGTCGCCGAGCTGCTGTGCGAGGTCTTTCTGAGCCCCGTGGGCTATAAGGTCGTGCGCGGCTGGGAGCGCGAGAATGTGGGCTCCGAGTACCTCGAGCGCCACGCAGCTGCCTAAGGAGCACCTATGCGGGTTTTGATCACGGGCGCTTCGGGCGGCATTGGAGCCGCGTGCGTGCAGCGCTTTTTGGACGAGGGCCACGAGGTCGTGGGCTTTGATCTGCTGCCGGCGGCCGTCGAGCACGAGCGCTATCGCCATCTGATCGTTGATGTCCGCGAGCCGGACTCGTTTCCAGGCGAGCTTGAACCCCAGGTGATCGTGAATGTTGCTGGTACGCAGGACTCGGCCGACGATATTGCCGCCAACCTGTGCGGCACCATCAACGTGACCGAGCGCTACGCCTTTGTGGGGGAGGGGCTTGCCGCCAAGCCGGCGCCGGCTATTACATCCGTGGTCAATGTGGGGTCGGCGAGCGGGCATACGGGATCGGAGTTTCCCGCCTATGCTGCCAGCAAGGGCGGCGTTATCGCCTACACCAAGAACCTTGCAAACCGCTTGGCGCCGCAGGCCATCGCCAACAGTGTGGACCCGGGCGGCGTTATCACGCCGCTCAACCGTTGCGTGATGGAAGACGAACACCTGTGGAACCAGATTATGGAGCTCACGCCGCTTAAACGCTGGGCCACCGCCCAAGAGATCGCCGAGTGGATCTACTTTGTGGGCGTGACCAACCGGTTTATGACCGGGCAGAGCCTGCTCATTGACGGTGGCGAGGCAGACCGTACCCAGTTTATTTGGCCCGAATAGGAAACGCGTCCGATGGAAAGCCGTCGGACGCGTTTTTGATGTATCGATTTTTAGCCGAGGCAAGTCCAGTTGACGGGGATCGAGCCGTGCTGTTCGAGTAGACGATTGGATGCCGAGAAGGGGCGCGACCCCATAAAAGCGGGGAGTTCTGCCGTGGCACGGTTGGCCGAAAGCGGCGAGGGGTGTGTGGAGGCCAGGCAGAACTTACCGGCTGCCTTGCCTGCGCCGGTCGCGGCGAGCTTGCCTTCGACCATCTGCTGGGCAAAGCGACCCCATGCCAAAAAGACTACCGGCTGGGGCAGCTGACAGCAGCGTTCGATAATATAGTCGGTGAGCGTGCTCCAGCCCAGCTTGGCGTGCGAATTGGCGGCATGCTTGCGCACGGTGAGCGTGGTGTTAAGGAGCAGGACGCCCTGTTGTGCCCATGGGGTTAGGTCTCCCGTGGCAGGAAAGGGGCAGTCCAGATCGGCTTTGAGTTCCTTATAGATGTTGCGCAGGCTCGGCGGCAACTTGGTTTGCGTCGCGGGAACCGAGAACGATAACCCCATGGCCTGGTTGGGTCCGTGATAGGGATCTTGACCCAAAATGACAACTTTGACATGGTCGGCCGGCGTATAGGCGAGGGCATTGAGGATGTCGTCTTGTGCCGGGTAAATGGTTTGCTCGGCACGTAAAAGGGCGATGCGCTCGAGCAGCTGGTCCGTCGTGTCACGTACCGGCTGCGGCGCATCGCCCAACCAAGTTGCTATGTTGCGGTCGCGAGTTGCGGTGTCCATGGGGCTCCTTTATGGCAGATGCTCTGTTGGCATCTATTGTAAAGGCGCACCGGTTGCCTTTATGCCGCGGCTGTATGAAGAGTGGGGCCTACGAGACGTGCTCGGGTGCTCCTGCCATGTGAGCGTGTCCTTGCGAGCGAAGGCGCGGGAGCTCGACGGTTGCCGCCATGACGCCGGTGAGGATGAGGGCGGCGCCAAAGAAGGCGATGGGGCTCAGGACCTCGCCGACCAGGAAGAACGAAAAGACGGCGGAGCAGACCGGCTCGAGCGAGAAGGCAAAGCCCGTGGTCTCGGCGGGCACGTGGGGCTGTACGAGCGTCTGGGTGATAAAGCCGTAGGCAGAGCAGATGAGTGCGAGTGCGACGACAACGACGATCTCGCTCGGCGTGCTGGGAAGCGTAAAGCCGCCAAAGGTAAATGCGGCGATGCCCGAGAACAGGCCGCCGAAGCCCAGCTGCCAAACACCCAGGGCCAGCGGATCGACTTCTTCGACAAAGCGCTTGGCTACGATAATGTGGCCGGCATAGATAAAGGCCGAGAGCAGCATGATGATCGCGCCGGGATTCAGGCTGGTAAAGTCGGCGCCCGAGAGCAGCAGCATACCGCAGGTGACGATGGCAGTTCCAATGAGCACCTTGCGCTCGGGGGCGCGACGCAGCAGAGCTGCGTTGGCAAACGGCACGATTACGACCGTCAGGCTCTGCAAAAAGCCGGCGGTTGAGGCGGAGGTGAGGCTGGAGCCCAAGCACATGCAGGTGAGCTCGGTTGCCATGATGGCGCCGATGATGGCGGCGCGAACCATCAGGTCGCGGTTAATGCGCAGCGCGTGCTTGTGGAAGAGCAGCAGGCAGGCCACAAAGGCGATGATGCAGCGCAGCGCAACGATGCTCGTGGCGTTCATGCTGTCCATGCCGATCTTCATGAGGGGGTACGAAAAGCCCCATGCGACGGGAACGGAAAACGAGAGCGCGATTGCTTTTTTGCGATCCATGGGACTCCTTTTGTTACAGAACGGTTTCGCAAAAAGGATTCTGCTCCCAGATTTAGATGTAGTAAAGCGAATGTATCTTCAGTATGATTAAGTAATACTAATGTAGGCGGAAAAAGCGCTGGCAAAACGTTTTACGGCTACATCGATGTGGAGGCACGATGGCATCGCGGTATCAGATTGTATGTATGGTGGTCGATTGCGGCAGCCTGAAGGGCGCGGCCGACGAGCTGGGCTATACGCAAAGTGCGGTAAGCCAGGCCGTCAAAGCGCTCGAGCGCGAGCTGGGCACCACGATTATCGAGCGCGGCAAGCAGGGCGTGTCGCTTGCGCGCGACGGCAAACAGTACCTGCCGTATCTGCGCCAGATTGTAACTGCCGAGGCCGAGCTCGAGGGCAAGCGTCAGGAGTTGCTGGGGCTTTCATCGGCCGACATTCGCATTGCGACGTTTACCAATGTGAGCCGTACCGTGTTGCCGCGCGTGATCCGCGACTTTGGGGCCCTGCATCCGGGCGTACGCTTTACCCTCAAGCAGGGCGATTACACGCGCAACGCCCAGTGGGTGCACGATGGCGTGGTTGACTTTTGCTTTACGGCACGCGGATTTACCGCGGGGCTCGAGAAGCGCGTGGTCTATCACGACGAGCTGGTGGCGCTGTTGCCGGCCGCGCATCCGCTGACGGCAAAGGAAAAGGTGACGCTCGCCGACCTGGCGTCCGAACCGTTTGTGCTGTTGGATGAGGGCGAACAGAGTCTGGTGCTCGATGCCTTTGCCGCGCATGGGCTGTCGCCGCGCGTGACGAGCGAGGTGACCGACGACTACACCATCATGGCGATGGTGGAGGAGGGCCTAGGCGTGAGTATGCTGTATCGCCGTACCGTCGAGGGCATGAGGGCCGATATTCGCGTGCGTCCCATCGTGCATGCTCCCTCGCGTGACGTAGTGGCAGCCTGGCGCAGCTGGGACACCATGCCTATCGCCACGAGGCACTTTATCGACTATATGAGCTCGCATATTGTCAATTAATGACTGGCATGGCGTTGAGTGCGGTGTTTAGCGGGCTGTCGCTTTGGCTTGGGCGGCGCGATAGGTGCGTGCCGGGTGGCAGAGTAGTACCGCCACGACCATAAAGAACGCTGTGGTGCCCAGGCTGATGGGGTAGACCATCATGATGTTCGCAAAGGTGCGGAAGTGCGGGAACACGCAGAATACCCAGTAGAAGCGGATGCCGCAGACACAGATCATGGTGATGAGGGCGGGCATGAGCGAGATGCCAAAGCCGCGCAGGTAGCCGGACATATTCTCGTAGAACATGCTAAAGGCGTATGCCGGGAAGATCGAGCACACACGGATATAGCCGATCGAGACGATGTTGGGATCGCTGTTAAAGAGCGCCAGGATCTCGCGCCCCAGACCGACGATGATGACGATGGTGGTGAGTGCGACGATACCGCCTTCGACCAGGCAGACCTTGAGCGTTTTGGTGCAGCGGTCGATCTGGCGGGCACCGTGGTTTTGTCCCACAAAGGTGGTGCAAGCCTGGCTAAAGCTGTTGAGCAGGTTGTAGCACACATACTCCAGGCTCATGGCAGCGCTGGATGCCGCCATGACCTCGGTGCCCAAGCTGTTGATGGCGGACTGGATGATGATGTTAGCGACGGCAAAGACGGCGCTTTGGATGCCGGCGGGCAGGCCGATCTTAACGATGCGCTTGAGGGCGACGGGGTCTAAGCCTAAGTCGCGTGGGGTGACGCGGACGACGGAATCGGTCTTGAGCAGACGGATAAAGAGCGTGACTGCGCTGACGGTATAGGCGATGGCGGTGGCGATGGCGACACCCGCGACGCCCCAGTGGAGCACGGGGACAAAGATGAGGTCCAGGCCAATGTTGAGGACGGTGGACACGGCAAGCGCCTGCAGCGGCATGCGGGTGATGCCGACGGAGCGGAAGATTGCGGCCTCAAAGTTGTAGAGCAAGATCGAGGGCATGCTGAGCAAAAAGACGCGCAGGTAGAGCGATGCGAGCGGCATGGTTTCGTCAGGGACGTTGAGCGCGGCGAGCATGGGCTCGGCAAAGATCTCGCCCAGTGCGATGACGACAAAGCCCACGAGTGCCATCAGAATCGAGGTATGGACGGCGCGCTTGACCATGTTCTGATCGTTGCGGCCGATGGCGTTGGCGATGACCACGTTGGAGCCAAGCGACAGCCCAATAAACAGGTTGATCATAAGACTGGTAAGCGGAACATTGGAACCGACCGCCGCCATGGCGAGGGTTCCCTGGTCGCCCGAGAAGTTACCGATGATGACCGTGGCGATGAGGTTCGACAGCTGCTCAAGGATGCTCGTGGCGGCGACGGGAAAGGCGAACAGGGGGATATTGCGCCACAGTGAGCCGGTGGTCATGTCAATGTGCTTAGATGCGGTATCAGCCATACGCTCTCAATCTCTACTATGCGATTCGCTCCTTATTTGCGCAGACGATGATACTCCTAATCGACTAGTCGTTTAAGAACGTCCCAATGACTAGGTGGGGAAGGCGTGCGACAATGGTGGGCGTTGTGTTGTTCGCGCTAAGGAGTTGCCATGTTGTTGTGTCCCGTTTGCCATGAGCCGTTGGTGGACGACGAGCGCGGTGCTGCATGTGCGGGCGGACACCGGTTTGACCGTGCGCGCGAGGGCTATCTGTATCTGCTGCGCTCGTCCAAGAGCGGCGACTCCATGGGCGATCCCAAGTCGCAGGCGCGCAGCCGTCGTGACTTTCTGAACCGTGGATACTATGCGCCGTTGCGCGATGCGATGGTCGAGCAGGTGCGCGAGCGGGTGTCTGAACGTGCCGCGTCTACGAACGGCCCCATGACCTTGCTCGATATTTGCTGCGGCGAGGGCTACTACACGAGCGCCATGGGTGCGGTGCCGGGCGTGGAGGCTTTCGGGTTCGACTTGGGCAAAGAGATGGTGCGCCTGGCTGCCAAGCGCGGCGATGCGACCTATTTCGTGGCCAACATGAAGGATATCCCCGTGGCTGATGGCGCCTTCGATATGGTGACCGAGCTCTTCGCCCCCTTTAACGAGCGTGAATTTGCCCGCGTGCTGGCGCCCGAGGGCTCGCTCTACACCGTGGTGCCGGGTGCTCGGCATCTGTTTGGGCTCAAGGAGGTGCTCTACGACACGCCATATCTCAACGATGAGAAGCTGCCGAAGACGACCGAGCTCGAGTTGGTGGGAACGCAACGGGTATCTGCGAATATTACGCTTCAGACGCAGGCCGATATCGAGGCGGTGTTCCAGATGACGCCGTACTACTACCGCACGCGCCCTGCCGATAAAGAGCGCCTGACAAACCTGGACACCCTTCAGACCGATATCGACTTCATCATTGCCGAGTACCGTCACAGCTAACAACCTGCCAAAAAGGGACAGGTTTATTTTGGCAGGTTTTATCTGGGCAAACGTAAAGGGCCGACCGCGGAGATGCGCGATCGGCCCTTTTTAGTTGCTTGGCTACAAAGGTTATGAGAAGCGGGCGCTTACAGGCGGTCCTTGTTCTCGGCCTTAATGTCGTGTGCCTGCTGAATAAAGAATAGGTCGTACACCACGATGACAAAGGCGCCAAAGTTGATGGCGTCGCCGCCAAACGCGGGAAGCGTGAGCACGGCCTGCGCAATCGTGGCGATTGCGGCGACGATGCCGAGCTTAAACGCACCATCCACCTGCGAAGGCTTGTTGGCGCCCTTGATGCCCGCAACACCTGCGGCAAGATCGACAAGACCCTTGATGACAAGTACGGCCGCGGCGAGCATGGCGTTCGACCCGTACGTGGAATCGAGGCTGCCCTTGGCGATGCCGACGCCGGCGATGACGAGGCTGGCGATGCCCAAAACAAAGTAAATGAGGGCAAGGACTTTGAGTGTCTTGCGAGTGTAGCTCATGGCTGGTCCTTTCGAAGTGGACATGACGTATTTGATGCGCATGCATGGCGCATGTCGCGAAGCATATTGTAATTCAACAAGGCGCTGCGTACGTTCATCCAATAGTTGAACGCTCCGTTCGCGACATGCCGGCACTTGCGTTGTGCTAGGTTTTTACTTAACTGGATCATACTGTGCATTTATTTGAGGTGAATGGTGAATATCAAGCAGGTTGGCTATTTTATCGCCGTATTTGAGACGAAGAGTTTTACCGCTGCGGCACACCAGTGCAACGTGACCGTCCAGGCCATTTCCAAGTCAATTAGCGAGCTCGAGCAGTTGTTTAACGTTCAGTTTTTTGAGCGTGGAAATAGTGGCGTAAAGCCGACTCGGGCCGCCCGTAGCTTTTATGCCAAGGCTCGCAACGCCGTCGAGGCGTATCGTGAGGTTGAAAACTTTGATCCGTTTGGATGCGACCTGACCGTCCCGTCGGCCTCTGGGGCGCAAGCGATGCCGGAACTCTCGATTGGCCTGTGCGTTCCCGCACTCGATAACGACGATAAGCTATATAAGGGGTTGTCTGCGCTTATCATGCGTGGTGCCCGCGTGCGCGTGAAGTTTTGTGCCGTGCATCCCGGGATCGCTCAGCAGGAGCTCGAGCAGGGTGACCTCGACGCCTTGCTTACGGTGGGCACATATGACAATACCAATGATGATTGCGAGCAGCTGGGAACCCTGCCCACGGGTATTGTCGTCGCCGCCGGCCATCCGTTCGCTAAGAGGCCTTTTGTGACTGTGGCTGATTTGAGCTCATATCCGGCAGGACAGTCGGCTGCGTTTGATAACTTTAATAATTCGATTTTTTGGCAGTACGAAAGCCGCGGTGTCCTTGGTGAGACGCGCATTATCGATGGCCCCGCTCAATTTGGGTCGTTTTTGGTGGCAGAGCACGGCTTTTTCTTAAATGCGATTCTTCCCGTTCCCGGTCAGATTGCTAGCGGGTTTGAGGTTGTCCCCATTGCGGGTAAAGGGGCCCTGACAGTTCCGGTGTGCCTAGTTTCCCTTAAAGATGAAAAACCCCAAGCTTATCACGTCGTAGAAAACTACTTGATTCGCATGGTGGGTTGCGCCAACGGGTCCGCCGCTCGCTAGCATATCCGTCGATGCGCTCGCCGCTGTCGGCTTTGCTGCCTGACGACATACTGTCGATTGTGCCGTGTGTCGCAATCGAATGAACGCAAACGCCATCAATAGCAGACCGCCCTCCGTTTCTCGTCTGTCTGAGAAACGGAGGGCGGTTTTTATGCGTGGCGCTTTGTACAGTTGAGCCCGTTGCCTAGCTCAGGCGCTCCTGGCTTTCCTTTTTAACGCGGTTGGCGAAAACGAAGTACACGGCACTTACGACCACGGCGGTGACATCGGTGGCGCTGGTGCCGACTCCGCCCAAGAAGGGCTCGGAAAGCAGCAGGCTCACAACGGCGCATGCTAGGCAAATGATAGCCCAGACCCAAACGATGCCAATCTTGCTGGGGTTATTTGAGGCACGGATGCCCAATATGGCAGCGATGATTTCGACGATGCCCATCACGATGACGACAACGCTGTAAACCGAGAGGTCGCCGCTGGCGTCGCCCGAAGCCGCAGTGAGTGCCAACGCTCCCGCGGCGATGCTAAAAATACCTCCCAATAGATAGATGATGGACATGACCTTTAGGACTTTACGGTTGTTGCTCATGTTCAGTTCCTTTCCCTTGAGCCGTTATGGCACCGTGCACGTATTGCCTGGCGCCATGAATTACTGATTGAGGGGTTCGTTGCCCAGATCTTGCGAGGCGAGTTTCTGTTCTTCGTTAAACTCGTCCGCTTCGGCGAGTTCCTCGGCGGTAGCTGCCTTTGGAGCGGACTCAACGGCATCGCAATGATCGAAAACGAGTTGATAGGGGGCGATGTCGCGGCGGGAAAGCATAAGCTTTACCTCGCGGCGCAAAGAGCGCATGACGCTGCCGCGGTCTGTCTCCTTGCAGGTGGCGACAACGCGAATGGTCATAGCGGTACTGCTAAGGTCGACCACGCCCTTGTAGAAGGGGCCTTCGATAATGGCGGGAACGCGGTCATGCACACTTTTGAGCTCGTCTTTAAGCACCTTTTCGACATAGGGTAGAGATTCTCCCACCGGTATGGTGATGTCCATGCTGGCGTAAGAATTAAGTTTGGTCATATTGGTGACATTCGAAATCGAGCTATTGCGCAGCAGTAGAACATTGCCGTTGCCGTCATTGATCTTTGTGGTTCGCACGCCAATTTCCATAACGGTGCCGGTATTGCCGCCAACCGAGATGACGTCTCCAACGCGGAACTCGCCTTCAAAGATAATAAAGAGCCCGCACAAGATATCCGTGATGAGGTCTTTGGCTCCAAAGGAGACCGCGAGTGTAATGATGCCTGCCGAGGCCAAAAGCGTTGCGGTGTCGACACCCAAAACGCCTAGGCACCAATAGAGCATGGCGATGAGGGTTCCGTATTTTGTCAGGCTCGAGAGAAGTCGGCATATCGTCTCGCCGCGCGCGCCAAGCACGTTGGACAACATGCGAAGAAGCGACTGTGCGATTGCGCACACTGTGAGCGCCACACAGGCGTACATGATTGAAGCGGTGAGCGCGAATATGTTGAGACCGCGCTGCCAGTCATTGCCCAGAATGTAGGTGAATACCGAACGCGGGCCAAATAGAGTGTCTTTAAACAAGACGGCCAAAAAGACGATAAACACTCCGATACCGGTAAACCATCTAAGGACCGTGCCGAGTTTTTGCTCGGGGGTTTTGTCTTCCCATTTAAAGGAAATGTTGAGCCATCGGCCAATGGCACTTTCGCTGTGCTTGATACGGCCGTCGGATGTCGTGACTGTGATGTTGTGCCGTCTTGCCGTGAAATCGTCTTCGCGCTTCGAACGTTTTTCTTCGACTCTTATAGTGTCGAGTGTCAGCAGAGGGTAGATAAGGACAAAGCATATGGCGGCGATGATTCCGGTTGCGATGGTGAGCGGAACGCGCTGGTGCATAAAAGAGTCTTCGGGTGCCGCGACGTAAACGTAATAGTCGTCAGTCTCTAGGCAGGAGGCGTAGAGTTTCTGGTTGTCGATGTAAATGAAATCGCTAAAGCCGTCTGCAAGGTGCTCGTCAGCCAGTCCTATTTCGGACGCCTTTTTCCCCATAAGAAGATTGTTGGGATGATATGCAACGGTGCCGTCTTTTTTCTCGATTGCAAAGGCGAAGCCTCCGGCGCCCGCCTTGATGCCGTCGAGCACCACGCCGATCTTGGTGCTCTTGAGCATTTCTTCTAAGCGCATAGGGCGCACGGCAATCTGAGCGATTCCGTCTGCAATGCCATCTTGATCGTAGAGTGCGACGCCGATGTACTGATATGTCTCGCCAGTGGTTCTGTTGATAGAGAGGGGCTGTATATACTCATCCTTGCCGCCCAAAAGCGAGCGGAACTCGTAGGAGGAGTCGCCGTACTTGGTCGAAAGACTATAGGATCGTTGTGACGTGCTCGAGCTCGTCATATTGCCGTCGCCGTCGTAGAGGTAAATTGACTCGACGCCAAGCGTTTCTGCCAAGCTGTGCAGATCGGCTCGCGTGGCGAGCTCTGGATTGTGCTCAACGATGTAGGCGATAATATGGCAGGTAGTGGCGTAGTGGTCACTATATTGCCTCGTAAGTTCATCCTCGCGCATTGCATTGTTTTTGAGCGTTTGATCAATCTGCTCTACGCGCTCTCGATTGACCGTCGCTTGGCTCGAAAGGGCAAAGAGCGTTTGCATATAGAAGGTTACCGCCAGGAGCAAGACGAGTCCTGCAACGGACAAGGCTGTTGCGCGCCTGCCCACGGCGGGGTTAAACCTAAGGTTGCGACCGATCTTGACGTATTCGTGATCGCCTTGGTCGCTATGCTCGTCATCCGCAAGGACAAACAGGTCATAGAGCGCCACGGCGGCGACGATTGCGATGAAGGCAAAGAGGATGACGCCCACGGTGATGTTGCGTGCGGTGGCGGTGTCGCTTTCGGGAATGGCGAGAATGTAATAGGTGTCATCGACCAACTTGACGCGACAGTACAGGCTTGTGTTCTTGACGGAAGTGAAGAATGTTTTGCCGTCCTCAAGATTGCTAATATCGATGCCGTTGTCGAGTGCATCGGTACCTATCATGTTCTGGTCGGGATGGTAGGTGATCAGATGCGTTTTTGCCGATACGGCGAGGACAAATCCGTGGCTGCCGAGTGAGATGTTCTTGAGCATGCTCTCGGTCGATCCGGTGTCCTTGACAAGGGCGTGCAGCTCTCGGGGATTTTGTTCTACGATGGCCATGGTGTCGTCATCGATTTTGGCGGCATAGTATCGCATGAGCCAGTCTTGATCGGGAAGATCGACCTCAACCGGATCGGAGGGCTTGCCGGTCTCGAAGCACTGACGTAGCTGGTTGAAGCGGGCGCGGCTAAAATCGGCTTTGGTGTCAGCTGCCTTGGCGATGATAGAGCCGTCGCGTCGGGCGACGAGAACGTTATCGACCTTGAGCAGGTCCTTGAGTTCGGCCATTTTGACATCGGTCGCTTCGTAACCGGCATCGTTAGCCGCCATAAATGCGATGCTTGCGGCGCGCGTGCGATACAGGTCATCAAATGTTTGGGTGTTGTCTTTCGTTTCCGCCCGAGCCGTTTTAACGAGATCGGGGAGTTCGGCGGCAACGCGATCAAATTCCAGAGCGTATTCCTCTTGCGATAGACGCGTTTGCATCGAGGCGAGTAGGAGTCCCATCGCCAATGCGCAGACGGTTACGGCAACGGCAAGCGCCACAGACTTCTTTTTTAATCGCTTGGACATGGGTAGGCTCCCTTAGTTCCATTTATTGATGAGCTTATCGACTGTTTTGTCTTTGAGCATTGAGCGCACTTCGGCGGCAATCTTAGGCGAAAGCTCAGAGCCCTTCTTCGTTGCGACGGCATAACGCTGTGGGTTGATGCCAAAATCGGGCAGGACGGTGCGCTCGCCATCGAGATAGGTTTTGGCAATTGCGCCGTCCGTCGCCATGGCGTCGACGTCGCCGGCTTCCAATGCTTGGGAAAGCTCGGCGTAGCTCGCGTATTGGCTTAGATGCCATGTGTCGTAGTCGATGCTGCCGCTCTCGGCATCCTGTTGCCGGGGTATGCCGTCCGAAAGCCCCAGTTCCAAAAACTTCGCGGCAAGTTGAGGTGCGGCGTTCGTTCCGGCTACCGTGCCAATTGTTCCGCCTTCAAGCTGGGAAAAGGATTGAATGAGCGATGTGTTTTCGACAACAAGAATTACCGAATCGGTGTAATAGGCGGGAGAGAAGTCAAACAGCTTTTTGCGTTCGTCGCTTATCGAGTAGCAAGCAATCAGACAATCGACTTTTCCCGACGAGAGCATTTCTTCGCGCGTCTCGGGCGTTACGGTTATAAACGAACAGTCTCCATAACCGAGACGGTTTGCCAGCTCGTTGGTGAGGTCGATTTCGAATCCGTAGTACTTGCCGTTGTTGGGGTTACGTTCGCTAAACCCGACGATATCCGAGCGGACGCCTACACTCAGCTTGCCCTTGCCAGGCATGCCGGAATTGCCGTTTGAGCAGGCTGGTAGCAACATGGCTGCAAGTGCGGCTCCGGTTGCCGAGATTGCCAGCCGGCAGGCATTTCGGCGTGTGACTGAATGGTCCATTTGCATTCCTCACGACGATTGTTCAGTTCTTTAATGATATGGACGGGTAACTGTGGAATAGTCGTGAAGCGGCAGGTAAACAAAGGGTTGAGGCGGAGGATAAAATCTGTCGGCATCGGGCACTTTATTGCTAAATAGATGTCAGCATGCTGCGATGGGCGTTAGGTCCTGGACACCCTTCAGACCGATACCGACTTCATCATCGCCGAGTACCGCCACAGCTAACAACCTGCCAAAAAGGGACAGGTTTGTTTTGGCAGGTTTTATCTGGGCAAACGTAAAGGGCCGATCGCGCAGTAACGCGATCGGCCCTTTTTAGTTGCTTGATTGCGGGATGGGTAAGCACGGCCTGAAAGCGCTTTAGGCCTGCGCACCTCAACCTTTCAAAAAGGAAAGCTGGACGTAAGCCAAATCGATGGCAGCTCATGTGCGGCGCTGAGATGATGGGGCCGTAACAAGGAGCTGGTCTCAAGGAGGAGCCATGATGTACGGAGCAGGGCAAGTGCGTGAGCCGCGGTCGTTGGGAAGGCGCATGGGTGATTCTGTGATCGCTGCCGTGTGCACGGGATTGATGGCGGTGCTTTGCATTGGGATGTTGTGGGCCATGTCGCATGTGGGACAATAGCGGACGGTTGGGTGCCGACATTAACGGCGCCCGCGTATCCGTTTTGCTTGTGAAGGAGTGCCCATGGGCGTCGTCGATCCCTTTTCTGTTGCTCGGGCCGCGGGGCTTGAGCTGACCGGGAAGCCCGAGGGCCTTACGCTCACCGACGGCACGATGGAGTTGCGTGCCGATTTTGGCCGCATGCTTCCACGGCTCAAGCAGGGCCGTTTGCAGCAAGAGCTACTGGTGAAGGCTGCGCGCACAAAAGGCATCGAGCAGCCATGGGCGATTGACGCCACGGCAGGCTTTGGCGAGGATTCGCTGCTGCTGGCGGCAGCGGGCTTTACCGTCGATCTGTATGAACAGGACTGCGTGATCGCGGCGCTCCTCAAGGATGCCTTGGACCGCGCGGCGGATGATCCGGCGCTTGCGACTGCCGTGGCGCGTATGCGCTTACATGCGGGCGAGGACAGCATTGCCGGCCTTCGCCATACGGCTGAGCTGGTCGAGCGCGGTGAGCTCGCGGCTCCCGACGTGGTGTATCTGGACCCCATGTTTCCCGAGCGCACCAAGAGCGCGGCGGTTAAAAAGAAGTTCCAGCTCTTGCACCATTTGGAGCAGCCGTGCGCCGATGAGGAGACGCTGGTTAAAGCTGCGCTTGCACCGCACCCGCGCAAGGTTGTTATCAAGCGGCCGGTGAAGGGGCCGCTGCTTGCCGGCGTTAAGCCGAGCTATCAGCTTGCGGGCAAGGCCGTCCGCTACGATGTTTTGGTGCCGCCGCGCCCGTAGTTTGCGCGTGATGGCCGGCACTCCGTCAGCGTCGCGCCGATGCGGCGCCTATTTCCAAGGGTGCGACGTCAGGTGCCACCCGCCGCAGTATTCACATTTGTAGCAGGCCAAGCCACGTCGTCCACGGTTTTCGCAGTCGGCCATAACGGCCTCGGCCTCGGCGCGTGTGTCGTAGCGGTTTTTGCGCTCGCACGACTTGTAGCGCCAAGCCTCATCGCGCTCGGCGTCCAGGGCATCGCGGCGCTCGTCCTCGCGCGCAAACAGGTCGCTCATATCGCCGCCGGTGGCAGCGCCCAAAAACTCGCTTTTGGCTTTTGACCAGGCGGCTCGCTTTTTGCTTCCCATCCGCTCCTTGCCTTTCCAAACGCTGGTATCATTGCTCAATCAAAGTGATACCAATAAACGTGAGGTCGCCGCGTGATGATCAGAAAAACCCTCGAGACCGACATTCCTGCCGTCATGGCCATCTATGATGCTGCCCGCGCCTTTATGCGCGCGCATGGCAACGCCACGCAGTGGCCCGAGGGCACGCCTTCGGCCGAGCAGCTGGCTGCCGATATCGCCGCCGGTGGCAGCTATGTGTGCGAAGTCGACGGTCGCGTGGTGGCGACGTTTGCCTTTTTGCCGGGCCCGGACGAGTGCTATGACGTCATCGAGGACGGTCAGTGGCGTAGCGACACTCCGTACGCCGTACTGCACCGCGTGGCGTCCGACGGCACCGTGCACGGTATCGCGGCCGCGATGTTTGCCTTTGCCAAGGCGCGCGCTGACCACCTGCGTATCGACACGCACGCGGACAACCTGCCCATGCAGGGCGCGAGCATGAAAGCGGGGTTCGAGCGCGCCGGCGTCGTGTATGTGTCGGACGGCACGCCGCGTGTTGCGTTCGACTGGCTGCGCGAGGCATAAGAGCGAGGACGCGTATCAACAATCCATGTACATGAAAATGGCCCCGGGTGGGGCCATTTTTGGTCGCTGCGCTGTTAGGGGAGGTGCCGGCTTTCGCAAGGCGCGAACCTGCGAAAATCGCCGCGCGGCAACGCGGGGCGATGAGCTCGGTCGGGGGATAGGGCCCGCTTCGCCCGCCGGCCCGTAAATTGTATCATCCAGTGTGGAACGAGAATGCCCGTTGCCGCGTGCGGTGGGCTTGCAATAAGAGGAGAGCCATGTCGAAGCAAGCTGTCGTTGGAATCTTGGCGCATGTCGATGCCGGCAAGACTACGCTGGCCGAGGCCATGCTGTTCAACGCAGGTCGCATTCGCAAGCGCGGCCGTGTGGACGACGGCGACTCGCACCTGGATACCAACGCTATCGAACGCGAACGCGGCATCACGATTTTCTCGTCGCAGGCTGTGCTCGATCATGGAGATGCCCACGTCATGCTCGTGGATGCACCCGGTCACGTGGATTTTTCGGCCGAGGCGGAGCGCACGTTGCGCGCGCTCGACTACGCGATTTTGGTTGTAGGGGCCAACGACGGCGTGCAGGGACACACCGAAACCCTGTGGCGCCTGCTTGCGCGCTATAGCATCCCGACGTTCGTCTTTATCAATAAAATCGACTTGGAGAATCCCGGCCGCGATGTTTTGCTGGCACAACTTGGGCAGCGTCTTTCCGAGGGCTGCCTGGATGCCAACAAACTGCTGAGGGGCGGTGCCGTTTGGGAGGACGCTGCCGCGCTGGACGAGGCCGCGCTCGAGGAGTTTCTTGAGACGGGCGAGCTTTCCGTCGCAACGCTGTCGCGCATGGTTGCCGAGCGCAAGCTCTTTCCCTGCTTTGCCGGCTCGGCGCTCAAGGACCAGGGCGTGGGCGAGCTGCTGGATGGCATGTGCGCGCTGATGCATGAGAGGGCGTGGCCGCCGGAGTTCGCCGCGCGCGTCTATCGCGTCAGCCGCGGCGATCGCGGCGAGCGCTTGGCTTGGGTAAAAGTGACCGGCGGCACGCTGCATGCAAAGCAGATGATCGAGGGGCGCTCCGGTGCCGAGGCATGGGAGCAGAAGGTCGATCAGGTGCGCATCTATAACGGCGAGAAGTACGAGCTTGCCCAGGAAGTTGCTGCTGGCGGTATCTGTGCCGTGACGGGTCTTGCGCACGTTCGCCCGGGGGACGCCTTGGGTGCGGAGCCCGGGTGCGATGCACCCGTCATTGCGCCGGTTCTCACCTATACGGTGCTGCCGGGCGATAACGATGTCCATGCGGTGTTCAAAGCGCTGACCGAGTTGGCGGACGAAGACCCCATGCTCGGCGTAAGCTGGAATACGCATCTTGAGCAGATTCATTTGCAGTTGATGGGCGCCGTGCAGCTCGAGGTCGTGCAGCGGGTATTGGCCGATCGCTTTGGCCTTTCGATTGAGTTTGAGCCCGGCGGCATTCTCTATAAGGAGACGATCTCGCAGCCGGTCGAGGGCGTGGGTCACTTTGAACCACTGCGTCATTACGCCGAGGTGCACCTGCGCCTGGAGCCGCTGCCGGCGGGCTCGGGTGTGCAATTTGGTACCGTTGCCTCGACCGACGAGCTCGATCTGAACTGGCAGCGCCTGGCGCTCACCAACGCCATAGAGCGCGATCACCTGGGTGTGCTGACCGGTTCGCCCATCACCGATGTACGTATTACGCTCATGGGCGGCCGTGCGCATGCCAAACACACTGAGGGCGGTGATTTTCGACAGGCCACGTACCGCGCGATTCGCCAGGGTTTGATGCAGGCGCGCGAGGCCAGCGCGGCGGTGCTGTTGGAGCCGTGGTATCGCTTTGAGCTCGAGGTGCCGGGGGAGTGCGTGGGCAGGGCGCTTTCGGATGCCACGCGCATGGGTGCCGAGTACGAGCCGCCGGCAGTGATGGGTGACCGGGCGAAGCTTGTGGGTCGCGTGCCGGCATCCGAGGTGCAGGATTATGCGCTGGAGGTGGCTGCCTACACGGGCGGTCGCGGGCATCTGTACCTGGAGTTCGCCGGTTATGCGGCATGCCATGATGCCGAGCGCGTCATCGAGGCGGCCGCCTACGAGCCCGAGGCCGATCTGCCCAACACGCCCGATTCGGTCTTTTGCGCCCACGGCGCCGGCTATACGGTCAAATGGTACGACGTACCCGCCGCGGCGCACGTAAAGATCGATCCCGCCACCTTCCGCCCCTATCGCCCCGCCGACGCGGAATTTTTCGGCCACATGTGACAAAGGGACAGCTCCTTTGTCACATTCAGTTGGTATAACTCGGTATAAGTTGGTATAACTATTGCTAGCCTTTGCCAATCCGAGGAGGCCGATGTGAATCCAAATCCCTTTAAGCCAACGGCTGGTAAGCGGCCTCCGATACTCATCGGTCGCGAGTCGGTCATCGAAGATTTTGGGGAAGGGCTCGATAACGGCGCCGGAGCGCCGGGCAGGCTCATGCTCATTACGGGAAACCGCGGCTGTGGCAAAACAGTTCTCCTGCGGGAGCTGCAGCGTCTCGCCAGTGAGCGCGGATGGGCGGTTGTCTCCGATTCCGCTTCGCTTGGCCTGTGCGACCGCTTGGCCGACGCACTCCGCTCGAATAAGCCCGTTGTGACGTCAATGGAGTTTGGCCCATCGTTTGGACGGATGTCGGTTGAGGCGGCGCGGGCAAAAGGCGAGACGTTGCGAGGGCTGGTCAACGAACGTCTCAAGAAGCTCGGTCCAGGTAAGGGCATCCTGTTTGCGATTGACGAGGCTCAATCTGCGTCTATCGAGGAACTGGCGGCTCTCGCCGTTCTCTATCAGCAGGTGCTGGGAGACCAGGACGCCACGGGCTTGCCCGATAACGAGCAACGCGGTCTTGCGCTGGTCTTTGCCGGCTTGCCCAGCATGGTTGACGATCTGCTCGAAGAGCCGAGCGTGACGTTTTTGCGGCGCGCCCAGCAGCGTACGTTGGGGGCGATTTCTTTGCCCCAGGTGCGCGATTCATATATCCAGACGGTCGAATGTGCTGGTCTTTGCATTGATGCGGGGACGGCGGACCTTGCGGCGCACAAGAGCATGGGACATCCCTATATGGTTCAGCTGGTGGGATATTACATGTGGCGGTCTGCTGTCCGGCGTGGCTCGCAGGTCATTGAAGGGTGCGATGTCGAGGTTGGTCATGCGGATGCCGTCTCTGAGTTCTACGAAGCGGTTGACGCGCCTCTGTATTACGGGCTGCGCAGCCCGCAGCGCCTCTTTATCGAGGCCATGGCGGTTGACGAGGGCAAGCCGACGCGTATGGCGGATATCATTGAGCGCTGCGACCGCACCCAGAGCTGGGCGAGCAAATACCGCGCAAGCCTGATTCGCGAGCGCGTCATCGAGGCCGCCGGATACGGCCTCGTCCGTTTTACCGTGCCCATGCTGGGCGAGTACATTCGAGATCGCATTTTATGGCACGAGTGATGTGACAAAGGGACTGTCCCTTTGTCACATTCGATTAACAGGAAGGGGAGCGATGACGGTGTCGCAACAACCAAGTGCTATCGAGGTGCGCGGTGCGCGCGTCCATAACCTCAAAGACATCGATATCGATATTCCGCTGGGAAAGCTCGTGGGTATTGCCGGCGTCTCGGGCTCGGGCAAGAGCTCGCTGGCGTTGGGGGTGCTCTATGCCGAGGGCTCGCGTCGTTACCTGGAGGCGCTTAGCACCTATACCCGCCGTCGGCTGACGCAGGCAGAGCACGCTCAGGTGGACGAGGTGCTGCACGTGCCGGCGGCACTCGCGCTGCATCAGCGCCCCAGCGTGCCAGGCGTGCGTTCGACCTTTGGCACCATGACCGAGCTCAACAACAGTCTGCGCCTGCTCTTTAGCCGCTGCGCCCATCACGTGTGCCCGCATTGCGGGGCGCGCGTGGAGCCGAGCCTTAACGTGGCCGCGGGTCTGTCGCTCACATGCCCCGCATGCGGGCGCGAGTTCTATGCGCCGGGTGCCGAGGACCTTGCCTTTAACAGTGGCGGCGCGTGTCCTACCTGCGGAGGCACCGGCGTCATGCGCGAGGTGGACGAGGCGAGCCTGGTGCCCGACGAGTCAAAGACAATCAACGAGGGCGCGGTGCTTCCCTGGGGCACGCTGATGTGGGATCTGATGAAGCAGGTGGCCGGCGAGATGGGCGTGCGCACCGACGTGCCGTTCAACCAGCTCACGCCTGAAGAGCGCGATATCGTGTTCCATGGCCCGGCAGTTAAGAAGCACATTCTCTACGTTCCCAAAAATGGCGAGGGCGCCACGCCGCTCGACTTTACCTATTACAACGCCGTCTATACCGTCGAGAATGCGCTCGCCAAGGTTAAGGACGATAAGGGGCTCAAGCGCGTTGCGCGCTTTTTGCGCGAGGGACCGTGCCGCGATTGCGGCGGCACGCGTCTTTCCGACGCCGCGCGCCAGCCCCAGGTGCGCGGTATCAATCTGGCGCAGGCGGCGGCCATGACGCTGGGCGAGGCGATTGAGTGGGTGCGCGGGGTGCCCGCATCCTTGCCGACCGAGATGCGGCCCATGGCCGGGGACATCTGCGATTCGTTTTTGAGTACGGCCCGCCGCCTGGTCGACCTGGGCCTCGATTACCTTTCGCTCGACCGCGCCGGTGCCACGCTGTCTACGGGTGAGCGCCAGCGCGTGCAGCTTGCCCGCGTGGTGCGCAACCGATCGACGGGTGTGCTGTATGTGCTGGACGAGCCTTCGATCGGCTTGCATCCTGCCAATGTCGACGGCCTGGTGGGCGTAATGCGCGATCTGGTGGATGACGGCAACACCGTGGTTGTTGTCGATCACGACACGCGCGTGCTGGCAGAAGCCGACTATCTGGTCGAGATGGGCCCCGTTGCGGGAGCAGGCGGCGGCCATGTAATCGCCGCCGGTACGGTAGACGAGGTCGAACAATCGCAGGGCAGCCGCATCGCGCCGTTCTTGCGCTCGGACCCCAAGCGTCTGCGCCCGCAGGTGGCTGACGACGAACTGTTCGACCTAGGCCATATCCGCATGGCGACCGATGCCATCCATACCGTCAAACCACTCGAAGTCGATATCCCGCGCGGCCGCCTTGTCGCTGTGACGGGTGTTTCGGGTTCGGGCAAGACGACACTGGTGCTCGAGACGCTCATCCCGGCGCTCAAGGCGCAAGCGGCCGGCGAGCGCCTGCCGAGGCACGTGCGCTGGGTCGATGCCGAGGGCATCGCGCGCGCCAACCTGATTGACGCCACGCCCATCGGCGCCAACGTACGCTCGACGGTAGCGACCTATGCCGACATCCATGATGAGCTGCGCCGCGCCTTCGCCCGTACGCCCGAGGCCAAGGCGGCAGGATATAAAGCGGGTGCCTTTAGCTACAACACTGGCGCTTTGCGTTGCCCCACGTGCGATGGCACGGGCTCGATATCACTTGACGTGCAGTTTTTGCCCGATGTCGAGATCGTCTGTCCTGCATGTCGCGGCTCGCGTTATGCAGACGCAGCCTCGCATATTCATCGCGAGGGCAAGGACGGCAGTCTGCTCACGTTGCCGCAGCTCATGGACATGAGTGTGGACGAGGCCCTCGACGCCACGGTGGGACTCAAGAAAGTTCAGGCGCGCCTGCAGACCTTGCATGGCCTGGGTCTGGGCTACCTGACACTTGGCGAGCCCACGCCGGCGCTCTCGGGCGGCGAGGCGCAGCGACTTAAGCTTGCGAGCGAGATGGGCCGCGTGCAGGACGATGCCGTATTCGTGTTCGACGAGCCCACCATCGGCCTGCATCCGCTCGATGTTCAGGTACTGCTGAGCGTGTTTGACGGACTCGTTGCCAAGGGCGCCACGGTCATCGTGATCGAACACGACCTCGACCTTATCCGTAACGCCGATTACGTGATCGACATGGGCCCGGGCGGTGGCGATGCCGGCGGGCAAATCGTCTGCGTCGGCACACCGGGCGACATCGTGGCCTGCCCCGCAAGCATCACCGGCCGCTACCTATAACCGAATGTGACAAAGGGACTGTCCCTTTGTCACATTCCCGTTAAAGCCAGCATCTGTCGGCATGGCGCTTGAACAGTTTTCGCGTGAGGGTCAAAATGGCCTCAACCCATTCGCGAAATTTGCACGCCCTATAGTGAGTGGGCTCTCGCTTGAGCTGATGCTGCCAAGAGGCAGCCGATAGGGGCAATTATGGACAATCGAATCTTTGGGTATGCGCGTGTCTCTTCCGCAGACCAGAACCTGGGCCGCCAATTAGACGCGCTGGCAAGGTTTCCCGTGCAACGGAGCCAGATTTATGCTGACAAGGCAAGCGGTAAGGACTTTAAGCGTCCCCAGTACCAGCGTCTTCTTCGCAGGCTGCGCGAAGGCGACGTTCTCGTGATCAAAAGTATCGATCGTTTGGGCCGCAATTATCGTGAAGTCCTCGATGAGTGGCGACGCATCACGGTGGATAGGAATGCTGCCATCGTGGTGCTTGATATGCCATTGCTCGATACGCGCGAGCAGCCTGATGGCATTACGGGAACGTTCATGGCGGATCTGGTTCTTCAAATCTTGAGCTATGTGGCGCAGCTAGAGCGCGAAAACATCAAGCAACGCCAGGCGGAGGGCATCGCGTCGGCGCGTTTGCGTGGCGTGAAATTTGGAAGGCCGGCATTCGAACGCCCAGATAGCTATCGCGATGTCATCAAATTATTCGAAGGGGGAGAGGTTACGAGGCGAGAGGCTGCTGCGCTTTTGAACGTCAGCGTCTCGACGTTCGATCGTTGGAGACGGGCGGACGCGACCAGTTTTGACCGTTTGTCGTCTGCTCGTCCTCTTTAGCTAGACGAATTGGGAACGCGGTGGCACTATTTGGTTCAAGGGCGTGAACTGGATAAACATCGAGGGAAGGAGTGGGCTCTGTGTAATTAACTCCCCTCGTCAAAATGTCTGCTTTTTGACGAGGGCTATATATCGTGTTTTGTTTTGTATTTAAAGGAGGACGAAATGAAAAGGCGTTATGGAATGGCTCTGGTGACCGCGCTATTTGCGATGGTGTTTTGTGGGGCGCTTCTGCTGAGCGGCTGTTCGCAGTCTGAGAAGAAAAATGATGAACCTGATTATGCCGATGACCGTGCAATGGCTGTGATTGCTCAAGGTTATCAAAAGCGGTCGGATTATATCGAATCGCTTGGAGAGGATGCTGATCTAAGCTCGAATAAAGTGCGAAAAGAGATAATTAAAACCGAGATCGATAACGACAAAGAACTCAAAAAGGCGCCTTTTAAAGACGCTAAGATGCAGGAAGATGTCATCGCCTATCTCAACCTGCTTGACAATCAGCTTGATGTTACCAAGAAGTATGCGGAATCTGATCCTAAGTACTACGAGGAATGGGAAAAGGCCTACGATGCACGATCCGCACAGCTTAAGAAACTGGTCGATCGATATGACTTAACAGTCGATGACGAGTATCAAGATGAGTTTGACGAGCTAATTAAGAACGGTAGGACCGTAGAGGAGAAGACGCATAACGATGAGGTTATCAACGGTTTGCTCTCATCGGCGAGTTTTGAGAAAAGTGATGATGGCTACGGTCTCTATACGTACACCGCAATCGTCGAAAATACCTCTGACATATCGTTCGAAAACGTTTATCTAAACGTTGCCCTTTACGATGCCGATGGTGTGAGGGCGGAAGAATGCTACGCAGATACATCTGCCTGGGCGCCTGGCGAGAAGGTGAAGTTTGAGGTAATGAGCGAGGTTGACGCCTCGAGGCTTGCGCCGACGGTGTCGGGTTACAGCGTCAAGGAATAGTTCGCGGGAATTGAAAAGAAAGCGCGGCCGTTTTCTTTGAACGGTCGCGCTTTGCATTGAGCCGTTGACGGAATGATTCGTGCCATCATGCTCGCGCTGGAAGATGATGGGAACGTCGGGGCAATAAAGGAAAGGTGAAACAGGATGGCAAAAACAAAATTTCTTACAACGATACCGCAAAAGGTTGCCTTTGGCGGGTTAGTCGTTGTTACGGTTCTAGCGGTTGCCTGGGGTATCTGGATGTCATTGACGCGTAATCCTACAACGATCAGCGATGATTCGATTCGCGAGGAGATCACGCCAGTCGTTAAGCTCGTGACGTACGAGTACAACTTCACCCAGCTGCTTTCAATTGATGAGGCGGGCAATCCGCTTGGGTGGGAAAACCCCTTTACGTCTAAGCGATATGTCGCAACGATTGACGGCAAAGCTGACATCGGGATCGATGCCGATAAGATGAAGGTTACAATCGTACGGGCTAATATGGCCGATAAGAATTCAGAGGTCAAGAGCGTAAAGGTTATACTGCCTCACTCGGAGATCGCCTCGTTCTCGACAGACCCCAATACGCTTAAGAAATATGTTGAGGACAATGGCTTTCTTAACTGGAATCAAGTAAGCACGGATGATCTAAACACGTTATTGAAACAGGCAAAGAAAGAGCAGACCAAGAAGGTCAAGGAAAGCAATATGCTCCAAGAATCTGATGATAGAGCCTGCGCCCTTATCGAAAAACAGGTCAAAGCCTTATGCGGCGATGACGTCAATGTTGACGTTGCGTTTGAGTAGGGGTGAATAGCATGTTGGATAAACGGCAACAGATCGCTGGGGCCGGCTCGCTTCTGATCGGGCACTACACCACCTTTCTCGACACTACCTTCAACTCGGCATTTGGCGATGAATATACGGTTGATTTCGACTATCGGAAATAGGAGGTCACAATGGAGGATAAAGACGATCTGGCTGTTGTCGAAAGGGAGGAGCCGCCGCGACATAAGCAGAGTTTTGATATCCGTAAGGCCGCTGCCGGGTTGGTTGATGGCGCCGGAAGCGCGATGGCGGGCGCGGTTGCAACCGTACAGAAAGTTGCCGATGGTGCAATGCGTGCTGCAACTCCGCTGGTCGATGACGCCTTGGCAGCTATTGCTGATGCGGCCGATGGTGCGGCAGGTACTGCTGCGGATATCGGTGACGCGGTCAACGATTGGGCATACCAGCAGCAGCTTAATAGATACAGGCCGGTAACCAAGGAGACCTATCAGAGTCCTTCATTCCATTTGCCGAACATGATTCGAATTGTTGACGGAAATGAGCGCCGGGGCATCGACGCCTGTAGAGATGCTATTGGTTGGCTGGATACTGTTAAGGGCACGCAGATTTTCAATCTGTACCGCGAGGCAATCGGGGATAGCGAATTGTCTTTCTATCCTAAACCATCTCTTTACTCCACATATTACATAGATGCTTTTGATCGGTCTCGCTTTGTTGACCTTGACTCTTATTTTGCAACCATGCAACAAGACAAGATGGCCGAGTTGAGACGGATTGCGTTCATGCTTGGCGCGAAGCGCTGCAAGCTGGAGGTGACGGAGTACGAGGAAACTCGGCGAGGCCGCCAGGTTAAGGGAAATGCCAAGGCGGGAAAGAAGGGCTCGGTTCGAATCGACGGTTCCTTGAGCGATTCAACGAGAAGCGAGAAGAAAATTCTGTTTACACAGGAATTTGAGGGCGACATGGTTCCACAGCGCCCTGAGCTCCATTGGTATGCCCATGACTCAGATGTTCTCTTGTTAATTGAGACGAGATGTGGTGGAGAGGATAAAAACAAGGCGAAGAGCTATCGGGTCGAATTGAAAAGTGAAACGACCATGACCATGTCTGTATCACTTGCTATGGCTATCGACGAGGCATGCAGCAAACTGAACATAAGGGCGAATTCGAGCCTGACAAGCCAAGCTAAGCGAGAACTCCGGCAATCGTTTGTATTTGAAGTTGAATTCTGATGTGTGGGGACCATTTGCTGCGGGGTTCCTGTCCTTTACGGGGTGGAAGCATAGAAACCCATACGGTGCAACTCAGTAAAAGTTAGTAATATACTGGCATCTTTTCTAGTTAAAAGCGTTTAAAACCGGTTAATTCCATTTAAATCAGTAGGTGCAATATGTGACAAAGGGACAGTCCCTTTGTCACATTCCAGGAAAGCCTGTCTGGCGCAGGGCCTCGTAGAGGACGATGGCGGCGCTGTTGGAGAGGTTGAGTGCGCTGATGCGGTAGTCGTCCGGGTTGACGAAGTTGCCGCAGATATCCTGTTGAAGGATGGCCTCATGGCTGTCCTCGGTATGCCCGAGCGATTCCTCGTGGGCTTCCCAGGCCTCGGCATTATCGAGCGAATCACAATCGCGCAGCATGGGGATGCGCTCGCAGCGCTCGGGCGCCGCGGCAAGCAGCGGCTCGGGAACGCCCGAGCTCTCGCTGCCAAAGACCAAGTAGTCGCCGTCGCGGTAGGTGCTTTGCGCATAGGTGCGGCGTGCCTTTTTGGTCAGCAGATGTAGGCGCTCGTCGGCGGGGGAGAGGTCGTTGCGCGCAAGAAAATCCTCCCAGCCGGCATAGGTCGTCACATCCAAGTTTTGCCAGTAGCCCAGGCCGGCGCGACGTACCGTCTTGTCGTCGAGCGAAAAGCCCAGTGGCTCCACCAGATGCAGGCGGGCGCCGGTAACCACGCAGGTGCGGCCGATATTGCCCGTATTGGCCGGAATCTCGGGTGCATACAGCACAATGTTGAACATGAATCTCCTTGGCTCAGAACGAAAAACCACCACGAAGGGGACAGGCACCTTCGTGGTGGTTTGGCGGTTACGTAGGCAGAAAAATGCCCGCTTGGATAAACCTAGGCGCGGTGCCAGTCGGTCAGGCAGGCATCGAGGGAGGCGATGAGCGCATCCTTGTCCATGTGACGGCCGATGATGCACAGGCTCGTCATGCGGTCGCCCGTCTCGTCGTCCCAAATCTGCATGATCTCGGGGTTCTCGTCGATGATCTTCTGCTTCTCGCCCTCGGGCGCGGAGTCAACGAACAGACCGTTCTCCATCAGGCGCATCTGGTGGCCGGCCTGCTCAAACATGTAGCACATGTCCGGATCGCCGGTCTGCCACAGCGGGCCCTTGACGCGAATGACCTCGTCGGGCCACTCCTGCTCAACAAAATCGGTGAACTTCTGCAGGTCAAACGGCTTGCGGCGCGAGTACACAAAAGTCTCGATGTCGTACTCGAGCACCTCGGGGTCGTCGTGCTCCTCGGGATGTTCCATGGCCTCGATCCAGGCGGCGGAGTTGTAGGCGCGCATAAAGTCGAAGCGGTCGGTGTCGAGCAGCTCCTCCATGGGGACCTCGCCGTTTTGAGCCTCGACAATCACGGCGTCCTTCTGCAGGCTGCGCACGATGGCCTTGAGCTCGGCAATCTGCTCAGGCGTGACGGTATCGGTCTTGTTGAGGATCAGCGTGGAGCAAAACTCGATCTGCTGGATGAGCAGACTTTCGATGTCGTCCTCGTCGATATCCTCGGCTAGCAGATCGCGACCGCCGTTGAACTCGTCGTACATGCGGGCGCAGTCGACCACGGCCACGATGTTGTCGAGCGCGAGCTTGGGCTCGCCGCCCACCTTGGCCTCGTCGCAGAAGCTCGAGATGGTGTAGGCGATGGGGATGGGCTCGCAAATACCCGAGGCCTCGATGATGATGTAGTCGAACTTGCCCGAATCGGCGATGCCCTGCAGCTGGTTGGCCAGGTCGTCCGAAAGCGTGCAGCAGATGCAGCCGTTGGTGAGCGGGATGAGGTCGTCGGTCTCGGAAAGGCCGCCGTCGGCGATAAGGCTGGCGTCGACGTTGATCTCGCCGATATCGTTGACGATCACGGCGGCGCGGATGCCGCCGTCGTTAGCGAGGATGTGGTTGAGCAGCGTGGTCTTGCCGGCACCGAGGTATCCGGTAAGCATGATGATCTTCACGGGTTTGTTGGGCATGTGCCCTCCTTTGTTAGACAAGGCTTACAGTTGAATCTTATGCCAAACGCCTGCTCTTATACCCACGCACGGGCAAAAAACACAGGCTACTCCCAGGCTCCCCATACGTCGGGGCAATAGCCGACGGTGGCCTTTTTGCCGTTGCGCACAATGGGCTCGGCCAGAACCTGCTGGTTCTCGAGCAGCTTGTCGAAGCGCTGGCTGGGAGTGAGGTGCTGGATGAGCGCGAGCGTCTCCTCGTCCTTGGCTTTGGGGTTGAGCAGCTTGTCGATGCCGCCGACCGCCTGCATCACGCTCGTGAGCTCGCCCTTGCTCATCTCCTTTTCCTTAAGGTCGATAAACTGCACCTTAATGCGGCGCTCCTTAAAATAGCGCTGGGCCTTCTTGGTATCGAAGGACTTTTTGGTGCCGAAGATTTGCACGTTCATATTTATGTTCCGCCGTTCTACCTGATGAAGTTGGTCCTAGCGCGATCGGCCTGGGGCGCTTCGATGCCGGCGGCCTTTCCCGCCTCGATGCAACGCAGCAGCCAGGCCATGTTTTTGCCGATGTTTCGCATGGTGGCAAGGCCTTCGGCGTCCTGGGCGGCCTCACCCGGCATGGCACCAAAGACGTTGTTCCAGTAGGTAGATGCAACGACGGGCATCTGGTTGATGGTGAAGTACTTGTTGAGCACATCGAACGTGGTCGACGTGCCGCCGCGACGGGCAACGGCGACAGCGGCGCCCGGCTTGTGCGCAAAGGCCTTACTGCCGGCATAGAATGCGCGATCGAGTGCCGAGAGAATGCGGCCGCTGGGGTGCGCGTAGTAGACAGGCGAGCCAAAGACAAAGCCGTCGGCCTGTTCGGCGGCAGCGATCAGCTCGTTGACCACGTCGTCGTCAAAGGTGCAGCGACCGCCAAGCTTGCCACACTGGCCGCAACCGATGCAATCGCGAATAGGCTTGGCGCCCAGCTGAAACATCTCGGTATCGATGCCCTCGGCCCTGAGTTGCTCGGCGACCTCGGCGAGTGCGCGGGCCGTGTTGCCGTTTGCCTTGGGGCTGCCATTGACCAAAAGAACCTTCATCACAAACTCCCTCTGCTGTCGGTGACTTCTGCGGAGGATTATCGCACGAGCGGGCAGATGACGTGGGGCACGATGCCGGCCCCGAGGGCCCACGGCAGGCACGCTCACCAGGTACGAGCGGGATACGGTCCAGAGGATGTTGGAGTGCGGGGCCTCGTGCGAGCAGATTGTAAGGGGTCTGGGCGGGTCGCCCTCGATGGCGAGCTTTGAGGCCTTGGAAGGCGGGCTGCTGCGGCGGCTATGGTTTATACTAAGGCGGTTGCTATCGAGTAATTCATACTTGGTTTGATTCGATTGTGAATGCGTAACTAGGATGGAAAGCAAAGGAAACTCTATGGAAACAGAGGATGCTGTTTGCTTGATGACTTCGATTGCCTTGATTGTCCTTTCAATCCAATACCGAAGAGGAAGATGGCTCTGCTCAATTGCTGGATATGATGTCACAAAAAGGGGGAGCGAGATTGATATACGCCCTTACGCAAAGCTGATTTCTTCTGTGACGTTATGGATGGGGCTGCTGTTTTTCTTGTGGGCGGTAGAGGACTGGGTACGCGATTGGAATACCAGCGTTTTTGAAGTTTTGGTTCTACTTCTGTTCAGCTTGGCCTCTTTGTCGTTCGTGCGGCTCGTTAGGTTTGTGTTTATGAGGCGATAGCCAGCGGAAGTGGCTGGACGACAAAATGGACCAATGCAGCCAATTGTCAATAGAATTTGATAGGCTTGGCTTAACAGATTTACTCGAGGGCATATCCGTGGCGGGGGATAGGTTCTATCTTGTTGAGCACTTATTTGCATCAGGCAAAGTAAACCAAGAGTATCGAAACGGTGCCCCCGGGCCCCGGGAGGGACTGCGGGGACGTTCGGCTAACTGCGGGTACGACCTATTTGCCCAATGTGTTCGGTTGAGATCGGAAATTAACCATCATGCGCCCCATAACGCTAGTCCAGCTTGGTGCCCGGTACTTGTGGTGCCTCTTCAAGTAGCGCTTTGAGCTCGTTCAAAATGGAAACGGGCTGTCGGTCGACGGCATCTAGATGAAGTGTGGCCACACGAATGGGCGGCTGATATTCAAATGAGCCAAAGAGTACGGGCGACCCCAAGAACCGCTCGATTTCTTCTGCGATCGCGTCGGTCTCTTCGGGATCAAGGTCATCGAAAAGCGCCACGAACATCGGTCCGGTCGAGCGGAACAGACGGCCCTTGCCGCGCGAACAGTCCATGAGGCAGGCGGCACTTTCTGCCAAAACGCGGTCGCCCGCATCAAAGCCAAAGCGGGCATTGACCTTGGCGATGTCGTCGATTTTGATGGCGACCAGGCCTGCCTTGCGCGCCACGCGACGCATTTCGCCAATGGCGTTGACCAGGGCGTGGATATCGCCCAGGCCGGTCACGGAATCGGTCGTATCCGCCAAGCTTCGGTTGATGATAATGCCCACATACATGTTGGGCTCGGTTTCGGTGCTATCCAAGCGGTAGCCCGTACACTCGCACAGCGCATATTTGCCAGCGGTATTCATGACGCGATACTGCATGTAATGGAAGTGCCACGCGCCGTTTACCACCATATCGAGCTCGCTGCGCACGCTGTCGCGGTCCTCGGGGTGAACGCGGGCGAGCCACATATCGAGCGAGTTATAGGGATGCTGGGAGGGCAGGTCAAAATCGCGCACGGCATTAATCGACCATTGCGATTCGCCGGTATCGAGGTTAAGGATAAACGGATAGCGCGTCTCGGAGCTCATGGAGATCGCTTGGAACACCCGGTCGTTGCAGGGAGGCTGATTGGCGATCGGGTGCATGGATGCGTCGTTTTCCTTCGGCTGCTGCACACGGTGCATGAGCTTGTAGCGATACATTTTGCGGTCGGCGTCCTTTGTCATCTGGCGACGCGTATCGCCTGCCAGCGGGTCGACGCGCGAGCAGCCAAAGCTAAAGCTAGCGATCATGGGCGCTTTGCCGCCCGATGTTGCCTCGATAAGGTTGGCGCGCGTCCGCTCCAGGCGCTGCTCGAGTTCGGCTTCGTCTGTCGTGGGGGATATAAGTACAAATTCGTCTCCACCGATACGGAACAGCAGGTCATTGGGTTCCATTGTCTCGGTAAGCGCGCGGCAGATGCTCAGAATGTAGCGATTGCCCTCGGCGTGGCCAAACGTATCGTTGCAGTGCTTGAGGTGGTCGATGTCAATATAGGCGCAGGTGAAGGGAACACCTTTGCGCCAGAGCTGGTCGATATGGCAATCGAGCCCACCACGGTTGCCAAGATTGGTGAGTGAATCGATATAGGCGCCGCGCTCAAGCAGCTCGCGTTCTTGCTGCAGGATGGCAAATGTCTTCTGTAACTGCTCGCCGATGGCGCGCAGCTCCGTGGGCAGTGCAGCGACATCGAGCTCTGCGGTTGAGGCCCCGTTCGCGAGTCGCTGAAGATGGGTAATGATTGATTGCTCGCCCAGGCGATACGACTCGTTCATGATGGATAACCTCCTTGGGCACAACAGTGGTTTGTATCATATCCCCAATTCGGTTTGGATTGGGGGAATAAGTTAGCCGATGGGGACAAACGCCCCTTCGGCGGTAGTGTTTTGCGCGTAAGCGTATCAGTTGCGGCCGCCGCCATCGAGCAGCGCTTCAAAATCCTCCGCCTGCATGGGGCGGTAGTAGAGGAAGCCCTGAGCGTAGCGGGCACCCATGTGGCGCAACATGTTTGCCTGCTCTTTGGTCTCGACGCCTTCGATTACAACGGGCAGATGGAGCGATTGTGCCATCTCGAGCATTGATGAAACGATTTGCGCGCTGCGACCTTGATCGCGGCCGGCGGGTACAAACGTGCGGTCGAGCTTGATGACGTCGACGTTGACGTTCTTGAGCATCGCGAGCGTAGACTGGCCGGTGCCAAAATCGTCCATGTAGGTCGAGAAACCGCGGGTGTGCAGGTCAGCCGTCAGCCTATCCACGGCCTCGGACTCTCCCGTATAGGCCGTCTCGGTGATCTCGATGCGCATGAGCTCGGGCGGCAGGTTGTATTGGGCGGCGAGCGCCCCCATATGCTCGGCGACGTCGCAGGCAAGGATATCCACGCGCGAAACATTCAGCGAGATCGGAACCACGCGCAGCTCTCGATCGATGCGCTCGCGCAGCCACGAGGCAACGCCCTGCCAAACGTATTTGTCGAGCGTCACCACAAAACCGCTTTCTTCGAGGGCGGGGATAAAGGTAGCGGGTGAAATGAGGGAGCCATCCTTGTCAATCCAGCGCGTGAGTGCCTCGGCGCCAATGATCTCGCCGGTTTCCATGTCGACCTGGGGCTGCACGTAGTAGGTAATGCGGCCGTTTGAGAGCGCATACTGGAATTCGGTCAGCGTGCGGTGGAACGCGATTTCGTGCTCGTATTCCTCGGGGCGGAAAATGGCAATGCGCTCCTTAAAGTCGTTTTTTGCGCGCCGATTGGTAAACATGGCCTTGGCCTGCGCATCGATGGTGATTTCCTCGTTGGAGTCGATGGGGTAGACGCCCATGGACGGCCAGAAGCCCACGCCGTCATCATGCTTGGCCACGGCCTGGCGAACGCGGTTGTAGATTTGATGGACGGTGTCGTGCTTAAAGGGGATGAGTACGCAAAAATCGTCTTGGCCCCAGTACCCTGCGACGCCCATGGCGGCATTCTCGATGTCCTTGAGAACCGTGCCCACATCGGCGAGTACGCGGTCGCCCTCGGCCTGTCCGTGCCATTCGTTGAACAGTCGCATGTGCCCCATATCGACGGTGGCGATACACCAGGCGCCGTTGCGCCTTGTCTCGAGAAATTCGTTGACGCGGCGCATAAACTCGCTGGGTCGATAGAGACCCGTGAGCGGATCGATGCGTTCGGCGATGGCGCTTTTGCGCTCCACCTCGGGTATGGGGAGGCTGTCGTTGGGAACAAGCCCGCCGGCCGTGCGAATGCGACGGTCGAGTTCGCCTAAAACGGCGGCCGTTTGATTGGTCAGGTGCTCGTAAAAGGCCGGAACGACAAGACAGACGGGGGTAATAGTGTCGCCCGCGATTCGAACGGGAGCGAAAACGGCCTCTTTTAGATGATGGACCAGTTGCTCGAACGCCTCATGGTCCAAATCGTTGCTGAGCACGACGAACTGGGCGTTGCGTGAACGGAAGACGCGACTCCTGCCGCGAGTAATCGACAGCATGCGGCCTGCGTATTCGGCGAGCATGTTGTCGACGGCCTCGGCCCCGTAGAGCTCGTTGAGCTTTGCCGTGCCGCGAACGCGCACTGCTATAAGCCCCGTCTCGCAACGGTCGCGACGGCAGGCATCGATAGCGTTGATCAGCGTGCGCTGCGTTCCGAGACCCGTGGCGGCGTCGACGGTCTCGGCAAGCGAGTGGTTGACGAGCTCGCCGACATAGAGCGAGGGGACATTTCCGTCGCCGTCGATACGAAACCCGCGAGCACGGCCGAGGATGTAATCGCCGGCGGCATTGCGCACGCGGTACTGCATGACGTGACGATGTTTGGAGCCGTCATAGATTTGGTCGATGTCGTTGGTATAGGCCTCAAGGTCATCGGGATGGACACGCGTTTTCCAATAATCGTGACAGTTGTCTATATGCTCCGAAGGAAGACCAAGATCGCGCAAGGCGCCTTGTGACCAAAGGGTTCGATGTTTGTCTAAGTTCTCGATAAAGAAATAGCGGCCTTCGTTGAGCATCGAAAGGGCGTCGAAAACTCGATCGCTTATTTCGAAGTCGTCGGTGTGGGCTTGTGCGATATTGCGTCGATCAAGGTGCACGGCATGACGTAGCTTGTAGTCGTACATGCGATGGTCGGCATCGTTCGTCAAGCGATTGGGGGCTTCGCCCAGGGCGGGGTCGGCGTGTGCCACTCCGTAGCTAAACGAGTGAGGCATCTCGGCATCGTTGTTTTTGAGCAGGACCGTTCGGCAGCGTTCCAGACGTTCGGCGAGGTCGTCCTCGGTTGCAATCGTAGACAGGATGGCAAACTCGTCGCCTCCCAGACGAAACGCCGCTTCGTCCACCTCCATATACAGCTTGAGATAGAGGCTTACCTGCAAAATATAGCGGTTGCCCTCGTCATGGCCAAAGACGTCGTTGCAGTGCTTGAGATTGTCGATATCGATGTACGCCATGGTAACGGGGGTGTCCTGCTCCCAGAGCTCCTCGAGGGAACGGGCAAAGCCGCCGCGGTTGCCAAGCCCGGTAAGCTGGTCGGTAAAGGCGGTCCTGACCAGATCCTCCTGACGCTTGAGAAGGTCGCGGACGGTCTTTTCGAGCGTTTCAGTGTAATTGCTGGGGGTATCCATGCTGTAGGCGGCTTTCTGGGGTCGGGGCGGATTGCGTCGGGCGAGCTCGTTGTGCACACGCGTTGTTGCTCAACGCCTCGCGTGTTTCCAAGCCCCCGCCTTGCTGCGTCGTTGGGTTTATTTGTCGGCTGACGTTCGTTGCTGATAACTACTGAGTAGTATAAACAAGTGTATGGAATTATGTAGGGGTGCCCATGTTGCGGGCGGCCATTATTCGCCAAACGGTAACGCGACGATGTTCGATGAAAATGCGACTGAGGCGATATATGTTGACGGGTATACTTGTTTCGTTTTAAAACGCAGGAACGGAGATGGTCGCATGGCACAGTCAAATCTGACGCGCACGGTGGGGCTTGCGCTCGAGGGAGGCGGCTACCGCGGTATGTATACGGCGGGCGTGCTCGACGTATGGATGGAGCGTGGCTTGACCTGCGACCATATGGTGGGTGTCTCGGCGGGCGCGGCGTTTGGCTACAACTTTAAATCGCGCCAGATTGGTCGTGCCATTCGCTACAACAAGGCCTATTGCGCCGATAAGCGCTATGCGGGTGTAGCAAGCTGGCTGCGAACCGGCGATATGTTCAATGCAGATTTTGCCTATCACGAGGTGCCCATCGAGCGCGATCCCATCGACCTGGAGACATATCGTGCCTGCCCCATGCGGTTTACGTGCGTGTGTACCGATATCGAGACGGGCAAGGCCGTCTATCGCGATCTGCCGTATGGCGACGAGCGCGATATCGAGTGGATTCGGGCGTCGTCTGCTATTCCCGTGGCAACGCGTCCTGTCGCCATTGAGGGGCATAAATATCTGGATGGCGGCGTGGCCGATTCCATTCCCAGTGCTTGGCTGTTTGCGCAGGGGTATGACCGCAATATTGTGGTACTCACGCAGCCGGCGGGCTTTGTGAAGCAGCCCAACAGCGTGATGCCCATGCTGCGGCGCGTGTTCCGTCACTACCCGGAGTTTGTTGCGGCGCTTGAGCATCGGCATGAGGCCTACAATGCCACGCTTGATGACCTGGCACATCGCGAGGCTGCCGGCGAGGTCTTTGTGGTGCGGCCGAGCGAATCGGTAAAGGTGCCGTCGCTGTGCCGCGAGCCCGATGAGCTTGAGCGTATCTATCAGATCGGCCGCCACGATGCGGAGGCGTCTTTGTCCGCGCTGGAAACGTATCTGGCGGGGTAGGACAAGCTGCCGCGGACTCGGCGGAAAGCGCGTCCCAGAATGAGCGCTCAGAACGGGTTACAGTTTCCCAAACGGTGGGGTTTCGGAAAGTTCGTCCCGGAATATGCGTTCAGACTGGGATGCGGTTTCCCGTTAAGCCTCTATATGGAAACCGCATCCCAGAATGGGTGTCCAAACTGGGATGCGCTTTCCATTGCTGAAGATATGAAGCTGCGAATCGGCTGCTCGACTTATGCTTATGCCTGCTGCCAGGTGTCGACAAGCTCCTTGGCCGCGGCGTGGGGATCGTCGGCGCTGCAGACGGCGCTCACCACAAAGAAGCCGTCGACGCCGGTTGCCTTAAGCTGCGGCAAGTCGGCCGTCTTAACGCCGCCGCCCACCACGATGGGCACGGGGCTTGCCGCGTGGAGTGCGGCCAGGTCCTCAAAGCTCTTGGTGATGATGGAGCCGTCGGCCGCGCGTCCGCAATCGCGCTTGGTCTCGGTCTCGTGGAGCGGGCCGATGCCCAGGTAGTCGACCAGACTCATGTCGGCGGTCTTGACGTACTCGAGCATTTCCTCGCAGCGGGCCGAAAGGCCCACGATGGCATCGGGGCCCAGCAGCTTGCGACAGACCTCGACGGGAATATCGCTCTGACCCACGTGCACGCCGTCGACAGCAATACCCTGCTCGCGCGCGGCAAGCACACAGTCCAGACGGTCGTCGATGAGCAAGGCGACCTGACCGGTCTTGCCGGCCCGTGCGATTGCCTGCGCGGCGTCGCCGGTCAGCGCGATGATCTCGCGGGCACTTGCCACCTTGGAGCGCACCTGGATGCAGGTAAAGCCGGCGTCGAGTGCCTGGGCCACCACATCGCCCACGGGGCGCCCGAGGGTGTTTTCGGGGCCGAGTACCAGATAGGCCGAGATATCAAGGTTGTCGCGGATGCTCATCGTGCTTCCTCCTGCTTTTTGATTTGTGCTTCCATGCGCTCGAGTTTGCCGGTCATGGTGTCGGTAAATCCGGGTCGAATATCGGCTTTGAGCACGACTTCGGTGCGGATGCCCTTGCTCGCCAACACAAAGGTCGCGTCGCGCACGACCTGCATGACCTCGTCCCAGTCGCCCTCGATCTCGGTGAACATCGAGGTGGTGCGGTTGGGAAGACCGCTCTCGCGAATGACGCGCACGACCTCGGCGACCTCGGCGGACAGCTCATCGCCGGTGCCGCATGGGGCGATGGCCACGGCGACGAGCGTGTTCATGCCGGCATTGGTTGCGGGCTCGGACATGGCTTATGCCTCCTCGAGCTCGAGTTGGTTATCGGCGATGTCCTGGGCGGTTGCGCGATAGAGCTCGTCGATAAAGGCGACCTTAAAGCTTGCCGGGGCATCGGCGACAGCGGCGGCACGCGTGCCGGCAACGTTGTAGACGGCGGTGCCACAGATGGCTGCCGTAAACGGATCGGCAGCGCAGGCGTACACAGCCAGCACACCGCCCTGCGAACAACCGCAGCCGGTGATCTTGGACATGAGCGGGCTGCCGCCGTAGGACTTGGCTACCGTCGTGCCGTCGGTGATCAGGTCGACTTCGCCCGAGACCACTACGGCGCCGCCGGTGTAGCGAGCGAGCGCCACAGCGGCATCGCGGGCGGCGTCGACCGTGTCGGTGGTATCGACACCGCGCACGCGGCTCAGATCGGCTGCCTCGCCCTCAAGACCCCACAGGCCGGCGAGCGCGATGATCTCGGAGGCGTTGCCGCGCACGATGGCGGGCTTGTACTGCTTGAGTTCGTTTACCAGCTGGGTGCGCAGGCTACCGATGCCCAGGCCAACCGGATCGAGCACCCAGGGCTTGCCGGCGTCGTGTGCCGCCTTGGCCGCGCGGGGAATCGTCTGCTCGTAGATGGGGAAGAGCGTACCCATATTGAGATAGATGGCGCCGCCGCCGGCAACGAGTGCCTCGCCCTCGTCGGGCAGATAGACCATGGCGGCCGATCCGCCCACGGCGAGCTGTGCGTTGGCGACAAAGTCAATCGTCACCGTGTTGGTGATGGAGCCTGCCATCGGATTGGTGGCGTGAATCTCCTCCACGGCCTTGATCACGTTTTGCTTAAGCTGTTCCGAATCGATCACTGCACATGCCTCCTTGGCATAGAAAAGGGGCGCTGTGCATAGACAGCGCCCCTAAAAAGGCGGCATGCTCCCTACGCCAGCATTAACTGACAGGTTCAAAGGATTGGGCCCCATGCCCTCTCAGCCTTGTGGTTTGCACCGCCGGCACTCCCGCATCGAATCTGTTGTTCCCTATACTAGCGCATCGGTACAATGGTTACGATGAAAACGACTGGGGGACCCTATGATCAAACTTGTGCTGACCGATATGGACGATACGCTGATTCCGGCCGGGCATGACGGCGCCAGCGACTATGCCATCGAGGGCATTCATGCCATGCAGGCGGCGGGTCTGCACTTTGGTCCGGTTTCGGGTCGTCAGCCGTCTGCGATGGGCTGGATGTTTAAAAATCGTTCCGAGTGCTATTCGACCGGCGCATTCTGTAACGGCCAGGTCATGTTTGTCGACGGCGAGGCGGTCGCCTCGCGTGCGACCGACAACGCCGCCCTTATGCGCTTGGCTGACTACTTGGAGCAAGAGACCGCCGATACGTATCTGAAGGTCTACAGCCTGGGCGATGACTTTTGGGGCAACGATGCCTATTGTGTAACAAGCGATCCCGAGCGTGTGCGTCGCGCCATGGAGTCAGGCGGCAACGCGTGGCTCAAGGGCGAAGAGGCTCCCTGTCGCCCTGTCGTTGACGATGCCCCGGTATACAAGGCGAATATCTGGAGTGCCCGTTCGCGCGAGGAGCTCGCCGAGCTGCGCGAGCGTGTTGCCGCCGAGGTGCCGGAGCTCTCGCTCGTGTTTCCCAACAACCGCGTGCGCCTGTTCGACGTTCTTCCGACCGGCTGGGACAAGGGCTGTGCTGCGCTGGAGCTGGCGCGCGCTTTGGGCCTGACGCCCGACGAGGTGGCCGTATTCGGCGATTCCGATAACGATTTGCCCATGATCGGTGCCGTCCCCAACTCCGTTGCAGTCGCCAATGCCAACGAGGCCGTCACGGCTGCCGCGCGCTGGCATATCGGCGCTGCGGCAGACGATGCGGTTGCCGGGGCTCTGCATCAGATTGCCGCCTGCGCCGCGACGGGGGAGATGCCGTCGTTTATGCGTCAGGCAGATGCGGCGGGTTCGGGTTTCGCGGACGTCTAGGGAGGCCATCATGAAGCTTCAACAGCTCAGGTATGTCGTCAAAGTTGCCGAATGCGGCAGCATCACCGAGGCCTCGCGCCGGCTCTTTGTGTCGCAGCCTTCGATTACCGCGTCGATCCGCGATCTCGAAAACGAGATGGGTGTGCACATCTTTGAGCGCACCAACAAGGGTGTCATTGTGTCCGAGGAGGGCGAGACCTTCTTGGGCTACGCGCGCCAGGTGCTCGATCAGGCGGATCTGCTCGAAGGCAAGTACAAGGGCACATCCGAGCAGGTGCCGCACTTTAGTGTGAGCTGCCAGCATTATTCCTTTGCCGTCAACGCGTTTGTCGATGTGATCCGTGAGTTCGATGCCGCGCGCTACGACTTTACCCTGCGCGAGGAGCAGACTCACGAGATTATCGAGGACGTCGCGCATATGAAAAGCGAATTGGGCATCCTGTATCTGTCCGAGCACAACCGCGAGGTCATCGAGCGCATGCTGGCGGCCAACGAGCTCGTGTTCGAAGGGCTCTTCTGTGCCACGCCGCATATCTTCGTCTGTGCCGACCATCCGCTGGCGGACCGCTCCAGCGTGACGCTCGAGGATCTGGAAGACTACCCGTTTCTGTCCTACGAGCAGGGCAGCTACAACTCGTTTTACTATTCCGAGGAACTGACCTCGACCTTTGAGCGTCGCAAGAATATCCGCGTGCGCGACCGTGCGACGTTGTTCAATTTGGCCATGGGCCTCAATGGTTACACAGTGTGTTCGGGCGTGATTAGCCACGAGCTCAACGGCCCCGGTATTATCTCGATTCCGCTCGATGTGGACGAATACATGGAGATCGGCATTATCACGCGCAAGAACACGACGCTCACGCGCTATGGGCAGGCCTATATCGACGCGATTCGTCAGCATATCTAGACTGCTGCGTTCTGCACGGGTCAAATCTCTTTATGGCAGTCCAAACTGATATAGGAAGCATCTATATCAAACTGTTATAAACGCATATTTTACGATGGCCATATGAGCGCTCATACTCTGTCCCAGTAAAGCAACCAATGCAAAGGGAGATATCTATGAGCACTTCGATTCAACCGAACGCGCCGTTTCGCGCCGATATCGTCGGCAGCTTTCTTCGTCCGCAGGCTGTAAAGGACGCCCGTGCCGCCTATGTCGCGGGTAAACTCGACGCTTCCGGCCTTAAGGCCGTCGAGGACGAGGCCATCCGCGACTTAGTGGCCAAGCAGAAGGCTGCCGGCCTGCAGGTGATTACCGATGGCGAGTTCCGCCGCAGCTACTGGCACCTCGATTTTATGTGGGGCCTCAACGGCATTGAGCGCCGCGCCTCGCGCACGGGCTACATGTTCCACGATGAGGAGACTACCGCCGACACCGCCGTGGTAACCGGTCCCATTAGCGGCGAGAATCATCCGTTCGTCGAGCACTTCAAATTTATCAAGTCGCTCGAGGGAGAGGGCCAGGTCGCGCGCCAGACCATTCCGGCGCCGATCCAGACGTTCTCCGAAGTCACACTCGACCGCTGCGATGGCCAGCAGGAGAGTCTGCACGCCGTCTACAAGACCGACGAAGAGCTCGTCGATGCCATTGCCGCAGCATACCGCACCGTGATTGCTGACCTGTATGCCGCGGGCTGCCGCAACATCCAGTTTGATGACTGCACCTGGGGCATCTACTGCGATACCGATTTTGTTGCCAAAACCGGCATGAGCCCGGTCGACCTGCAAAAGGTAAGCGAGCTGGGCGTGGCGCTCAACAATGCCGCCATCGAGGGCAAGCCCGACGATCTGGTTATCAACACGCATGTATGCCGCGGCAACTACCACTCCACCTACGCTTTTGAGGGCGGCTACGACCCCATCGCGCCGTACCTGTTTGCGCGTGAGGACGTTGACGCGTTCTATCTGGAGTTCGACACGCCCCGCGCCGGTGGTTTTGAGCCGCTCAAGTACGTTGCTCCCGGCAAGAAGGTCGTGCTGGGCTTGGTGACCACCAAGGCGGCAGAGCTCGAGAACGAGGATGTTATCGTCGAGCGCATCCGCGAGGCGGCAAAGTACGTGCCGCTCGAGAACCTGTATCTGTCTCCGCAGTGTGGCTTTGCCAGCTGCGAGATTGGCAATAAGCTGACCGAGGACGAGCAGTGGGCAAAGATTGCGCTGGTCAGGCGTATTGCCGAGCGCGTTTGGAAATAGCGCTAGCGTTTGCAGGTGGCGGCGCGTGCGAGGTACTGCATATCGCGTACAATGGTTCGGATCGTATCGTTCGGGCAGGTTATCCGATATGCCTGATCGCCCTTCCATTCGAAAGGACTTCCATGTCCCAATCCTCGACGTCCGCCGTCACCGATGCCATCTACGATGCATCGTCGCTCGGCCGCCCGCGCATGTTCGTGTTGGGTTTGCAACACATGTTTGCGATGTTCGGAGCCACGGTGCTCGTGCCCGTGCTCACCGGCCTTTCCGTTTCGACGACGCTTCTGTTCGCCGGCATCGGCACACTGCTGTTTCATTTTCTATCGCGCGGTAAGGTGCCCGCGTTCCTGGGCTCGTCGTTTGCCTTTATCGCGGGTTATGCCGCCATTGCACCCAACGGCGAGGCCGAGCTTTTGCCCTACGCTTGTCTGGGCGTTGCCTGCGCCGGCCTGCTCTATCCGGTGCTTGCGGCCCTGTTCCGCGCCTTTGGCGCCAAGCGTGTCATGCGCTTCTTCCCGCCGGTGGTGACCGGTCCCATCGTCATTTCCATCGGCCTGATCTTGGCAAGCTCTGCTATCGCCAACTGCCAGACCAATTGGCTTGTTGCCGTTGTCGCTGTGGCCGTGATCGTCAGCTGCAATATTTGGGGGCGCGGCATGGTCAAGATCGTGCCGATTTTGCTGGGCGTTGTGGTGAGCTATGCCGTTGCGGCCGCGCTGGGCGAGGTCGACTTCTCTGGCGTCGCAGCCGCTCCCTGGGTTGGCTTGCCCATCGTGTGGGACAACACCGTGTTTGCGCTCTTTGGGCCTCAGTTCGATAGCGGTCTTGCCACGACGGCCATCATCACCATTATGCCGCTGGCATTTGCGACCATGATCGAGCATATCGGTGATATCTCGGCTATCGGCTCCACTTGCGAGCGTAACTACATCGTCGATCCTGGCCTGCATCGCACGCTGCTTGGCGACGGCCTGGCGACCATTCTCGCATCGCTCTTTGGCGCTCCGGCTAACACCACCTATGGCGAGAACACCGGTGTGCTTGCCCTAACGCGTGTGTTTGACCCGCGCGTGATTCGCATTGCCGCATGTTGTGCCATTGTGCTCTCGTTCTGCCCCAAGTTCGCGGCTGTCATTGCGGCCATGCCGGCGTGTGTGATCGGCGGCGTGTCTCTCGTGCTCTATGGCATGATCAGCGCCGTGGGCGTCCGCAACCTCATCGAGAACCAGGTCGATTTCCAGAACAACCGCAACGTGCTGGTGGCCGCTCTGGTGCTGGTGCTTTCACTCGGCATTGCTTACAGCACTGCCGGTGCTATCGTGTTGGAGCTGGGCGGCGTGACCATTTCGCTTTCGGGTCTTGCCGTGGGTTCGCTGGTGGGCATTGTGCTCAACGCCATCCTGCCCGGTAACGACTTTGAGTTCGATACTTCCGAGCTTGAGGAGACTGCTGAATAGCAGCTGCGTTCAGCCAAATTAAAAATGGCGTCCATGCGTATGTACGCGTGGGCGCCATTTTTAATGCGTCAGTATCCAGTGGATGCCGCGCGCCATGCGCAGGTCAGTTTGGGCAAAGTGATTGCCGGGGTTGAGCTCCAGCGTTGTTGGAATGTCACGCTCGATAAACAGCTCTTCCATCGCGCGCGTATCGTCGAGTACGTGCCGCATCATGCGGTTGGGCGTCTTGGTTTCCTTTTTGCCGAGTGACAGATAGACGGCGTCGGGCGTAGCTGTCATCGTGCGCTCGCGCGCGTAGTCGATAAAGCCGGGGAACCACAGCGACCCCGATGCACTCGCCGCGCGCTCAAAGACATCTGTTTGCCAAAGTGCCCACAGTGCAAAAAGACCCGCCAACGAGTAGCCGGCAACGCCGCGCCAGGTGGGCGGTTGCGGGAGCGATGATTCGGCTTCTGGGATTATCTGCTTCAACAACTCGTCAAGAAAACCAGCAGCCTGTCCGCCAAAGGGCTCGGCATCTCGTATAGTTCCGTCGCATTCCCAGGGGCTCAGCTCGTGATTCCAATCGAGCCCTCCAATGGCGACAAGGGTGAACGGCGGGCAGTCGAGCTCTCGGCAGCGCTCGTAGACTTCATTACCGTCGCCCATAACCACGGGGAGGTAAATGACGGGCGCTCCTTCTGTGCACTCTGGATAAACGGTTATCTGCTTATGATGCGCTTCCAAGGCAGGCTTCTCTCGGTGTTGTGATATTGACAGCCTCAATTGTCGCACGCTGGCACGGGGGCAGACGCTAAAAGAAAGGCGCGGAGCCGCTTGGTGCGACTCTGCGCCTTATGGTTTTGCTTTGGCAGGCTGTGCCGTTACGCCACGAAGAAGTAGACGAGGAAGGCAAGGGCTGCGATCCACATGAGCGGCTTGATCTTGGAGGCCTCGCCCTTAAAGAGCGCGACGATCACGTAGGCGATAAAGCCCAGGCCAATGCCGGCAGAGATGGAGTAAGTGAAGGGCACGCCGGCGACAATCATGAACGCCGGGAAACCTTGCGACACGTCGGACCAGTCGATCTCGGAGGCCTCGCTCATCATGAGGTAGCCGACGTAGACCAGAGCACCGCAGGTGGCGGCGCTGGAAACGATGGTGACGATGGGGGAGAAGAACGCGGCGAGAATGAACAGCACGCCGGTGGTGACGGAGGTGAGGCCCGTGCGGCCACCGTCGGCAGCGCCAGAGGTGGACTCGACGAAGGTGGTGATGGAGGAGACGCCCATAAAGCCACCGGCAGCAGCGGCCACGGAGTCGACGACCAGGATGGGACGGATGTCCTCGACATTGCCGTCCTCGGTCAAGAACTCGCCCTGCTTGGCGACGGCCATCGCGGTGCCCATGGTGTCAAAGAAGTCGCTCATGAGCAGCGAGAAGGCAACGACGAGCAGCATCGGGTCGGTCAGGACCTTCACGATGGCAAGGTTGCCGTCGGCAGTGCTGGCAAACGGGGCGCCGAAGGTCGAGAAGTCGAGCGGTGCGATGAGGCCCTCGGGCGCATGGGTGACGCCCAGCGGGATTCCGGCGATAACGGCGACGATGATGCCGATGAGCAGCGAGCCCGGCACGTTGCGGGAAGCCAGGGCAACCGTCACGACGATGGAGATGATGCCGACGATAAAGGTGGGGGAGGCGATGTCGCCCAGGCCGACGAGCGTACCGGCGCCAGCGGTGATGATGCCGGCGTCGCACAGGCCGATCATGGCGATAAACAGGCCCAGACCCACCGAGATGGCGTGGCGCAGGACCACGGGGATGGCGTCCATGATGGCCTCGCGCAGGCCGCACAGGACGAGCAGCAAGATGACGATACCCTCGAGGAAGATAACGCTCATGGCCACGTGCCAGTCGCCGCCGCACATGGTGGTGGCGATGCCCGCGATCATGGCGTTGATGCCCAGACCCGACGCGCAGGCGAGCGGGCGGTTGGCGAAGATGCCCATGCAGATGGTCATGATGCCGGCGCCCAGGCAGGTGGCGCAGGCGAGCGCTCCCGCATCAATGCCAGCGCCCGAGAGCACTGCGGGGTTGACGGCGATGATGTAGGCCATCGCCAGGAATGTTGTCAGTCCAGCGCGAAGTTCGGTCCCGATTGTGGACTTGCGCTCACTGACGTGAAAAAGTTCGTCCATGCATACCCTTTCCTTGTTCGGCCCCGAGTTTAGGCCGATTGACACGAACTCATTTACTATATCGCCTTTACAACCTTGCTGTTCCTCGCATGTTGATGTTCGGCGCTTTGTAACAGACGGACGGTATTTATCGCATGAAAATGTGTGGGTACCGTATACTTAAGCGGTTACAACGACCCCTATGGAGGAACGTATGATTAAAGAGCTTTGCCACGACGAGGCTATCCTGTCCCAGCGTTGCGAGGTTGCGACCGTCGAGGACGAGTCGGTTGCTCAGGACCTGATCGATACCATCAAGTCGCTCGATGATGCCGGCTGCTTGGCCGCCAACCAGATCGGCGTTACCAAGAAGGTCTGCGTCTACCTGGACGACGCCGGCGAGCCTCACGTGCTCTACAACCCCCGTCTGGTGTTTGGCCTGGGCGCCAGCAAGATGGAGGAGAGCTGCCTGACGCACGAGGAGGTCACCAAGTCCACGCGCTATATCAAGTGCAAGGTTGCCTTTGACCAGATCGTCGATGGCAAGATGCGCGAGCGCAAGCAGGACTTTGTGGGCTTCGAGGCGCAGATGGTCCAGCATATGATTGACCACTGTCTAGGAAAGTTGGTTTAAAGCGCCGATGCACCGCACCTTGGCGTTCAATCGTCGCTTACGTACCGTTAGTACGCTGCGCTCCTCTTTCACGCCAATCTGCGGCACCTCGACACTTTAAACCGACCTGTTCGGTTATTTCCGGTCGAGTGATTTGATCGGGGATTGAACCTGTGCTTTTGTCCCGGGCGTGACATTGTTGTCATGTCCGGGCTTTTGTGTTTAGCGCCTTTTTGTTTGGTGACAATAACCTTAGCAAGAACGTAAAGCTAGGAGGCGCTATGTGTACGAGCATTCGATTTACCGATAATTCTGGCCACATGTATCTGGGCCGCAACCTCGACTGGAGCTTTGACTACGGCCAACAGGTTCGCGTGATGCCGCGCGGGTTTCACATTCCGTATTCGTTTATCGACGATGCGTCGGCGGCACACGCGGTAATCGGCATGTGCATCGATTACAAGAACTATCCCATGTTTTTCGACTGTGGTAACGATGCGGGTCTGGCTGTGGCGGGGCTCAACTTTCCCGGCTATGCCGAGTATGCCGAGGGCCCTGTCGACGGCAAGAACAATATCGCGGCCTATGAGTTTCCCCTGTGGGTGGCAGCGACGTTCTCGACGGTCGATGAGGTCGAGGCCGCGCTGCGCGACACGGTGATTGTCGCCAAATCTGCCGGAGAGGGGCTGGGCGTGTCGCTGCTCCATTGGATTATCGGCGACAGCCAGCGCAGCATCGTGGTCGAGATGATGGCTGACGGCCTGCATGTATACGACAATCCGGTCGACACCCTTGCCAACCAGCCGACCTTCCCGTGGCACATGGAAAACCTGCGCACCTATATCACCGCCACAAGCGATTTTCCGCAGACGGCGACATGGCGTGGCGCCGAGCTTAAGCCCTATGGAGCCGGTGCCGGCATGCGCGGCATTCCGGGCGATTGCTATTCGCCGAGCCGTTTTGTAAAGGCGGCGTACCTCAATGCCAATTACCCGCAAAAGGAGAGCGAGACCGAAAACGTCGTTCGCATGTTCCGCTCGCTCGAGGGCGTGGTGATGATTGAGGGGGCGTCCAGGATGGGCGATGGCAAGTTCGAGAAGACTATCTATACCGGATGCTTTAGCGCGCGCACGGGCAATTATTACTACGCGATGTATGGGGATCCGTCGATTCGTTACGTGAGCCTGATGGATGCCGAGGGCGCGAGCCCCGATAGGCTCGTGGTTCCCGAGCCGCGTCGTTCGTAGCTCACTGGTCCGTTGCGACATAAAACGGCCTCGCACCTCTTATGAGATGCGAGGCCGTTGTCGTCAATGGCTGGTGGCGTGTTAGAAGTTGGCGTCGTTGAACTGGGTGCTCTCGAGTCCGTCGAGTTGCTGTTCGGGCGTATCGGCGACGCTCTCGAGCAGCTCGGTGGGATCGACGTTCATGCTCTTGCCGGCCTCGTTGCCGTTGACCAAGTCGTCCGAGAAGATGTCGACCTCCATTTCCTCGGCCTCTTCGATCTGAACCTCGAGCGGCACCTGGGTGCGCACAAGTTTGACGGCCGGGCGCATGCGGGCAAAGAGCGGTACGTACTCAATGATGATGGCCGAGTTCTCGAGACCGTACCAGCGTGCCGGGCTTCCGCAGGCGCGGCGGACGGCGTACTTGATGGCCATGACGCGATGGTCGTTGCGGTTGATGTCCGTTTCGGGGGCAAGCATCTTGCGCAGCATGCAAAAGCGGAAGTCGCCCACGTTGCCGCGTGTCTCGTAGATAGAGTAGGTGTGATGCTGCGGCGGCAGCTCGCCCGATGCCATCAAGTCGCCGACGATTTGGCGCAGGTAGGCATTAACGCGCTGGTTGACCTTAAAGCCCAAGTCCAGGCGCACGCGGAACAAAAAGTCCGTGCCAAAGGTCTCGACGGAATACTCGTGCGTATAGGGTTCATCGGTAACGTGCACGTTGATGAACCAGTATGCCTTGGCGCGCTTGGGATGTTTGTCCAGGATGGAATAGAGCACGTCGCGGTCGAGCGTGAGCGGATCGGGGCTGTTGGTGAGGAACACCAGATTGTCGGCGAGCACGGGGTAGGTCTCGTCGTTGCGCAGGCGGTTGAGCTGGTCGATGTACTTGGAGACGGGCAGCAGGATCGTCTGCGTGCGCTCGATGGCGGTGCCGCGGCGCCACACGTACATAAGGCCAAACAGCAGCGAGGCCAAGAAGATCATTACGTAGCCGCCGTCAAAGAACATGGTGAGGCACGAGGCGAAGAAGCACAGCTCAATGGCACCGAAGAGCAGGGCGAAGACGCAGGCGCCCAGCTTGTGCTTGAGGATGCCGGCGATATAGCTCGTCAGCAGCGTGGTGGTCATAAGCATGGTCACGGTAATGGCGAGGCCGTAGGCGCTCTCCATGCGCTCGGAGTTCTGGAACAGCAGCACAATGAAGATGCAGCCGACCCACATGATGTTGTTGACGAGTGGAATATAGAGCTGACCTTTGGTGTCGCTGGGGTAGTGGATGCGCAGGTGCGGCATAAGGTTGAGGCGCGTTGCCTCGGATACCAGCGAGAACGAGCCGGTGATGAGCGCCTGTGAGGCGATGATGGCCGCCACGGCCGAAAGTACGATGGCAAAGGGGCGTAGGGGCTCGGGGAGCATCATATAGAACGGGTTGACGATATCCATCGCGAGCATCTGGGGGTTGGAGTTATTGGCGAGTAGCCAAGCTCCCTGACCCAGATAGTTGAGGATAAGGGCCGCCTTAACAAATGGCCAGGATGCATAGATGTTTGCCTTGCCCACGTGGCCCATGTCCGAGTAGAGTGCCTCGGCACCGGTTGTCGACAGGAAGACAAAGCCGAGCACCATGATGCCCGAATGGTTGATGGGCGAGAACAGGAACATAATGCCGCGGATGGGGTTGAGCGCGCGCAAGATGGACAGGTTGCCGAGCATGTTGAACAGACCGGCGCCTGCCAGGAACAGGAACCACAGCGTCATGAGCGGGCCGAAGAGCTTGCCGATTGACGAGGTGCCGGCGCGCTGCATGGCAAATAGGCCGCAGATAATGATGATGGTGATGATGATGACGTTGGTCTGGCCGTCGCCCAGCAGCGCATGGCCCCATTCGATGGTGCGCAGACCCTCGATGGCTGTGGTGACCGTGACGGCGGGGGTGAGGATGCCGTCGGCAAGCAGTGCCGCGCCGCCGATCATGGCGGGGAGAATCAGCCATGGCGCCACCTTGCGCACGAGACTGAACAGGGCGAAGATGCCGCCTTCGTTGTGGTTGTCGGCCTTCATGGCGATTACCACGTACTTGACCGTGGTCACGAGCGTCATGGTCCAGATGACGAGCGAAAGCGCGCCCAGGATCATGTCCTCGCTGACGGTACCGATGCCGCCGTTGTTGGCGACGATTGATTTCATGGTGTACATGGGGCTCGTGCCGATGTCGCCATAGACGACGCCGAGCGTTACGAGCAGCATGCCAGCGGAGAGGGGGATGGCTCCGTGCCCGCCTTGCCCGCGCTGGTCTTGGAGGTTTGCCTCCAGTTTGTTGTGTGCCACGAGGACTCCCTTAGACATCCGGTTATCTGTCTAGGACAAAAAACTTTATGCCGTCTTTATACATACAAGAGCAGTTTGGCACATCGGGTTATTTTAGACAATAATCCTCAGCTGGGGATTATTTATCTACGCAGGTAGCATTTCAAAGCAGGGGCTTTTAAGCACGTGCTGTCTGGGCGATGCCAGCCTTGGCGTTTGCGCGTTTGCCGGCGAGTTCGCAAAAAACCGCGCCGCCGATGATAAGTGCGGCGCCCATCAGGCGGACCGGTGTTATGGCTTCACCCAAAAGGGCGGCCGAGAACACGACCGCCGAAAGCGGCTCGAGGTAGCCGACGACGGCGACGGTCTGGACGGGCAGCTTGGCGACGGCGCTAAAGTAGAGCAGGCAACCAATGCCGGTGTTGACGACGCCGAGCATAGCGACGGCGCGCCAATCAATGCTGGCGGCGACGCCGGCGGACAGGAACGAGGGAGCGCCCTGCGTGATGAGCGTGAGGGCCAGTGCGGTCACAAAGGCGGCGCTCACTTGGAGTGCGGAGTTCTCGAGGCCCTCGATGTGCGGCGCGCCCTTGCTGGCGATGACCATCAATGCATAGCAGAAGGCCGAGGCGATTCCACAGACGATGCCCGCAATGGGCATATTGCCGCCTAGACCTTGCGCTGCAATGAGAAAAGCACCACAAGCAACGGCGACAAAGCCGGCGATTTTGCCGCCGGTCAGCTTTTCGCCAAAAATGAGCGGGGAGAGGGCCATAACGATGATGGGGCCACAGTAATACAACAGCGAGGAGATACCAACGCCGATCGTCTGATAGGCGCGGAACAGGAAAATCCAGCTGGCGCCCAGCGCGGCGCCCGAGACGATGAGCGCTGCGGCCTCGCGGGGGCGAGACGGAGCCTGCAGGTTATGGCGCTTGGTTATGAAGAGGATGGCGGCAAGGGCGAGAGCGCCCAAAAACGTGCGCAACAGTACGATATCGGAGCTCGGCAGCGCGATGGCAGCGGCGATGATGCCGTTGGAGCCAAACAATAGCAATGCTGCTAAGTACGTAAACAATCCGTTGTTCATGTGCTGACATCCCCTCTATATCCGAGCATGTTCACTATGGGTGAACTGGCTTTAGAAGAAAAGCGAATATAATGCATGGATAACATGACAAAAACTCATGTAAAGGTGGAGGGGTGCCGTGGAAACGAATATTCAAAAGATGCAGGTGCTGCTCGAGACCGTGCGGGCCGGCAGTTTTACGCGCGCCGCCGAGCGGCTGAGCTATTCGCAGTCGGGCGTGAGCCGCATGGTGGGCGACCTTGAGACCGATTGGGGTTTTAAGGTGCTCGACCGCAGCCGCGAGGGTGTGGTGCTTTCTGCCGATGGGCGGCAGATCATGCCGGCGGTTGAGGCGCTCTGCGAGGAGTTTGGCCGCCTGCAGCGACACGTGGACGAGATGCGTGGGCTCATGCGCGGCAAGATCTGCATTGGTACGTTTTCGAGTGTGGCGACCCATGTACTGCCGCCGGTGATTGCGCGCTTTCGCGCCGATCATCCGGATGTCGATTACGAGCTGCTGATGGGTGATTACTCCGAGATTGAGCAATGGGTGGCGGAAGGCCGCTGCGACCTGGGCTTTATTCCGCGCGAGCCACGCGGCGCCGGCATGGCGTCGCGACCGTTGGTGCAAGACGAGTTGATGGCCGTGGTGCCAGCGGACTCCTCGCTTGCCACGGCGGAGGTCGTTTCTCTTGCCGATTTAGCCAACGAGCAGTTTATTCTGCTAGAACGCGGCACTGATGACGAGATTACGCCGCTATTCCGTCGGGCGGGGCTGGCGGTGCGCTCAAAACTGTCGACTTGGGATGACTATGCGATTATGGCTATGGTCGAGGATGGCCTGGGCGTGAGCATTCTTCCCGCGCTCATCTTGCGTCGCTGCCAGTTCGATGTTGCTGTGCGTCCGCTCGAAGGGCATCCCCATCGGCAGATCAACGCCATATATCGAACGGCCGATGTTTCGCTTGCCGCCGCTCGTTTCCTCGAATACCTCTAAATGCGTGCACGTCGTTATCGCCTTGGGATAAATCTCGAGGTCTTGCTCATTTTATTTATTTTTGAAATTGAACTTTTCGAAATAGCACGGCGTTATACTGCTGCCTAAATTGAACTCAGGTTCAATTCGTGTTGTATAAATTGAACTTTGCCAGCAAGGAGGTTCTAGTGGCCCAAGAGACGTTTAGCGATCGTCTGCGACAGGCTATGTCCGATCGCGACGTTCGCCAGTCGGACGTGATCCGCGCATCGGAGATGCTCGGCAAAAAACTCGGCAAGAGTCAGATGAGCCAATATGTGAGCGGCAAGACGATTCCGCGGCGCGATGTGGCTGAGCTGCTCGCCCGTATTTTGGAGGTCGATGTTACCTGGCTGCTTGCCGGCGACGCCGATCAAGGCGAGGCATCATCACCCCGCAACGATTCCAAGCCCGAACTCCATCCCTCAGCTCAAATTGCAAGGAGCACCACCATGCGTACTTTTTCTAAATCCACCAAGCTCGATAACGTCCTGTATGACGTGCGCGGTCCCGTCGTCGACGAGGCCGCCCGTATGGAGGACGAGGGCGAGCGCATCCTCAAGCTCAATATCGGCAACCCGGCGCCCTTCGGTTTCCGCACGCCCGATGAGGTCATCAAGGACATGCGCCAGCAGCTGCCCGACTGCGAAGGCTATTCCAACTCGCGTGGCCTGTTCTCCGCGCGCAAGGCGATCATGCAGTATTCGCAGATCAAGGGCTTGCCCAACGTTCAGATGGAGCATATCTACACGGGCAACGGCGTGTCCGAGCTCATTCAGCTTTCGATGAACGCGCTGCTCGACAATGGCGACGAGATTCTGATCCCCAGCCCCGACTATCCGCTCTGGACGGCGTGCGCAACCCTTGCCGGCGGTCATCCCGTGCACTATCTGTGCGATGAGCAGGCGGATTGGTATCCCGACCTGGAGGATATGGAGTCCAAGATCACGAGCGCGACCAAAGCCCTCGTCATCATCAACCCCAACAACCCCACGGGTTCCGTCTATCCGCGCGAGGTGCTCGAGGGCATCGTCGAGGTTGCACGCAGGCATCAGCTGATGATCTTTGCTGATGAGATCTACGACCGCCTGTGCATGGACGGCTACGAGCACGTCTCGATTGCCTCGCTCGCTCCCGATCTGCCCTGCGTCACCTTTAGCGGTCTGTCCAAGTCGCACATGATCGCGGGCTATCGTATTGGCTGGATGGTGCTTTCGGGCAACCAGCGCTGCATGAGCGACTTCATCATGGGCATCAACATGCTCTCCAACATGCGCCTGTGCTCCAACGTGCCGGCTCAGTCGATCGTTCAGACGGCGCTCGGTGGCCATCAGTCCGTCAACGACTACATCCGCCCCGGCGGCCGTGTCTACGAGCAGCGCAACTTTGTGTATGAGGCGCTCAACAAGATTGACGGCATCTCGGTGGTTAAGCCGCGTGCGGCGTTCTACATCTTCCCCAAGATGGATGTGAAGAAGTTCAACATTACCGATGACGAGCAGTTCGCCCTTGACCTGCTGCACGAGAAGAAGATCCTGATCACGCGCGGCGGCGGCTTCAACTGGGCTGAGCCCGACCACTTCCGTATCGTGTACCTGCCGCGCATGGAAGTGCTCAAAGAGTCCCTCGAAGACCTCGCCGACTTCTTTGACCATTACCGCCAGAGCTAGTGGGATAGAAGTTCCGCACTATGAAAAGCTCCCTGCAGTTGTTTTGCTGCAGGGAGCTTTCTTGAATCGGCGGAACTAAATAACGATTCCGCAACAGTGGTCGATTTCGTGCTGGATTATCTCGGCGGTGTAGCCCGAGAAGTTTTTGATGCGGTGGACGAAATTCTCGTCCAAATACTCAACCTTAATGCGGCGATAGCGAGTACAGGGGCGCTCGCCGGAAAGCGAGAGGCATCCTTCGCTCGTCTGATAGGAATTGACCTGCTCAAGAATTTGAGGGTTGTACATCAGCAGCGCCCTGTTGCCGTCCTTTACGCAGATGATGCGTTTGCGCACGCCAATCATGTTGGCGGCAAGGCCCACGCACTCGTGCTCATGCTCATGGAGCGTATCCAGGAGGTCCTGCCCGGTCGCGGCATCGTCGGGTCCCGCGTCTTCGGAAGGCAGGCGCAAAAAGAACTCGGATTTCATGATGGGTTTGATCATGGCGGGCTCCTTAGGGTGGACACGTTTGGTTCAGGCCATGATACCGCGACATGTCGCATTAATGTGTGCACATAGATTCTGCAGCTAGATTGGATGGCGACACCATAAACTAATGGACGTTTTGCCGAGAGGCATGAATGTATAAAGCGCAAAGAGTGCGCGACGGGCCCCGCGAATGGGGCGATGATGCCCGAGAGGGCCAAGAAGGAGTCTCATGTCTGAGAACGAAGAGATCATGAACGAGACCGAGAACGAGACCATGGCTGCCGAGGTCGAGGCAGTCGAGACCGTGGAGACCGAAGCTGCCGAGGTTGAGGCTGCTGACGAGGTTTCCGCCGAGGAGGCCGAGGTTGTCGAGGCCGCCGCTGATTACGATGACGAAGAGCTGATGGACAAGATGCAGAAGGCCGCCCGCCTGCTGCGCAGCCGTCGCTTTGCTATTTCCAAGGAGGAGGAGGCCAAGGCCGAGCGCATGGCGAACATCGAGCGCGCCATCAAGCTTCTTGACCTCAAGCCCAAGATGGAGCAGAAGGAAATGTCCGACCTGCTGGGCATGCGCCTTCGTGAGCTCGATGGCCTGATGGCCGAGGCCGAGGCTGCCGATCTGGTCGGCCGCATCGACGACGCCGAGGGCGATATGCGCAAGATCGTTGTCTTCGCTGCCGAGGATGCCGCTGAGGGCCTGGTCGAGCTTGCCAACAAGAAGGAGAAGCTCCTGCCCGAGCTTTCTTACGAGGAGGCTGCCGAGCTGATGGCCGCTCTCGATAAGGTTATCGCTCCGCTCGTCGCCATGGGCCTGGACGAGGACCGCGGTCCTCGCGGCGGCCGTGACGAGCGCGGTGGCCGTGGCGGCGATCGCGGTGGCCGTGGCGGCTTTGGCGATCGCGGTGGCCGTGGCGGTGACCGCGGCGGCCGCGGTGGCGATCGCGGTGGCCGTGGCGGCTTTGGCGACCGTGGCGGCGACCGTGGCGGTCGCGGCGGCTTTGGTGGCAACCGTGGTGGCTATGGCGATCGCGGTGGCAACCGTGGTGGCTTCGGCGGCAACCGTGGTAACGACCGCGGCGGTCGCGGTGGCGACCGTGGCGGCCGCAACGGTGGCGGCTTCCGCGGCAACCGTTTCTAATTAGTTACGCGGTTCTACGAACCGCGTAACCAGTTGACGCTGCAAACGCCCCTAAGCGGCAATCTGACGTTCAATTTCAAGGGCGCGACCATAAGGTCAGCGCCCTTTCATTTCACGTCACCTTGCTCGCTTAGGGGCGTTTTCGCTGACTTATGCTCAACCTGCGGCGTTGTCTTGCTCCGGGGGTGGCAGTTGGGTGTTCCTATAGTTTTGTCAACCGTCGGGGCTACTCCCGGTAGGGCACCCGGTCGCGCATCACGGCGTATATCGCCCTGAGCCGCTTCCTCGCGACGGCCTTGAGCGCCCGCCCGTGCCCCATGCCCCGCGCCCTGCAGGCCCGGTAGTACTCGCCGTAGCGCCCCGAGGACCTCACCAGGCTGTTGCACGAGAAGATCAGCAGGGACTTGAGCCTCGCGTCGCCGCGCCTGGACGCCCTGACCGACCTCACCGACGTTCCGGAGCTCCTCACCCTCGGGGCTATGCCGCAGTACGAGGCCAGGTGGTCGTGGTCCGGGAACCTCCCGATGTCGACCGACACCGCGAGCTGCGCCGCGGTCCTCGGGCCGATGCCGGGCACGGTGAGCAGGCACGCGTAGGTCTCGTCGCCCTCGAGCAGCGCCGCCGTCTCGGCCTCGAGGGCCCCGGCCTCGTCGAGGGCCTCCGATATCCGGGCGGCCAGGAACCTGACCTGCCTGTTCTCGGCCTCGACGAGCGCCGGCGGGGGCGCGGTGGAGGCGGCCGCGGCCTCCCCGGCGGCCTCGGCCCGCGGGCCCCCGG
>NZ_QRJZ01000010.1 GCF_003470665.1 Collinsella sp. AM17-1
AGGGCAACACGGTATGGCTCTACGAGCCCAACGGGGGGCCCGCCCAGGCATGGGTCCTTACCTAGCCTGCAAGACCCTTTAAATACATTTTGACAATCTCCCGACATGATTCAGGGAGAAGCCTTCTTACTAATTTCTTGGTATAGAAAATTATTCCACGCTCTCGCCTTTTATACATACACTCAACGGAATGCCAACCACCTTCGACAAATGCGTCAATATAGAGCTGTCTGTCTTTTGGAAGAGCGCTCGGGTGGCGGAGCTGATCGTTACCCTTAGCGATATCGTCAAATTCGACAGGGTACAAGTCCAGAGCGTTGCTGGATTCAATAAACTCCCTGCCGCGTTCGTTATTCACCAGCAGGCAGGAAACGCCCTTCATCTGATTGAACTTCTCGGCATCCTTCAGGACGTCGGGCCTGTTTACATCGACGCCCCAAAAATCGCCGATAGTAAGATCGCCGGCGCGAAATTTCCCTGCATAGGGGCACCTATAGCAGCTGTCGCGAAGCGTCTTGAGGTTCAAGAACATGTCGTAGTAGGGGGATTTCGACGCAGGAATGGTGACCTCTCTTCCGTTCTCAAGAAGAAGAAAAAGAAGGAGAGAGTTGCCCCACCCCTCGCGCTTGCACCTAAACCGGAAATCAACCACGGGAGACCCAAGCTGTTTGCCATAGCCCTCAACGCAGTCCGCGAACATGCGGCCGGAAGGGACGCCGTGGCAGACCAGGTCAACGGTTGTCAGGTTCCCATAATCGCGTCCGAGAAAGCCCCTAAGGCCGGCGACTTGGCAGGGTGTTCCGCAGAACAGGACCTGCCTGCCCTCACGAAGATCCGCCTTAACATCGGCAAAGCAAACTCTAGCATCGCTCTGCACGTATTTTGAATTAAGAAGCGGGCGAAGCTCATCAACGCTCGCCGCACGACGGTGCAACACTCGAAGCGTATTCCCCTCACGCTCATAAGCAGCACCATATGCGACGCCGCCAGAAGAAATAAGCTCACGCGCAACGGCACCGAAGACTCCGCCAGAAGCGGACTCCGAGACATCATCCCTACCGGCAGCGGCAAAGAACGGTCCAGCGGAATTGGAGCCTATCCCCCGGTTGAGGCCGCACGCCCTCGTGCAGGCGCCGCAACCGATACATAGATCGCCGTCAATTACAGGAAGAATGAACCCGTCCTTGCCCTCGGACATGGCGATGGCGCCTTTCGGGCAAGCGGCGGCACACGCCCCGCATCCGCAGCAATGCAACGGTGACTCAAACAGTGTGGGAACTTCGCCCCTTTTCACGGTAGACATGCAGTTATCCCCCTATTTGCAAGCCGAAATGAACTTGCGCAGAATATCGGCGTTCATATAAACGGAAAAAGCCAGCGCAATTGCCAGGCAGGCGATCGAGCTTAAGATGCCCGCACCGTAAGCGGACAGATAATAGAAAACGAATACGCCGACAATTGAAACTAAAGTTAAAACCTGCTCAACCCGGTCTTCGACAAGCTTCGTAAACTTAGCGACCTTAATTCTGCGGTACTCATTAACCACGATCATCGCCAAGAGCGTTGCAACAGATGCACCATAAAGACCGAAGTGCGGAATCAACACAACACACAGAACGGCGCAAAGGGCTGCAGACACCGCAGTGGTAGTACCCATAATTCCGGTTTCCTTATGTGCGGTAAAGATGCCACCGTAAAAGCCGGAGATGTTGCTGAAGTACGTCGCCAGGAGCAATATCGGCACATACAGCAGGCCCTCACCGAATGAACCCTTAATCAGGATGCCGTACACGAGGGGCATAAGCGCAGACATAAGCAGAACGACGCTCATCATGAAACGCCTTAGCGCACGATACACAGAGTTATAGAAAGTCGACTCGTCCTCATCGGAGTTGAGGACGCGCGCCGAGCTCTCCTTCCAAGATTGATAGAAGAAGCCATACACCTGGTCCATGACACCGGGGAACTTGTAAGAGACGGCGTACACGCCGGCGGCAGAAGCACCGAGCGTATTCATGATAATCAGCCTGTCTAGCAGGTTGTTAATAGTCCAGGAAACCTTGTTGGGAATGAGCGGAAAGGAATACCGCAGGAGGTCTCGAGCATAGGAAATGGAGAAAGCCGACGGATCGATATAGCGCCAGAGCTTCCGCATGACCATGAACACGAGGGCAACGCCGCCCTGCGCAATAACCGTGGCGGAAAGCATGCCCACAACGCCCCAACGCAGAACAGCGATAAACAGAACGTTTAGCACGATGGTAAGAGCGCTCGCAGTGAAATTCATGACGGAGTAACCCACGGTATCCCCGAAACCACGTAAGACCGCAGAAGCCATCTGCAGAAGCGCGCCAGCGACAACAAGGCCAACGACCCAGCCAAGATTTTCTGGCATAAATAGCAACCAGACCAGAATCGCCAAGACCGCAAAGCACGCGCAGCCAGCAAGAAGAACAGCGCAAGACGCGGTCACGGCCTTAGACCGATCACCATCGGTGCGACAATCGATGAGGAACCGAAACAGTGCTTCATCCATAAGTAGGGAGACAGCAGGAACGCAGAACAGGGCGATAGTGTTGATGTAGTCGACGGTACCATAGTCGCCAGTGGAAAGAACTGAGGTATAGAGCGGCAGCAAAAGAAACGAAACAAGCTTGGTTGCCATTCCGCCCACCGCAATAATGCCAGTGTTCTTAATAAGCCGACGCGTCTCCCCCATTACGAAAGCGCCTTTCTAAGATAAGCACAGGAATGCTCCCGCAGAGAATCCAGGCGAGAGTCCACGTCACTCCACTCACAAGGGGCAATATCGTCGGCGCACATAACATCGACGCAACGGTCAGACAGCCCGATATTACTCAGCAAGTCGCGCATACGCGCACCAGACTTATCAGTCGCATATACGCGGAAGGGCCTATGAAAGAGAACTGAGAATACAGTTGCATGAAAGGAATTGGTAAGAATAAGGCTTGCGTGCGCAATAAGCGAGACGAACTCCTCAGGGCCAACACCAAACAGGTTAATAGAATTTGGGATATCTAGGTTTTTATCAGATATGTAAGCAACCTTCATGCCCGTTGCTTCCGTCATCGCGACGGTGCTCTCAATAAGTTCGGGGCACTCGCGTAGTAGATACATAAATATATATTCACCCTGCAAAACATCTTTAGATGCCATATCTGCGTAGTCGTCAGAATCCAACAAAAGTGTGGGATCTAAGACAACATCTATAGGCGCATCGACAAGGGGCTGAAATAACGGAACCGTCTCCTCCTCGCGAACAGACAGGAAATCAAACCTTGAGAGCAACTCGGATACAAGCTGTTCATCAAAATTCTCAGGTCTAAAGTAAGTGTGCGCAAGACTGGGAGCGTAAGCGACTCGACGTCTATCTCCAGCGAATGAAAGGAAATAGGGGCCAACAACACCTTGTGTACAATCGAGATTCCAAATTTGATCGCTACCACAAATAAAGCAATCAAACTGATCTGCAAGCTCGCACATCTCCTCTTCATTTTGCCAACGATAAGACTTCTTCGTCATGCCGAAATATTTATTTGAAAAATCCTCGAATGCAGTCTTTCTTGACAAATACCTATTTAAACAGCGCAATGTTCGCAGCGTAGCCTTTGGATGTCGGAGCTGAAGCAGCTTATACTGTTCATAATCGTGAGAACGGTAGTCGATAATTTGCACTTCATGTCCCATATTTTCCAAAACCACTTGAAGCGCATGAGACTGAAGCGCAGACCCGAAGTTCAATGCGCCGTGAAAAGTAATCGTTCCAATTTTCATTATTTATCTGTTCCTGTTCACCCAAATATTAATTGCATCTGAAACACTAAGCCCAGAACCCCCCTGCGCCGCAAGGGCAAGAGAAGCGAGAAGATAACGGTTATAATCCGAAGAACGAAGAGATCTCTCGATATCCCTCCATCTGCCGTTTAACGATGTGTTCTTCGTCTTAAAATCATCAATTGAATTAAACGTGTCGCAACAACAAGCAAACATTGTTTTACGCGCGCTGTTGTCCAAGGCAACGGTTCTCCCAAGCAAAAGCGGCCCGAACAGAGGAAGAATACGATCGAAGTCTTCCTGAGACCAAGAAATTCCAAGCTCCGAACGATAAGAAATCAATTCATCGAGAACCCAATACGAATCAAGGCCCTTAACATTAGTAGGGGTAGACTGCATAATGGATCCAGGACGGATTCGGTAATAATAGCCGCTCAAATCATAACAAGGCTCATCCTTGAAGAAAGAATCAATCCATAACGGATGAATCAGATCTTCATACCATGCGCCTACGGGAAAACCTAGTCGATTCCAGACTTCACGACGATATAGTCTGCCCCACGGCACCATCCAACTAGCTCTATCGTTCTCTATCTCGCCAACCAAACCATCATCAGACATATATCTAAAAGTCGATGTAACGAAATCCGCAGATGTTTGAACGAGCCTGCTCCACATAGCCTCAAGATACCCTGGCCCGATCATGTCATCAGAATCCACGAACATGATGTACTTACCGCGAGAAACCCTAAGACCCGCATTGCGCGCTGCGGAAAGACCGCCGTTTACCTGGTGAATTACAAGAACATTGGGCATTAATCCATACGAATCGGCTATAGCACCAGAATCGTCTTTAGACCCATCATCGACAATAATAACCTCAAACTTGCCAGAAAACTCCTGAGTCACAATGGAGTCTAGGCAGGGTTTGAGGTATTTCTCAACGTTATACACAGGCACAATAATAGAAATGTCGTAAGATACGCTTTCCTTAAAAATAATCGGCATGAACATATTGGACGGTCTCTGGGAAACCATACTCAGCTTCGCCTTAGACGCATAGGTTATAGCATCGGAACGACGACTTAACCTGAGTAAACCATCATAAATAGGGCTGGAAAGTAAAAGTTTTATAACTTTCTTAATTGAATTAAGAATCTTCAACAATTGACTCCTCCCATCTTCAAAGTCGAATAAAGATGCGCTTCCATCGATTCGGACATTTTAGTCATGATGCCCTATCATGCAATCAACAAGACCAATCGCAGACAGCACCCCATAGAGGAATAGGCTACAAACAATAAATCACAAACGTAAGCGTCTATGGCCTCACCCAGAACATGGGGACGTTGAAGATCTTCTTTGAAAAAAGTGCAAAGACCAGCTTCTAAGCATCAACCGAAATAACTAAAGCCCTAGGAATGAATACACCGCACGACAGAACCAAATCCTCTATGTCGGTTCAATCGTAAACGCTCGCCAATTAGTCGAAAGCTAAGGACAGGCTTGGTCAAGAATAATAATGCTCCATCTAAAGATATTAGTAAAAAGCAATAATGACCTGCATTATAGAAAGAGACGACGGAGGCATTTAAAGCTGCTAAGTATGTGCCGAGCAGCAAAAGAAACGATACTGCAATTTGACAAAACAAGACTATGAATATAGTCCGGACAATTGCTGATTCGCCTCTGATACTCGCTTTTAATTGTTTTATCAAATTGTCTTTTCACCTCTTTATCCACTTCACAATGCCAAAGAACTTCATCAAGATCACAATAGTGTCGACAGATACCCCTATTGGCATTTTTGACTGAATCGCTCGACCATTCACTCGCATAGCGAATCAATTCATCGCTTACAAAGCTCCAATCAGTTATCTGACCTTCTTTAAACTGCTTCGTACTATTAGCGTCATGCTGACGATAGTAGTAAAGCGGTTCGTCAATGTGAAATAAACTCTTTGCAACATCGAAAACAGGAAGAAGTTGGCAAAGATCCTCACCGTGCATAAGGCCAACTCGTTTCGAGTACCACTCGTCACTGGCAAATAAATCTCTCCGAATGACCTTATTCCAAACACTATTGAAATCGCATCCGCACAACAGGCTTTTAACAGCATTAAATGATTCACCCGTATGCATACCAGAACAGATATCAACTTTTAACGAGGGTTTTATAGGCATCAATCCCATAGTGAAATCAAATGAAATGATATCAGCACCAGTCGAGGCAATTACATCGCATACCTTTTTAATGCAGCCTTCAAGAAGAGCGTCATCGGAGTCGAGCGAAAGAATATAACGCCCACTTGCCTCGCGAAGACCGTCTCGTCGTGCAGCGAGAAGACCTTCGTTGTCCTTGTGAATAACGAAAGCTCTCTCGCGCTTGTCGCAATAAGCATCGCAGATCTCAGGAGATCCATCGGTGGAACCATCATCCACAAGAATCACCTCAAAAGAGCCGGTTCCTTGAATATCAATAGATTCCAGACAAGCGGGGAGAAAACGCTCGGTGTTATATACCGGTACAACAATACTGATGTCAGGCGTTTCGTCATGCATAAATAACTCCTAATAGTGCCGACGAATACGGAAAAAGATCGCAACTGCCGCCATATACAAACGTAATGACAAAATAAAACACGAAAAATAAAACACCCAGAGCCCCAGTTAGAAACCGCTCTCTGCCAAGGTTTTCAGACAAACAGGGGTAAACAAAACCTGAAATGAAAAGAAAAGGGAAACTCAGTCGAATTAGCTCAGGACTGATGCTCGCAAGTTGAGCGAATAGGGAAGAAATTATGCCGCTGCTTGTATAGAAATTAAGCGTCCATCGATCGAAGCTCGTGATCAAACCCTTACTGCCTAACATCCATATAGCAAGGCAAAATAGAAAATAAATAAGCATTGTGGTATTAAATGAGCCCATTCCAGCGTGTTTGATCTGAAAGCTATATGACGACGTAAATAGAGATACGAGCTCCATTACATCCGGGCCAATCATAATCACGCAAATGGTGAAAATGATAACGCCAACGCATGCAAGAAGTGCAACGGTCTTATACGAACGTTCGCGCCCGCGGTTGAAGCATGAAATATAAATAATCCAAATAAAAAGTCCCATGATAGACATCTTGTGAAAGCCAACTGCAAGAAACAAATAAACAATAGCGGGGCCGCGTTTCTCGCGGAACAGCTCATAGACCATCATGACGAGCATGCTAGTAGCAATACATTGCCTAATTATGTTTAACGTATAACCAAACACAACGAAACAAAGAAAGAAACCTACGATAGGATACCCGCGAGGATATAACTTTCTAACAACTAAAATATAGGGAAGGAGAACGATGGCTTCACAAAGAAAAAGAACAGCGTGGAAATCACCAGTCAGTCTTCCCAGAATCCAGAAGAGAATCACGAATAGCGGCTCTTGATCTGAGCAAGCACCCATAGCACCTGTGAGCGAATAATACTGCGAGGCGTAAAAACACCTGAGGGGATATGCCGAGGTATCGGTACCGACAGATGCATCGCGCAGCCCCGCCACCAAGCAAAGGGGGAGAACCGAAATAACCGCAAGAAGAAAACTGACGCGCTTATTAGTTATCTTTACCGAAAAATATAGCAATGCAATATGGGACACAAAGGCAATGAAGTAGATTGGCATCTCTACACCTGCTTTGTATATCGTTTGTAAACTGTTGATTTTCCTCCGGTCGAAACCGTGTCGAAAACACCAACATAACAGTTAAAACCATCTTGAAAATAGATGCTATACAAAAAGCCGCCGTGGCATTCAGTAACGTTAAACAAATGCGCGCTAGTTGAGAAAATCATCTTATCAACCTTTAATTATAGGAGTTACCCGATTGCCTTACCAGAAATTGCGGCATATAACGCATAGAAAGCGTTATGAACCCTAGGAGAGATAGAAAAGAGAGCACAGCGCAGTCTCCATATTGAACAAGCATATGGGTTCTTCGATGCCCTCCAAGCAAGCCCTCGAGCATTCCTCAAATAATTCTGGGCTTCAGCCTTATCATCAAATCCGTCCGGATCAACCCTCATTGCAACGCGGAGCGTACAAAATGACTGGAAGCACTCAAACTCGCCCTGAAATTCAGGCTCGGTAAATTGTCGAACGGTCTCAATAGCCGTGTCCATGTCTTTAGCATGCTTAGAACCCTGGTTCTTGAGCGTCGTAATTGAGCCAGGTCTCGTCACGTATGCATAGAAGCACGCATCAGAGAATGCGACCTTTTGAATTTTGGAACAAATGTTAGCAATTACGCCCATGTCTTCGAAGAGCTGCCCCTCAGGAAAGACAAGGTCGCTAATAAGAGATCGTTCAAAGAGCTTTCCGCAAGCAGAACCACTCTCACCGGTTAATAAAAGAAGTTTTCGAAAATGCTCAATTCCAGATTCAACATGGAATTCTACATTCTGACCTATCTTATAGTTATCAAGGACAGGCGTCTTCGCAAAGGAGCCGATAACGAGCGGAACTTGATACTTGTCAGCCGCTTCGACCATCAACTCAACAGTTCGCGAATCGATCAAATCGTCCCCATCAACATACATGACATAATCACCGTGGCACCTTTGAGTACCAAAGTTACGCGCAGAAGAAAGACCACCGTTCTCCTTATGCAAAATCTTAAATCGCGTGTCTGACCCAACGGCATCTTCAATAAGGTCGATAGTATTATCAGTACATCCATCATCTACGATAATATATTCAATATTCGAATAAGTCTGACCAAGCAATGAGTTTACGCAAGGAAGCGCGAACATACCCACGTTGTACATGGGGACAATGACACTAACCAGAGGCTTATCAATATCAGAAGCCATATATCTAGGACCTCCTGAGAAAATAACGATATATCAACGCTCTAACGGAATTTGGCATCAGACAGACGGCGGCATGCGGCAAATAAGAACAGAAATAATCACGTTTTGTGAAATAGCCACGCTCAACTTGAGCCTGCTTAAATGCTTTAGCGTACTTAAGATACTGCGAGCCGCCCCTGCGAGCATAGAAATCCTCACTAACGCGCATCGCAACAAGCGGTTCACTCAGGTTATCCGCCTTGCAGCCACATGCGAGCATCCTGTTAAAAAGGTCCCAATCCTCAAAGTAGAGAAAGTCGGAACTGTAGTTACCAGCCTCCATAACTTTCGATTTTCTAAACGTCATGGGAGGGTGACGAAAGGGATTTCGCCTTTTGGAATAAGAACGTATAGCATCGATGCCCTTGGGAAGGTCAGTAGCCGCAACAGGTTCATTGGGAGACGTGACGAATTCGATAACATCGCTTCCGACCATATCGAGCCCGCTATCAATAGCGGCAAGCTGTTTCTCCATACGATCTGGACGAGCAATATCATCAGTGTCCATACGAGCAACAATTTCGTTAGAGCAAGCAACCACGCCTTGTCGCAGCGCGTAGCCAAGCCCATGGTTTTTGTCATACGAAACAAAATTGAACAGTCCGGGATAAAGGGAGTCATAATTTTGGAGCACGTCTTCAAGCTCTTGCGTGAGGGGACCATCCTTGACCATGACAATCTCGGCAGGAGAGACCGTTTGGTTCAACATACTGTCTAAAGCTTGAACTAAATAGGCAGGATTTTCTTTTTTGTAAATGCTCATCAACACACTGTAGGAAGAAGTAAGGTTTGTCGGCATCTATCGTCCCGTTCTCTTCTTACCAAACATAGCCCCGAAGGTACCAGTAAAGCACTTCCAATCCATAGCAAAACAACGGTTTTGGACATAGCGAAGCTCAATCTTCTGACGCAGGCCGCTCTCAAAGGTTGCCTCGTTACGATCGGTTGCCTGCCACAGACCAGTAATGCCGGGCCGGACAGAGAGCAGCTCAGCTTTTTCTTCGTCGGAAAAATGCTGTTCAAGCTCATCCCTTGTAATGGGACGCGGTCCAATGACGGATAGGTCGCCGTTCAGTACATTGAGGAACTGCGGCATCTCGTCAATGGAGCACTTACGAATAAATTGACCAACCCTAGTAATGCGGGGATCATCGTCGACCTTGCGCTCGACTTCCCATTGATGAAGCTGCTCAGGGCTCAGGTACTTACGCACGTCGTTTGCGTCGGCGACCATGCTACGAAGCTTAAGAATCTTGATTGTCTTTCCGCCCTTGCCAACACGCTCCTGTGTATACATTGGGCTGCCGGGCGATTCAAGGCTAATGAGTGCGCACACAATAGCGACAGGGATAAGCAGCAGTACGCTCATCAAAAGACTAAACACCAGGTCGAACAGCCTCTTAATAAAACGGTAACCAAGCGTACCGCTCGGCTTAATCTCTTTAAGAGCCAGCGCGTCCCCCACAGATACACAACTCTCTATTACTTCTTTAGCAGCCACAATAAAACTCACGTTCCTGTCCCCAGGAACCCCCCCCCATCTATGAATCAAAAACCAAATGAATTGCCGGCGCAACGTCTCCCTTACGTTTTGCAGGGGACGTCGAGCGCAAGCAGCTCCCTAAATGCGGAGTCGCCTTCGCCTACGTCCACCAGGCACCAGCGCTTATGACGGTCAATCTTTTTAACTCGGGCCTCTTGCCCCACCAAGGGACCCTGTTCTATGTGCAGTACGCCGCCTTCTATGCGCGCAATGCTATTGCGCACCACGCCGTCGTCGTCCAGCACGCTGCGGTACCAGTCCTGCGCGTCATCCGGCATGGGCATGTACGCCCGCTCCCTGCTACCAGCGATGCGACAGCCAAAGCTCAACTGGGCCAAAGCCCTATCGAGCGCGGCTGCATCGTGCGTGGCAACGAAGAAATATTCCTTGTACATAGGTTTGGTTTGGAGCGACCAGGCGCCGCCCCGCTTAAACCAGAACTCCTTTTGCATCACAAAAGCGTCCTGCATCAGGTTGTGCGGGATAATGCGGCGGACCTTTTCGCAGGTCTCGCGCTCTTTTCCGTTGGGGGTGTGGACCAGATACCAGCGGACGCGGCCGTGCTGGCTGTTGGTGGTGGCGCCGTTAAAAGCGCCCGGCAGCTGCTCTTGGCGCCGTGCCGTCTGTTCCATGTTCTCGCCCCCCTCTTTTGGCTTTGCGATGTACGCAAATGCAGGGGCGTTTAGAACAGGCTTCTCGCTCGCAGCTAGGCGCAGTCGCAAAAGTACAGGTTTTTGTATCTTTCGACAGATGACATTATACGAGCAATTAATCAGCGTTTGCCCAGATTACGCAAAATGTACTGCTAGTAGGTACATCTCCATACCCCTCTATAAAAACCTGTACCTTTTTGTGCAACAAAAAAAGCCGCTCAACCAGCGGCTTTTCTTATTTGGGCATGAAAAAAGGCGACCGCCCTTTGTGGACGGTCGCCTTTATTAATTGTTGTGAAGCTTGCCTTAAGCGCGGGTCTTAATCTCCTCGGTCACCTTGGCAACAAACTCATCAACGCCCATCTGAACGGTCTCGTTGGAGCGATCGCGGACGGAGATGTTGCCGGCCTCGACCTCCTTCTCGCCCAGGATGAGCATGTAGGGCACGCGGTCGATGCTGCGGGCCTCGCGGATCTTGTAGCCGATCTTCTCGTCGCGGTCGTCGCAGACCACGCGAATACCGGCCTCCTCCAGCTTGGAGCACACCTCGTGGGCGTAGTCGCGGCTCTTCTCGGAGACAGGCAGCGCCTTGACCTGCACGGGGGCCAGCCAGGTGGGGAACTTGCCCGCAAAGTGCTCAATTAGAATACCAATGAAGCGCTCGATGGAGCCAAAGCACACGCGGTGCAGCATGATGGGGCGCTTCTTGGTGCCGTCGGCGTCCACGTACTCCAGGTCAAAGTTGAGCGGCATCTGGAAGTCGAGCTGCACGGTACCGCACTGCCAGGTACGGCCGAGCGAGTCCTCCAGGTGGAAGTCGATCTTGGGGCCGTAGAAGGCGCCGTCGCCCTCGTTGACCTCGTAGTCCATGCCCAGCTTCTCCAGAGCGGTGCGCAGGCCCTCCTCGGCGCGTGCCCAATCCTCGTCCGAACCCATGGAGTCCTCGGGGCGGGTGGAAAGCTCGACGTGGTACTTAAAGCCAAACTTCTGGTACACGGAGTCGATGAGGTTGACAACGCCCACGATCTCGTCGGTCAGCTGGTCGGGACGAACAAACAGGTGGGCATCGTCCTGGTTAAAGCAACGCACGCGGAACAGGCCGTGCAGGGCGCCGCGCAGCTCGTGGCGGTGCACCAGGCCAATCTCGCCGGCGCGAATGGGCAGCTCGCGGTAGGAGTGCGGCTTGGAGGCGTACACCAGCACGCCGCCCGGGCAGTTCATGGGCTTAATGCAGTACTCCTCGTCGTCGATGACGGTGGAGTACATGTTGTCCTTGTAGTGGTCCCAGTGACCCGAGGTCTTCCACAGCTGCTTGTTCATGATGAGCGGCGTGGAGATTTCCACGTAGCCGGCCTTGTGGTGAATCTCGCGCCAGTAGTCCAGCAGCGTATTCTTAAGGATCATGCCGTTAGGCAGGAAGAACGGGAAGCCGGGGGCCTCGTCGCGCATCATAAAGAGGTCCATCTCGCGGCCGATCTTGCGGTGGTCGCGCTTCTTGGCCTCCTCCAGCATGTGCATGTGCTCGTCGAGCTCTTCCTTGGTGGCAAAGGCGACGCCGTTGATGCGGGTGAGCATCTTGTTGTCCTTGTCGCCCTTCCAGTAAGCGCCCGAGACGCCGGTGAGCTTAAAGGCCTTGAGGGCCTTGGTGTAGCAGATGTGGGGGCCGACGCACATGTCGATGTAGTCGCCCTGCTGGTAGAAGGTGATGCGGGCGTCGTCGTCCAGGTCGCCGATGTGCTCGACCTTGTACTTCTCGCCGCGCTCCTCCATAAGGGCGATGGCCTCGGCGCGGGGCTTCTCGTACACGGAGAACTTGAGGTTCTCCTTGACGATCTTCTTCATCTCGGCCTCGATCGCGGGGAAGTCGTCCTCGCTGATCTTGACGCCCTCGGGCAGGTCGACGTCGTAGTAGAAGCCGTTGTCGGTCGCGGGGCCATAGGCAAAGTCGGCCTGGGGGTACAAGCGCTTGATGGCCTGCGCCATGATGTGTGCGGCGGAGTGGCGGATGACGTGCGTGACCTCGTCCTGCGGGAGCTCGGCCACCGAACCGTCATTGTAGAGTGCCTTCATGGGTATGTTTTCTCCTCTCGGATGCCTGGTGCAAGTGCGTGCGATGCGCTCGGCATTTTTGACTTGCATCATTATAGGCAGGTTGCCTTGGTATACAAGCGCCCGCCGCACCTTAATGGCACGGCGGGCGATTTTCTACGCATGCTTCATCGTGTGGGGCGGGTTGCGCGTGTGGCTTACGCGGGACGAGCGGTGCCCGTGGCTTGCGGCCGGCCCGGCGATGGATGCGTTACTGGATGCGAGTTCGGCAGTAGGGGCAGACCTTCCAGTGCGCATCGAGCGGGCGATGGCAGCTGGGGCACACATTGCGAACCTGGGTATCGCACACCGGGCAGACGACGAAGTCCTTCTCGATGGGCGCGCCGCACTGCGGGCAGGTGCCGTACTGGGCAAGCTGGCGCTCGCGCAGGGCCATGTCCAGCTCCTGCTCCTCGCGGTCGGACGCGTAGGAGTGCGGGCGCAGGACCAGGTAGGCAATGAGGCCTACAAACGGGATGAGGGCGATGATGCCCCATGCCACGTAGGCGCTGGCGCCGCGGCGGCGAGCGTCGATGAACACATAGACGACCGACAGCACATACAGGGCGATGATAAAGCCAACGAAGGCATAGACGACGCCCATAAGCTGCGGCGACATGAGCTCGGAGATGTACTTGGACATTACGGGTACCTTTCGGAATATTTACAGTATGGTCAAGTTTACCACGGGGTTTGTTTATATGGGACCACGGCTAGGGGCGGGGCTGGTGCGGACACAAACATCTCAATCTGTAACAGATGGGAGCGGAATCCGGGTCTAGATGTTACAGATTCAGACACAGGGGTCCCTCCCCGACTTCAATCTCGATCAGTAACATCTAGGGTCCCAAAACCCCTCTTACTGTTACAAATCAAGACGTAGAAAACCGTCCGAACCGAATGTCTCAATCTGTAACAGTTACCCGGCAAAAACAGTCCCAGATGTTACAGATTTAGACAAACTACTCTCTCCTCGACTTAGATCTCGATCCGTAACATCTAGAACCCAAAAACAGTTCTTACTGTTACAGATCGAGACAACCAGAATCCGTCGGAAAGATTGTCTCAACCTGTAACAAAAAGGACCCAAAAACCCTGCCAGCTGTTACAGATCGAGACATACGAATAACCCGACGGGCTAACGTCTCGATCTGTAACAGACAACGGCATAGACCGCGAGGTTGAGCGGGAAGAACTCGCGGTCTAAAGAGGTCGACATCCGTGCCGGGTCTCCCCTCGTCTGCCGTTGGCGGGTGTTGCGGGGCTGTTCGCCGCATTGCCGCCGCACTGGATGTGCACACACCGTAGGATAGTCTTATTGACATCCTGTCAACTTGTCTGGGAGGCACTGTGACAGAAACGTTTGATATCGCGATTGTCGGCGCGGGCATCACCGGATGCGCCATCACGCGGCAGCTCGCGCGCTATGACCTGTCTATTTGCGTGGTCGAGGCGGCCAACGACGTCGCCCTGGGCGCGTCGAAAGCCAACGGCGGCCTGGTGCACGCAGGCTACGTTCCGGCGCCGGGCACGGTAAAGGCTCAGGTCAACGCCCGCGGCTGCGAGCTGTATGGCACGTGGGCCCAGGAGCTGGGCTTTTTGTTTTGCCGCACCGGATCCATGGTGCTGGGCTTTAACGACGAGGACCGCGCGCACCTGGAGAAGCTACGCCAGAATGGCCTGGTCAACGGCGTGCCCGAGCTGTCGATCATCGGACCCGACCGCATCCACGAATTAGAGCCGCGCGCCAGTGCCGAGGCGACGTGCGCGCTGTGGTGCCCTTCGACCGGTTACGTCGACCCGTTTGAGGTTGCCATCGCCGCGCTGGAGAACGCCGTGGCCAACGGGGTGACGTTTATGCGGTCAGCGCCGGTGGAAGCGATTGAAGTCGCGGACTCGGGCGACGACGCGCGCTTTACGTTGGCGACGCCCGCCGGCGACGTGCGCTGTCGCTATCTAATCAACGCCGCAGGCAACGGCGCCGCGCACCTCTCGCATATGGCGGGCGCCGAGAAGTTCCAGATGGTCTGGCGCCAGGGCAACATCGTGGTGCTGGACAAGGAGCCGCGCACGCTCATGCCGCTCTACCCCGTGCCGACGCCGGTGTCGAAGGGCGTTATCGTGACGGGCACCGTGCATGGCAACACCGTGATCACCGCCACGGCCGCTGTGCGCGAGCCGGGCGACACGCAGACCTATGCAAGCGATGTAAACGCGCTGCTGACCGGCGCGCGCAAGCTGGTGCCCGATCTGGATACGCGCCGCGTGGTGCGCGCATTTGCCGGCGGGCGTCCGGTCATTCAGGGAACGAACGACTTCTTTATTGGACAGTCGGCCGTGGTGCCGGGGCTTTTCCAGGCGGCGGGCATTCAGTCGCCGGGTGTGGCAAGCGCGCCGGCCATTGCCGAGCGCATGGAGCTTGTGATGCGTGAGGCGGGCGTGAAGCTGCACGAGCGGGCGGACTGGAACCCAATTCGCCGCGCGCCGGACGACTTTGACCGCGCACCGCTGGCGCGCAAGGAGGAGTTGATCGAGTCCGATCCCGCGTGGGGACAGATCGTCTGCCGCTGCGAAACGGTGCCCGAGGCCGAGATTGTGGCCGCGATCCGACGCCGTCCGGGCGCGATTTCGGTCGAGGGCGTCAAGCGCCGCTGCCGCGCCGGCATGGGTCGGTGCCAAAGCGGTTTTTGTCAGAGCCGCGTGGTGGCGATCCTGACGCGCGAGCTGGGCTGCGACCCCAGCGAGGTGCTATTGGAGGATGCCGGATCTTGGTTGGTCGAGGGACCGCTGAAGGGGGTGCGCTAGGATGGCGACGTTTGATAAGCGCGACGGACGAGCGGAGGCGAGCGCCGTGGCAAAGCAAGCCTTCGACGTGGTCGTTATCGGCGGCGGCCCCGCCGGCATGGCGGCCGCGCTGGCCGCGCATAAGGCCGGAGCGCGCGTGGCCATCGTGGAGCGCGAGCAGCACCTGGGCGGCATCCTCCGCCAATGCATCCACCCCGGCTTTGGCCTGTCGCACTTCAAACAGGAGCTCACCGGTCCCGAGTACGCGCAGCGCTTTATCGACCAGGTGCACGCAACCGACATTGCGCTGTTCCTGAACAGCATGGTGATTGGGATTGATTCAGGCAAGCCTGCTGAAGACGCCGCGGTCCATACCGTCACGCTCATGAGCCCCGCCGGCATGATGCAGCTCACCGGGCGCGCGATCGTCCTTGCCATGGGTTGCCGCGAGCGCACCCGCAGCGAGATCAAGATCCCCGGCAGTCGTCCCGCCGGCGTGTTTACGGCCGGCCTGGCGCAGCGATACATCAATATCGAAAACCTCAAACCCGGCTCGCGCGCCGTCATTTTGGGCTCTGGCGACATCGGGCTCATCATGGCACGCCGTTGCACGCTCGAGGGGATTTCGGTCGAGGGCGTGTACGAGCTCATGCCGTACGCCAACGGCCTGCGCCGCAACGTCAAGAACTGCCTGGACGACTTTGACATTCCACTGCACCTGTCCACCACCGTCACACGCGTGATCGGGCACGACCGCGTGGAAGCCGTTGAGGTGAGCCAAGTCGACGAGCGCCTGGCGCCCATTCCGGGGACCGAGCGCATCGTTCCGTGCGACACGCTGCTGCTTTCGGTGGGATTGATTCCCGAGAACGAGCTTTCGGTTGCCGCGGGCGTGGAGCTTGACCCACGCACGCGCGGCGCCGTAGTTGACCAGAGCCTCCAGACAGGCGTGCCGGGCATCTTTGCCTGTGGCAACGTGCTGCACGTGCACGACCTGGCCGACAACGTGACGACCGAGTCCGAGCGCGCCGGTGCAGCCGCGGCGGCGTACGCGCTGGGTGGCGGAGCCGAAACGAACGCGGTCGCGGACACGAGCTGCGAGCTCACGGTCTCCCCTGCCGGCATTGCGGGCTACGCGCTGCCGGGACGCATTACGGCTGTGGCGCTCACCAAGCTCAACTTCCGCGTACGCCGGCCGGTCGATACCGCTCGAGTACGCATCTTGGCCAACGGCGAAGAAGTGTTTGCGGGCAAAGTCCGCGCGTTTAAACCGAGCGTCATGGAAAGCTTCCCGCTGCCGGCTAAGGTGATTCAACGCGCACTCGACCTGGGTGCCAGCGAAATCGTCCTGTCCGTCGATCCCGTTGAGGAGGCATAGCTCATGAGTACGAATGTGACCGAGACGCTGCGGTTCAACTGCACCACCTGCCCATCCGAGTGCCTCCTGACCGTAGAGGTGGAGCACGACGCCAATGGCACCGTGGTGGAAGTGCGCTCCGTAACCGGTAACAACTGCCCGCGCGGCGATACGTTCGCACATCAAGAGCTCACCTGCCCCATGCGCGTGCTCACAACGACCGTGGCCGTCTCCGGCGGCGACGAAGCCCTTCTCCCCGTGCGCACGGCCGAAGCCATCCCGCTGGAGCTTCACGCCCAAGCTATGGACCTCATCCGCGGCCTAGAGGTCAAAGCCCCCATCCGCATGAGCGATGTAGTCCTCCCCAACCTCCTAGACACCGGTACCGACCTCATCGCCAGCATGGACATCGACCCTGCCTAAGCAGCTCATTTGGGACGGGGCTCTTTTAGCTACCCCGCCGTCCACCCCGCCCCTCCTCAATTGCGATGAAATAGCTCCTGATTTCCGCCAAAACCCCGGCATTCAGGAACTATTCCACCGCAACTATCCTTGGAATTGGTATTTAGCCTGTGCCTACTTTAGTGCCATTTCAAAACTATGCCGGATTACGGGGCTGATTCGGAGACTCCCATCCATACCGACATTTTTCGATTTTTGATAAGCCGTCTACCTGCGGTTTTAATTTCGCGATTATTGCCATGGTCAAGTAATACAGGCCCAGCCCCGTAATCCGCCATACTTTTGAAACCAGCCCATTTGGGACGGGTCTCTTATGACTACTTTTTCCCAAACGTTCGCTAGGCTGGCCATGCCAAGGAGTGTCCCCAAGTGCCGGCATAAAAGGAACGTCCCTAACTGCCGGGCATGGGATACCATGGTGACACCCTAGCGAAAGGATGTTTCATGGCACATGTCGATGACCAGCGTGTGGCGCGCGTGCTCGATGCGCTCGAGGCTCAGCACCCCGGCGCGCAGCTGCTCGTGAATGACCCGTGGTCGATTTACTATCTGACCGGCTTTTATGCCGATATGTTCGAGCGTTTTTGCGGCGTGCTGCTCGCGCGCGGTGCCGAGCCGGTGATCTTGGTCAACGCTCTGCATCAGCTGCCCGAGTACGACAATGCCCGCGTGGCCTACCACACCGATACCGACGTTGTGACCGACGCCATCGCACGCGAGGTCAATTCTGCCAAGCCCCTCGGCATCGATACCGTTATGCGCTCCGGCTTTTTGATGCCCCTTATGGATCGACACGCCGCGAGCAAGTTCTTCCTGGGTGACTTTGCCGTCACCGCCGCGCGCACCCACAAGGATGCCGCGGAGCAGGAGCTCATGCGCGCGTCCTCGGCCGCCAACGACGCCGTGATGGCCGACGCCATTAAGCTCGTACACGAAGGCGTAACCGAGCGCGAAATTGCCGACCAGATGCTCGGCCTGTATCGCAAGCACGGCTGCGAGGGCTTTAGCTTTCCGCCCATCGTGAGCTTTGGCGCCAACGCCGGAGACCCCCATCACGAGCCCGACGATACGGTACTCAAGCGCGGCGACGTGGTGCTGTTCGACATTGGCGGGCGTCATCGCAATTACTGCTCGGACATGACGCGCACGTTCTTTTGGGGCGAGCCGGACGAGGAGACCGCAGACATCTACGACATCGTGCGCCGCGCCAACGAGGCCGCCGAGGCGCTCATCGCACCGGGCGTGCGCATGTGCGACCTGGACCGCGCCGCGCGAGACGTAATTGAGGATGCGGGCTACGGCAAGTACTTTACGCATCGCTTGGGCCACTCAATTGGCCTGCAGGACCACGAGCCGGGCGATGTCTCGCTCGTTAACGAGCAGGTCGTAGAGCCGGGCATGACGTTCTCCATCGAGCCGGGCATCTACCTCCCCGGCCGCACCGGAGTCCGCATCGAGGACCTTGCCCTGGTCACCGAGTCCGGCGTCGAGATCCTCAACGCCTACCCCCACGACCCAGTCCGCCTAGACTAGGCAATGCGGCAAAGGGACAGCCCCTTTGCCGCATCACATGAACGCTGCCACAAAAACGGCCTATCTACTACGTTTAACCCGCATGTGTCGACCATAGCCGGGTTTTCGCAAAACCCGCAAGCCGTTTACCTGCGGTTTTAATTTCGCGATGTTCCGCGTGGTCGAGGGTAACCGGTCAAACGTAGTAGATAGGCCAATTTCGTGGCAAGCGAGTCAACTCGGGGCACAGGGCAGCCAAAAAAGCCCCGTCCCAAAATGACTGCTTTTGAGTTGCGGTGATATACGGACTGTTTGAGGCTTATGACTTGTAAAACAGTCCGTATTTCACCGCAACCGATAAGGGGATGGGTTAACGGAGCAGGCCTGCCACTTCGCCGGCTAGGGTGATGGTGCCTGCTGCTACGAAAGGCTCGCCCGCGGCATCGAAGGCGGCGAGAGCCTCGGATACGCTGGGGTATACGCCCGCGAGCTTATCGGCATCCACCAGGGTAGCAAGCTCCTCCGCCGGCAGGGCGCGGTCGGAATCGGTCTGCGTCACGGCCACGCGTGGGAAAGCCGGAACAAGCACGTCGACGATGCCCGCCACGTCCTTGTCTGCCAGCGCGGCGCACAGCAGCGTGGGGCGATTCTCTACGCACGGGTCGATCTCGTCCAGTGCGCTCACAAAGTTCTCGCAGCTCTGGGGATTATGGCAGGCGTCGATCAACTTGAGCGGATCGGTTCCCAGCACATCAAAGCGACCCGGCGTGGGGCAGCCCATAAGAGAAGCATCAAGCGTATCGTGATCGAGCTCGCGGCCCAGATAGCCCTCGCAGAGCATTATCGCGCACGCGGCATTCTGCGGCTGATAGGCCGGCTTAACCATGCTCGACGTATAAATCGCGCGCGGCGTGGTACAGCTGAACTCCACCGTATCGCCCACATGCGCCGGCACCTTGGTCGTGGCGTGGCTCACCACGAGCGGCACAATGCCGCACTCGCGACAACGAGCATCCATCACGCGCTGAACACTCGCCTCATGCGTACCCTCGCCCAAAACAACCAGGCGCCCGGGTTTGATAACCGCAGCCTTCTCCCCCGCAATGGCCTCGAGCGTATCGCCCAAAATACGTGTGTGATCGAGCCCGATGCCCGTAATGGCAACGGCGACGGGATCGGTCGCACTTGTGGCGTCCCAACGCCCGCCCATACCAACCTCGAGCACGGCAACGTCCACCGCAGCCTCGGCAAAAACCACCAGTGCGGCAGCCGTCAGCAGATCAAACGGCGTGATGGTATAGGCACGCTCCCCCGCCGCCACACGACGAGCATTCACGCGATGCCCCGCCTCGACGGCGGCAGAAACGCCACGGGCAAAGGCCTCGTCGCTCACAACGCGTCCATCGACCTCCATGCGCTCGGGATAGCGCACAAGCTGCGGCGATGTATACAGCGCGGTCTTTAGCCCCTCGCCACGAAGGATAGCAGCCGAAAAGCGCGTAGTCGAAGTCTTGCCATTGGTACCGGCAACCTGGATGCAATCGAAATACTCATCCGGACGCCCCAGCTCATCGAGCATATCGACAACCGTCTCAAGCAGAGGCCCAGCATCCCCAGAAATCCGCCCCGTATCAGCAGCAAGCCCGACAGCTTCATCAAACGAAAGCAACTCAAACTCAAAAGGAACGGTATACAAGCCAGAACGCTTAGGCATTTTCAGAACCGCCATTCATAGAAAAATAAAACAGTATAGGTTGAGGATAGTCAGCGAAAACGCCTCTGATGAGCCAAGGTGCCGTGAAACAAGGGCGCATAGGGCTTATGCCCATGCGCCCGAAGTTGAACGGCAGATTGGCCATCAGAGGCGTTTGCAGCGTCGAGCCAGCCGCCGTTCGTTAGAACGGCGGAATAGGTGTCCGCAGTAGCGAGCAAAGCGTCGGGACGCGCCCCCCGTAAGCTCTACGAGAAGTCAGCAACCTGAGCAGTCAGCGCCGCCAGGATCTCCTTGAGCTCAGCTGCACGGTCCCTCTTCTTCTGGACCACCGCGGGCGCGGCCTTGGCCACAAAGCCCTCGTTGGCCAGCGTCTTCTCGCAGCCGGCAAGCTCCTTCTGGGCCGCGGCAATCTCCTTCTCCAGGCGCGCCTTCTCGGCCGAAAGGTCAACCTTGCCCTCGAGCACCACAAAGACCTCGACGCCGCTATCGACCACGGCAATGCTCGCAGCCGGCTTCTCGACGTCGGTACCCATAACCAGCGAGGCGGTGTTCGCCAGCGGCTCGATGGTCGAGCGCAGGCTCTCGAGCTTCTCAATGTCCTCGGAGCCGGCGCGCACGACCACGTCGAGCTCGGCCTTGGGGCTCAAGCGGTAGCGCGAACGCGTGGCGCGAGCAGCGGAAACGACAGTGCGGCACAGCTCAAACGCGCGCTCGGCGGGCTCGTCGACGTACTTGGCGTAGTCGGCGGGCTCGGGCCACTTGGCGATCATGAGCGCCTCGGCGCGATCCACGTTGCCCTCGGAATCCAGGTCGAGCACGCTCGCCGGCATGTTGTCCCAGATCTCCTCGGTGACAAACGGCATGAGCGGGTGCATCAGGCGAATGGAGGTGTCGAGCACAAAGATCAGGTTGCGCTGGGCCTGCAGACGGCCCTCGCCCTTCAGGCGGGCCTTGGTTACCTCAACGTACCAGTCGCAGACCTCGTTCCAGAAGAACTGCTGCACGCCGCGGGCCATGTCGCCAAAGGTGTAGTTCTCGATACCCTCGGTGACCATCTTGACGGCCTTGGCCAGGCGGCTGAACATCCAGGCGTCGGCCGGCGTCTCCACGACGGGCTCGCCGGGTGTGTAGCCCTCCATATTCATAAGCAGGAAGCGGCTGGCGTTCCAGATCTTGGTTACAAACGACTTGGCCTGGTCGGTACGCGGACTGTCGATGAGCTTCTTGGTCTTCTTGTCGATGTTCGCGTCGAACTTGACGTCCTGGTTGTTGGTGCACAGTGTGAGCAGGTTATAACGCATGGCGTCGGCACCGTACATGCCAATGAGGTCCATGGGGTCAACACCGTTTCCCTTGGACTTGGACATGCGGCTGCCGTCCTTGGCAAGGATCGTCGGATAGATAACGACGTCCTTAAACGGCACCTCGTCCAGGAAGTACAGCGAGCTCATGACCATGCGGGCGACCCACAGCGCGATGATGTCGCGCGCGGTGACAAGCGCCGTCGTGGGGTGATGGCCCTCGAGCAGCTCCGGCTTTTGCGGCCAGCCCTGCGTGGCGAAGGTCCACAGCTGCGAGCTGAACCAGGTGTCCAGCACGTTCTCGTCCTGATGCACGTGATGGCCGCCGCACTTGGGGCACACGTCGGTGTCCTCGGTCAGGGCGTCCTCCCAGCCGCAGTCCTCGCAGTAGAACACGGGAATGCGGTGGCCCCACCACAGCTGGCGGCTGATGCACCAATCCTTGAGGTTCTCCATCCAGGTGGTGTAGGTCTGCGTCCAGCGCGCGGGGTGGAAGGTGACCTTGCCGGAGTTGACGGCGTCGAGCGCTGGCCCCTTGAGTTTGTCGACGGCGACGAACCACTGCTCGGACAGCCACGGCTCCAGCGCGGAGTCGCAACGGTAGCAGTGCATGACGGAGTGATCGAGGTCCTCGACGTGATCGAGCAGGTCGTGCTCCTCGAACCACTTGATGACGGCCTCGCGACACTCGTCGCGGTTCATGCCGGTAAACTCGCCATAGCCCTCGACGACCACCGCGTGCTCGTCGAAGATGTTGATCTGCGGCAGGTCATGGGCCTGACCCATGGCGTAGTCGTTGGGGTCGTGAGCAGGCGTGACCTTGACGAAGCCGGAACCGAAGTTGGCGTCGACGTGCCAATCCTCAAAGATGGGGATCTCACGGTTGACGATCGGCAGCATGACAGTCTTACCCACGAAGGCGGCCTTCTCGGGATCCTTCGGGGAAACGGCAACGCCCGTGTCGCCGAGCATGGTCTCGGGACGCGTAGTGGCGACGACGATGTAGTCCTGGCCGTTGACCGGCTCGGTCAGCGGGTAGCGCAGGTGCCACAGGTGGCCCTTCTCGTCCTTGTACTCGGCCTCGTCGTCCGAGATGGCGGTGGTGCAGTTGGGGCACCAGTTGACGATGCGCTTGCCACGGTAGATCAGGCCGTCGTGGTACCAGTCACAGAAGACCTTACGCACGGCCTGGGCGTAATCCTCGTCCATGGTAAAGCGCTCGTTGTCGAAGTCGACGGAGCAGCCCATGCGCTTGATCTGCTCGACAATGATGCCGCCGTACTCGTGGGTCCAGTCCCAGCAGGCGTCGACAAACTTGTCGCGACCGATCTCCAGGCGGCTGATGCCCTCGCTCTTGAGCTTCTTGTCGACCTTGGTCTGCGTGGCAATACCGGCGTGATCGGTGCCCAGCACCCAGCGCGTGGACTTGCCGCGCATGCGAGCCATACGGACGATGGCGTCCTGGATGGAGTCGTCGGTGGCGTGGCCCATGTGGAGCTTGCCGGTCACGTTGGGAGGCGGAATGGTGACGGTGCAGTCGCCCACGCCCTCGCGGCGCTTGTAGTAGCCACCGTCGAGCCACTTCTGCAGGATCGCCGGCTCGTTGGTCGACGGATCGTAATTCTTGGGCATCTCTTCCATATATCTCTCCCTGTCCCGCCGGGGAGGAATGTAGGCCCGCCAGGGTCTGCATTCCTCCCCTTAGGTATCGATTACTTCAGTCTGATATGACTTCGCTGAGGCTTAAACAAACACACAGAATAACACAGGTAGTTGGGGTTATTGCGTATATATAAAATAGCCTCCGACCGCGGGTGGTCGGAGGATATTTGCAAACACGCTTTATGCAGGTTTAGCCGTAGATGCGCTGGGGCTGTTCTTCGCCCTTTACGGAGGCTTCGGTCACGATGACCTTGGAAACACCCTCCTCGCTGGGCAGGTCGAACATCGTCTGCTGCAGCACGTCCTCGCAGATGGAACGCAGGCCGCGGGCGCCGGTCTTGCGGGCAAGCGCCATGCGGGCGATCTCGTGCAGGGCGGCGTCCTCAAACTCAAGCTCAACGTCCTCGAGCTGGAACATCTTGCGGTATTGACGCACAACGGCGTTCTTAGGCTCGGTCAGGATCGACACCAGGTCGTCCTCGTCGAGCGCCTGCGTCTGGGTGACGACGGGAGTGCGGCCCACGAACTCGGGGATCATGCCAAAGGCGTTGAGGTCCTGCGGGAGCACCTGACGCAGCAGGTCGTTCTCGTCGACCGAGGTGGGGCCGGCGATCTCGGAGTTAAAGCCTACGCCCTTGTTGCCCACGCGATCGGCAATGATCTTATCCAGACCCACAAAGGCACCGCCGCAGATGAACAGGATGTTCGTCGTGTCGATCTGCAGCAGCTCCTGCTGGGGATGCTTGCGGCCGCCGGTGGGCGGAACACTGGCCACCGTGCCCTCAAGAATCTTAAGCAGCGCCTGCTGAACGCCCTCGCCCGAAACGTCGCGGGTAATGGAGAGGTTCTCGGCCTTGCGGGCGATCTTGTCGATCTCGTCAACATAGATGATGCCCACCTGAGCGCGCTCAATGTCGCCATCGGCAGCATTGATAAGCTTGAGCAGGATGTTCTCCACGTCCTCGCCCACATAGCCGGCCTCGGTGAGCGCAGTGGCATCGGCGATGGCAAACGGCACCTCGAGGATGCGCGCGAGCGTCTGAGCGAGCAGGGTCTTACCGGTACCGGTGGGACCGAGCAGCAGGATGTTGGACTTGGCGAGCTCTACCTCGTCCATATCGTCGTTGAGCTGCGAGCCCATGCCGTCGTCAAAGGCAGACACCGCGGCGCCGCCCTCGATCACGCGGCGATAGTGGTTGTACACGGCAACCGACATGGCGCGCTTGGCGTCCTCCTGACCCATAACATAGGCCGAAAGCTCGTCATAGATCTCGTGCGGCGTCGGCACGTGCGTGATGACCTGGCGGTCGTCCTCGAGCTCAAAGCCCTCGGCCTCGGGGTCCACGGCGGGCTGCCCAGCAGCCTGGCCGTGGTCGTTGAGGAAGCCCGGCAGCTTGCCGTTGCGGGCAGCGTCCATAAAGTCCGAAGCCAGCGACTCCTCCAAGATCTCGGAGCAGGCGGCGACGCACTCGTCACAGATAAAGATATTGGTCGGACCCTTTACGAGGCGACGGACCTGGCCCTGCTCTTTTCCGCAGAAGGAGCAGCGGATGGGGTTACCGTTCTCGTCAAAGTTGTCCTGCATGTTTCCTGCCATCCTAGGCGTCCTTCGCGGCGAGGTCGCGCGAGGTAACGATACGGTCGATCAGGCCGTAGTCGAGGGCCTCGGCAGCGGTCAGGTAGTTGTCGCGCTCGGTATCGGCCTGGACCTTCTCGATGGGCTGGCCCGAGGCATCGGACAGGATCTGGTTGAGCTCGCGGCGGGTCTTCTTGATCTCCTCGGCCACGATCTCGATCTCGGTCTGCTGACCTTGAGCACCGCCGCTGGGCTGGTGAATCATGACCTTGGAGTGCGGCAGGCAGAAGCGCTTGCCCTTGGCGCCGGCCGAAAGCAGCACGGCAGCCATAGACGCGGCCATACCGACGCAGATGGTGGAGACCTGCGGCTTGATGAAGTTCATGGTGTCAAGAATCGCCAGGCCAGAGTAAACCTCGCCACCGGGCGAATTGATGTAGAGCGAGATATCCTTCTCGGCATCCTGGCTCTCAAGATGCAGCAGCTGGGCAACGACCAGGTTGGCGCTGACGGAGTTAATCTCCTCGCCCAAGAAGATGATGCGGTCGTTGAGCAGGCGCGAATAGATATCGTAGCTGCGCTCGCCGCGCGGCGTCTGCTCGATAACGTATGGCACGAGGGCGGAATCGAACTTAGCGATCATACGCATCTCCATTTCTCTTACGGACCAATAATGGTTCTAGACAAACGTACGGTGCCCGCATGCTATGCATTGGCTGGCACCGTACGAAGCAACCGGATAACCGGTGTATAACTTTACCCCATCACGGGCGCACGCATGCGCTCGTGGGCAAGGTGGCGAGAATTACTCGGCGTCCTTGGCGGTCTCGTCGACCTCGGTCACCTTGGCGTTCTCGACCAGGTGGTCGACGGCCTTGGAGCGACGGATGGACTCGCGAACGGCAGGCATGCGGCCATCGGCGATGAACTCGGCCTTGGAAGCCTCGACGTCCTTGACGCCGGCCTTCTCGAACTCGGCGTTGATGTCGTCCTCGGTAACCTCGATCTTGAGCTCACGGGCGAGAGCGTCGAGCGCCAGGGACTCACGGGCAACGTCGTTGGCCTGCTTGTGCAGGTCGCCGATGAACTGCTCCATGGTCAGACCGGAAGCGGGCAGCCAGGTGTCCAGCGTCATGCCGCGGGCAGCGAGGTTGGACAGGAAGTTCTGGCCAAGCTCCTCAAAGACGGACTGCTCGTAGTCGGCATCCATCTCGTCGAGCTGCAGGCGCTCGGCGAGAGCGGAGACGCAACGGTTCTCCTTCTCGGCCGGGAGGCGGGAAGCCTTGTCCTGCTCGATCTCGATCTTGATGGCGTCGCGCATAGCGTCGATGCTGTCGAAGCCAAAGTCGGACTTGACGAGCTCGTCGGTGAGCTCGGGGGTGTTGCGGACCTTGATGCCCTTGACGGTGACCTCGACGGTGTGGGTCTCGGCCTCCTCGCCCTCCTCAGCCTCGTCGGTCCAGGTGACGGACTTGACGTCGTCAACGTTGGCGCCGATCAGAGCCTCGTTGAACTCAGCGGGGTTGCTGTCGCTACCGGCGATGAGCATGCGGCCCTCGGCGGCGAAGTTATCAGCGTTCTCGACGGCCTTGAGGTCGACGGTCACATAGTCGTCAGCCTCGACGACGCGGCCCTCGACGTCCTCGAAGGTGGCGCGGTAGTTGAGGAGCATCTCGACCTGGTTGTTGATCTCGGACTCGGTGACCTCCGCAGGGGGCATCTCGATCTCGACGGCGTCGAAGGAGGAGAGCTCAGCGGCGGGACGCAGGGAGAACTCGACGGTGTAGGTGTAGTCCTCGTGATCCTTGGCGAGGTCGAGCTCCTTGTAGTCACCGTTCTTGGTGGGGACGATGTCCAGCTCGTTGAGGACGGCGGGCTCGTTAGCGGCGATCAGGTCGTTGGTGGCCTGAGCGAGGGTAGCCTCGGCGCCAAGAGCAGAGTCGATGACCGGACGGGGGGCCTTACCAGCGCGGAAGCCCGGGAAGCGATACTTCTTGGCGGTGTCCTTGTAGGCCTTCTTGATCGCGGCGTCGACGTCGGCGGCCGGGATGGTGACCGTAGCGGTGAGCTTGGCGTCCTTGACGTCAGAAGCGGTGATGTTCAACACGTTCCTCCTCATACTGCCCAGCTTATCTGAGGTGCTGGTACCTTTATGCAACAAACGTCGCGAGGGCATAAGCCGACGCGGGTGCGTTGGTGCGGGCGAAAGGACTCGAACCTTCACGGGAATCCCACCAGAACCTAAATCTGGCGCGTCTACCAATTCCGCCACGCCCGCATGAGCGCACAGATTAGAAATGATAGCAGATACGAGCGACAAGCGCACGCACACGTTTTACAGGCTCACGACCTCACCACGAGTGCAAAAGGCGGGACGAGTTGCCCCGCCCCGCCCATTACGACTTGTTCGTCGACCCGCTACTCCCCCAGCAGAGCCTTCTCGGGCGTGATGGGCAGCGAGCGTACCTGATGTCCGGTGGCGTGTGCCACGGCCGAGGCCACGGCGGCGAGCGGCGTGTTGATGACGACCTCGCCGATCGACTTGGCACCAAACGGACCCGTCGGCTCGTAACTCGGCTCAAAGGCCACGCGGATGCTGCCGATATCCAGGCGCGTGGGCAACTTGTAGCTCATAAAGTTGCCGGTGCGCAGGCGACCGCGGTCGTCGTGCTCGACGATCTCGTAGAGCGCGTGGCCAATACCCTGGGCAATGCCGCCCTCGGCTTGGACGCGCGCGAGCGCCTCGTTGATAACGGTGCCGCAGTCCACAGCCGCAGCGTAGTCCACCACGGTCACCTTGCCGGTGGCCTTGTCGACCTCGACCTCGGCAATGCCGGCCATAAACGGCGGAGGCGAAACGGGCAGGCAGGCAGAGGCATGCGAGGTGAGCGCGTCGCCGCCTGCGATGTTCTTGACGCACAGGTTGGCAAAGTCGCGCAGCGTGAGGTAGCGGTTCTGCTCGCGCGCTGCACGCTCGTCGGACAGGCGCACATACTGACCATCAAAGACCACATCGGCGGCTTCCACGTCCCACATCTGGGCGGCCTTGGCGCAAATCTTCTCACGCAGCTCGGTCGCGGCGTTCTTGGCGGCAAGGCCCGTCACGTACGTGCCCGAGCTCGCGTACGAGCCGGCGTCGAACGGCGACACGTCGGTGTCCACGCCGCGCACCACAATGAGCGAGCTTTCAACGCCCAGCTCCTCGGCGGCAATCTGCGCCAGGATCGTATCGACACCCATGCCGTTATCGGTGGCGCCGGTGCCGATGGTAACGAAGCCGTCCTCTTCCAGGCGCATGTCGATGCCGGCGATGTCGACGTTGGAAATGCCCGAGCCCTGCATGGTGAGCGCGCAACCCAGGGCGCGCACACGGTCGCCCAGGTCCACGGCCAGCGGCTTGTCACGCCAACCGATCATGTCCATCGCGCGCAGCAGGCAGCGGTCGAGTGCGCAGGCGTTAAGCTTCTCGTTGTAGTACTGCGGCATGATCTCGCCCTCGCGCACGATGTTCTTAAGGCGCAGGTCGGCGGGGTCCATGTGCAGCATGTCGGCGAGCTCGTTGACGGCGCTCTCCACGGCAAACTGGCCCTGGGTGGCACCGTAGCCGCGATACGCGCCGCCGCGGTTGGTATTGGTGTAGACGGCGTCCCAGCTAAAGCGGCTCGCCTTCACATGGTTGTAGATGGGCAGGCTCTTGTGGCCCGAAAGGCCGATCGTCGTGGTAGCGTGCTCGCCGTACGCGCCGGCGTTGGACAGCGTGTGCAGATCGATGGCCGTAATGGTGCCGTCGTTCATGGCGCCCAGCTTAACGGTCATCTGCATCTGGTGACGCGAGTTGCCCGCGGTGATGGTCTCCTCGCGGGTGTAGCAGCAGTAGCTCGGACGGCCGGTCTGCTGAGTGACAAACGCCACGAAGATCTCGCAGCAGCCCGTCTGCTTGGAGCCAAAGCCGCCACCGATGCGCGGCTTAATGACCTGCACCTGCGACTGCGGAATGTCGAGCGACTGCGCGACCATGCGGCGCACGTGGAAGGGCACCTGCGTCGAGGTGGTCACCGAGATGCGCCCAAACGCGTCGGTCGTCGCGAAGGCGCGGAAGGTCTCCATGGGCGCAGTCTGCGTGGCCTGGCTGGTGTAGGTGCGCTCAAAGACGATGTCGCTCTGGGCGAAGGCCTCGTCAAGATCGCCAAAGTCGCTCGTGCCGCTGCATACCAAGTTGCGCGGGACGTCGCCGCCCTGCGGGAACATAAAGGTCACGTCGCCCTCGGGGTGGACCACGATGTCGTTATCGAGTGCCTGGGTAAAGTCGAGCAGGGGCTCGAGCACCTCGTAGTCGACCTTGATGAGCTTGAGCGCCTTGTCGGCGGCCTCCTCGGTTTCGGCGGCAACGATCGCCACCTCCTCGTTTTGGTAGCGCACGAGGTTCTCGAGGATCAGGCGGTCGTAGGGCGAAGGCTGCGGATAGCTCTGACCGGCGATGGTAAAGCGGCGCTTGGGCACGTCCTCATAGGTGTAGACGCCCACGACGCCGGGCACCTTCAGGGCGCGCGACGTATCGATGGAGCGAATCTTGGCGCGGGCATACGGGCTTCGCTTGAGTTTGACGATGAGCGCGCCGGCGGGCACCATATCGCCCGTGTAGACGGGACTGCCCTCGAGCAGAGCCTTCGAGTCCTTCTTGGGCTGCTTGTGGGTAATCTGCTTGTAGGTGACGCCGTCGCAGCTGGTGTCGTTGACCGGCAGCTCGGGCATCTCAAAGCCCACCTGCACGCCAGACTCGTTGAGGAAGCGGACGATGGCGCGCAGCTGGCTCTCATAGCCGCTGCAGCGGCAGAGGTTGCCGGCGAGCTGGCGCGAGAGCTCCTCGCGCGTGGCGACGAGGCTCGGGTCCTCCTTGGCGGCACGGGCGAGCGCCAGCACGTTCATGATGAGGCCGGGGGCGCAAAAACCGCACTGCTCAGCGCCTTCGGCAGCCATCGCACGGGCGAGAGCCTCGGACTCGGCCTTAAGGCCCTCAAGCGTGGTGATGGTGTGTCCCTCAACACGGGCGGCGGGAACCGAGCAGCTCAGCACCGGGTCGCCGTCGAGCCACACCGTGCACAGGCCGCAGTTGGTGGTCTCACAGGCGCAGCGCACCGACGCACAACCCTGCTCGCGTAACAGTGCAAAAAGCATGGTGTCGGGGGCAATCTGAACCTTGACCTTGCGGCCGTTGAGCGTAAAGGAAAGATCGATGAGTTTGGCAGCCATTAGCGCACCTCGCTAGAATCGACGCCGGGCACGCGGCGGCAGGAATACTCGTCCGTGGCAAACTTAGGAATCTGCACGCCCTCGAGCTCGCGGGCAAGCGCGGCCGAAAGCTCGATGCCGGCGGCGCGGCGCACGGCCTGGACGGCGAGCGGGGCCGAGATGCGGCGGCGGTAGTCGGCCGAACCCCACAGGTTGGTGCCGTAGCTCAGCGCGCGCACGGATGCGGCCAGGGCGCGAAGCTCGTCCTCGGAAGGCTGCTCGCTGGTGAGGCCGCATGCCTCGCCCTGCAGCAAGGTCGCACGCAGCGGGCGGGCGCCCACGGTGACATGCCAGCTGTTATCCCACCAGGCGGCGGTAACGTTTAGGGAGGGGAAGTCGGTCGCGGCCTTGCGTACGGCCTCGTAGCTCGCGCGGTAGTCGTGCTTGACGACCACGACGTGCTCGATTACGTCGCGCACGTAGCCCATGTTCACAAACTCGGCAAGCGGCACGCGCCCAGCGCCCGTCAGCTCAACGTACGAATCGAGCGCGAGGAAGGCGGAGAGCACGTCAGAGAAGCCAAAGCGACCGTAGATGCTGCCGCCCACCGTGGCGGTGTTGCGCAGCTGCACACCCACGATATCGTGGACGGCGAACTCAAAGACATGGTTGACAAGCGCGTTGAGCTCGGCATGGCGCTCGAGCTGGCGCAGGGTACACATGGCGCCGATGCGAAACTCGGTCTCGGTCTCCTCGATCTGATCGAGTCCACAGGCCGAAAGGTCAATCGCCGTCGCCACGCGACGCGAACCCAGGCGCATCCAGATGCCGCCGCCCACAATCTTATTGTTGCGGTTCTTCTGTAAGAGCTCATAGGCTTCGGCCGCGTTTCCAACACGGACGTAGGTACCGAACTTGAGCACGTTCTCCCCCATCTCTTCACTTGTCCAGTACCTCTAAGTGTACCAAACGAGAGCGCACGACCCTCACCGCCATAGAAAAAGGCTCCCAGCCGGAATGGTTGGGAGCCTTATAGCATGCTATGTCGAGCGAAGATTTAGCAGACGCCCTGGGCGAGCATGGCGTCGGCGACCTTCAGGAAACCGGCGATGTTGGCGCCCATGACAAAGTTGCCCTCCTGGCCATACTCCTTGGCGGTGTCGTCCACGTTGTGGAACATGCCGCGCATGAGCTGCTCGAGCTTGCCGTCGACCTCCTCGAAGGTCCAAGACAGGTGCTCGGCGTTCTGGCTCATCTCCAGGCCGGACACGAGCACGCCGCCGGCGTTGGCAGCCTTACCGGGCATAAAGGCGACGCCGTTCTTCTGGAAGTAAGTCGTGGCCTCGATGGTCGTGGGCATGTTCGCGCCCTCGCCGACCACCTTGCAGCCATTGGCGACGAGCGCCTGGGCGTCCTCGAGCAGCAGCGTGTTCTCGCGAGCGCAGGGCAGCGCGATGTCGCAGGGCAGCTGCCACACGCCGCGGCCGTCGCCCTCGTGCCACACGGCGTTGGGCTTCTCGTCAACGTACATGGCGAGCGTAACGCCCTTGTCGTGGCCGGAGCGCTTCTTGTTGTAGACATGCTCGAGCACGGTGTAGTCGATGCCGTCGGGATCCTCGACCCAGCCATGGGTGTCGGAGCAGGCGAGCACCTTGCCGCCGAGCTGGGCGACCTTCTGGACCGCGTAGATGGCGACGTTACCGGAGCCGTGAACGACGACGTTCTTGCCCTCGAAGGAGTCGCCGCGGCTCTTGAGGTACTCGTCCACAAAGTAGACCAGACCGTAACCGGTGGCCTCGGTACGGGCGAGCGAGCCGCCAAAGGAAAGGCCCTTGCCGGTAAGGACGCCGGTCCACTCGTTGGTCAGGCGCTTGTACTGACCGAACAGGTAGGCAACCTCGCGGCCGCCAACGCCCAGGTCGCCGGCGGGAACGTCGGTGTTGGGGCCAATGTGGCGATAGAGCTCGGTCATGAAGGACTGGCAGAAGTGCATGATCTCGTTGTTGGACTTGCCCTTGGGGTCAAAGTCGGAACCGCCCTTGCCGCCGCCCATGGGAAGGGTGGTCAGGCTGTTCTTGAGGATCTGCTCCAGGCCCAGGAACTTGAGCATGCCCAGAGTGACCGTCGGGTTAAAGCGCAGGCCGCCCTTGTAGGGTCCAATGGCAGAGTTGAACTCGACGCGGTAGCCGCGATTGACCTGGACCTTGCCCTGGTCGTCGAGCCAGGGGACACGGAACATAACGATGCGCTCGGGCTCGACGAGGCGCTCAAGCAGGGCAGCCTCCTCGTACTCGGGATGGGCGTCGAGCGCCGGCTGAATGGTGCCGAGAATCTCGGTCGCGGCCTGGATGAACTCAGGCTGCTCGGGATAGCGGGCCTTGAGCTCTTCGAGAACTTTCTGCGTGTAGCTCATGCTTCCTCCAATGATGGGAAACGAAAAATGTTGGTCGCGGCACCCCATGCGCCGCGAACTTTATCGAGTATGGATAATATCGCACTGTTGCAGCAAAGTTTCGCATAAGCCAACGAGCAGATGTTTCGTTTTGATTACGATGCAGGTAGAAGCGTTTTTGAGAGCCTGACGTGCAAAACCTGTGTTTCAAACCTGTTTCGTCCACGTGTTCCAAACCACCACATTGGGGACAGGCACCTTTGTGGTGATGTTGGCGGTTAGAGGACGAGCTGATGGTAGTCGGCGGGGGTTATGCGGCCTTCGGTGGCAGCGCGGAAGGTGGCAAGGGCATCGCCCGAGAACGGCATGGCCCAGCACAGCCCGCAGCCGGCGGTGATGGAGCCGGGCAGCGGCATGATGCGCCCGGGCACACCGGCGGCAAGGCACAGCTGCTCGCATTCCATCACATCGAAGGTGCTGTCAAACGACACGATAATCTTGCGCTCGTGGTCGAGGGCATCACCGGACGGGCCTTCGCGGTGTGCCTCGCGATACGCCGCGGCGGCCGCCTCCTCTTCCGTGGTATGTCCACAGCCACCGCAACCGCAGGTACAGTGTTCGGACCCGTCGCAAGTGCAAGGCTCTCCCGTGTCGGGACAAATATCGTGAGACATGGCAACTCCAATCGTCTAGGCGAGTAACTCGGCCGCCGCAAACTCCTCGGGCGTATTGACGTTCTCGAAGCAGAGCGTCGAACCGGCAACCTCGACAATCTGGGGCTCATCCAGATAGCCGGCATGGACCTGGTCGATCAAACAGCGGATGCGTTGGCGGTCCCGGTCGAGCAACTCACGGGCAACCGGCGCGCAAGCCTGGCGGCGCCACACGGCGCACAGCGGCTCAATCCCCCGCTCCTCGCGCGGGACGCACACATCGAGCGGGCCTTCCTTGACCCGATCAGAAAGCGCGCCGATCAGTTCTGGCGAGACGAACGGCATATCGCAGGCGACGATCGCCGCGAGGGGCAACCGAGCGGCAGCCAGCGAACTCGCGATGCCGCGCATGGCGCCCGCCGGCCCCTCAAGGTCCGACACTATTCGCGGCACCAGGCCGCCAAACGCGCGCTCCTCAAGGTAGGCAAGCTCGCTGGGACGCGAAGTCGTCACGACCAACTCGCCGGCAACTGGCGCCAGCCGACCCAGCACGCGTTCGATGAGCGGCTCGCCGCAAAACGCCATGCGAGCCTTATCACAGCCCATGCGCGAGGACAGCCCACCCGCTTGGACGACACAAGAAAGATCGGCACGTCTTACGGTAGTCATACGGCAAAACACCTCCATCGGCATGCTCGAAACCCGGCGCACGAAGCTAAATACAGCCACCGAAATAGCAGCGCTACGAAAAAGCTCGTGCAAAAACAAAACAGCGCCTTTGCGGCACGCAGCAAGACCGCGAGCACAAAAGCGCTGGTAGCATATGGCGGGAACGTATGTGAATCGAACACATCCAAGACGTTTTGCACGCCTCGCAACGGTTTTGAGGACCGCGGAGCCCACCGGAGCCCATCCGTTCCCAAGTGCGGCGGTATTTTACCAAACCGAGCAGCCGATCTAGCGCAGGGACCTCAGGCCGCCGGCCTCCTTGTCGAGCACCGTAAAGCGCACGGCATCCAGGTGCTCCAAGATGCTGATGGCACGTTTGCGCGACACGCCCAGAGCCTCACGCAGCACGCTCGCGGTGGCTGCGCCGCCGGCTGCCTCAATGGCGGCGGCGACGAGCTCACGCGCATGGGCCTCGGCGGCGGCAGACAGGGCAACGTCGCGCTCGACCTTAACGATCGAGCGATTGAGCGAAAGCTCGCGCAGGGCACGCGTCATGGTGTCGCGATCGAGCTGCAACTGCTCGCCCACTTCGGGCAACGTCGGTGCATCGAGGCCGGCTTCGTCCAGCAAGGCAACGATACGTTCGCAGGCCTCGCGCACCACACGCGCCGCGGCGGCAGCGGAGTGCGGGTCGAATACCTCGGCACCCTCGGCGGCACACACGCCACGCGAGCAGCCCTCGGCAATCAGAGCCGCGGCAACGCCATCATCAGCGGCAGGCCACGCAGCATGGGCAACGGCGCCGGGCGTAAAGCCCGTCTCCTTGGGAGCCGCCGCGTGCATGGCTGACAGGGTCGCCGCCAGTGAATCCATCGCGGCGTCGAGCACCACGGCGTCCGCCAAGAGGCCCGCATCGCACGCGGCAAGCTTGCGAACGGAGCCCTGCGCCACCAATCCGCGCAGTGCGGCATCGGCCTCGCCGACACCAAGATCCAAAGCCTCGGCAACATCAACCGCCGTAACCGGCAGCGTCTGCAGCGCCAGCCAAGCGCCCACACCGCCCGCGATATCGCCGGACTCGAGCGCCGCATACAGCGCACGCTCCCCTTCGGCAAGCTCGCGCGAGCGACGGCAGCGTGAAAGCAGCACGCGCCCGCCGCCAACAAGCATCACGGGCGAATAGGACAGCACCACGGCATGGTCCCCGGCACGTAGCGGCAGCGAGTTTTCCAGGCGCACCTGAACGATGCGGGTCTCGCCCACCGCCATGGGGGCCTCACCCTCCATGAACATGATGCGACCGACTACCTCGGCCGTACCCGCCATCACGTGCACACGCGCGCCCGACTCGAGCACGCGCGGCTTGGCTCCCTCGCGACCCAAATACGTAAACGTCATCATAAAGCGCATCGTCTGGCCAAAGCGGCCCGCCACGCCGAGCATCTCACCGCGATCGAGCGCGGCGACGCCATCGCCCACCAGGTTGAGCGCCACACGCTGTCCGGGCAGTGCTCGCGGCGTATCGCCATGCACCTGAATCCCGCGCACGCGACAGACCGTACGCGACGGCAGCGCGACGAGCTCATCCCCCACCGCGACGGGCGCATCGTGCAACGTTCCCGTCACCACGGTACCGGCGCCCTTGATCGTAAAGCAGCGATCGATGGGCAGACGCGGTGCGGCATCGGTGAGCTCGGCACGGGCACGGCAGGCACCCCAGCAAGCGGCAACCTGCTCGTCGAGCGCAGCCAGCAGGTCATCGATTCCCGCACCGGTCTTGGACGACACAGGCACGATCGGCGCTTCCGCAAACACGGTACCCGACAAAAAGTCATCGACATCGAGCTCGGCAAGCTCGGTCATCTCGGCGTCGGCCAGGTCGCACATCGTCAGCGCGACCACCATGTGTGTGACGCCCAGCAGCTCCAGCACATGCACGTGCTCGCGGGTCTGCGGCATCACGCCCTCGACGGCCGAAACCACCAGCACGGCCACGTCGATACCCGTGGCGCCCTGCACCATGGCGCGCAAGTAATGCGCATGGCCCGGCACGTCGACCAGGCCGACGATCTTGCCACTCGGCAGCGCCAGCTCGCCAAAGCCCAGCTCTACGGTCATACCGCGACGGCGCTCAACCTCCAGACGATCGGGATTCTTGCCGGTCAGCGCCTCGATCAGTGCCGACTTACCGTGATCGACGTGGCCCGCCGTGCCAACAATAACGGGACACTCCACCAGCGCTTGAACCTCACTCATCGAGCAATCGCCTTCTCAACGCACGCGACGAGCGTCGATGCCGCCGTCTCGATATCGCGGTCGCCCACAAGCGTACGGACGTCAAACAAAATGCGATCGTGCGAGGCGCGCGTGACGACCGGCGTATCGAAGTCTTGGACGAGCGAGCGCTTGAGCGCGTCGACGGACAGGCGCCCGTCGACCGGGCAGACGGCCACGCACATCGTGGGCAGCTCGACGGTAGGCAGCGAGCCGCCACCGGGGGTCGACGATTCCTCGGCAATCTCCACCTGCACGGCGCACGGGCAACCCGCCCTATCGAGGCCTGCCGTCATCAGCTCGCGCAGCTTGCGTGCACGACGCTCCAGATGAGCCTGTGGAAGCGTGAGCATGTTGAGCACCGGCACCTCGCGATGTGCCACATCCGCCCCATCCATGTAAATGCGCAGCGTAGCCTCGAGCGCCGCCAGTGCGAGCTTGCCCGGGCGCAGGGCACGCATAAGCGGATGCGACCCGCAGGCCTGGACCAGATCGCGACGACCCATGATAATGCCCGCCTGCGCGGCACCCAGCAGCTTATCACCCGAGCACGACACGATATCGAGCCCCGCCGAAACCGAAGCCGGCGTGGTTTCTTCGCCGCCGCGCACCAAGATGTCGTCGGGCAACAGCGCGCCCGAGCCCTGGTCCTCGTAGAACAGCAGGCCATGCTTGTGGGCCAGGGCGGCAAGCTCCCGAGAGCCCACCTCCTCGTGAAAACCCTCGATGCGATAGTTGGAAGGATGGACCTTCAGGATCATCGCCGTATCGGGCGTGATGGCTTGCTCATAATCAGCCAGGTGCGTGCGGTTGGTGGCGCCGACCTCGACGAGTTTGGCGCCCGAAGCCGCCATGACATCGGGGATGCGAAAGCTGCCGCCGATCTCGACAAGCTCGCCGCGGCTGACGATGACCTCCTTGTCTGCGGCATGGGTCGCCAGCACCAGCAGCACCGCGGCGGCATTGTTGTTGACCACGAGCGCGTCCTCGGCACCGGTGAGCGAGCGAATCAGCTGCGCGGCGTGCTCCTTGCGCGACCCGCGCGAACAGGTGTCCACACTGTACTCGAGCGTACTGTACCCGCGCGCAACCTCGGCCACGGCCTTTGCCGCCGACTCCGCGAGCGGGGCTCGACCCAGGTTGGTATGGATGACCACACCCGTGGCGTTGACGGCGGGGCGCAGGCTCGGCAGCGCAGAACGATGCGCGCGAAATTCAATGGCCGATGCCAGTTCGCGCTTAGAGCGTGGGGCAGCACCGGCGCGAATGGCGGCGCGCTCCTCGTCGAGCTCGGCCGTCACGGCAGCATGGACCACCGCGTCGCAGGTCTCCCCCACCGCCTTCACCACCGGCCACTCGGCGAGCAGCTCGTTGACGGAAGGAATGGCGCGCAGGCGGGCGCGTACCTCATCGGACATGTTCTGGCTATCGCTCATGTGCGGCCTTTCAAAACCAAAGGTGAATCAATCGTTCGAACGTCAAACTATCAGCCAATTCGATCGGCTGAGTCAATCATCCGCTATTATCCTCGCGCGCCGCGATCTTTTCCACGCGAACGGCGTTTTCCTGGGTGAGCGCGGCGCCCGTCAACGGGTCCCAACGTAACGGCGTATGGTCGAGCGGGCCAACGCCGAGCGCTTGGGCGCCATCCGCGCCGGTGCCAAACGAACGCCCACCGGGAGCAGCCGACGTAAAGATGCACGCCGGATGCAGATAGGGCGTCGTCTCCACGCGCACGCGGTCGCGGCCCATATCGCTCACAAGCTCGACGACCTCGCCGTCGGCGATGCCCATGTGCGCAGCAGCATCGGCATTCATCTGCACGGCATCCAGGTCCGACCCAGCCTCGGCGGCACCTTGGGCTGCAAGCCTTCGCGAGGTGTGCGACTCAAAGGGACGGTTGCCGCTAATGAGGCGAAACATCCCCGGGCCAGGCTCCACCATGGGCGCGATCCAGTTGGGCACGCGACCCAGACCGGCGCGCTCCCATACGTCGCTTGCCAGCGCGATCCTGCCGCCGTTCAAGGGGATCACCGGCTCGCCCGTACGCGACGGCAGCGCAACACCCGTGTCGGCCCAGCCGCGCTCCTTGAGCGCAGCGAGGTCAATTCCAAACGGCGCCACCTGGGCAGCCGCCAGGTCGTCGGACGTAAACCGAAAGTACTCGCCCGCGCCACACGCCTGCGCCAACCCGGCAAAAATCTCCCGACCGGGACGCGTGTCGTCATGCAGCACGGGCAGCACGGCATTGCGGTAGAACAGGCGCGCGTCATTAACGCCCGTCACCGTTCCCACGCCGCGGTCGGTCTCCAGATATGTAACATCGGGCAGTACGAAGTCGGAAGCACGCGCCGTCTCGGACCAGCGAATATCAATCGTCACGAGCAAGTCGAGCTGCTGCAAAATACTCAACCAAGCCTGCGCATTGCCATAGCCCGCACCGGGGTTACTGGCATAGACGATGAGCCCGCGCAAATCGCCGGCAAGAATCGACTGACCGATGGTCGTGCACAGGCCGCGCACCGGATCGACCAGTGGATAGCGCTCGGACCCCAACTTGGGCTCACGTGGCATCGACGGCGTCGCGAAACGCGTAGGGTCCAAATCGCCCAAGGCAAGCGGCGTCGGCGGGTTGAGCGCACCGCCCGCATGTCCAATACAGTCCAGCAGCACATCGACCATACAGATAGCTCGCGCCGTCTGGGTACTGTTGGCATACGCGATGCCGATGCCGCCATGAAAGCCGGCATCCACCACGGCGGCGGGCGCGGCGGCAGCCATATCGCGCGCCGTAGCGACAATCTCTGCGGCCGGCACGTCGCACATCGACTCGGCCCACTCAGGCGTCCAAGCACGGGCCGCCTGCGCCAGCTCGTCAAAGCCCGTGGTATAGCGGGCAACAAACTCGTGGTCGTACAAGTCCTCGGCAATGAGCACATGCGCAATGCCCAGCAGCAAGGCCAGATCACAGCCCGGGCGTACGCGCAGCCAGCGGTCGGCAAGCGCAGCCGAGCCGCTGCGCCGGGGGTCGACCACGATAATTCTCGCCCCACGGCGACGGGCATCGTTGAGTGCATCAACGGCCCCCATCGTCGACGAATCGACGATGGAACGCCCCAGGTACATGATGCAATCGGTATGTGCCAGGTCGGAGGCGGGACTATAGCCCAGGCTGTGCTCCCAACCGGTAAGTCGGCTTACCTCGCAGGCACCGTCGGCACCGTATACGTTGGGTGAGCCCAGCGCATGCATAAAGCGATAGGCCCAGTAGCGGTCGAATGAGGGCACGCCGAGCGTCATGCCCAGCGCGCGCGAACCGTGCCCGTCAACAATTCCCCCAAGGCGCGCAGCAATCTGGGCAAACGCCTCGTCCCACGAAATCGCATCAAACCCCGAGCCATCCCGGCGGCGGCGCATGGGGTGCAAAATCCTGTCACGCTCGTCAAACGGCATAGACAGGCGATGCCGCCCGCGGGCGCACAGGGCACGCGTCGCGCACGGATGCCCCGGCACCGGCAGCTCGGCCACCACGCGACCGTCCTCAACGCGCGCCGCAAAGGCGCAATCGGCATAGCATCCCCCGCATGTGGTCACCACGGCGCGACCGTCACGTTTCACAGCAGATGTCATCTCGATTACCCCTTTCATCAGCTAAACACAACAGGCCAAAAGCCCGGCAACGGGCCCCAGACCCAAAAAGCCTCCCGCACGGCAACGCCCCGCGGGAGGCCCAACGTCAAACAGACGGTACCTTACGCCTCGGACTTCTTGGCGTAGATAAACCAGTAGCCGAGCGCGACCAGAACCGCGCCGCCCACGATGTTGCCCAGCGTGGCGGCGGACAGGTTAAACGCAATGCCCGCGACGTTGAGCGCATCGGCGCCGGCGATGTCGGCGCCATAGCCGCACGCGTGCATCACGGCACCCATGGGCAAAAAGTACATGTTAGCAACGCAGTGCTCAAAACCGCAGGCCACAAAGGCGGCGATGGGCAGCAGAATGCCCACGACCTTATCGACCACGGTCTTGCCGGCGGTACCGATCCACACGGCCAAACACACAAAGATGTTGCACAGGATGCCGCGGAAGAAGATCGTCACCCAGTCGATCGTCACCTTGCCGGCGGCGACACTCACCATGGAATTGGCGACCGCCTCGCCGTTGAGCTTATAGATGCCGGCCATGTACACCAAAAAGACGATGAACAGGGCACCGACAAAGTTACCAAGCCACACGACGATCCATGCCTTGAGCATCTGAGCCAGGGTGATCTTTTTGCTCTTGAGCGCGCAAACCATAAGCGAATTACCGGTGAACAGCTCGGCGCCACACACCAGCACCAGCACCAGGCCCAGGCAAAAGCACAGGCCGCCCACGACGCGCTGGGCGCCCCAGCCCAACGTGCTATCGCTCAAGAACACGGTAAAGAACAGGCCGCCGAAGGCAATAAACGCACCGGCGAACATTGCCAACAGAAAGGCCTTTGCGACCGGCAGGTTGGCCTTGGTCACGCCGGCGGCCTCGGTCTTGGCCTCGATCGCAGCGGGCGCCAGGCAATCGGGAGCAGGGTACTCCACCTTGGAATCTGCCATGTCAATCACTTCTTTCCTAATCAGCAGGGACAAGCGCTCCTATTGCTCTTGCCCCAAGCGGACAAAGTGGGAAAAGTCGTTGGCGGCCACGGCGTCGTACACGGCGTCGACGGCGTCAAAGACTTCCGGGGACATGGGGTTGTAGAACTCCGTGTCGCCCGGCTGAATCCCAACGAAGACGATATCATCACACGATTGCTCGATTTCCTCGATCAGAATCGACAAAGGAAGCGAATGCGTGGTGAACATCGACTTGCGGGCCACATCGCGCTTGTCGAGCAAACGGATGGACCCGACGGGCAGCGCCATGTCGGCGGCATCGACCAAGACCAGGCGAGGCGGACGCTCGCGCTTGACCTCGATGATGTCGTCCTCGGGCGTTTGACCTCCGTCGATGGTGTACCAACCGGCAATGGGTGCGTCTTCCATCTTTTTGGAGAGCACAGGGCCGGCGGCATCGTCGGCGCGCAGTACGCTTCCCGCCGTGAGCACAATGCCCGCAAACGGGGCACCGTTCACACGTCCATCCACAACGCGACCCATTACTGCAACCTTCCCGTCAGATACACGCCCGATACATCGCGCACGCGCTCAACCAGATCGCGGAACTTCATTAAGAACGCGACCTGCTGGGCATGAATGCCAAAGTCGTCATCGAACACCGAGATGCCGGCCTTGGCCGACCCGCGAAAACCGCGCTCGTCGAGCAGCGCATCGCAGGCCTCGAGCAGCGACGGCACCGACGCCTTGTCGAGCTGGCACTCGCCAAAGGAGCGGATGGCCTCGAACTTTATTTTGGCCTCCCCCTCCGGCAACGCGTCGACGAGCGAATAGAACACATCCACCGGCACCGACAGGCGCGGCTCAAAGCAGTCGAGCACGCCGGTGTGGTGGCCCACGGCGAGCGTGTAGTACAGCACGTCGCAGGCCTCCTGGGGAACGTCTTCCTCGGTCTCCACAAACTTACGCGTGAGCTCGTAAAAGACCACCTGATCGGGCGCATGGCCCAGGCAGGGGTCGGCGACGCCCTCGGCGGCCTCGTCGCTTGCGCGCGAGGCATCGCCAAAGGAGCCGCCGAGCATGCCGGGGCCCGCAAAGTAACCAGAGCGGTCCGTGAGTTCCATCTAGCGACCTCCGGCCAGCACCAGATCCTGCAGCGCCGAGTACACCTCGACGCGGCGAGGATCGTCCTGCTTGTCGATAAGCAGCGCCATGGCACCGCGGATATCGCCCTTGGGTGCGCCCTCGAGCGTGTCCATAAACTCGTTGGCCAGGTCGCGGCCGTAACGGTAGCCGCTCATGGCGCGAGCCTCGCGCTCAATGGCAACACGCAGCTTGTACGGCACGCCGGGGTGCAGGATATCGGCCTGCTCGCCGGCGGCCTCCACCGTGGTTTCGGCATGGAGCTTTTGGTCCAGCAGACCGAGCGCCATGGCAAAGCCGTAGATGGTCTGCGCGGGGCTGGGCGGGCAGCCGGGGATGTAGACATCGACCGGCAGAATCTTGTCCGTGCCGCCCCAGACGCAGTAGTTGTCGTAGAAGATGCCGCCGGTGCAGCCGCACGCGCCATAGGACACCACGATCTTGGGATCGGGTGCGGCCTCAAAGGCGCGCAGCGCCGGCATGCGCATGGCACGCGTCACGGCGCCGGTGTACAGCAGCACATCGGCGTGACGGGGCGAGGGCACGACCTTGATGCCAAAGCGCTCAACGTCGAAGACGGGCGTGATGGAACCGAAGATCTCGATCTCGCAGCCGTTGCAGCCGCCGCAGTCAACACGGTAGACGTACACCGAGCGCTTGATCTTCTTAAGAAGGGTCGCCTTGGCCTTCTCGATGCTCTCATCGAGCTCGATCTTGGTCGGGCGGTACTGAAGCCGCTCGGGCAAAAGCGTGGGTTCGGCCATGGTTACTCCTCCTTCGTATCAAAATCCATGATGATGCCCTCGACCGGCGCAGGACCGGCGGGAATCTCGGGCGCATCGGGGTTGAGCTCGCGGTCGATATACTCCGGGTTCACGCCGTGGCCGCCCAGATACTCCATGCCGGGGCCCTGGGGCTCACCGGACGCAAGCGTCTCGTTGGCAGCCATGCCGTGCGCGTTGCCGGTCTTTACGGCCGAAGCGGCGCGCAGGGCGTCGAGCTCACGCTTGCACTCCTGGCACATACCGACGGTACGGGCGGCCTGGATGGCCTCCATGCCGCCGGCCTTTTGCAGCAGGCGCTTGGCGTAGTCGATCTCCTTGTGCGGGGCGAACGGCTTGCCGCAACGCGAGCAGTGCTCGAGCGTATAGACGCTCTTGCTGGTGAGGTCGTCCTTGCTCATAACGGCCAGCTCAAACTCTTCGGTGAGCTTGATGGCCTCCATGGGACAGGCTTCCTCACAACGGCCGCAGAAGATGCAGCGACCGTAGTCGATCGACCAGGTGATGGTATCGGAGGCAAGGTCGGTGTCCATGCGAATGGCATCGGCCGGGCACGCCACGCCGCAGGCACCGCAGGCGATGCAGAGCTCGGCGTTGTGCTCGGGCTTGCCGCGCATGTCCTTGTTGGTGGGAAACGGCGCAAACGGGTACTTGACCGTCGCGTCGCCGGCCTTGGCGTTAACCTTCCAAAGCTTCAGCATATTAGAGCGCCTCCTCATCGAGCGGAGCGGCCATGGTGCCCTCGCCCGCAAGCGGCGACTTGTCGCGCCAGACGTTCTCGAACTGTTCCTTGTCGAGCACGTGGTCGCGCTTGGCGGCGACATCAGTCACCGTCACGCGGTCGGTGCAGGAGTAGCACGGGTCGAGCGAGCCGACGATCAGCGCCGCATCGCCCACGGTGTTGCCGCGGAACATGTAGCGCAGGACCGGCCAGTTGCTGTACGTGGCGGCCTTGGCGCGCCAGCGATAGCACTTCTGGTTATTGCCGAGCATAGCCCAGTGCACGTCCTCGCCGCGCGGCGCCTCGGTGGCGCCGATGGCGTACTTGTGCGGGGTGTACTCCCAATCCGTGGTGAGGATGGGTCCCGACGGGCAGTTCTCGAGCATGGTCTCGATCATGTCGATCGAATCGTAGACCTCCTGGATGCGAACGGCGGTACGGCCGAAGGCATCGCAGGTGTCGGCCGTGGCGGCGTGCATCTTTTGGACGTCCGGATCGGCGTAGCCGTCGAAGGGATGGTCAAAGCGCACGTCGCGGGCATAGCCCGAGCCACGCATGAGCGGGCCGACCGGCGAGAAGTCGCGTGCGATCTTGCGGTCCAAGATGCCGATGCCGCTCGTGCGCTCAATAAAGTTGGGCGTGGAGAGCAAAACGTCGACGAGCTCCTGGACCTCGGAGCGCAGCTGGTGGATGGTCGTGAGCGTGGAGAGTTTCTGCTCGGCCAAAATGTCGCGACGCACGCCACCGATCACATTGAGGCCGTAGGTCTTGCGGTGGCCGGAGAGTTTCTCGGCCAGGTCCATGGACTTCTCGCGAACGCGGAAGAACTGCTGGAAGCCGGAATCGAAGCCGGTGTAGTGCGATGCGAGGCCAATGTTGAGCAGGTGCGAGTGCAGGCGCTCGACCTCGAGCATGATGGCGCGGATGTACTGCGCGCGCGGCGGGACGTGAATGCCCTGGGCGCGCTCGACAGCCTCGGCGTAGGCCACCGAGTGGGCGCAGCCGCAGATACCGCAGATACGGTCGGCAAGGAACGTCACGGCATCATAGTTCAGGCGCGTCTCGGCGACCTTCTCCATACCGCGATGCACGTAGAACAGGCGGTAGTCGGCATCGACGATCGTCTCGCCCTCCACGAACAGGCGGAAGTGGCCGGGCTCGTCGGAGGTGATGTGCAGCGGTCCCATGGGGACGAGTGTGGTCTCCTTGCCCTTGGTGTCGGCCAGGAATTCGTAGTTTTCCATGTCGCTCGCGGGGGCGGGGCGGAAACGGTAATCCATCGAATCCTTGCGCAACGGGTACAGCCCGCTGGGCCAATCGTCGGGAAGCACCAGGCGACGGCGGTCGGGCAGACCCTCGGGAATCAGGCCAAACATATCGCGCAGCTCGCGCTCGCCCCACACGCAGGCGGGGACGAACGGCGTCACGGACGGGAACGTCATCTTGGCGGGGTCGACCTCGGCACGCACGGTAACCCAGCCGGGGTCCTCCCCCTCCATGGAGATGACGTAGTACACGGCGTAACGGCCGCACAGGCTGCGCTCGTCGTTGCCGACAATCACAGGAATCCAGCCGTAGCGCTCGTAATACAGGTAGTGGACGGCCTCGGGCAGACGGTCCAGCTTGACGGTGATCGTCAGCTGGTCCTCGCACTGCCATTCGACCTTCTCGATAGCGCCCGGCACTGCAGCACGCAGGGCCTCGACGTGGCTTTCGCAGCGACGAGCGTAGTCCTTCTTTTCAGGTTCTGCCATGGTGCTAATTCACCTCACTTGTCTTGGTCTGGGAACTGAACACCATGCGGTAGAGAGGGGCCTCGTGGAGCTCTTCGACGCTCTGGTTCAAAACGACGGACGTTGCATCCTCGACGCCGCTCGTGATGGCGACCGGGGTGGCGATACCGAACCACATGACCACGATCGCGAGGGCGATCTCGGGGATGATCATGAGGGCGGGCACCTCGTGGCGCTTCATGCCCTCGGGCGCCTTGCCGAAGATGGACTTGAGCGCGATGCCGGTAAGGGCGAAGTACACGCCGGTGAGGCCGATGGCCACGAGCACGACCACCCAGATGGGACCGGACTGAACGCCGGCCACGAAGGTGAGGAACTCGGAGATGAACAGGGCGAACGGCGGGAAGGCGGCGAGCGCGAGCAGGGCGATGATGGTGAGCGCTGCCGTGACGGGAGCGATCTCGACGACGCCCTTGATCTTGTTCAGGTCGCGGGTGTGGTAGATGTGCTGGATGTTACCGGCCATGCAGAAGGCGAGCGCCTTCGTGAAGCCGTGGAAGATGCAGTGCAGCAGGCAGGCGGCGATACCGAGCGGGCCACCGATACCCAGGCACAGCGCGACCACGCCGACGTTGTCGACGGAGGAGTACGCGAAGCGGCGCTTGATATCGTCCTGCTTGAAGATGCACAGGGCAGCCACCAGGATGGACAGCGTGCCCAGGATGAGCAGGAGCGTTCGCGGATAGGTGTCGCCCACCGTGATGATGGACAGGGAGTAGAAGCGGATGATCACCAGCATGGCGCACTTGAGCAGCACGCCCGAGAGCAGCGCGGAGACCGGGCTCGGAGCCTGGGAGTGCGCGTCGGGCAGCCAGGTGTGCATGGGGAACAGGCCCGCCTTGGTGCCGAAGCCGATGACGATGAACGCGAACGCGAGGCGCACGAGCATCGGGTCGAACTGGTCGGCGTAGGGCATGATGGAGGTGAGGAAGGCGGCCTCATGCGCGTTGGGCATGATATCGGCGGCGTTCGCGTAGATGAGCAGCGTGCCGAACAGGCCGAAGGCCACACCGGCGGTGCAGACCATCGCGTACTTCCAAGACGCCTCGAGCGCCTGCTTGTTCTTGTAGATGCCCACGAGGAACACGGTCGACAGCGTAGTGGCCTCGACCGCCGCCCAGGTGAGGATGATGTTGTTGGACAGGCAGACGAGCAGCATCGTGAAGACGAACAGGCTGAACAGCGCGTAGTACTGCTTGGTGCGTTCGGCCGGCATGGTCTTCTCCTCGATATCGATCTTGATATAGGAGATGGAGTACACGCCGGTGATGAACCCGATGATGCCTACCAGAAGGACGAAGATCGACGAGAGCGAATCGAGATGGAGCCACAGGCCCAAAGCGTCGATATTCTGCCCGCTCGAGAGCATGGTTCCCGCGGTGACGACCGAAAGGACAAGGGTCGCCGCGACGGAGATGGTGTTGAGCCCCGCGAAGACGTTGTAGGACGTCGTCTTGGGGAGCGCAGCCATAATCAGGGAGAACACGAGAGGACAAGCGAGCAGGGCGACCGTCAGCATTGAAACATCCATGGCCTACCCCTTCAATTCGGTCAGGTCGTGGGAGTCGAGCGACTTGGTGTCGTTCCAAATCCTCACGACGACGGCGGACATGATGATGACGGCGAAGATGGCGTCGGTGGCGATGCCGATCTCGATGATCTCGGGGGCCGTGGGCGCGAGCAGAGCGAGCGTCACGTGGCTACCGTTCTCCATAAGGCAGTACCCGAAGATCTGCTTGAGGATGTTGCGCTGGGAGATGATGCACGTGAGGCCGACGAAGAAGTGCGCGAAGCTGATGGCGAGGGCCGGAGTGGCCACCTCGGCGGTGGGCAGGCTCAGGCGCGTGACCACCGCGAAGCAGACGGCCACCTCCAGACCGGTGAGGATGATAGTCCAGGCCGGCTTGATGGAGGAGGTCAGCGTGCTATCGGCAGGCGAACCCATCTTCTTGTAGGCACGGTTGAGAATGAACGGAACGAGGATCACCTTGGTGACGAAGGCCGACGCGGCCCACATGAGAAGCTCGGTGGCACCGGTGGTGAGGCCCAGGGTGAGCAGCACGCCCACCAGGACAACCGACTGGATCGCGTACCACTTGATGGCGGACGGGATGGTCTTCGAGACGACCACCATGGTGGAGGTCACGATCAGAAGACCGCCCAGGATATTGACTAACGAATAACCCATGTCCTACCTCCTAACCCATCCAACTAGAGGACAGAGGACCGGCGACGACGACCATGATCATGAGGACGACGAACACGAACGCCATGGCGCGCGGAAGGGGCTGGCCGGCGGCCACGGTCTCGCTCGGCTCACCGGGCAGGACCTTACCCATCCAACGCAGGAACCATGCGAAGGTGGCGACGGTCTCGACGACCATGACGCACACGAGGACAAAGATGACCGTGTTGGTAGCACCAACCGCGAAGCCACCGGAAATGATCTGGAACTTGGAAAAGAACGTGCTCATGGGGGGCACGCCGGCGATAGCGGTCGCGGCGACCGCAAAGCCCACGCCCGTGACCGGGTACTTCTTCATGAGGCCCTGGATCTTGGGCAGCATACGGGTTCCCAGCGTGAAGCTGAGAGAGCCAGCGATGAGGAAGAACAGGGTCTTGGTGAACGCGTGGTTGAAGATGTGCTCGACGGCGCCGTTAAACGCCATCTGGCTTCCGAACACGGAGAGGCCCAGGCCAAAGAACACGTAGGCGAGCTGCGCGATCGTCGAGAAGGCGAGCAGGCGCTTCATATCCTTCTGGGGCAGGTACATGAGGAAGCCGAAGAGCATGGTCACGACGGCGTCGATGATGGCGACCCAACCGACGATCTCGGGGATATCGCCGGCGCTCGCAAGAGCGCGGGCGAACACGCACACGCCGACCTTAACCATGGACGCGCCATGAAGGTAGGCGGAAACGGGCGTGGGGGCCTCCATTGCGGAGGGCAGCCACATGTAGAGCGGGAACTGGGCGGACTTGGCCCAAGCAGCGAACAGGATGAGCAGCAGCACGACGGTCTTCATACCGGAATCGAGCTGGGAGATCGCGCTCAGCGCGAACGTGCCGGTTCCGGCGAACAGGAAGGCCGCGCCGATGTAGAGTCCCAGAGCGCCGATATGGGTGATGATGAGCGCCTTCATACCGGCCTTCTTGGCCGTGGGCGTCATGTAGTAGCTGATGAGGCCCCAGGAGCACACACCGGTGATCTCGAAGAAAACGAGCTGGCCGACGATGGTGGAGCTGTAGGCGAGACCGGCCATGGCGCCGATGAACGTGGAGAAGTACACGTAGAAGCGACGACGGGGCGCGTCGGGATGCTCCTTATTCTTATCGCTCATGTACGGGAACGAATAGATGACGACGAGCAGGCCGATAGCGACGAACGCGGGTGCGAGCAGCGTGCTCATCCGGTCGAATATGAAGCCCATGACCAAGGTCTGGCCCATACTCGCCCAGGTTACATCGACCGCGTTCATGCCGTTTCCGGCAAACGTCGCGGCCAAGCCAACGGAAGCGACCGTGGCGATGCCGCCGACAAAGGCGCAGATCCATTTAGCGTAGGGACGCGGCAGCATGACGATGAGCAGGGAGCCCAGCATGGGGACGGCGATCGCCACCATGGCAAAGAGGGACAAGCTCGATTCGATTGACATAGTTTCTCCCTTCTCCCTACACGCCTACGACGACGAAGACGAACGCGAGGACCGCGATGCCGACGACGGCCCAGGTCTGGTTACCGAGCACCTTGAAGCGCGAACGGGAAACGGAGTTCTCGAGCACGCCGCAGACGACGAAATCGACCAGGCACTTGACGAGGAAGACGACGGCACCCACGAGAGCGGTGACACCGATGGTCGCGGGCTCTCCCCAGGGGATGAAGATGGAGGTGAACCAAGCGACGACCACGACCTGCTTCATGCCCATGGCGAGCTTCATCATGGCCAGGGACGGGCCGGAGAGCTCGGCGAGCGGGCCCTCCTGGAGCTCCTGCTCGGCTTCGGCCTGATCGAACGGAAGCTTGCCGAGCTCCATGTAACAGGCGGCCGCGAAGGCGACGCCGGCGAGGATAACGGCGACGACGCTCGAGACGTTGCCCGTAACGATGTGCTGACCCATGGTCGCAATGTCCGTGGAGCCGCACACGATGGCGACGGTGAACAGCGCGATGAGCATGGACGGCTCGATGAGCACGCTCATGAGGAGCTCGCGGATACCGCCGAAGCCCGCGTAGGCGTTGGAGGAATCCACGCCGGACAGCGCGAAGAAGAAGCGGGACAGCGCGAGCGCGTACATGATGGTGATGGCGTCACCAAAGACGGGCATGGGGCTCTGGAGCGTGAACATGGGCAGGCCCATGGCGAGCATAAACGACACCGCGAGGAACAGCGGCGGCATGATGCGCAGCACGAAGCTCGAGTCGGAACTCACGGACTCGGGACGCGCCATGAGCTTCGCGAGGTCCCGGTAATCCTGAAGGATGGACGGACCGCGGCGATTGTGCATCTTCGCGCGAATCACACGGGCGAGGCCGGAGAAGAAGGGCGCGACCAGCATGACCACGAGGCCCTGCGCCATCGCAAGAACGATGTTCATAATATCCTCTCCCCTCTCTAGACCATGACCACGGCGAGCACGAGGAAGACCACGAGCGCCGCGACGATGTAGCAGATGTATACGGAGTAGTTGCCGCCCTCGATCTTGGAGGCGAGGCCGGCCAGCTTGTCGGCACCCTCGCTCGGTGCATCGACCAGGAAACGGTCGGGCAGGGGCTCGACGCCCTGGGCGACACCGGTGAGCTTCTGGAACACGTGCGCGATGGACCAGCAGATCTTGGTGCATACCTCGCGCAGGGTGTAGAGCGGGCCCATGAAGAGTTCGACGTCGGACGCGAAGCTCGTGGCGACGACGGGCATGTGCTCGTTGGGCTCGTAGCCGCACGCCCAAGGGTCGGTCTTCTTAGCGGGGGCCTTGGCGCCGAGGCAGGACCTCAACGCGAACGCGAGGCCGGTGAGGACCACGAGCGCGATGGCGATCGCGGGGGTGGAGGTGGCGGCACCGGAAATCTCGTTCACGAGAGACACGCCCGAGGTGGCTGTGACGGCGTAGCCGGCAAGCACGCTCTGGGCGACGTCGCCCAGAACCGGGGCGATGACCGGGGAGCCGATTCCCAGTACCACGCAGATGGCCGCGAGGAGCATCTGCGAGAACAACATCGGAGCCGGGGACTCCTTGGCGTTCGCGGCCTCCTGGGAACGAGGGCTGCTCGCGAACGAGACGCCGTAGGCCTTCACGAAGCACGTGACGGCCAGGGCACCGGTGATGGCGAGGGCGGCAGCGGAGGCGACGGCGAACACCATGACGACCGGGTCGGAGAGCGTCGAGATGTTGAACAGGGACTGGTAGGTGAACCACTCGGAAACGAAGCCGTTGAGCGGCGGGATGGCCGAGATGGCAAGGGCACCGATGAGGAAGCAGACGGCCGTGACCGGCATGCGGCGGAACAGACCGCCCATCTTCTCCATGTTGCGCGTACCCGTGGCATAGAGCAGGGAGCCCGCGCCGAGGAACAGCTCACCCTTGAACATGGCGTGGTTGAGCGTGTGGTAGAGGGCGGCCATGAGCGCGATCGTCGCGATGACGTCGTTGCCCAGGGCGTGCGCCGTCATGGACGCGCCGACACCGAGCAAGATGATGCCGATGTTCTCGACGGAGTGATAGGCAAGCAGGCGCTTGATGTCGTGCTCGTGGAGGGCGTAGACGACACCCAGGACCGACGAGATGGATCCGAAGACCAGGACCATGAGGCCCCACCAGAGCTGGACGCCCGAACCCGCGAGCAGGTCGAGACCGACCTTGAGGATTCCCAGGATGCCGATCTTGATCATGCCGCCGGACATGAGGGCGGACACGTTGGACGGCGCCTCGGGGTGCGCCTGGGGCAGCCAGGAGTGCAGCGGAATGATACCGGCCTTCGCGCCAAATCCGAAGAACGCGAGGACGAAGCACGCGGAGGAGACGGCGGGTCCAAAGTCATGCGTACGGAAATCACTGAAGCTGAAGGAACCGCCCACGCCGTTGGTCATGAGCAGGAAGCTCGCCATGATGAGAACGAAGCCGACGTGCGCGATGACGAAGTAGAGCCAACCGCCCCTAATGGAGTTCTTGTTCTCCTCGATAACGACAAGGAAGTAGCTCGTAAGGGACATGAGCTCAAAGGCGACCAGGAACCAGAACACGTTGTCGGCGGTGATGACGAGCATCATCGAGGCGACGAAGGTGTTCATAAAGAAGCCGGCGCGCCCGACCTTGCCCGGGTACTCGTCGAAGTAGGACAGACCGTAGATGAAGCCCGCAAAGGCGAGAATCGAGATGAGGACCACGATCAGGCCCGCAAGGCCGTTGAGCAAGAGCTCGAGACGGGCGAACGGGAAGAAGAAGACCGTGTTGAGGGACGAAACGTCGCCAAGCACGGCCTCGAGGCCCGCGATGAACGACAGCACGGCCGCGACGGCGCCGATCAGGCAGCCGGCGGTCTTGGCGGCGTTGTCGGCCTTAATCAGCAGAACCGAGGCGAGCGCACCGATGCACGAGACGGCAAGCGATGCGATAAACAGCGTCATGCTATCCATTGTTTACGCTCCCTTCTGCTTTCTCGGACAGACCCTGGGCCACAGCGGTAACGTCGACGACCGGACCGTTTTCGATCGAGCGCAGGCGCTTGGCCTCGTCGAGCTCGCGATCGGCCGCGCCGCCCATGACGGTCAGCGCCTTGGTGGGGCACGCCGCCACACAATGCGGACCGTCCGGATCGAAGGCGCACAGGTCGCACTTAACAGCGCAGGTGTACTGGCCGGGAGCCCACGTAAGCAGGCTGCTCAGGGACTTAGGATACGAAGGCGTCGGGTCGCACATGCCTGCGACACCGGCGATAGACGTGCCATCGGGATGGATGGCTCCGAAGGGGCACGCGATGGCGCACAGCCTGCACCCGATGCACTCCTGCTCCTTGACGTGGATGCGATCGCCATCGTGCTCGATGGCATTCACCGGGCAGACCTCGGCGCAGGGGGCACCCTCGCAATGGTGGCAGGCAAGGGCGGCCGAAATACCGCCGGTCTTCACGAGCGCCAGGCGCGGCGTATCCTGAAGACCCTGCATCCGGTGGGCGTCGGCACAGGCGGACTGGCATGTTCCGCAACCGATGCACCTCTCCGGGTTGATGTCGATGAAGCGGTTCATCCCCACTTCCTTTCAAAATAACGGGCCGGGCTCCCGAACGTACGGGACGCCCGGCCCAAAAAGCCAACGAGAACGGGACTACACGATTTGATTCACGTGCGTCTCGTCGTCGAACTTGGCGGCGCCAGGCTCAACGTCCTGGGGAGCGGCGGCGTCCACCAGAGCCTGCTTGAGCTCGGTGTACTGACGCTCGACCTCGCCCTCGGCCCAGACCTGGTCGGCGATAGCGTCGACCTGGCAGGCGGAGAACTTGTCCTCGGGCGTATGCGAGACCGGGTCGACCTTGTGCATGGTCAGCTCGTTGCACTTGCCGATCCACCACTGGTAGGTCATATAGACCGTGCCCTTGTTGATGCGGTCGCTCACGTCGGCGCGGCTGTATACCTGGCCGCGGCGGCTGTGGATCGAGACGATGTCGCCATTCTTGATGCCGCGTGCCTGGGCGTCCGCGGGATTCATGCGGACAAAGCCGGGCTCGTCGGAGAGCAGCGCCAGCGTCTTACAGTTGCCGGTCATCGAGCGGCAGCTGTAGTGGCCGACCTCGCGGACGGTGCACAGGATGAGCGGGTACTCATCGTCGGGAAGCTCGGAGGGCGCCTCCCAGTCGTGCGCCATCAGGTTGGCGCGGCCGTCCTTGGTGGTGAACTTGCCACCTGCGAACATGTCGGCCGTACCGTGGTCATTCACATCGGTGCTCTTGACGGGCCACTGGGCGTAGCCGCCCTCGGGAGCCATCTTCTCGTAGGTCGCGCCCACAAAGTTGGGGCACAGGCTAATGCACTCGTTCCAGATCTGCTCGGTGTTGTCGTAGTGCATGGGATAGCCCATGCGCGTGGACAGGTCCGCGAAGATCTCCCAGTCGTGGCGGCACTCGCCCTTGGGCGGAACGGCCGCGTCAAAGTGCTGGAAGCTACGGTCGGATGCGGTAAAGACACCCTCGTGCTCGCCCCAAGAGGTAGCGGGCAGGATGACGTCGGCGAGCATGGTCGTCTGCGTCATAAAGATGTCCTGGCAAATGAACAGGTCCAGCTCGGAGAGCGTCTTGCGCATACCGGCCGAATCGGGCTCGGTCTGCACCGGGTCCTCGCCGTAGTTGTAGAAGCAGTGCACCTTGCCCTCGTCGACCAGGTGGCCCAGGTCGGTGAGCTTGTAGCCCTCCTCGAGCGGGAGCTTTTCCTCGGGCACGCCCCAAGCCTTGGCAAACTTGGCGCGAGCGGCGGGGTCGGTGACTTTCTGGTAGCCAGGGTACAGGTTGGGCAGCATACCCATATCGCAGGAGCCCTGGACGTTGTTCTGACCGCGCACGGGCGCGAGGCCGGAATTGGGTTTGCCGATCTGGCCGGCAACGCAGGCGATGGAGGCGATGGTGTGCACCGTCTTCAGGTTCTGCTTCTGCTGACATACGCCCATGCCCCAGCCAATGATGGCAGAGGGCTTCGCCGTGGCGTACATCTCGGCAGCTTGGTGGATCAGCGCGGGCTCGACACCCGTGATGTCCTGTACGGATTCGGGAGTGTAGTTCTTGATGGTCTCCCACCACTCGTCAAAGCCGTTCGTATGCTCGGCGACGAATTCCTTGTCGTAGAGGCCATCGTTGACAAGACAGTTAGCAAAGGCGTTGAGGAACGCGACGTTGCAACCGTTCTTGATCGGAAGGTAGATATCGGCGATACGCGCGGTTTCGATATGGCGCGGGTCGGCGACGATGATCTTGCAACCCTTTTCTTTGGCTCGCACGATGCGCCTTGCGACGATGGGGTGCGAATCGGCAGGGTTATAGCCGAAGAGGAAAATGCAGCCCGCATCCTCCATACCGGGGATGGAGCATGACATGCAACCTGAACCAACCGTGTCCATCAGACCGAGGACAGTAGGGCCGTGTCAAGTACGGGCGCAGTTGTCCACGCTGTGGGTGCCGATGCACGCACGCGTAAACTTCTGCATGACGTAGTTCGCTTCATTGCCGCCGCCTCGCGAAGAGCCGGTGGTCATGACAGCGTTAGGACCATATTCGTCAATTATGGCCTGCATCTTAGATGCGGTGAAATCCAGCGCCTCGTCCCAGCTTACGCGCTCAAGATCCGCGCCCTTGGTGCGGCGGATCATCGGGTGCAGTACGCGAGGAGTCAAGATCTTGGTGTCGTTGATGAAGTCGTAGCCGCTCATGCCCTTAAGGCACAGCTCGCCCTGATTGGTAATGCCGTTGAGCGGTTCGGTACCCACGACCTGGCCGTTTTGGACCAGGAGGTTAAACTGGCAACCGGCGCCGCAGTACGGGCAGATCACTTTATGCTTCTCCATGACACCCTCCTTCCTTTCTCTGCTACCGATTAATCGGTACGTATTTGACAATCGTTGGGCCTATATAGCCGCCCGCCTACGCCTCGTTTTCGATGGTGGCGCGGGCACGCTCGGCGGTCAGTTCCGCCAGGCGCTCCTCGTCTACCAGGGTGAGGCCCTTGGTCGGGCACGCCTCGGCACACGCCGGACCGCCGGGACGGTCCACGCACAGGTCGCACTTGAGCACGAAGCTCTTGGTCTGCGAACCCACGCGCACGTCGCCCATCAAGACGGGGACCTGCGTGGTCGCCACGCTCACGGCGCCAAAGGGGCAGGCCATGACGCAGCTCTTGCAGCCGATGCAGTTGTCCTCGTTGACGCCGATACGATGGTTCTTTGGATCAAAGAACAAGGCGCCCGTGGGGCAGGCCTTGGCGCACGGGGCATCCTCGCAGTGATGGCAAGCCACCGGTGCGGAGATCTCGTACGTACGCGTCACGCGCAGGCGCGGCGCGGCGATGTTGCCGGGGGTGTCGTGTGCCTCGATACACGCCGCCATGCAGGTTTGACACCCAATGCAGCGCGAGGAATCGGCTACGACTCGTTTATTGCCCATGTTGTTCACTCCCTCCTGAATCCCATGCCGGAGAGACCCTGTCGACATTGCCCCAGGCCGCCCGTAGCCTGGCATCGACGTATCGAATACATGCGGCGAAACAGGCACTCGATAGAATTTCTCCAACGGTATACAGGTTGAATATACGCAGTTGCAGGGGGCAAACTTGAGCGTAACCCCTGCAATACGGGTGTATTGCAGGGGTTTTGGCAGGTTAGGATTATTCTCGATAGGATATAAAGGCGAGTGTATTACACGCGTACGTCCGAGAGAGATTTTGCGCCATTTCTGAAGGATGTAGTACGTTTGTAATATCGTTTACACTCAATTACTCTAGTGCAATAAAGTAGTGGTTGTAAGATTGACTATTATTAGCCGATGCTGTATTTGACTATTCAAATTGCACGCTTATTAAGGGAGGCCAGTGATGTCATCGACTCAAAAACGAGCCATCCTGCAGGTGCGCATTCGCGAGGAAGACAAGCAGCATGCCGAGCGTCTCTACGACGCCATGGGCACATCGCTCGCCGAGGCCGTGCGCCTTTTTGTCGCGCAGAGCATTTTGATGCGCAAGCTCCCCTTTCAGCCGGTCGCCGTGCGCTCAAAGGACGGCACCGCCGCCTATGGATCGCTCAAAGCATATGGAGATCCCAATCGCCGCTCCGAGGAGCGCAATGCCTGGATTGAATACCTTGCCACAGAAAGCGACGATTCGATTTTGGGTCCCGAGGAAGTAGATATCCATGAGTAGCACCATCATCGACGAGACCGTCATCCTACGCTACCTGCTTGACGACGACGAAGTTCTGTCACCGCGCGCCGCCAAGGTCATCGCCACGCGCACTGCTCGCGTCTACCCCGAAATCATCACGCGCGTCGTGGTCACGCTGCGCGACGTCTATAAGGTTCCCCGCGTTGAGATTGCTGCGGCCATGAAAAGGCTGCTCGATGACGTCATGGTCGACGAGCCCACCGTTGTCGCCCTTGCCGTCAAACTCTTTGGCAAGACCCATATGGACTTTTCCGACTGCCTCCTCGCAGCCCGAACCGCCATCTACAACGATGATGTCGTGAGCTTTGGCAAGCCCATCATCCAAGGCATGATCGACTACCGCCGTAAACGCCAAACCGCCACCGACGCCCGCGGCCACAGCACCGACGCCACCATCGACAAGCTCCGCCACCACGGTCGCCACTAACCGGCAGGCAACGACATCGCCCGCCCCTCAGCCTCATCCCCTACCTAGGTTGCGGTGAAATACGGACTATTTCATGCCTTTAAAGGCCTCAATAGTCCGTATTTCACCGCAACTTATTGAAGGTTGGCTGCGAACGATTTCGCTATCGGGGGTCAGCGTAGGGTTTTGTTGTCGGAATGCCGTAACCGCGCATCATGGCACCGAACGATTCTACGTCGTAGGTGTCCGAGAGTTTGAAATGAATGACGTTGTGGCCCATGGCGCGAAGGTTCGCGTCGCGCATAAGGGCCGCTCGATAGGTTTTTGCCGCCACTTGCTCTGGATCATTTTGAGCTTCGTCTTCAAACTTACCTAGCCTATGCAGCTCTGCCAGCGTCCATGAGCCGTCTGGCATCTGCCAGCCATAATCTGCTAGATAATAGCCAGCGTTTCCCGGTCGCGTTATCTCAACTTGAAGCTCAGGCGCGGCAACCCCAGCGAGAATCATCGCTGCTCTCGCCTCGGACTCGCCGCCATTGTCTGACCTGCCGTCCATATGCTCTAAAACGTCAAAAGCACGCGCGATGCCATGCAACCCTCGGCAATTTGTCTGCGCATATGCTCGCAGCTCTTCGCGTTCGACATCGTACTCACGGGCCAAGCCATCGACATAGCCTAGCGCATAGCGAAAGGCGCTCGTTCGGGCGATATCAACAACCGTTCGATACGGATCCGTCAGCGTAAACAGACCGAGCCGCCACACTTCGCCCGCCCGCCAGCGCTTATATTCAACGAACTCATACGTATCACGCCTTGTAGACCGTGGCAGCAGCACTTGCACTTTATCCAGAAGCGTGTACGCCGAGCCGATGCCGTAGAGCAGCGCTGCCGTCGATCCGCAAAACACAGCATCCGGTTCAACGACCGCAATAGCGGATGCCAGCTGAAAGATGCGATCTTCAACCCCAAGATTATTCCAATAGACCGGATCCGCATAAACATGGTTGTAAAGACGAAGCATGAGCTCTTCCTGCATAAGCTCGCGCGCACGGCGTTCATCCCAAGGATCAATTGTTATAAGCAGCTGTCCATCTTGATGAATTCCAAGTGCCGAGAATAGCATCCTTGCATATGACTGCGGAAAATGTTTGCCTTTATCGAGCATGGCCAACCCCATAACCGTCACGGCGGAGAGAATACTATTACGCTATCGCATGCTTCCGTCCGCAGACCTTGCCAAAAGCTGACCAAAAGCTTGACGTCGCAGGTCAAGGCTTCAAAAAATATTTCCACTCTCGGTAGACGGTCGCTACGACCCTCCCAACGGCATCAAAATCCAACCTTACAAATAGTTGCGGTGAAATACGGACTACATGGGCCATATAAGCCGAAAAACAGTCCGTATTTCACCGCAACTTAGGAGGGGATGTGGGATCCCCGGCATGTATATGAAAATGGCTCTGGTCCCAAAAGGAATCAGAGCCATTCATCTATCCTATGGAGCGGGCGACGGGAATCGAACCCGCGTCATCAGCTTGGAAGGCTGGGGTTCTACCATTGAACTACGCCCGCAAGATATGGTCGGGACGACAGGATTTGAACCTGCGACATCCTGCTCCCAAAGCAGGCGCGCTACCAAACTGCGCCACGTCCCGAAGGTGTTGAGCAGCTAAGGTCTAAACCTTGCGTGTCCCAAAGCGAAGGAAATTATAGGGGAGACTCCCCGCCTGTGCAAGCATTGATGCCTTAGCTCCTCGAATGTGCGACAAAACGACTATGGAGCAGACCGATCACAAAGGCAACCACGGCAACCGGCGCCCACGCGGCACCGATATCCGCCAGCGGCAGCACATCGAACGGCAGCCACGCGCCCGCAAAGAACGCATCGCGAACCGAGGTGATCACGCTCTGCACCGCGACCACACCGCCGACCCAAACCCACACCTGCGGACGTGCGTCGCAAAAACCGTGCACCAGGCCCATCAGCACCAGCACGATGGCGACGGGATACAAGGCGTTGAGCATGGGCACCGAGAACATAAGAATCACATCGAGGCCCACGTTGGAAAGCACGCACGAAAACGCCGCGAACACAAAGGCGAGAATCGCAAAGGGACGGCGCATGGCCTCCTCGGAGGCCCCCGCTCCCCCTTCGACCACATACGTCTCGCAGAAGTAACGCGAGCAGCAGCTGATGAGGCCGATGCACACGTTCATGCAGGCAAGGAAAAAGATCGCAAAGACCACGACCGTGCCGGCAAGCCCAAAATGCATGGAGGCCGAGCGAGCAAGGATTGCAGCGCCGTTGGTGGCGTCGGGCATCACGGTGCCGAGCTGCATACCGGCAAGGGCCAAGCCGCAATAGATGACGGCCATGAGCACGCCGGCGATCACACCGGAGCGCGAAATCTCGAAGGCCACACGCTTGTCATCGGTAACGCCCAGCTCATGAATGGTCTCGGCGATGATGATGCCAAAGGCGAGCGACGCGAGCAGGTCCATGGTCTGATAGCCGGTCAAAAAGCCCTGCACGGCAGCACCGGCATTATAGGGAGCCTGTGGCGCGGCAGCGGGACCCAGCGGCGAGACCACGGCAGCGCCCACGACCAATACGATAAGGGCGATGAGCGCGGGGCCCGTAATGCGGCCGAGTACGCGCGTGATGACGCCGGGACGCAGCGTGAGCGCAAATGCGACGATAAAGAACCCGACGGCAAACACCAGGCGAGCCGTGGCGAGCGAGACGCCCTCGGGCAGCAGCGGCACCAGCATCTCGAAGGCCGTGGAGCTCGTGCGCGGAATGGCCAGGCACGGGCCGATAGCCAGATACACCGCCGCGACAAAGAACTCGCCAAATTTGGGGTGCACGCGGCCGGCAAGCTCGCGCGCCGTTCCGGCAAGTGCCACGGCGATAAAGCCCATAACGGGCAAGCCGATGGCGGCGATGAGAAAGCCAAGCATGGCGACCGGCGTGGCAGAACCTGCCTGCAGCGCCAGCAGCGGCGGAATAATGAGGTTGCCGGCGCCAAAGAGCATCGAGAACAGGGCGATACCGACGGTGACGACATGGTCGGAGCGCAGACCGCGCGGAGCGGATGAAGCCATGGGACCACCTTTCGAGTCAAAACAAAAACGGGACGGGCAAAAGACCCGTCCCGCAAGTATATACGCTTTAGCAAGCTAAATCGCGCAAAGCTTCAATCGCGGCGTCAACTTCCTCGTCTGTGTTGAAATACCCAAACGAGAAGCGAACGACACCCTGGCGCTCGGTCCCCAACGCGCGGTGCATGAGCGGAGCGCAGTGGGCGCCGGGGCGCGTCGCAATCCCCCACCCTTGCATGAGCGCATCCGAGATCTCGGCCGAATCGATATCGCCCACGTTGAGCGAGACGATCGCCGAGCGTGCTGGCTGGTCGAAGGCACCGTAGAGCTTGATTTCCGGAATCTCACGAACGCCGGCGAGGAAGCGTTCGGCGAGCGCGCGCTCGTGAGCCGAAATCGCCTCCACCCCGCCCTGGGCCTCGATAAAGTCGAGGCCGGCAGAAAGGCCGGCGATACCGTGACCGTTGAGCGTGCCCGCCTCAAGGCGCGTGGGCCACTCCCGCGGCTGCAGCGCATCGAAGCTGTGCACGCCCGTGCCGCCCATGGCCCAGGGAGCCACATCAATGCCCTCCGCCACGGCCAGGCCGCCGGTGCCTTGAGGTCCCATGAGCCCCTTGTGGCCGGTAAAGCACACCATGTCGAGCCCCATGGTCTGCATATCGATATGCGCCGTGCCGGCAGATTGCGAGGCATCGACGATCACCAGCGCACCGGCAGCATGGGCCATGGCCGCCACGCGCGCGATGTCGACCGCGTTGCCGGTCACATTGGAGGCGTGCGTCACCACCACGGCACGTGTGCTCGGCGTGACCAGCCGCTCGAGCTCGTCGTAATCGAGCGCGCCGTTCACGTCGCAACCCGCATGCTCAACCGTCACGCCCTGCTCAGCCGACAGGCGGTTGAGCGGACGCAGCACGGAGTTGTGCTCGAGTACCGTCGTGACCACGCGGTCGCCGGGGCGCACTACGCCATTGATGGCGGTGTTGAGCGCCGCCGTGGAGTTGGGCGTAAAGCACACATGGTCCGCCCTCGGGCAACCCAAAAGGCGCGCGAGCTTGGCACGGCAGCCATGAATCGTACGAGCGGCATCGAGGGCACCCGACGTGGCGCCGCGCCCGGCATTGCCAAGCGAGCACATCGCCTGCGTCACGGCATCGATGACCGTCTGCGGCTTATGCATGGTCGTCGCCGCGTTATCCAGGTAGATCATCGCACGACCTCCCACATATCAATCACGGTATAGCCCTCGGTGGGAACACCCGCCTCGGCGAGTTCGCCGCGCAGCAGTTCCTCATCGGCAGGCAACGCCTTCCACGCCAGACCGCAGCCGGCAGCGACCTCCCCGGGCACGGGAATCGTTCGCCCGGGAAGGCCGCGCTCAATGCACAGGGACTCGCAGCCCATGGCGGACGCCGTGGTGGGAAACGTGATGACAAGCGCCGGGCGCTTCTCCCTCATGGCAACTCCAACCAATACGCTACGGGCGCACGACGCGCACGGCCTGCTCCATCTTCTCCACGATCACGTACATGTTCGTGACCTCGCCCACCGCGAGCTGGTCCTTAATGCCAAAGTGGTCGAGGCAGGTACCGCAGGTGAGAATCTCGACACCCTGCTCGGCCAGGCCCTTCAGGTCGTCGAGCACCGGCGAGCCCTCGACGGTGAGCTTGGCGCCGCCGTTGTAGAACAGCATGGTCGCGGGCAGCTCCTCCTGCTGCGTCACGGCAAAGATAAACGCCTTCATGAGCTTGTGGCCCAGCACGTCGTCGCCACGGCCCATGCAGTCGGTGTAGACGGAAATGACGAGCTTGCCCTTGCCGGCGCTGGCATCACAGAAGGCAGCGCCATCCTGCTCGGGATCGGCCACGGCAACGGCGCCAGAGGTCGCCACGGTCACGTGCCACTCGGCGTCAGAAACCTTCTCGACCGAGGCCGTGCAGCCTTTCTCCTGCGCCATCTTGGAGATGTTCTTGACGGCGGTCTCGTTGTCGACCGAGGTCACCACAGCACCCTCGCCATCAAGCTGCTTCAGAGCTTTGAGCGTCTTGACGACGGGCAGCGGGCAGGCATCGCCCATGGCATTGACTTCAATTTTGGTAGACATAGCAAATCCTTTCAAAAGGGACCGCCCAGAACAGTAGACGGTCGCATAAACGGTTTTCCTTAATGCACAACGTGAACGGCAGGACCACCCGGCACCGCCTCGCACACGCGGCCGATTGTGGCGGCAACGCGACCTTCGGCATGCAGGCGGCGGGCGAGCTCATCCACATCGGCAGCAGGCGCTGCGATGAGCAGGCCGCCCGAGGTCTGCGGATCGTACAGCGCATCCAGCATGCCCGGCTCCAGGTCATCGTCGGCCGCCACGCGCGGGCCAAAGAAGTCCTGGTTGCGGTAGGCGCCGGCAGGGATAATGCCCAGACGCGCCATATCGAGCACCTGGTCAAAGAGCGGTACGGCCCCTGACGCAAGCTCAATCTGCACACCCGAGCCCTCGGCCATCTCACACGCATGCCCAATCAGGCCAAAGCCTGTGACATCCGTGCAACCGTGAAGCTCAAGCCCCTCGGCCAGACGAATCGGTGCCTCGTTGAGGGTGCGCATCGAGTCAAACATCGGGCTAGCCTCGTCCTGCTCAATGAGCTCGCCCTTAATGGCCGTGGTGATGATGCCCGAGCCGACCGCCTTGGTCAGCAGCAGGACATCGCCCACGTGCGCGCCGCTGTTGGCGAGCATGCGATCGAGCGCGACAAAGCCGCTCACGGACAGGCCGTACTTGGGCTCGTCGTCGTTGATGGTGTGGCCGCCCGCGATGGTGCAGCCAGCCTCGACGCACTTGTCGGCGCCACCCGCCAGAATCTGGCCAGCAGCCTCAACACCCAGGCAGCTGGGTATGCAGAGCAGGTTCATGGCATGACTCGGCCGCCCGCCCATAGCGTAGATGTCCGACAGCGAGTTGGCCGCGGCGATCTGGCCAAACAGAAACGGGTCATCGACCATCGGCGGGAAGAAGTCGATGGACTGCACGAGGCCCAAGTTGTCGCCAACGCGAAAGACGCTCGCATCGTCGGAGGTATCGAACCCCACGAGCAGGTTGTCGTTATGCACATTGGGTAAGTCGCCCAGGACCTGGGCGAGGGCTCCAGGAGCCAACTTAGCGGCTCAACCGCTCGCGGCAGTCATAGACGTGAGCTTAATCTGATCGTCAGGCATCGATACCTCCCCTCATCGGTCAATCATTTTCTCTCAGTATACGCATGAATGCGAGCCCAAGGCGGATGCATTAATTGCGCGCCTGTGCGCGAATCGCCGCGCCGATGGCACCGGCAAAGCGAGCCTGGGGCGAGGTGGTCACCGGCGACCCCAGTAGCTCGCCCAACCGCTCCACAACGTAGGCGTTCTCGCACAGGCCTCCCGTCAGGTAGTACGGAGCACCCGCCGCCTGCCCGGCCATGGTCGCCACGCGCGAGACCACGCTGTCGATCACACCACGGGCGATGTTCTCGCGCGGCTCACCGCGACCGATCAGGCTGATAACCTCGCTTTCGGCAAACACCGTGCACATGCTGCTGATCTTGGTAGGCTCGCCGGAACGTGCCAGGTCGGCCATCTGCTGCTGGGAAATGCCTAGGCGGTCGGCCATGATCTCCAAAAAGCGCCCCGTGCCGGCAGCGCACTTGTCGTTCATGGCGAACTTGGCCACGCGGCCGCCCTTGATCTGAATGACTTTGGTGTCCTGACCGCCCACGTCGATTACGGTGCCATGGTCGCCAAACAGGCGCACGGCACCGGTGCCGTGGCAGGTAATCTCGGTCACAACCTTGTGTGCATAGGGCACCGCGATGCGGCCGTAGCCAGTCGCGACCACGCGAGCATCGTCGCCCGCCACGTCATAGCCGGCTGCGGCGAGCTCACCGCGCAGACGCTCGGCCGCATCGACCGAGGAGAACCCGGTTGGCTGCACGCACGTCCACGCCAATGAACCCTCCCCGTCGACCACAGCAGCCTTAGCCGCCGTAGACCCGATATCGATCCCGATCCCTATCATGGCTCTCTCCCAATCTAAACATCAAAGACAGCAGCACGTTCAGGCGCCTTAGCTCTAGGTTGCTCAGGTGCCGGAGGTTGCCCCGAAAGAGGAGCGTAGCGTACTTTGGTACGCAAGCGACGGTTTGAGGGGCAAGATCCGGTGCCTGAGGAAGCTAGAGCGTCTCGATAAAGGCGGCGATACGGGTCTCAATCTGGCCCATGTCACCGTTGCTGTAGTCGGTCTCGATCTTCATATACGGAATACCCGCACCCTCGACAGCCTCCTGCATGCGCGCACTCTCCACGTTAAAGGTGTGGCAGGCCTGCAGCACGCTCTCCACCACGCCATCGACATGATACTTCTCGCACATGGCCAGCGTGTTTTCCATACGACCGTCGTTGGGCGTCATGACCGAGCAGTTGATGTCCAGGTAGCGGTCGGCGATGGCGCGCAGGATGTCGGGCGCATCCGGGTCGATCATCATCGCCGCCGTGCGCTCGCCCGAGCAGTCGTCCATGCACACGACCACGCCGCCGTTGGACTCGATAGTGCGGCCGATTTTGTTGATCACGCCGCCCACCGGGCAACCGGTGATCAGAATGCGCTTGGCATCCGCCGCAACCGGGCGCTCGCCCGCGTCGTAGGCCTCGCGCAGCTTGGCGACCTTTTGCTCCAGCTGCTCCGTATAGGTCTCGATATCAAAGCTGAACGTGCCGGCGAGCATGGTGCTCATCAGGTCGACGCCGCTCATGGCCGCCGGCTGGTTGGCCTGCAGCGCGAACATATCGAGCTGTGCCGCACGCAGACGGTTGCGGCGTCGGACGGCGGCGCGCAGGTCGTCATCAGTAATCGTAATGCCGTAGAAGTTCTCGAGCTCCTCCTTGAGCAGGCGGCATTCCTCGTACCAGCCTTCACGCTCGTAGGCGCGATCGCGACCCTGTGGAAGATGCAGAATGTGTGTGCGCTTGAGCTCGTTGAGTAGCTCGTACATCTTCTTCTTGCCGTCGCAGGTGGTCTCGCCGATGATCATGTCGCTAAAGTACGTAAACGGGCACTTTTGCGAATAGGCAAAACCATACGTAGACTTGATGAGCGGACACAGGTTTGCCGGCAGCACCTTCTCGGCCTCGGGAATCACCTCGTCGGACGTACCACACAGAGCCACGCTCGAGGCGCCCGCGGCATCGATAATCTCGAGCGGCGTATAGCTGCACAGATACCCGACAAGACGATTGCCCGCCTGCTTGTAATCCTTAACGCGAATAAACGCGGCCTTGCGCTGCTCGTTGAACTCCTCAAACGTGGACGGCAACGGCTGCTCAATATTTTCCGACATATAACTCCTTAACAAACCTTTTAACCGACCTGGGGGAACGGCTTTCCCGGGTGCCCGAGGTTGCCGTGAAAGAGAAGCGCCGCGTACTTTGGTACGCAAACGACGGTTTGAACGGCAAGATCGGGTGCCTGGGAAAGCCGCCGGGACGGATAGCCCTAAATGGTTTCCAAGAAGGCCTCGATCCTGGTTTGCAGTTGGCCTGCATCCTCACCGGCGTAGTCGGTCGTGATGTGCATAAACGGAATGCCGGCTTCCTCGGCGGCCTTCTCCACGGCAAACGACTCCATCTCATAGAGCGTGCAGAACTGCAGGGCCACGTCGACGATGCCGTCGGCATGCAGGTCCTTGGCCATCTGGACAATGTCCTTCATACGCTGGTCGTTGGGCGTAAAGACGGCGCAGTTGATCTTAAAGTAGCGCTCGGCGATGGCATCGAGCATCTCGTCCACCGTCTCACCGGACTCGTCGACCAGGTCCTTGTAGTAGCGCGAGCCCGTGCAGGACTCCTCGCCTACCACAACGCCGCCGGCTTTCTCGATGAGGTTGAACAGCTTCCAGTTGGGCACGGCCATGGGCGTGCCGGTGTACAGAATGCGCTTGGTCCCCTTGGGCGCCACGCCCTCGCCGGCCTCGACACGCTGCTCGCACTCAGCCGCCATATCGTTAATGGCTCCGGTCAGACGTGGCGTGTCGTCCATAAAGGCGGCCTGAACGGTCAGCAGGCTGTCAAGACCGCTGATGGGCGCAGGGTCGGCAGCGCGCGTGGCAGCGAGGCGCTGCAGGGCGCGACGCTTCTCATTGACGGCGTGGATGGCGGCCTTCAGACGCTCAGACGTAATCGTGACGCCGCACTCTTCCTCGATCTTGGCGGCGAGCTTCTTGACCTCGGCCTTCCAGGTCACGAGCGTCGACTCGTCGTGTACGTTGGGAATATCCATGACGTACATGTTCTTTTGCGTGGCAAAAAACTCGTAGGCTTTCTTCTTGCCATCGCAGGTGTTCTCGCCTACCACCAAGTCACTCGACTCAATGTAGGGGCAGACCTCGCCCAGCTTAAAGCCGGCAAAGCTCTTGATAAGCGGGCAGGTGTTGCGCGGCAGATGCTCCTCGACCTTATCGGTTGCCCAATCGGCACCCGAGCACAGGCCCACGGGAATGCCGTCGCAGGCGAGCACAATCTCCTCGGGCACGTACACGCAGAACGAACCGACGATCTTGGTGGCCTCGCCGGCCTCCTTCTTGTCGAGCATCTCCTTAATACGGCCGCTGTGGATGTTGGTAGCCACAAAGTCCAGGTAGGACGTGGACTTGGGGCGATTGTTCTGCGTCAAGAACATATCGCCGTACATCTGGCCCACGGCGCCCAGCAGCATGTCGTGGTCGGCAAGATTCATGCCGAGGCTCTCCCACATCGGATGGAAATCAAATTCTTCAGCCATGACGGTTCCCCTCTCGAACCAAAAACGGATAACAGCGGTATCGATGCACGACGGGCGGCGATTGCCCTGCCGTGCTCAAACCCGGAATTTTGGGGAACCTGCTTTGCGGTTGACTATTTAGTTGTGCGTCGTCTCTCCCGGAGCCGTGAACACACCTGCTCATATGCGGCTCCGAGCGATATATAGGGCACGCGCGGCAACGCGGCAAATGTATGTCGTCTGCGGCATGTGCGCACCCTCCTTTACAAGTTAAGATCAACTATATCAACGGTCATCGACCATGCGAACACCGTTGACATTCGTACGACAGCGTTGTGTGCCGTCGTTTAATAAATAATTATCTTGATTGATTAGAATTTGTCATTCCTCATTCGGCGAACGGCAAAAACAAAGCCGCCGAGGCTTATATCCCCCGACGGCATTACCCGGCGCTATCGACAAACCAAATGGATCCTGCTGGCATCAAAATGCATGCGCAGCGTCTCGCCTGCTTGCGGCAGCTCGTCGACAGGCATGCCCACTTTGTTGACCTTCCACTGCAGGCGCGTCGGCGCATCGGCACGCGGCACATCCAGCAGCACCAGGCGCTCAAAGCGCGAATCGCTCACACGGGCCACGTGCAAATCATAGCTGTTGCGACCCCGCTCGGCACGGTTGTCCACATGGAAGTAGCTCGCACGAATACCCAGGTACGCCACGTTATCGGGAACCTCACGGCCCACGTTGAAGGTCATGCCCCAGTCCAGGGCCTCAACTTCCTGAAGCCCGATCTTGCGCGCGCGGCTCGTATTCTTGCAGCCCGTCAGGCGCAGCGCAGCCAAGGTTTGCGGCCGGCGGACCACGTCCTCGACGGAGCCGATCTCCTCCACATGCCCGTCATGCATCACGCAAATGCGCTCGCACAGGCGGCACGCTTCGTCGATGTCGTGGCTCACATAGAGCACGGTGCGGCTGCATACATCGAACAGGTCAAGCATGTTCTGTTCGAGCGCGCTCTTAAGATAGGAATCGAGTGCGCTCATGGGCTCGTCGAACATAAAGATGCCCGGGTGTGCCGCCACCATGCGCGCGAGCGCCACGCGCTGCTGCTGGCCGCCCGAGAGGCGCGCGGGATAACGGTCGGCAAAGTCGGCCAGTCCAAAGATTCCCAAGTAGCGCTCGGCAAGTTTTTTACGCGCGGCGGCGTCGCCCGCATCCTTTACACCGGCGCACACGTTATCGGCCACCGTCATGTTGGGAAACAACTGATAGTTTTGGAACAGTAGGGCGCATTTTCGCTCCTGGGGCGACAGGTCGATGCCCGCGGCCGAGTCAAAAAAGGTCACGCCGTTGACGACGATCTTGCCCTCGTCGGGCGTCTCCACACCGGCAATGCAGCGCAGCGTGCAGCTCTTGCCGCAACCCGAGGCGCCCAGCAGTGCCACGCGCTCCTCGCCGGCCTCAAGATGCATGTCGAGCACAAACCCGGGATAACGTTTCTTAATATCCAAAACGAGCGACATGGCCTATCGACCTCCCGTCGAGACGGCGTCATCGCGCATGAGCTCGGCCAGCGCCTCGCGATCGATACGCAGCGCATCGCCGCCCACTGGGTCGAGCGAATCGATCTGGCTACCCAGCTGCTTGGCCTGCTTGCGCTCCGCGTGGGACAGGCCGCGCTCGCGGTACTTTTGCGAATGCGCCGTGTACATGTTGATGAACAGGATTACCAGGAAACTAAACACGATCACGACGACGACCCAAAAGAGGGCCACCGACGTGTTGCCGCCCATCCACTCAAAGTAGATGGCGATGGGAATGGTCTGCGTAATACCGGCGTAGTTGCCCGCAAAGAACAGGGTGCAGCCAAACTCGCCCATCGCGCGGGCAAAGGCGAGCACCGTGCCGGCGGCAATCGAGGGCCAGCCGAGCGGCATCATGAGCTTGGTAAAGATGCGACACTCGGACCATCCCAAGGTTCGCGCGGCGTCGAGCATCTGCGTGTCGAGACTCTCGAAGGCTCCGAGTGCCGTACGATAGACGAGCGGGAACGACACCACCACGGCAGAGATCACCGCCGCCGGCCACGTAAAGACAATCGAGATGCCATGCGCGATGAGCCACTGGCCCACCCCGGTCGAGCGGCCAAACAGCATGAGGAGCAGAAAGCCGCAGACCGTGGGCGGCAGCACCATAGGAATCGTAAAGACCGAATCGAGCAGGCCCTTGATGCGACTCGAGGTACCCATAGTCTTCCACGCGGCGAACAGGCCCAGCGCAAAGGAGATCAGCAGGGCAAGGCCGCTCGTTTTAACGGACACCCAAAACGGGCGATAGTCGATGTCGCCCAAAAAGGAAGCCAGAGAGGTCAAGGGCCCCTGCTCATCCCGCAACGCGACAGACAACGCCTCTACCATTTGAGCGCTATCAAGCCAACGCGCGCCGCCCTTGGCATCACCCGAGGCTGATGCAATCACCACATAGCGGTCCCCATCCGCACCACGCACATCAAAGCCATAGGTATACCCGCCGGCATCAAACGTTGTTTCCGCCGTGACATACCAAGGAAGATCCACGTCCCCTAGCCGCGCACCTCCCATGCAGTTTGCGCTGTCGAGCTCACAGACAAGGGCCTTGAGACCCGATACACACTCGTTGTCCTGCGGATCCAATCCATACTTCTCGACTGCCTTGGGCGATATCCACACCACAACGCGATCGGCAGCGGGCGCCACTACAAGGTCCACGTCCTCGTCAACGGGAAACCGGTAGCCCTCAGGCTGGCCCTCCATGGCACGAGCGGTCCCCTTGGCCAACCGCTCAAAACCCTCAATCCCATAGGAAAGCCCATGAGCGGTCGCAGCAACCTGGGGCCCGTCCCCAGCGTCCCCAGCAAACGCAAATCCCGGCACCCAGCAAAGCGCGAAGGTCAAAGCACAGGCGGCAAGCATGCGGAATCTATTAAGCACGAAAAGCTCCAAGCGAATACAAGGACGGAGTGAAACACAAAACGATGGAATTATCGCGCCAAGCCGCACTACGCGGAAAGCTCAAAGCCGTATTTGGCCCAAATCTTCTGGGCCTTCTTGTTGGTCAGACAGAAGTCGATAAACGCCTTGGCCTCGTCGGCGTGCTCGGAGCTCTCGGCAACGGCACCCGGGTACACGATGGACTTGTGCGAATCCTCGGGGCACACGAAGGCCTCCTCGATGCCGTCGTAGCGGTAGATGTCAGAGCTGTAGACAAAACCGGCCACGCAGTCGCCCGTAAAGACGTAAGACGCAGCGGTGCCGACCTTGTCGGCCAGGACAACCTTGTCGGCGATCTCGGAAGCGTACTCGCCGTCGTCACCCTCGGTGCCAGTGTAGAGGCTCACGGAGGCCAGCGCCTGGTTGGCGTACTTACCGGCGGGAACGGTCTTAGCGTCGCCAATGGCGATCTTGCCGTCCAGATTCGCGACGTCGGCGATGGCCTCAACCTTGGTGTCGGAGCCCTCGGCTCGAATGATCACGAGGTCGTTGACGAACATATCCTCACGCATGTCGGCATCGACGAGATCGGCGGCCTCAGCGTCGTCCATGGTGCCCTTGGAGGCCGTGATGAGCACGTCGACGGCGGCACCGGCACGCATCTGCTCGACGAGGTCGCCGGAGCCCTTAAACTGCGTATCGGCAAAGGTAGTACCGGTCTGGTCGGTGTAGAGCCCCTGAACCTCGGGCAGGGCCTTCTCGAGCGAGTTGGCGGCAAAGACCTGCAGCTCGACAGCTTTCTTGGAAGATGCCTTAGCAGAACCGGCATCGGAGCCAGTTGACTCAGATGCCTTGTTGCCGGAGCAGCCGGCAAGTCCAAGGCCGGCAGCGGCGACAGCAGAAAGCGAGACGAATCCACGGCGAGAAACCATATCGAACATGTTCAACCCTTTCGAACGGCACACCCGGGCACCCCGCCGCGGGCTTTATTCTGTATTTAGATTATACTTTCGCGCGAATAATGCTTATGATAAATATCTTTCGCCTGATAATTTTCTTTTACCAATAGCCACGAGACGGCCCGCACTGTCGCTGCATAAAAAAGACGGAGCAGCCCGTAAGGTTACTCCGCCGCAGGTCGTGCGCTTATTTGGCGTGCCCGCCGCCCGCCGTCATCTGGGCCGCATGCTCCAGCTGGTCGCTCACGGCCTCCCAGCTTTCGCGGGCCGCTTTCGTGGATCCCGGAAAGTTGATGACAAGCGTATACCCACGCTGCATGCACACGGCGCGCGAGAGCATGGCGCGGCGCGTCTTGGTCATGGAGTACGCACGGATTGCCTCTGCAATACCCGGCACATCGCGCTCGCAGACGGCACGCGTCGCCTCGGGCGTTACATCGCGCATCGAAAGCCCCGTGCCGCCGCAGGTGAGCACGACATTGGCGTGGCACTCATCGGCGGCTTCCACAATGGCATCACCGATCTCGCTGGCGTCGTCGCGCACGACCACATGTGAGGCGACCGTCCAGCCCTGCGTCTCGATAAGTTCCTCGAGTGCGGCCCCAGCCTCGTCCTGGGCAAGATCGCGCGTATCCGAGCACGTCACGATCGATATCTTCAGCTCCATAGCATTCCTCCTACAACACGGCGCCCTCGGGCAGGTCGACGCGAACAACGTCCACGGCATCTCCCGCCTTGAGCTCGCACGGTCCTTCGTCAATACGCAACAGGCAGTTCGCACGCTGCATCGTGCCGAGCAGCGCCGAATTCTGCGTCTTGGCCTCGGTCACCAACAACTCACCGGTCTCGGGGTCGCGCAAAACCGTGGCGCGATCGAAGAAGCGGCGGGGCTGTCGCTTTTTCACGCCGTGCGTGAGCGTCGCCTGCTGCACGGGACGCGCACCCTCGGCAAAGCCGCGCATCTTGCGGATCGCCGGACGGGCGAGCATCTCAAAGCCTACATACGCCGCGGCCGGATTGCCTGAAAGCCCCAGGTAGGGCCTACCCCCGAGCAAGCCAAACGTGATGGCCTTGCCCGGACGCATCGAGATGCGGTCAAACAGCACCTCGCCCTCGCGCCGGACGAGCGCCGTCACGTAATCGTAGTCGCCCGCCGAGGCGCCACCGCTCGTAATGACAAAATCGCACTCCTGCACGGCACGATGCACCAGCTCGGCAATCGCCTGCTCATCATCGGGTGCAATGCCGTAGAAAACGGGCTCGGCGCCGGCATCGAGTGCTTCGGCCATCAGCGCCGAGGAGTTGGAGTCGCGAATCTGACCGCGCGCCGGCACGCTACTCGGTGCGACCAGTTCCGTGCCCAGCGAGATGATGCCCACACGTGGGGCAGCGTGCACCTTCACGCTCGCGTATCCGGCGCTTGCCAGCAAACCCGCGCCCGCCGGAGCCACAACCTCGCCGGCGTGCATCACAACATCGCCGGCATGGGCCTCCTCGGCGGCAGAGCGAACGTTCTCCCCTACCTTGGCAGGCGCCGAGAACCTCACACGCGAGCCCTCGTTGCCGTCGCCATCGAGCACGTCGACGATCTCGTATTTCACTACGGCGTCGGCACCCTCGGGCACCGGCGCGCCCGTCATAATGCGGACCGTCTCGCCCGCGCCGATTGCGCCCTCAAACACATGGCCCGCGGCCTCGTGTCCGATAACGTCGAGCGTCACCGGCGCCTCGCCAAACGCCTGTGCCAAATCCGCCGACCGCACGGCATATCCGTCCATAGCGCTGTTGGCAAACGGCGAGATGTCGATATCGGCCACCGCGTCCTCGGCCAAGGGAAAACCAGCCGCCTGCCACACGGGAATCTCGATGAGATCGGTCGGAGCAACGTGCGACAGAACAATCGCCTGCGCGTCCTCCAGCAGAATGAGTTTCTCTGCCATATGCACCTCTTAATGCCACGGCGCACAACAGAAGCGCCGATTCTTTATGCTTGTCTCAGTATAATCCCCCGACGCGCGACCGCGACTTGGCCTGTACCCGCAAATACACCTGTCGGCCGCAAGCCGCGAAACAGAATGGAAACCAACCCACCGGCTCGTCGCGTTTACCGCGTTTTATAATGCTCGTGTTGCAACCTAAAAGAGGAACGTATGGCTTTTACCGACAAACCCGAAAGCGCAAACGAGGCGCAGGATCATTCCCAGCCGCTCGACGACGGCGGCTTTTTCTCCCTGAACGACGTCATCATGGCAGGAAGGCATCAGCTCACCCGCTCCGAGCATCTCTTGGCTGCCGACACGCGCCGCAACGCCCGCAACCTACTCGCGAGCGCCAAGTTGCTCACACTCGTCGTCATCGTCTCGCTCGCCATGGGCGTTGCCGCTTGGGCGTTTTTGGCCTCGTTGAATATCGCGACCGACTATCGCGAACACCATGCATGGATTTACGCGCTGCTTCCCGTTGTGGGCGTTGCCACCGCATGGGTGTACAAAAACCACGGCCTTGCCGCCAAGCGTGGCAACAACCTGGTCATCGACTCCGCCCTGGGTACACGCCTCATCCATATGCGCATGGCCGTCCTCACCTTCGTCTGCTCCACGCTCACGCACCTAACGGGCGGATCGGCCGGTCGCGAGGGAGCCGCTGTGCAGATTGGCGGCACCATCGCCAGCAACATCTCGAGCCTCGCCCACCTCAAAAAGCATGACCACCACGACCTCATGCTCGCCGGCATCTCGTCGGCCTTTGGCGCCGTATTCGGTTCGCCCCTTGCCGGAGCTTTCTTTGGCATGGAGATGTGCTTTATCGGCAAGATCGACTACACCGCAGGCATCTACTGCCTGGTCGCCTCGTTTACCGGCTACTTTACATCACTCGCTCTGGGTACCGAGTACGAAGCGAATGTCATCGCCAGCGTTCCCGCCATGACGCCCAAAACGGTCGTCATCGTAGTCATCAGCGCCATTATCTTCGGCCTGACGGCACGCCTCTTTGCCTGGTCGGTTCGAACCGTCAAGAGCCTGTACGGTCGCTTTATCACCAATTACCTCGTTCGCGCACTTATAGGCGCACTCGTGGTTTTGGCCGCCTATGCCCTCCTCGACGCCTGGGACTACGCCGGCCTTTCCACGTGGCTTTCCGGCGCCGGATTTGCCGGCAACACCACCCTGGCGGACGCAGCCATCAAATTGGTCGTCACAGCGCTTACCCTGGGCGCGGGCTTCCAAGGCGGCGAGGTCACGCCCCTGTTTGGCATCGGTGCGGCACTCGGTGGCTGGATCGGTTGCCTTACCGGGCTTGACCCCAGTTTTCTGGCGGCTCTCGGCATGCTCGGCGTGTTCTGCGCCGGCCTCAACGTGCCCATCACCACCTGCATGATGGCCATCGACCTGTTCCACGGCACGGCCGCCGGGTTCTTTGTCATCGTGGCCTTTATCAGCTATCTCGCCGGCGGACACCGCGGCGTGTACCCCGCCCAGCGCATCATCTCACCCAAGCGCCGTTCGCTTATTGTGGATGAGGGCGGTACGGTAGCGGATGCTATCGAGCGCCACAACGACCTGATAGAGTAGATGTAATAATCGCCGTGCAGCCACAATCGGGGGCAATTCGACCTGATCGCGACCGCACTGTCATGTCACACGCCGGGAGTCGCCCCATGCACGCAACTGATTTTGGTCGCACGCTCATTATCGCCAACCCAGCCGCCCAGTCAGGTGCGGCGCGCGAAGTTGCCGAGCGCCTGCAACGCTTTTTGGACATGACGGCACGCGCATCCCAGTTTGACCTGGTGTTGACCGAGCGCATGGGACACGCCAAGGAGCTGGCCGCACAGGCTCAGGGCTATCGCACCGTTATCGCCCTTGGCGGCGACGGCGTGATTCACGAGGTCGTCAACGGGCTTATGACGCAAAAGGAGGACGCCCGCCCCACTCTTGCCGTCCTGCCCGTGGGCTCCGGCAACGATTTTGCCCAGACGCTCGGCATCGACGATTTCTCCGGCAAGGATTTTGGCGCGCTGCTCACCTGCGAGCTGCAGCGTCAGGACATCGGGCGCATTCGCTCATGGAACCCCGCAAGCGGTAGCGGCGAGGCGATCGTCGAGTATTACGGCCAGACGCTCTCCGTCGGTATTGATGCCGCCATCGGCCTTGGCACCACCGAGCTGCGAAAGAAGACCGGCTTGACGGGCGCTCCGCTCTACACCCTCTCGGGACTTGAGCAGTTTGGCCTGCGCTATCGCAACTACCCCATGACAGCCAGCTTTGACGGCGCGCCCGCCGAGCGCGTGAGGGCGATCATCATGGCGATTCAGCTGGGCCCCACGTATGGCTCGGGCTATCGCATCTGCCCCGATGCCGACCCCTGCGACGGCATGCTCGACGTCTGTTACGCATGCGGCCCCGTCCCTCGCGCGATTGCCCTGCCTATGTTCCTCTCGGCCAAAGACGGCCACCACACCAAGCTGCCACCGGTTCGCATACGACGTTGTCGCCATGCCGAGCTGACCTTTGAGGAGCCCGACTACCCCATCCAGGCCGACGGCGAGCCCGTTGTCGCCTCGCGCATCGAGGTAGACATCCTTCCCGCCGTCCTCGAGGTCTGGCACCCAACCCGCTAACCCCTCATAAGTTGCGGTGAAATAGGGACTGTTTATGCAGCTAAAGCCGCAAACAGTCCCTATTTCACCGCAACTTATGAGGAGGCTATTCGTCGCTGCCCGGCTTGCGACGGTTAGCCTTTTTAATGGCGTTGAAGTGCTTGTCATTGAGTCTGCGCTGGCGAGAGCGCTGAGGCACCTTGGTCTTTACGCGTCGGCGCGGTGGACGCCCGCGCCGCTCAAGCTCAGCGCGCAGCTTACGCAGGCAGCTACTACGGTTTTGGAACTGACTGCGGCTCTCGCGCGCCGTCACGGTAATTCCCGAAGGGATATGTTTCATACGCACCGCCGAGTCCGTCGTGTTGACGCCCTGCCCACCCGGACCCGTCGCGCGAAACACCTGCACCTCGCAATCGCGCGCCAACTCCTCGGCCGACATCTCGGCATAGCGCGCATACTCGCGCCATCCCATCTTGTTCTCATCCATATCAACACCTCCCCTCATACAAAAAATGTGACAAAGGGACGGTCCCTTTGTCACATCGCATACCAATCGCTTGTGTTGTGCTCTTAGGCGAAGGTGATCTCGCCGGTCTCGCAGTCCATATCGGCGATACGAGCCAGGCTCTCAACGCGGAAGCCGCGCTCGCGGAGCTTATCGCCGCCGCCCTGGAAACCCTTCTCAACGGCGATGCCGATGCCGGCAACCTCGGCACCCGCAGCCTCGCAGATCTTGATAAGACCCTCGAGCGCGCAGCCGTTGGCCAAGAAGTCGTCGATAATCAGGACCTTGTCGCCCTCGGACAAGAAACGCTTGCCCACGATAACCGGGTACTCCTTCTGTTTGGTAAAGGAGTAGATGGTCGTAGCATACTGCTCGCCGTCGAGGTTAATGGACTGGGCCTTCTTGGCAAAGACCACCGGCACGCCGCCAAAATGCTGAGCTGCGATGCAGGCCATGCCAATGCCCGAAGCCTCGATCGTCAGGATCTTGTTGATCTCGACGCCCTCGAACAGACGGGCCCACTCAGCGCCCATGTGATCGAACAGCTCAACGTCGCACTGGTGGTTGAGGAAGGCATCAACCTTAAGGACGTTACCGGCCTTTACGATGCCGTCATGGCGAATACGATCCTCAAGCTCCTGCATGGCGCAACCCCTTCTCGCGGCAACGATACCGCGCGATTAATAAACGTTGTTCGATAGTCTACCACGGACCGACCCCCGCCCGTCCCACAAGCCACATCGCACCACAAACCGGGACTGCGGACAAAAAGTTGGACCATCAGGTCCGGTTTGGAGTCCGCATG
>NZ_QRJZ01000011.1 GCF_003470665.1 Collinsella sp. AM17-1
GCGGCTGATCCGGTCCGACCGGGCCGCGCGGCAAGGAGATATATTGCCAGACCCGAGGGGCGCCGGGGGCGGGAATCTGGGTGTACACATTTCCTACACAATTTGGGATCCGACTAACGTTTGCCAGCCGTTAACTACCGCTCACCGAGCATCTCTTTATATAAGGCAGTCTCATGGTTAAAGCGGATACGTTCCCCTAGCTAAAGCACAGCCAGCATCGAGCAACTCATCACGTTCTTCCACCGAGAACCCCTCGGCGTAGACGCGCACCACTGGTTCGGTCCCGCTAGGACGGACCAGCAGCCACGTGTCATCCTCGAATGCTAAACGCAAGCCATCCATATGACTAACGTTTTGCGGCACCTTGCCACAAATCGACTTGGGGTTTACGCCCGGCAGCAGGGTTCGTAACGTTTCGGCATCTTCGGCCTCAAGGCGCAAATCGCGTCGACCGTAACTCGTCTTACCAAAACTGTCCTCGAGTTGGTCGACCAGAACGCCCAAAGGCGCGTCCGTCTTTGCCATAAGCTCACACAGAATCAGACAGGCGAGGATTCCATCGCGCTCGGGCATATGCGCGGCGATGCCGATACCACCGGCTTCCTCGCCGCCTATGAGGACGCCACCCTTCTTCATCTCTGCCGCTATATATTTGAAACCGACTGGTTTGACGGTCACGCGGCAGCCAAGCGCCTCGGCAATGCGACGCACGAGCGTCGAGCACGAAAGATTGACGACGACGCGTCCCTCCAAATTACGAAATTGAACCAAGTCGCCCAAAACGAGCGCCATGATCTGATGCGGATGTATATATCTGCCGCGCTCGTCAACCGCGCCGATACGGTCGGCGTCGCCGTCGGTCACCAGGCCAGCGCAAGCTCCGTCCTCGATAACCGTATGCTCGCAAGCGTCCACCCACGGCTCAACGGGGTCGGGGCAGATATCTTCTTGGTCAGGCGCCTGCCCGGCGTGAATCTCGTGCACCTCAACGCCAAGCTCGCGCAGCAAGTCGGCTAGATAGCCCTGGGCTGCGCCGCCCATGGGGTCAACAACCACGCGCAGGTGCGCGGCGCGGATGGCTTCGGCATCGACAAACGATGCCACCGCTTGCATATAGTCAGGAATGATATCCGCGGTGCGATATTGCCCCTCGATCCCCATTGGCTCGGGAGCCATGGTCTCTTCGAGCTCTTCGATGACATCCTGGTTGGCGGTCGAGCCGTCACCCATGCGAATCTTGAGACACAGATAACCCTGCGGATGATGGGACCCCGTCACCATGAGCGCGCCGCACGCCTCACCGTCATAAGCCGCCGCCCACGTAAGGGCAGGGGTCGGAACAGGTCGCGAAGCGAGCACGGCGTCTAGCCCGTGCGCTGCTAGCACACCCGCCGCAAGCTCAGCGAACTCGCGCGCCAGGGGCCGAGTGTCGAACCCTATATATACCGTTTTGCCCGGATTGGTCTTTTGCCACAACTCGCCGACGGCATCGGCGATACGGGCAACGTTATCGGCAGTGAAGTCCTCATCGACGCGAGCGCGCCAACCGTCAGTTCCAAAATGAATTATCGCGCACACGCGCAGACACCTCACAGTGTTTGGATCATGGTACGCATGAGGTATACCCGCGATACACGCTCGGCAACCTGCCGGCACCAGCATTCACCATTTGGGCAAATGCTGCCGAGGACATGCAGGCAATAAAAAAACCGCCCCGTATGGAGCGGTTTTGCCCTTTATATATCGAGCGCCTCGGCCATCGCTGCCGTAGTGATTGCCGTGGTTCCACAGCAACTGCCCACCATTGCGGCACCGGCATGTCTCCATTCGATGCATGCGCGCGCGAAAGCTTCGGGGTTCTCGTGCCATACGGGGCCATCCTGAGTCTGGACCGGATCGCCCACGTTGGGACGCACCGTGACGGGAGTAGTCGCCGATGCAACCATCCTGGGCACCGCCGCGTTCGCGGCCGCAAGCGAACAGCAATTAACACCAACCGAGTTTGCGCCGTGTTTTTCGGCGTACAAAACGGCTGCCTCGATGTTGAGGCCATCGCCCAACAGGTCGCCCTTATCGTCAACGACAAAACTCACCAGAACAGGCATGCCGTCGGCGGCATCTCGGGCGCCGGCAAGCATGGGCTGCAAATTACGGATAGACGTCACCGTCTCGATCAGCAGACCGTCAACACCAGCATTGAGCAAGGCGTGCGCCTGTTCGCGCGCAATGCCTCGGATCTCACGAAACTCGGCCGAGTCCTCGGCAAACCACTCAATACCGATCGGACCCATCGAGCCCAGCAGCAGCTGAGGGTGCGCCTGGCGGGCATCGTCGACGGCCCCGCGATTGACCTCCGCCACGGACGGCGCAATCTGGTCGTGCTTGAGGGCATAGCTTGATGCCTGAAAGGTATTGGTAATGAGTACCTGCGCGCCGGCGGCGACATACAAGCGATGGATACGAGAAACGGTCTGCGGCTCTGCCAGATTCCAAAACGCCGGTGGAATATCGGCGGCGTCGTACTCACTCAACAGAACACTGCCCATGGGGCCCTGCGCCAACAAGGTCTCGCTCGACAAGCGGCGCGTAAGTTCCTCGGCACCAAAGCGATTGTAATAACTCGTATCCATATATATCCCGCTATTCCTCGACGCTGATTCCCTGCTTTTCGAGATAGGCGAGCCAGCGGTTCATCGTGTCCTCGGATAGCGCATGCTCCATCATGCAGGCCTCGGAATCGGCTCGCTCAAATTCGACACCGAGCTCCTGAACCAAAAACGTGCGGACGAGGCGATGACGGTACCAGATAGCCGTGCCAACCTCGCGGCCGCGATCGGTCAGGACTACCTTGCCGTAGTGCGATTGCTCGACAAGCTCGGATGCCTTGAGCGCCGAAACCGCTTTATTGACCGATGCCTTGGAGACGCCAAGGCGCTGCGCGATGTCGACCGATCGCACGCCGTTGGTTTCCCCCTCTTCGCTTTCAATGCGAACCATGCACTCCAAGTAGTCTTCGTTCGCCACCGTCAGATGTAGTTCGCGCGAGCTATTTGTCGTATCCATGATCTTCCGTCCCTTCTGCATTCAATGGCTGATTCTACCCCATCCAAGCGTCGCGGTATGCCGTGGCATACCGTGCTAGAGTTCTTGTTGCACACGACGACCAAGATTGGAGCGGTCTTTATGGAAAACACCACCACGAACCCCGATGTCCTCGAGCGCTTTTTGCGCTACGTCCAGATCAACACGCAGTCCGAGGATGCAAACTGCGACCAGGTACCCTCGAGCGTCGTTCAGTTTGACCTTGCCAACGTGCTGGCTGAAGAGCTGCGCGAGCTTGGTGCGGAAGATGCCCACGTGACCGAGCATGCCTATGTCTGCGCGCATATCCCCGCAAGTGCGGGCGCTGAGGACAAGCCCGCCCTTGGCCTGATCGCCCATCTCGACACCACCGAAGTTGCACCGGGCGCCGGCGTGAAGCCGCACATCGTACACTACGAAGGCGGCGACCTGGTCTGCGGCACGGTTGACGGTAAGCCCGTTGCCATGAGTACCGCCAAGCTTCCCGCCCTGAACGACCTCGCGGGTGAGGACCTGGTCTGCAGCGATGGCACCACGCTGCTGGGCGCGGACGACAAGGCAGGCGTCGCCGAGATCATGTCGCTTGTCGCGCGTATCGCTCAGGACCCCTCTCTGCCCCATCCCGCACTCGGCATTTGCTTCTGCCCTGACGAGGAGATCGGTCACGGAGCCGAGCTGTTGGATATCGATACCTTTGGCTGCAAGTACGCCTACACGGTCGACGGCGGCCCCATCGGCGAGCTGGAGTGGGAGTGTTTTAACGCCGCCGAGGCGACCGTCTGCTTTGAGGGCCAGTCCATCCACCCGGGCGACGCTAAGGGCCGTATGATCAACGCAGGCAATCTGTTCTGCGACTTCAACGCGTTGCTCCCCTACGTGCAGCGCCCGGAGTATACGGAAGGCTACGAGGGCTTTTATCACCTTGAGGGCGTATCTGCGACCGTCGATCACGCCACAGCGCGTTATATCGTCCGCGACCATGACGCCGCCAAATTCCAGCAGAAACTCGACCTTATTGATGCCGCCGCCTCGATGCTCAACCAGCGTCTGGGTGAGGAGCGCGTGACGGTCGAGATTAAGCAGCAGTATCGAAATATGGCCGAAATCGTTCGTGACTATCCCGAGCTTATTGATGTTGCCAAGGAAGCCTACCTTGCCTGCGGCGTTGAACCCCAAGTGCTGCCGATTCGCGGCGGCACCGACGGTGCACAGCTGTCGTTCCGCGGTCTGCCCTGCCCCAACCTTTCCACCGGCGGCTATTGCTACCACGGCGTCAACGAGTTCGTCCCGGTCAGTTCGCTCGTCAAGATGACCGACGTGCTCCAGGAGCTCGTCGCCCGCTTTGCATAAGCCTGACTGCACAAGTCCAAAAGACGAATCGCCCCGTCCTCAACCGAGAACGGGGCGATTTTTTGCTGCAATGAGAACAGGTTGACGCACGCCAGCCTCTTAACGCAAGGAGTGTCCCAAACTGCCGGCACAAAAGGAACGTCCCCAAGTGTCAAGTGCATCAAGAGTGTCCCCTTTGACCAGTCGTTTAAGAACGTCCCCAATGACTACAAGTGCCGACAACGGCGACGCCGATGTTTTGGCAACGACAGCGAAAACCCGCCAGAGCGAGCAAGGTGCCTTGAAACGAGGCGGCATTGACCTTCTGGTCATGCCGCCGCAGTTGAAAGGCAGATTGCCGCTCTGGCGGGTTTGCAGCGTCAACTGGTTACGCGGGCTGGTAAGCCCGCGTAACCCTAGTAGTTGGCCTCGTAGCCGTTGCCGTCGCCGGTGGGCTCTTCGTAGTAGTCCGAATCGCTCGAATCGCTTGAGTCATCGGAATCGTCAGAGCTGACCGATGAGGTTGCGGTACCGTTTGCGTAGTCGTCAGACGTGTTGTTGTTCAGGTCGCCAATCGTAGAGCTGGAACCGTCGGAAAGACCCATGGTGTTGGGACCCTTGGGATCCTTGCCGGCATCGACGCGCTCCATCATTTCCTTGAGCTCGTCCTCGTAGACAAAGACGTAGCTCACACCGTCGATCATGGTGCTGTCGTCGGCGTACGAGGGCAGGTTGGCCGAGTAGATACCGTCGACATCCATACCGCGCATGGCGTTGACCGTAGCCACGATATCCTGAACGCTCATATCGGTTACGAGCATATCGGACAGCGAATTAACCAGGCCAAAAATCTTCGTGGCATCGAAGTTATTGAGAATCTGGTTGGCAAGGGCGCCAAGCACCTGACGCTGGTGGCGCATGCGCGTGTAATCGCCGTCGGCATAGGTGTAGCGGCAGCGGGCATAGGTAAGGGCGGTGGCACCGTCCATATGCTGCTGGCCAGCGGTAATCTTAATATCCAGGTGCTCGGGGTCGTCAACATCATCGGTTGCGTTAATGTCGATACCGCCAACCGAATCAATCAGCGCCTGCATACCGTCGAAGCTGACCTCGGCATAGTGGGAAATCTGAACACCGCATAGCTCGTTGACCGCCTCGACCATGGCCTCGGCGCCGCCAACGGTATGGCAGGCGTTGATCTTCATGGTCTCGCCCTTGTACTCGACCTTGGTGTCGCGCGGAACGGAAATGAGCGTCGCCTGCTTTTGCGTGGGGTCGATGCGTGCCAGGATAATCGAGTCGGCACGATACGTATCCTCGCCCGGACGGCCGTCGGTGCCAAGAAGCAGCACGTAGAACGGATCCTTTGCCTCATCGGTGTCAACCAGAACCCGACGTAGATTGTCGGTAATGACATTAGAATCGCCGAGCTTGCCCATAATGGTGGCAAACCACAAGCCGGCAGCGGTAGTGGCACTCAGCAGCACGCCAAGCACGACAATGAGCGCGACGTGACGAATCGTGTGGCTACGACGACGTTGACGAGCGCGCTCGGAATAGCGAGCCACGTTATCGCGACTGTAGATCTTGGCCTGCGCACCAGTTGAGGGTCTTCGGGTGGTGGTATCCGCGAGGGGCTTTTTATTAAACATAGGCAACCTGTATTAGTAGATGACGGGATCGGGGACGGTAGCATGCTCGACATGCGCGCCGAGCGCCTGCAGCTTTTCGACAAACTGCTCGTAGCCGCGCTTGATGTGATGGATGGCTGAAACCTCGGTCGTCCCGTCGGCGATCAAGCCCGCTACGACGAGGGCCGCTCCTCCACGCAGATCGGGCGAGGTAACCTGTGCACCCGAGAAGCCCTTGACGCCATGAATCATGGCATGATGGCTCTCGATACGAATGTCGGCGCCCATGCGCACCAGCTCAGAGGCAAACATAAAGCGATTCTCGAAGATGTTCTCGGTAATAACGGAACTGCCGTCGGCAAGGGCGGAGAGCACCATAATCTGCGCCTGCATGTCCGTCGGGAAGCCGGGGAACGGAAGCGTCTGGATGTCGACCGGCTTGATACGCTCGGCACGGTTTACATGGACGCCATCCTCGACGCGCTCGCAGTCGATACCCATGAGCTCCATCTTCTTGAGCACCATGCCCAAGTGAATGGGGCAAAAGCCCGTGACATCGACACCGCGATCGTCGGCCATCAACGCACCGGCAACGATAAAGGTACCGGCCTCGATGCGGTCACCCACCACGCGATGGGTAACGGGATGGAGCTCTTCCACGCCTTCGATAGTCACGACGGGCGTGCCGGCGCCAACAATCTTGGCGCCCATCTCGTTGAGCATGTTGGCGAGATCGACGATCTCGGGCTCGCGGGCGGCATTGTCGATAACCGTGGTACCCTTCGCGCGCACGGATGCCATAATGAGGTTCTCGGTCGCACCGACACTGGCGAACTCGAGCGTGACGGTGGTACCGCGCAGACCTTGGGGCGCATTAGCGTTGATGTAACCGTGGGCGGTATCAAACTCAACGCCCAGGGCCTCGAGACCCAGAATGTGCATATCGATCTTGCGAGCACCCAGGTTGCAGCCGCCCGGCATGGCGATCTTGGCGCGATGGAAGCGGCCCAGCAGGGGTCCCATGACGGCGGTGGAAGCACGCATCTTAGCGACGAGCTCGTAGGGGGCCTCCCAAGAATCGACCTGAGAGGTATCAATCTCGAGTGTGTGCTCGTCGAGAACATCGATCGTAGCGCCCATGCCCTTGAGCACCTTGCCCATCACGTGGACATCGGAAATATTGGGCACGTTCTGCAGCGTCGTCTTGCCCGGCGCCAGAAGCGTTGCCGCCATGAGTTTGAGTGCGGAGTTCTTGGCGCCCGAAATGGGCACGGAGCCTCCGATGGCGTGGCCACCCTCAACGCGGATAATATCCAAGGTCTACCCTTTCAAAAAGCATGCCCGGGATGGCTGAGCCATCCCGGGCATGATGTGTTCGCAAATGGTCGAACGCTAAATCGTTTGACTATTGGGCAAGCTTGAGCTTACACCATGCGATTTCATTATAGAGGTAGGCGCGGCGTGCATCATCCTCCGACAAATTACCCAGCTTCTCTTCAAAACCTTGAATATCAGCTTTAAGCTTGTCGGCATCGACGGTCGCCAGATCGCAAGCGCGCTCGGCGAGAACGGTCACGACATCGTCCGCAACCTGGGCATAGCCGCCGGCCACGGCAAACGTGTGGTCGACAGTGCCCATGGCCTTATCGGAAACGCGAACGTAACCGCGGTCGATCGTGCAGATCTCGCTGGAGTGAGCAGGCAGAACGCCAAACTCGCCATCCGTGGACGGAATCGACACAAACGCAGCGTCGCCCTCATAGGCGCAGCTCACGGGGCACACGATGCGGATACGCATAACCTACTTCTCCCCCATCTTGCGGGCGCGCTCGCGCACGTCCTCAATCGTGGAAGCATAGCGGAAAGCCTGCTCGGGCAGGTCATCGGCCTTGCCGTCGACAATCTCGGCGAAAGAGCGGACGGTATCCTCGACGCGGACGTAGACACCGGGGTTGCCGGTGAACTTCTCGGCGACGTGGAAGGACTGCGAGAGGAACTGCTGAATCTTACGGGCACGGTTGACCGTAAGGCGCTGCTCCTCGGACAGCTCGTCCATACCCAGAATGGCGATGATGTCCTGAAGGTCGGAGTACTCCTGCAGGAGCTCCTGGACCTTGACGGCGACACGGTAGTGCTCCTCGCCGACGATCGAGGGATCGAGAGCGTCGGAGGAAGACGCGAGCGGGTCGATAGCCGGGAACAGGCCGAGCGACGAAATGCTACGCGAAAGAACCGTGGTGGCGTCGAGGTGCGTAAACGTCGTGGCAGGCGCCGGGTCGGTCAGGTCGTCTGCGGGGACGTAGACAGCCTGGACGGAGGTAATGGAGCCCGTCTTGGTCGAGGTAATGCGCTCCTGGAGGTCGCCCATCTCGGTTGCCAGCGTGGGCTGGTAACCAACGGCGGACGGCATACGGCCCAGCAGTGCGGAAACCTCGGAACCTGCCTGGGAGAAGCGGAAGATGTTGTCGATGAACAGCAGAACGTCCTGGCCGCGATCGCGGAAGTACTCAGCGGTGGTAAGGCCGGCCAGACCGATGCGCAGACGCGCTCCGGGCGGCTCGTTCATCTGACCATAGACCAAGCAGGTCTTGTCGATAACGCCAGACTCGCTCATCTCGAGGAACAGGTCGGTGCCCTCGCGGGTACGCTCGCCGACGCCGGTGAACACCGAGGTGCCGCCGTGCTCCTGGGCGAGGTTGTTGATGAGCTCCTGAATCAGAACGGTCTTGCCGACGCCGGCGCCGCCGAACAGACCCGTCTTTCCGCCACGGATGTAGGGCTCGAGCAGGTCGACGGCCTTGATGCCGGTCTCGAAGATCTCGGTCTTGGTGGTGAGCTCGTCGAAACGGGGCGCTGCATGGTGGATGGGGTAGAACTCCTCCACCTCGGGCATGGGCTTGCCGTCGACGGGCTTGCCCATAACGTTCCAAATGCGGCCGAGCGTCTTGGGGCCAACGGGCATCTTCATGGGCTCACCGGTATCGGTGGCAATGAGGCCGCGCTGCAGGCCGTCGGTCGAGGACATGGCGACCGTGCGGACGACGCCGCCCGGAAGCTGGCTCTCGACCTCGAGGATCGTGCTCAGATGACCGATCGGGGTCTCGGCCTCGACCGTGAGCGCGTTGTAGATCGGGGGCACCGCGCCGTCAAACTTGACGTCGACGACAGGGCCGATGATTCGCACGATGCGACCATCACCGGCAGTCGTCTTCTTGGTGGCTTCCTCGACCGCAAGCTTTACGGTGTTATTAGCCATTACTGTTCCTCCAATGCTGAGGCTCCGCCGACGATCTCGTTAATCTCGGTCGTGATCGAAGCCTGGCGCACGCGACTATACGTGCGGGTAAGGGTCGAGATGATCGCGGTGGCGTTTTCCGTCGCGGAGTGCATGGCCTTGCGGCGTGCACCCTGCTCGGCAGCCGCCGAATCGATCAGGGCCTGGTAGATGACCGTCAGGATATAAGACGGCACAAGCTTGCCGAGAACATGCTCGGGAGAGGGCACGAACTCGAACGTGGACGAGATGCGCTTAGGGGCGTCGGTCTCGTTCTTACGCGGACCGTGGGCCATAGCGATCATCTCGGGGTCGAGCGGCAACAGATGCTCGACGCGAAGCTCCTGATCCACGCGGTTCTTGGCGTGGTGGTAGACAAGCTCGACACGGTCAAGCTCACCGGCACGATACGCATCGCAGATATGAGAGGAGATCATGCGGGCCTGATTGAAATCGGGCTCAGAGGAGTTGCCCTCAAAGTGCATGACGACGTTTGCGCGGTCACGGAAATACGTGGCCGGTTTGCGCCCACACGCGATGATCTCGCACTCGATGCCGTCGTTCGCCCAAGAAGCGGCGAGCTTTTCGGCCGTGCGCTCCACCGTCGTATTGAAACCGCCGGCAAGGCCGCGGTCCGAGGCAATAACGACAATCAGGCCATGCTTGACGCTCTCATGCTTCTGCAGCATGGGATCGGTGCCCGAACAGGAAGCGTCGCCGGCGACCGTCAACATGACGTCGGTCAGCGCCTCCTTATAGGGCTCGGCCTGCTTGGAGCGATCGAGGGCACGACGGATCTTGGCCGTAGAGACCATCTCCATCGTGCGCGTGATCTGCTTGGTCGTGGTAACCGAGGAGATTCGCTTCTTAATGTCGCGAAGGTTGGCCATGGGGCTTAGTTCTCCTCTGATCCAGAAACATCCGAATGGTGCTTGGCCATGAACTGCTGCTTGAAGTCGCCGATGACGCGCAAGAGCTCAGCCTTGGTGTCATCATCGATCTTCTTGGCGCGAACCTTGTCGAGCAGCGAACCAAAGCCATTGTCCATGTACTCGATGAGCTCGGCACGGAAGGGCAGCACGTCGGCGATCTCCAGGTCATCCAGGAAGCCCTCGTTGCCAGCGAACAGCGTAACGATCTGCTCGCCAACCTCAAACGGCTTGTAACGCGGCTGCTTCAGGAGCTCGGTCATGCGAGCGCCGTGGGTAAGCTGCTTTTGCGTGGCCTCGTCGAGGTCGGAGCCGAACTGCGTGAAGCCGGCGAGCTCCTGGTACGAAGCAAGGTCCAGACGGAGGTTGCCGGCGACCTGCTTCATGGCCTTGGTCTGTGCGTCGCCACCGACGCGGGACACGGAAATGCCCACGTCGACTGCCGGGCGCTGGCCCTGGAAGAAGAGCTCGGACTGCAGGTAGATCTGACCATCGGTAATGGAAATGACGTTGGTCGGAATGTAGGCCGAGACGTCGCCGTCCTGGGTCTCGATGATCGGAAGAGCCGTCATGGAGCCATAACCGTTCTTCTTGGACATCTTGACGGCACGCTCGAGCAGACGAGAGTGCAGGTAGAAGATGTCGCCAGGATAGGCCTCGCGTCCGGGCGGACGATGCAGCGTCAGCGACATCTGACGGTAAGCCACAGCCTGCTTGGACAGGTCGTCGTAGATGACGAGCACGTGGCCGCCGGGGTTGGTCTCGCTGGCAGGCTTGCCGTCCTCGCCGTTGTACATGAAGAACTCGCCGATAGCGGCACCGGCCATAGGCGCGATGTACTGCATAGGGGCGGAATCGGCAGCGGTGGCCGAAACGATGATGGTGTAGTCGAGCGCACCGTGCTGAGCGAGGGTCTCGCGGATGTTGGCAACCGTGGAGGCCTTCTGGCCGATGGCGACATAGATGCAGACCATGCCCTTGCCGCGCTGGTTGAGGATAGCGTCGATGGCGATGGCGGTCTTACCGGTCTTACGGTCGCCGATAATGAGCTCACGCTGACCGCGGCCAATAGGCACCATGGAGTCGATAGCGAGCAGACCGGTCTGAACCGGCTCGCACACCGGGGTACGATCGATGACGCCGGGAGCCTTGAACTCGATGGGGCGACGGTGCGTGGCGACGATGTCGCCCAGGCCGTCGATGGGCTGGCCGAGCGGATTGACGACGCGGCCGAGCATGGCACGGCTCACGGGGATATCCATAATGCGGCCAGTGGTGCGGCACTCGTCGCCTTCCTTGATGGAGTCGACGGCACCGAACAGAACGGCGCCGACCTCGTCACGGTCAAGGTTCTGGGCAAGGCCGAAGACGGTCTCACCGGTATCGGAGCTCTTGAACTCCAGAAGCTCGCCTGCCATGGCACTCTTAAGGCCGGAGACGCGCGCGATGCCGTCGCCTACCTCGTCGACCGTTGAAACCTCATGCGTATCGACCGTCGCGGAGAGGCTCGTGAGCTGCTCCTGCAGTTTCTTGGCGATATCCTGGGCATTGAGGGTTTCGGACATTAGGCTTCACCTCCGTACGAATTAGCAGAGTTTGCGAGGGTCTCCTGCGCGACGCGCAGCTGCGTCTTGACGGAAATGTCACGACGCTCGCCGCGGGCCTCGAGCACCAGGCCGCCCACGATAGACGGGTCAACCTGCTCGATAAGGAATACCTTGCGGCCGAAGTCCTGCTCGCATTTCTTAGTGATGGTTTGACGCAGCTCGTCGTCGAGCGGGATCGCCGTGGTGACGGTCACGCCCACTACATCCTCGTCTTCCTCGGCAACATACTTAAAGGCAGCTGCCACCTTGGGAAGAAGGTCGAGCTGGTCGCGCTTGGACATGGTGTCGAGCACAGCGACGATCTCGGGGCTGGCAGAAGCCAAGCGCTCGATCATCTCGAGGTCCTCGAACACATGGTTCTCGGCCTTAGCGGCTTCCAGAAGGGAGCGCGCGTAGGTCTCGAGCACCTTGTCCTGATAGCGGCTAGTCGGCATTCAGGCTACCTGCTTCCTGGATGTAGCGCTCGATGAGCTTCTTCTGCTCGGCATCGTCCTCGAGTGCCTCGCCCACGATCTTGGTGGCGACGGCAACGGACAGGTCGGCGATGGAGCTCGCGGCACCGGCGTAAATGGACTTGCGCTCGTCCTCGACGGTCGTATGGGCCTTGGCGATGATCTCCTCGGCCTCCTTGTGAGCAGCCTCGATGATACGGGCGCGCTCGGACTCGGCGTCCTTACGGGCCTCGAGAACGATGTCGGCAGCCTGACGACGGGCGTCGGTGACGATCGAGTCGGACTCAGCGCGCTTGGCGATAGCCTCCTGCTTGGTCTTCTCGGCCTCGTCGAGGCTCTCCTCGATCTTCTTGCCGCGCTCCTCCATGGTTTTCATGATGCCCGGCAGGGCGACCTTGGCCAGCACGATCCAGATAATCAGGAAGGCGATAAGCGCCGGGATGAACTCCGCCATCTTAGGGATGAGGATGTCCGCACCGGCAGCGCCGTCCTCGGCGAACGCGGAAACCGGCATGAGCAGCGCGGCCGCGGACGCGGAGAGTGCGATCGCGCTCTTCTGGGATGAAAGATTCATACTTGACGCTCCGTGCTATTTAACGATCAGCGCGACAACGAAGCCGATCAGAGCCAGAGCCTCGCCGAAGGCGGAGCCCATGATGAAGACGGTGAACACGCGGCCCTGGACCTCAGGCTGACGGGCCATAGCACCCGTAGCACCCAGAGCAGACAGGCCGATAGCAAGACCAGCGCCGATAACACCGAGACCGTAACCGATAACTCCCACGATTCCTCCTTTGTCGTGCGTGTCTTATTTCACGCAGGATAACCTTTTTATAACTGCCGGGCTCCATGGGTACGGGCACCGGCGGTTTAACGAATTGCCTTACCTTTAAGGCGCGAACGGAAGACTACTCCTCCTCCGCGACCTCCTCTGCCTCGGAGACATACACGGCGGTAAGGACCGTGAAGACGTAAGCCTGGATGGCGCCGACCACAAGCTCGATCGCATAGATCAGGATGAGGATGGCAAGCCAGGCTAGCGAAGGCAGGGCGCCAACGGCGTGGGCCGCGGAAACCTGCTGAAGCAGCGGCTGCATGAACATGCTCGCCATGATGGCGAACGAGCCCATGACCACGTGTCCTGCGAACATGTTGCAGAACAGACGGACGGCGAGCGTGATGAGGCGCAGGAAGGTCGAGAAAAGCTCGACGACCCACACGAGCACGTTCATCGGGAAGCTCACGCCCTGCGGGGCGAGGCTCTTGATGTAGCCGATCACGCCGTGAGCCTTGCATCCGTAGTAGATGAAGTACACGAAGGCGAAAATGGCGAGTGCGGCGGTGGAGCCGATTGCGCCGGTGCCGGGCTTCATTCCCGGGATCAGGCCGATCATGTTATTGATCAGGATGAACAGGAAAAGCGAGCACAGGAACGGGAAGTGCTTCTTCCAGTTCTCACCCACGACACCCTTGCCGATATCGTTCTCGACGTACTCGATGATGTACTCGAAACCGTTGACGAAGAAGCCCTTGGGAACCAGGGTCTGCTTCTTCTTGAACACGGCCAGGACGATCAGGAGCACGATCGTGGAGACGATCAGCCAAAACGAGTACTGCGTGATGCCGCAGCTCAGATCGCCCACGACAGGGGTGGAGCTGAACTCGCTGACCAGATGATTAATCTCATCAGGCAGCTTTTCAAAAATTTCCACGACTTACCTTTCGACCTCATGAGGATCTCGCAGCGCCTTGGCGACGCGAACCGTGCAGGCGGCCATAAAGGCCACGAAGCCGATCGCCTCGCCCAGGAGGAACATACGAAATGCCTCTCCGAACAACGCAAACACAACCAAGGTAAAGACAAGCAACGCGATCGCCGAGACCGCGAGACTCACCATGCCCCTGAGCATGTCCGCATTCTGTTTATCGTCAAGAACCGGCTTGAGCGTAAAAACAAAGGGAAGGAAGGCAATTGCGCCCGCGATGGCGCCTGCAACGATAGCGAGCAGATCGGCTATCTGAAACACTGGCTTCCTCGCTTTCCTTTTCAACGCCTCACAGCACAGTCCCAGCCAAACATTGGTGACTATTGTACGAGCCAATCGCTAAAGTACAACCGTAAAACAAACGGTTAATACGCACCTGTACGTTTTCTTAAGGCCTTCTTTATGCCGCAGGTACGGTAATACGTTTTTTCGAACCCCTCAGCGCAAAACGTCCGTTAACAGAAGTGCGCGTGGACGACTTTTGCTCGCCCGCGCGCACCATTTCTTCGTATTTGTAACCGTAGCCGACAAGGCCCAACGACTAGAGCGTACCGTAGATGCGGTCGCCGGCGTCGCCCAGGCCGGGAACGATGTAGGCGGCCTCGTTGAGATGGTCATCGATGGCGCAGGTATAGATATGCACATCGGGATCTTTTTCGGTCAGCGACTTGAGGCCCTCGGGGGCCGCGACGATGCACAGCATGCGGATGTCCTTGACGCCACGCTCGCGCAGATAGCTGATAGCCATCTCGGCCGAGCCGCCCGTGGCGAGCATGGGGTCGACGACCAGGCAGATGCGCTGGTCGATATCCTTGGGCATCTTGCAGTAATACTCATGCGGCTCGTGGGTGACCTCGTCGCGCTCCATGCCGATGTGGCCCACGCGAGCAGAGGGCACCAGGTCGAGGATACCGTCGACCATGCCAAGGCCCGCACGCAGGATAGGCACGATGGCGAGTTTCTTGCCGGCGAGCTGTTTGAACGTGGCGGCAGTGATGGGGGTCTCGACCTCGACGTCTTCCATGGGCAGGTCGCGCATGGCCTCGTAGCCGTCAAAAAGCGCAAGCTCGCGCACGAGCTGGCGGAACTGATTGGTGCCGGTGCTCTTGTCGCGCAAGATCGACAGCTTGTGCTGGACGAGTGGGTGATCGACAAGGGTCACACGGGACGTATCGTAGGTGACGGTCATGGGTTGAAGCCCCTTTCGTTGCGGCCGGAAGATGGCCTTGCTGACAAGGCGCACGGCGACGTTGTTGCCGCGCACCGTGCATAAGTTTAACGGTTTGTTGTATCGAGTGCCCCGTCGCAACCCTACTGAACGGTGCTGAGCGAACGCTTGACGGCATCACGCCAACCAGCGAGGTTGCTCTCACGGCGCTCGGCGGACATATGAGGATGGAAGATTTTGACGATCTGAGCGTTTTGCTCCAGCTCCTCCAAATCCTCCCAGTAGCCGACGGCAAGGCCCGCCAAGTACGCGGCGCCGATCGCCGTGGTCTCCACCGTCTCGCACTGCAGCACGGGGATATCCAGCAGATCGGCCTGGAATTGCATGATGAACTCGTTGCGCGAGGCACCGCCATCGACGGACAGACGCTCAATCGAAAGTCCCACGTCCTGCTCCATGGCGCGCAGCACGTCATAACTCTGATAGGCCATGGACTCGCAGGCCGCACGCACAATGGTCGCGCGACTCGAGGCACCGGTCAGGCCGCACACGATACCGCGAGCATGCGGGTCCCACCAGGGAGCGCCCAGGCCTGCGAAGGCGGGGACGAAGTAGCAGCCCTCGTTGTCGTTGATCGAAGCGGCGAGTTGCGCGGACTCGCTCACGCTCGAGATGATGCCCATGTTGTTGCGCAGCCAGTTCATGGTGGAGCCTGCGGCAAAGATAGAACCCTCGAGCGCATAGCTGATCTTGCCGTCAGCGGCGATACCGATCGTGGAGACCAGACCGTTCTTGGATTCTACGATCTCGTCGCCGGTGTTCATGAGCATAAAGCAACCCGTGCCATAGGTGTTTTTGGTCTGGCCGGGATGGAAGCAGCAGTGGCCGAATAGCGACGCCTGCTGGTCGCCCGCCACGCCCATAATGGGTGGCATGTTGGTCATGATGTCGCTCGCGACGCGGCCGTAATCGCCCGAGCTCCAACGAACCTCGGGCATCATGGAACGCGGGACGTCGAAAAGCGCCAGCAGATCGTCGTCCCAATCGAGCGCATGGATATTAAAGAGCGCGGTGCGGCTGGCATTGGTGTAGTCGGTAGCAAAGACCTGACCGCCGGTGAGATTGTAGATGAGCCACGTGTCGATGGTGCCGAACATAAGGTCGCCCGCCGCGGCGCTCTCGCGCGCGCCGTCGACGTTATCGAGAATCCACTGCACCTTGGAGGCCGAGAAATACGGGTCGAGCGTAAGCCCCGTGCGGGAGCGCACCAGCTCTTCTGCGCCCTGCTCGACCAGCTCGTCGATCAGAGGTGCGGTGCGACGGCATTGCCACACGATGGCGTTATAGATGGGTTGGCCGCTTATGCGGTCCCACACCACCGTGGTCTCGCGCTGGTTGGAGATACCGATGGCGGCAATGCGGTCAGAATGGATGCCGCTCTTAAACTGAACCTCCATCATGACGGCGATCTGGCTAGCAAGGACCGCCATGGGGTCTTGCTCCACCCAGCCGGGACGCGGAAAGCTGGTTTTGACGCTGCGACGTGCCTGCGCGACGATGCAGCCGTACTCGTCGACGATGGTCGCAAGTACCGAGGTGGTGCCGCAGTCGAGCGCCATGATGTAGGAACCGCCAAAGTCAAACGAGGCATCTTCCATGCCCAGGCTGCCCAGATTCAACGACATCGCTTAAACCTTTCTATTGCATCGGGTCGGACAGGACCCGTTCGATCTCTGATGCGGGAAGTGCGCCTTGGCGCAGGATCTGGAGCTCGCCGTGCTGAAACGACACGATGGTCGAGGCGTCGCGACACGGGGTCTCACCGGCGTCGACGGCAACATCGACCCCCTCCAGGATGCGACCCTCCACCGTGATAAAACTTGCCGGCGCGGGCGCGCCATGCGTGTTGGCGCTGGTGCAGGCAAGGGGGCTGCCACAGGCGCGAATGAGCGCCTGCACCACGGGCGAGGCCGAAGCGCGAAGTGCCACCGTGTCGTCGGCAGCGCGCATAAAGGTCGGCACGCAGGGAGCTGCCTTGACCACGATAGTCAGGGCTCCCGGCCAGCATCGTCGCGCGAGTATGCGGGCATCTTCCGGGATATCCACGCCATAGCGGTCGAGTGCTTCGACGCCATCGACCAGCCAAGCGACGGTTTGCGTGAGTTCACGTTGCTTGAGAGTGAAGATACGGCGATAGCCGGTGCCGAGCGCAGGAACTGCGGCGCCATTGACGGCAGCCTGCGGATCGCGCGGCCACGATGGGAATTCGCTTGTATCTTGGGGCACGGCGTCCGAGAAGGCGTTGACTGCCACGGCGACACCGTAGACGGTCTCGGTCGGGATCAAAGCCAGGCCGCCGCGGCCGAGCACCTCGGCCGTGCGCTCGACGGCAAGCCGATGCGGCTCGCGCGTTCCCTCGTATACCCGATAGACCGTCTGCATGTGTATGCCAGCCCCTTACGCTCTGGTGCAAGTTTGTTTACTGTGGGGCATTCTCGCACGAAACGTTCAACCTATTTGCCCAGAGCGCATGTTGGTTTGGTGAGCGGCTCTAGTAGTCGGTGAAAGTGAGGGGGTTATTGGACTGCGACGAACTTCTTTGGCCTGCCGGCGTGACGTTCTTGGGCGGCGTAACGCTCGATGCTGTCTATCGTTATCATCCGACGGCCGTCGACGAGTTCAACATCGAGCTTTCCGGCTTTGACCAGCGCGGTAATCCGCGGAGCGGAGACTTTGAGGTCCAGCGCTGCGTCTTTAAATGTTCGGCACGCCGCTTCCCGAGCGTCCTCGTGGTCGATTTCGACTGAAAGGGCCACGACCTCGGCCGAGCGTTCGTACCCTGCCGGAGTCAAACCGTTGTTGAGGTCGTCGGCCAAAAACGCCATCAGTGCCTCGGTGGCATGGGCAATCGCTTCTTCGCGCGTATCGCCATCGGCAAAGGCGCCGGGAATCTGCGGGAAGCTAGCGCAGTAACCATCGTCTTCTTTTATGAGAACGCAGTCATAGGTAAATCGCTGCCTCATTTTGCCTCCAACTACCATCCAGCTTGGCGACGAATACTTGCCCACGTGCCCTTCTTTGGTCGATCACCACCAGAGCCGTTCACGGTGACAACGCGGTCACCAGAAACATACTTAGCATGACTACCGACTTGCGCGACCTTCACGAATCCATCGTGCTTGAGTAGGGCAATGATTTCCCGAAAGGTAGGAGGTTGCATGGGCCGACCTCTTTCAGCCGTCCTAATTATAAACTACTTTATAATTTTTGCTAACCAGTTAATAAATATTACTGGCGTTGCTTGGGCTCGGTGACGATGGCTCGGACAATGCGGGGGCGATCGGTGAGGTCGTGGACGATACGCACGTCCGAAAGGCCTGCTTGACGACAGAGCTCGGCCGCGGCGTCGAGCGCGCCCTCGTAGAGCTCGCAGGCAAACAGGCCGCCGGCACGCAGCATGTAGGGCGCCGCGTTGAGCAGGCGGCGGAAGATATCGAGACCGTCGGCACCGCCCTCGAGCGCCAGATCGGGCTCAAAGTCCTTGACCTCATGCGGCAGCGAGCGCATGACGTCGGTCGGGATGTAAGGTGGGTTGGAGACGAGCACATCAAAGGTGCCCCACTCTTCGCGGGGAATGGAACTCACCAGGTTTGTGAGGCTGAAGGCGACCTCGTCGGACGTGAGGCCAAGCGCATCACGGTTTTTGGTGGCCAGATCGATGGCGCGCGGCTCGATATCGGTAGCAGTGCAGGTAACGTGGCCGCGGCGCTCCCAGGCAAGGGAGAGCGAAATGCAGCCCGTGCCGCAGCCGACCTCGAGAACGCGGGCAGTGCGGGGCTCGGCTGGGGCAGATACGTTGGCCTCGGCGGCATCTTGCGCGGGAGTCGCCTGTTGGTCGTTGTCCTCAATGGCGATGCCGTATTCGTCGAGCTCGGGCTCGGGGGTTTCCATGGCCTCTGCTTCTGCCGCTTCGGCTTCTGCCGCCTGCGCGGCGGCTTCCTCGGCCTCGCGATCGGCCAGTTCCTCGGCATAAGCGCGACTGCCCAGCACATCGCCGCCTAGCGCCGCCTCGTCGGCAGCTGTGAGGTTGGCGGCACGGCGCTCGGCCGTCGCTCGCTCGTCGGCCAATGCGGCCTCGGCCTTGCGTGCCTCCTCGACCTCATCGTTCCAAGGCAGCTCAACACGCTGACGGGCAGCGGCCTCGGGGCTCAGTACCTCGGCATCCAGATAATTGAGGACTTCCTCGACGAGCATCTCGGTCTCGGGGCGCGGAATGAGCACACCGGGGGCGCACGCGACGTCGATCATGCGAAACTGCGTGCTGCCCGTGATGTATTGCAGCGGCTCGCCCTTAGCGCGGCGGACAACGGCCGCATGCATGGTCTCGAGCTGGGCCGCGTTAAGCGTCTCGTCCATACGCATATATAGGTCAATGCGCGCCAGGCCCGTGGCGGCGCACAGCAGCCACTCGGCAGAAAGACGGGGGTGCTCCTCGCCGCGCTCGGCCAGGTACTCCTTGGTCCACTCGAGACAACGCTTGATGGTCCAAATCTCGTTTGCCATGGGGCCCTCCCCTCTTAAGCGCCGGACGGCGCGCGAATGTCGGAGCAGATTGTAAGCGAGGCCAGCGCTTGGCAAGGGGCGATTGAAGGCGATTATCGAGAATCAGCCCAGATTTTTGCTTGGAGCCCACCTGAAGTGTTCATTCGTCGACGTCTAAATCTGCATCCGTCAAGTTTTTGGCAAGGTTGACCCAAAACTGACCAATATCTAACCAAGAACTTGCCAAATCACTTGACGCGCGACCCATCAAAAATCCCTCCGCGACTTCTTGAACGATATTTTGAGCAATATTTTCGATAGCGGACTTATGCCGTCAATTACCTTAAGCAGGTAAGCAGCTCAAATGACATCACAGCCGACTGAATAAAATATCAAGGCAATGTCACCAATGACTCCCTACGGATCATTTGACAACCAAGGAAACGCCGATGTTTTGGCAATGTCAGCGAGCGACGTCCAGAGCGAACAAGTTGGCATGAAAAAGGCAAGGCATAGACCTTCTGGTCATGCCTTGCCTTTTGAATGACAAATTGTCGCTCTGGGCGGCGCGCAGCGTCGAGCAGTTACGGCGTTTGGTAAAACGCCGTAACTTAAACAGCCTGTGCCAGCTTCTCGGCACGCTCGGCGGCGGCGAGCGCCTCGATGACGGTGCCGAGCTGGTCGCCCAGGAGGACGCCGTTGTAGGTGGAGTTGAAACCGATGCGGTGATCGGTCACGCGGTCCTGGGGCTGGTTGTAGGTACGGATCTTCTCGGAACGGTTGCCGTGGCCGATCTGGCTCTGGCGCTCGGCACCGAGCTCTGCCTGCTGCTTCTCGAGCTCCATCTCGTACAGACGGGCGCGCAGCATCTGCATGCAGACTTCGCGGTTCTGGATCTGGGAGCGCTGTTCCTGCGACTGCACCACGGTGTTGGTGGGCAGGTGGGTGATGCGCACGGCGGAATAAGTGGTGTTAACGCACTGACCGCCAGGACCGGAGGCGCAGTAGGTGTCGATGCGCAGGTCGGACTGGTTGATCTGGACGTCGATCTCCTCGGCTTCGGGAAGTACGGCGACGGTCGCCGTGGAGGTCTGGATACGGCCCTGGGACTCGGTCTTGGGAACGCGCTGGACGCGGTGCACGCCGGACTCGAACTTCATGACGGAGTAGACGCGGTCGCCCTCGACCTTGAACTCGATGGACTTAAAGCCGCCGGCCTCGCTGGGGCTGGAGTCGAGCACGGTGGTCTTCCAGCCGCGCGACTCGCAAAAGCGCTGATACATCTTGTACAGATCGCCGGCAAAGATAGCCGCCTCGTCGCCACCAGCGGCGGAGCGAATCTCGACGATGGTGTTCTTGTCGTCGTTGGGGTCGCTCGGGATGAGCATGTACTTAATGTCTTCCTCGAGCTGGGGAAGCTTGGCCTCGTTTTCGGAGATGTCCATCTGGAGCATCTCCTTCTCATCGGCATCGGTAGTATCGTGGAGCATTTCCTTGGCAGCCTCGATGTCATCGAGCGCGCCGATGTACTCGCGCGAGGCAGCGATGAGGTCGGACTGGTGCGCGTACTCCTTGTTGAGACGCGTGAACTCCTTGATATCGGAAGCGACGGCCGGGTCGGAAAGCTTTTTCTCGAGCTCCTCGTAGGCCTTGATGATCTTTTCGAGCTTGTCGCGCATGACGGGACTCCTTTATATGCGTGAAGGTGAAAATCGGCAGAATTGATGGGGCGCACGGCGCCATTGCGGGGGTAAGTCCAGCTAGAGCATGTCGATCTTCAGATACATGCGCATCCCTTCGCGTACGGGGTACATAGTTGCGGTCTAACCCATACATGATAGCGTGCGCAGGCAAACCTGCATATAACCCGCACGGAATCCGACAAAGGGAGAGTCCCTTTGTCGGATTCTAGAGCGTATGGAGCAGGGCGATGAGGAAGCGAACACCCTGGAGGTAGGCGCGGCGGGTGATGCGCTCGTTGGTGCCGTGGACACCGCGCTCGCACTCGTCATCGTCGACCACAAACGCCGAAAAACGAATGCATTCGGAGCAAATGTGCTGGTAGTTGGCAGCGTCGGTCGCGCCGATCACGGTCGAGGGGACAATCGCCAACGGCTCGGATGATCCGTTTTCCTCCGTCCCCTTTGGATCGCAGAAATAGCGGGCGGCGATGGAGCGAACCGCCTCGAGGCCGGGACCACCGATGCGCGGGGACGGCGAGGGCTCGGAGCTGCCGGGGCCCAGCTCCACTTCGACACGACCGGCAAGGTCCGCCCCGGCAACCGCCTCACGGCAGCGCGCCACAACGTCGGCCACACTCGTGCCCTCGAGCATGCGGAAATTGATACTGGCCCACATATCCTGCGGCATCACGTTAGCACCGGTGCTACCGCCCTCGATTTGGGTCGGTGCACAGGTGGTGGTCACGAGCGGATAGAGCTTCTTGCTGGCAAGGCACTCGCGCACGATGGCGTCCTTGTTGGAGGCAATCTCGTCGGCCGTGCAGAGTCCCAGCTCGACGAGCTGTGCGACAAGCAGGTCCGTGACGCGCGTCGGCCATTCGATATCGCAGATTGCGGCGATGGCACGGCCGAGCACCTCGAGCGACGTGCCGCCGTAGGGGTTGGAAGAATGTCCGCCCTCGCTCCGCGTCCTCAACACGATATCGGCGTAGCCCTTCTCCGCGAGATCGGCATGCATAAGCCAGCCCTCGCCCGCGCCGTACTCGGCAGCCGGAACGATGCGGTAGTCGCCCTCGTCGATCAGGTACTCAAGCTCAATGCCGCGCTCCTCGAGCGCGCGGCCGATGGCGCCTGCGCCGTACTGCGTCGTCTCCTCGTCCTGACCAAAGGCCAGGAGCAGCGTGCGCTCGTGCTGCCAACCGTGCGCCAGCGCATACTCAACCGCCTCGAGAATACCTGCGACCTGGTCTTTCATGTCGATGGCACCGCGGCCCCAAATGTAGGCGTCGTCCACGTGCCCGCTAAAGGGGGCGTGCGTCCAGTCGGCCTCGGTACCCGGCACCACGGGGACCACGTCCATGTGGCCCATGAGCATAACGGGCTTGAGAGCAGGGTCGGAGCCGACAAGCGTCACCAACAGCGAGTGGTCGATAAGCTCGACCTCGCCCGCCGCAAACACGCGCGGCCAGGCCTGCTGCATATAGGCGCGCAGGTCGTCGAAGGGCTGCCAGTCCACCGCCTCGGCATCCATGCTCGAAATGGTCGGAAACGACAGCACGCGGCCCAAGCGCTCGCACGCGCCGGCCTCGTCTATATCGGCAAAATCATCCTCATGCGCAAAGAAGCGCCAAACCTCGGCCATGACATCCTTTCGATTGTGATGACGAGGGCCGCCCCACCGGAGCGGCCCTGCAACGTAAGCGTTTGCGGTCGGTTATTTGTCCTCGAGATAGCGAGAGAGGAACTCACGAGTGCGCTGGTGTTTGGGGTTGCCGAAGAGCTCGGCCGGCGCGGCATCCTCGAGCACCACGCCCTTGTCCATAAAGACCACGCGGTCGGACACGGTTCGGGCAAAGGCCATCTCATGCGTGACGACGACCATGGTCATGCCGTCGGCAGCGAGCTTGCGCATGACCTCGAGCACCTCGCCCACGATCTCGGGGTCGAGCGCTGAGGTCGGCTCGTCAAACAGCATGATCTGCGGATTCATGCACAGGGCACGAGCGATGGCCACGCGCTGCTTTTGACCACCGGACAGGCGACCCACGGCGGCGTGCGCGAACTTTTCGAGTCCCACGCTGGTCAGATGCTCCATCGCGACCTTCTCGGCCTCGACCTTGCTCATCTTTTTGAGCGTGACGGGCGCGAGCGTGCAGTTGTCGAGCACGTCCATGTTGTTGAACAGGTTGAAGCCCTGGAACACCATGCCGATGTCCTCGCGCAGTTTATTGATATTGCAGCGCTCGGCCGTGAGGTCCTGGCCATGGAACCAGATGTGGCCCGCGTCCGGGGTCTCGAGCAGGTTGAGGCAGCGCAGGAAGGTCGACTTGCCCGAGCCCGAGGCGCCGATAATGGTGACGACCTCGCCGGGATTGACGGACAGGTCGATGCCCTTGAGTACCTCGAGCGAGCCGAAGCTCTTGCGCAGGCCCTCGACGCGGATGAGCGGCTCATTGGTCTGTGCGGCGGCCGCAACGCCGGTAATGGCGGTATCTGCCATGATGATTCTCCTCGTCCTAAGCCTAGTTGGAGCTGGGCAGCGTGACCGGAGCCTCGGCGCCGAGCTTTTTGCCAAAGGCCTCGAGCAGGCGGCTCGCCACGAGTGTCAGGATCAGGTAGACCACGAGCGCCACGCAGTAGACCTCCATCTGGCGGTAGTACACGCCGGCGACGGTAGTGGTGGCGTACATGAGGTCGAACACGCCGATGACCGAGAGCACCGACGAATCCTTGATGTTGATGATGAGCTCGTTGGTGAGCGCCGGAATCGCGTTTTTAATGCCCTGGGGAAACACAACTTTGCGCATGGCCTGCCACTGCGACAGACCCAGCGAGCGTGCCGCCTCTGCCTGGCCGGGGTCGATGGACTCGATGCCGCCGCGCAGGACCTCCATCATGTAGGCGGTGGAGTTGAGCGAGATGGTCACGAGACCCGCGGTGAAGGTACTCCAGATCTGGTTGGCCTGGGCAGTCTCGAAGCCCATGCCACGCAAAACGGTGAAGCCCGCGTAATAGATGAGCAGGCCCTGGACCATCATGGGCGTACCGCGCACGATGGTGGAGTAAACGGTCGCAAAGCCGCGGCCGATGCTCTTAAAGAAGCGCACCAGATCGTTATCCACGCGGTCAAACGTCTGAATGCGCAGGAACACAAAGAGCAGCGCCAAGAAGAAGGCGATGACCGTGCCGAAGGTGGCAAGCGCGATGGTGATCTCGATACCGCGGATAAAGAAGTCGCCGCTCTTGTAGGTCATGTAGACCAAGCTCGACAGAAAGTCGCTGGGATTGGAGTCCGAGACAATGCTCACCTGCACCAGATCGATAAACGACATGACGCAGCGGTCGATAAAGAAGATCGCCGCGATGGCGACCACGACGTAGCTGCCCAGGCGTGCGCCACGGCGGCAACGCTCGGAGGCGAACGGCGACGTTTCGCGATAGTCGTTCCAGTGCATGAGCTTGGTGACCAGCGCCGCCGCCGACACGACGAGCCAGGCCCAAAGAATCGCCCAGAGGCAGTCTTGGAACACGCCCGTAGGCGCCAAGAAGCTCAGCGGCGTAGGATTGCGTTGGCTAAACGCCAGGCCGAGCGCCGCGATAACGCTCGTGCCCAGGTACACATAACGGTGGTCGGCCTTGATAAAGGAGGCCAGACGATTGATGCCTTTCATGCTGCCTCCCTATGCCGGCTGACGGTCGAGGCACGCGTCCCACATCTGGTCGCGCTCCTCCTGGCTGATGCCCTTGAGCGTCTTATCGATAAGTTTGAGCAGCTTGTCCGAGCCCTTGCGGCAGCCGACGTTTGCCGTAACCTCCTGCTTAAAGCCCTCGCCCTCCGCAAAGCGAATGGGCACGATGCCCGGGTTTTGGGCCATATAGCCCTTCTCGTTTTCGGTGTTGTAGGTCACAGCGTCACAAGTGCCCTGCAGCAGATTCGAGAACACCGTGGGGACCGAATCGACCGGGTTCTTGTGCACAACGCCCGGAATCTCGTCGATGACGGTATCGAGCATGGTGTCCTTTTGGCCGAGCACCGTGGCACCGCTGAAGTCGCTGAGCTTGGTGGCGTTTTGGTAGGGCGAGCCCTCTTTTACGAATAGGCCAAAGTAGCCGATAAAGTACGGATCGGAAAAGCCGACGGACTCCTCGCGCTCGGGCGTGGCGCTCATGCCGGCAATGATGAGGTCGATCTGGCCATTGTTAAGTGAATCGATGAGGCCCGAGAAGCTCTGCTTGACGGCAACGGGCTCACCGCCAAGGGCCTTGCAGACGATCTTGGCGATCTGCACGTCGTAGCCGTCGGCATAAGCGCCCTGCACGTTATCGATGGGGATCGTGAACTCGCTGGCCTCGGAAACCTGCCAGTTGTACGGGGCGTAGGCCGCCTCCATGCCAATGCGGATCTTATCCTTGCCGATAACGGAATCGGACAGGTCGTCGCGACCGCCGCCTGTCGTGGGCTGAACTACTTCCAGCGTGGAGGGGCGCTGGCAACCGGCAAGTGCGCCGGCGACGACAGAAGCGCTCGCAGCGAGAGCGCTACCCAAGAAGATGCGACGACTGCACACCGGCTGTGGATGCGCGTCGCGTTGATGGGGAGAATGCATAATCTGCCTTCCCTGTTGAATCGTATGCTGACGACTTAACAGGATATACGCCAGCGACCAGCAGCGCAGCACAAGCTCGAAAAATTAATAGACACACGGTAGTCATTGGGAGCGTCGATGTTTTGGCAATGCCAGCGAGCGACGTCCAGAGCGAACAAGTTGGCATGAAAAAGGCGAGGCATAGACCTTCTGGTCATGCCGTGCCTTTTGAATGGCAAATTGTCGCTCTGGGCGGCTCGCAGCGTCGACCGGCCCGCCGTTCGTCAGAACGGCGAAACCTAAGGGCGCAGCGTCGACCGGTCCGTCGTTCGTTAGAACGGCGGAACCTCTAGAGCAGGGTGACGCTAAAGCTGCGGACGTCCGTCTCGCCCGGCGCCAGCGTGATCGTGTTGACCTTGTGCTCAAAAACGTCGTCCTCGGTGTCCATGGTGGTATGACCGGTCCAGGGCTCGAGCGCCACAAACGGAGCGTCGTTGGCGGCAGACCACACGCCGATGTACTTAAAGCCCTCAAAGTCGATCTTGACGCCGTGGCCCGACTTGCGACCGCGCAGCGTGAGCGTGGAGCCCGGGGTATCGGTGAACATGATGGCGTCGTTATCGAAGCTGCGGTGCGTGATGGGCAGCACGTCCGAGTTGTCGGGGGCCTTGTAGCTGCCCTCGAACGTCATAAGGCCATCGGGCGTGATGATGGGGGCCTCGTTCGTCCAGGCCTCGGTAAACGCCAGCTCGTAATCCTCGAATGCCTCGTCCTCGGCACCGGGGGCGGGCACGTTAAACGCGGGGTGGCCGCCCACCGAGAACGGCAGGTCCACGTCGCCGGTGTTGGTGACGGCAAAGGTCTGTGTGAGCGTGGCGTCGCCGGTCAGGGCATAGGTCATGTTGAGCTTAAAGTGGAAGGGGAACGCCTGGAGCGACTCGGGCGTGTCGGTGATCTCGTAGGTGACGGACGAGCCGTCCTCGGAGACCTCGGCCAGCTTGTGCTCCACGATACGCGCGACGCCGTGGCGCGGCATCTCGCAGGTGCCGGCCGCAGACGTCGCCGTGTTGTTACGCAGCGATCCCACGATGGGGAACAGGATAGGCGCATGCTTGCCCCAAAAGGCCGGGTCGCCCTGCCACAGATACTCGTTGCCGTTGAGGGCAAGGCTCGTGAGCTGGGCGCCCATGGAATCGATGGCCGCGGTGAGGCCGCCGCGCTTGATGGTAGTGACGGTGGACATGCTACTTCCTCCAATAGTAAACAACGGTGTCGAGGGCTATTGTCCCACTCTTGGCGGCGGGGTTGAGCGACAGGTGCAGTTATTGAGCAATAGCGTAAAGGTCAAACCCGCCCTGCGGCGTGCTATCGACCGTATCGGGCGCCTGTGAATTAAAACTCACCGGAACCATGCGCTTTGAGGCACGGTAACGCGTGCCGTCGGTGGCGACGGGCGGCTCATCGACCGTGAGCTCGTAGTCGCCGGGCTTGAGCTCGATGCCGTCACCTTCGGAATTGACGTATTGGTACTCGTCGATCGCTTGCCCCTTGAGCGTGCGACCCACGATATGGACGAGCATCTGGCTGTCGCCGCGCGCGGTGTCCCACGTCGCGCCGTCCTTGACCTCGACCGATACATGCACCGAGCGCGTGCGGCTGAGCGATTGTTCGACGGACATCTCGACCTTGGCGGCGTCTTTTCGTTGTTGTTCAACATGGCTCCAGACGTTTCCAATTACCGAGCATGCGATAACGCCGGCCATGAAGGCGATGAGGATGGGGCCGAGCGGAGAGCGACGGCCCGCGTCCTCCTCGCGAGCCAGGTCGGGGCGACGTGTGGGCGCGGGTGCTTGGGCACCCTGCGAGGGCACGTCGAGAATGCTGAAGGATGCCGTACTGCCGGGGTCGATGTTATGGCGCGGCTGCGGGATCTTGGCCGGCGAGATGGACATGTCCGCCGGCTCACCGAGTGTGGCCGTGGCATCGGCCTTAGCTTCATCGGCCTCGGCTTGGGCCCAAGCCTGCTCAAAGGTCAGGGGCTCGGCGGCATCGGAGGCAGCTTCAGGCTCGACAGCGGCATCGCTGCCGGTCCCGCCCTCGTCGCTCGACACGTCACACGGCGCGGGCTCGTCCCACTCCTCGTCCGGAGCCTCGCCCTCGCTATACCACCATTCAAAGTTATCGATATCCATACGGGGCGCCCCCTTGGCCTCGCAAATAAACACTTGCTAGCCTTATACCCCCAGATGACACGGGAGCTCGCCGGCACAGACAGGAAAAGCATCACAACATTCGACGCTTTTCCTCGTTTTCGAGATTTTCATCGAATGTTGTGACGGTTTGGGCGGCAGCCATGCCGCGAATGTGACAAAGGGACTGTCCCTTTGTCACATCTGGAGGGTAACGGGGATTTGGATGCAGCAAAAGTCCTCTTGGTGGGACTCGTCGTAGCTCGTGGTATCGAGGTAGCAAAAGTCGAAAGCGTTGCCAACGGGCTGGAGCGCGTGCTCGTCCATGCAGGCAACGATGGCGCGGATGCCCTCGGGCTCGTACGGCATACCCCAGCGGCTCATGCACAGGTATGTGCCCTCGGGCAGCACCTCGATGCCGATCTCTGCCAGCTCGGCGGGATCGCTCGGCAGCAGTTCCTCGACACCGCGCGGCAGCACGGCAAAGGAGCCCGCGCCGGCGATAGGGTCGTCGGAATGCAGCGCCTCGCGACGCAGCATGGCGCCCCAACCGCGCATGGGGCGCGTGCCCGTCAACGTACGCATGCGCAGGATTGCCCGCATGAGCGTAGGGTGCAGCATCGAGCGGCCGCGCTCGATATCGCCCGGAAACTCCTCAAAGACCACGTAGCGACGCTCGAATTGCTTGAGCTCCGGCTTGCCCTCGCGCTCGCGCCAGTAAACCGCCTCGTCGTAAAAGCTTAGACGCTCCTGTACGCTCGCGCGCTCGGCTTTGAGCCCGGCAATCTGCTCATCGAGCGCCTGCACCCGCGAGCGCAGGTGATCGGTCATCTCGCCAATGTCGAACGTCGAGGTCAGGCGGTCAATCTCGTCGAGTTCGAGCCCCAGGTCGCGCAGCATGCAGATCAGACGCATGAGCGGGATCTGCGTGGGCGAATAGAAACGGTAGCCCTTTTCGTTCACCACGGCGGGTTTAAACAGACCGATCTTGTCGTAGTAGATGAGCGTTTGGCGCGAAACGTTAAACAAGCTCGCCATCTCGCTAATCGCATACATGCCCGTCTGCATAGGTCCTCCCGACACATCCCTTTTGCGCACAAAGCCCGCCGCCCACAGGGGCAGCGGGCTCAAACACTACTCGTATCCTACCCTAAAGACGCCTATGACCAGCGCTTATAGTTTGCACATGACACGCCGACGGCCTCGAGCGCCTTGGCGGCGATGTGATGCACCGCGTCATCGAGCGTGGCGGGGCCGTTGTAAAACGTGAGCATGGGCGGCATGAGCATGACGCCCGGTACGCGCGCCAGGCGCGCCATGTTGTCGACATGAATGGCGCTGAAGGGCGTCTCGCGCACCATGAGCACCAGGCGGCGCTGCTCTTTCATCTGCACGTCGGCCGCACGCAGCAACAGGTTTTCGCTGTAACCACTCGCGATGCCGGCAAGCGTCTTCATGGAGCAGGGCGCCACGATCATGCCATCGACCGGATAGGTACCGCTTGCGATGGCGGCGCCGATGTTCTTGTTGTCGTAGATCACATCGGCATGCGTGGCAAGCTCGTCGAGCGTCATGCCGAGCTCCTGCTCGATGGTGATCTCTCCCCCGCGCGTGACGACAAGCGCCGATTCGGCGCCGGCCTGGCGCAGGCATTTGAGACACTCGAGGCCCAGCGCAGCGCCGCTGGCACCAGATACGCCAACGACAATGCGACGGGGACGGACAGAAGACTCAGGCATGACAACTCCTTGACTACTTGGTAGGGCTACGTACTAGAAAGCGAGCTCTGCTGCCCACTTATCTGTATCGATCTCCATGAACTGCGAGCGGATGAAGTTCTTCTTGAGGCTGAACGGGACCGTGCAGTCGAAGATGGCCTTGCAGGCGATGCCGTGCTCGCGAATCGAAGGATCGAACGCGGGGTCATTGGACGGGTCGAGCACGTGGCAGTGGCAACCGGGGATGGTGATGAGGTCCACGTCGGCCTGGAAGCGCGTGGTCATGGCCCACATCACGTCGCTCATGTCGAAGATGTCGACGTCTTCGTCAACCAGGATCACATGCTTGAGCTCGGAGAATGCCGAGAAGGCGAGCATGGCGGCGTTGCGCTGACGGCCCTCGTCATTTTTGCTCGACTTCTTGAACTGCATGATGGCAACGAACTTGCCGCCGCCGCAGGGAGCAGCGTGGACGTTGAGCAGGCGGTCCGGGATAGCGGTCTCGACCATCTTGTAGATGGAAGCCTCGGTGGGGATACCGGCCATGGACACGTGCTCGTGCGAAGGGCCGATGCAGCTCTCCATGATGGGGTTGACGCGCGTGGTGACGGCGGTGATCTTGATCACCGGGCAGACCTTGGCGCCGCCGGTGTAGCCGGGGAACTCGGGCATGGCGTAGCCGTGGCCGTTGACATCCTCGTTGATGGTCTCGTCGTGCATGAGGTAGCCCTCGAGCACATACTCGGCATTGGCAATGCACTTCTGCGGAACGGTGACGCAGTCGGCAAGCTCGACAGCGTGGCCGCGCAGGGCGCCGGCAATTTGCAGCTCGTTGAAGCCGAGCGGTGTGGTGGGAGCCTCAAAACCGCAGCACATGTACACGGCGGGGTCCAGGCCGATGGAGATGGAGATGGGCATGTCCTCGCCGCGCTGGCAGTACTCGTCAAAGAACGCGCCAAGGTGACGGCTACCCGGAGTGATCCACATGGCGAGCTTGTCCTTGTCGACGCAGGAAAAGCGGTGGATGGTCACGTCGGACTGGGAGCCGTCGGGGCTCGTGCCATAGGCGAGACCCATGGTGATGTAGGGGCCGCCGTCGACGGGCGTGTTGGTGGGAGCGGGAACGATCTTGCGCAGGTCAAAGCCATCGTCGGTCGCCTTGTACACGACCTCCTGGCAGTCGACGTGCGCACCCTCGGCGATCTGCTCGGGCGCGATCAGGTTCTCGAAGCGCTTGCCGATCTCGAGGCCCAGGTGCTCCTCGTCCAGGTCGAGCAGGGCGGCAACGCGCTTGCGGCTGGCAAGCATGCCGATGCAGACCTTGGCATCGTCAAAGCCCTTGACGTTGTTGAAGACCATCGCCGGACCCTCTTTGGTCGGACGCATGACGGTGCCGCCGGCACCGACGTGGCGGTAGACGCCCGAAACCTCGGCGTCCGGATCGACCTGGGTGTCGGTCTCGAGCAGCTGGCCCGGCATCTCGCGCAAAAAGTCGAGCGCGGAGCGCAGGTCGTGGATCTGGGAAGCATCGGTAGTGGACATAGCGTGCTCCTTTCGGGAGAGTGCCCGGCGACGGGAGTGCCGCCGGGCTGGGTAACGTAGTGGGGCCGCAGCGCTTATAGATGGAGCGCTTGGCAACTCGCGGTTCAAGCACTCGGCTGCCTACAGCCAGAGCGCTCAGCCGCTTACATCAGGCCAAAGAGGTGGAACCAGGCAGCCTCGACCAACACGACGATAAAGACGACCGCAGTGAGGGGGATGCCCATGCGCATGGCCTCTTTGGAGGTGTAGCCGCCGGCGTCCTTACCCTCGCCGATAAGGATCGGCAGGTTATGGAACGGCAGGATGTAGTGGATATTGATGGACGTGAAGACGATGAGCGCCACGGCGAGCGGGCTCACGCTGGAGCCGGCCGCGAAGCTGATGAACGCCGGCACGCACACGCCGAGCACGGCCATGACCGAGCCCATGAACATGTGGATGATCATGGAAAGCGCGGCGACAAGCAGGGCGAACAGGAAGATGTTCTCGGGCACGGAGCTGGGAAGCACGACATCGGCGATCCAGGCGTTCATACCGGTGGCACCGCCCACGGAGCCCACGGCCATGGCGGCCGTCAGGAACATGAGGGACTTGATGTCGACGGCGTTCCAGCTGGCGGGCGTGAGGACCTCGCCGATGATGGGCATGGCGAGAGAGACGCCGATGGCCAGGGTGACCCAGCCGATGTAATCGCCCGAGACGGTGAGCCACAGTGCGATGGCGATGACAAGCCACACGATGGTGCGGATCTCCTTGACGGAGAGCTTGCCGAGCGCGGCCTGCTTGGCCACGATCTGCTCGCGATCGTAGACGAGTTCCTTGCTGGGCTTAAAGAGGAAGAGACCCAAGAACAGGGTGCACAGCAGCGCGACCAGCATAGGCACGCTCATGTACAGGAACCAGTCAACGAAGGACGGGCTCATGCCGCCGGCCTCGGCGCTGTACTGCGCAACGAGCGGGTTGAGCGTGGAGTCGCCCGTCAGGAAGAACATGGAGCCCGGGGCGGCTGCGGCAAACACGAGGAAGCCGAGCTTGCCGCGGTCGTCGTCACCGTAGCCGGCGGACTCGGCGATAACCGAGACGACGGCGAGGATGAGGAAGGCGCGGGGGAACGGATGCGGGATCAGCAGCGACAGCACAAAGGTGAGCGCGAAGATCGAGATGATGAGCGACTTGGCGTCGCGCACGAACTTGAGCATAAACGCATAGGCGATGCGCTCGCCCAGACCCGACTCCTTGACGGCGCTGGCAATGAGGTAGGCGCCGATGACGAGCCACATAGTGGCCTTAGTCCACGAGCTAAACGTGGAGGCGACCGTCGCCGAGATGCTCGCGGCGCCCGTGTCGTCCACGCACACCTTAAACAGAACGAGTAGCGCGCAGTAGAGCAGGCCCACAAAGCCCGGCTGTGCCACGCCACACGCCCAGAACACCACCGTGGCGAGCGTCAGTGCCAGGCAGGTCTGACCACCGACCGTAAGCTCGACCGTCGAGCTCAGCTCCGCCAAAGGAAGAAACTTCACCAGCAAAAAGACAACGACACCCAACACAAAGCCAATTTCGCGCTTGGTAATCTTAAACGCCTTCTTTTCCGCTTCCATCTCCCCACCTTTCTTGTTGGGGGCGCTCCGGATTTACGGCCACGTTGCCGCTTAAAAAAGGGGCGCCCGTTATCGGACACCCCTTACGTTGCGCTGTGTTGTTGCAATACAGTCAAGCGGGATTTTTGGATGAGAAGCGATCCCCTGGACAAAAACCGTCACAACATTCGACGCTTTTCCTCGTTTTCGAGATTTTCATCGAATGTTGTGACGGTTTGGATATGGCAAAGGAACTGTACCTTTGTTACATAGCGAGGGCCGTACGGATGGATGGGTCGCTGAGTGCCTCGCGGACCCAGGGGGCCAGCTGCTCGGGGTGACCCTGCAGATAGCCGTCGAGCTCGGACGGGGCCACCGGGCGCGCTTCCGAGATCTCCTCTTGGTTGATATGCAGCTCGCCCGGCTCAACATGGGCTGCGAACACCTCGCACCATTCGCACTCGCAGCGGCCGTCGCCGTGGTCCTCGCGGTACACCACGTGTCCGAGGTGCTTGAGCTGATCGGGGTCGCGCGTGATGCCAAGTTCTTCGTTGATGCGACGCGCCGTGGCGGCCGCGACGTCTTCCCCGGGGAGCGGATGGCCGGCACAGCCATCGGCCAGCACCCCGCCCCACAGTCGCTTGAGCGGGCTGCGACGGCAGAGCAGCAGGCGTGCGTCTTCGCCCTGACCCTCGACCAGAAGCGTCAGAAATGCCTGATGCAGGATGCCCTCGCCGGTATGGGCCTCGATGCGGTCGACGGTGTCAAGCGCCTCGCCGGTCGCGGTATCGACCGCCACGACCTCGGCGCCCGCACCGCCCTCGTCCCAGCCGGCGCGCAGGATGCGGGCTGCGGCTGCCTCGAGCGCGGCGATGAGTTCCTTGGTGGTGTCGAGCACGCGCTGCAAATCGTCTGCGCTCGCGTGCTCAACATGAAAGCCCGTGCTTGTAACCACCGGCACGTCAAAGCGCGTGGCCAGCGCCGCCGCGATATCATGAGCCGGGATCTCGTCTCGATGGCACGGAACAGCCAGGATACTCACCGTTGCCGTGCGGCCGGGCTCGGGGCGCGGAATGGCCTGCGCCGTGGCGCCCAGGTGAGCAAACTCCGGCGAGCAGGCATACACCACCATGCCGCGCGGCGTCACCGTCAACTGGGCCTCGAGCGCAAACTTGCCCTCGCCCACTGCAACCTTTGTCGTGTGCATACCCATGGGATCTCCTGTCGCCCGCGATGTACCTGAGACCATCTTCGCCTGTATTGCGACTATACAGGCAAGCGCAGCCTGCGACAAAGGGGGCAGGCACCTGACACATTCTGTTAGAGTTGCAGGGATTGAATCCCGCTTATTCATGCGACATTGGAGTGACAACCTTGACCGCCGCAACCACGCCTAAAAGTAAGTCAACCGCCGCCGCGCTCTCCCCCGCGCGCACCAAGCTCTGCCTGACGCTGCTCGTGCTGTTGGGATTCTCGCTCGGCTGCTCCGAATTCGTGGTCATCGGCATCGAAAGCGATTTGGCAACGGAACTCGGCGTATCACTTGCCACTGCGGGCCAGCTCATCAGCGTGTTCGCACTCGTCTACGCTATCGCCACGCCGGTGCTTGCGCTCAGCACGGGGCGATTCCGCCGTTACCAGTTGCTCATGTGCTACAGCATCGTCTTTGTGCTCGGCAACCTGGTCATGGCGTTGGCGCCCAACTTCCAGGTGCTGTTTATCTCGCGCATTGTCCTGGGCTCTGTCTCAGGTGCGCTGCTCGCCGTGGGCGTGACGTACATCCCCGAGTTGCTGTCCCCGCAGCAAACTTCGCTTGCAATCTCGGTGGTATATGGTGCGTTTTCCGTGGCGATGGTCTTTGTCACTTCGATCGGCAAGTTTGTGGCCGACACACTCGATTGGCACGTAGCCATGTACGGCACGCTGGCCTTTGCCGTTCTGATCTGCGGAGCGCTCGTGATGTTTATGCCGCGTGCTGGACAGACCGACGAACCCGCCACCTTCCGTGAGCAGGCGGGGCTTCTGCGCGAGCCGAGCATCATCACCGGCATGCTCATCTTTTTGTTTGGCGTAGGCTCGGTCTATGTGTTCTACGGCTACGTGACGCCCTATCTGGAGCAGGTGCTGGGCATGGGCACGGTCGAAGCCAGCACCACGCTTATGGCCTACGGCGTGTTCTGCCTGATCTCGAACATCTTGGGCGGATGGATCGATGCGCGCTTTGGCATGAAGGCACTGCTTGTGACGTTTGTACTGCAGGCTGCGGCGTTACTCGGGCTGTTTGCCGTGGGCGGCACCATGCCGCTCGCGCTGGTCTTTGTCTTTAGCTTGGCGTTGCTCATGTACCTGTTCTCGGTGTCGTGCATCACGCACTTTATGGACGTGGCACGCAGCCGCCACCCCAAGTCGATGGTACTCGCAAGTTCGGTTGAGCCCATGGCGTTTAACGTCGGCATTTCGTTTGGCACCGCGGTAGGCGGAGCCGTGGTGAGCAGCATTGGCATTGCACACGTGGGCGCCGTGGGCGCCGCGTTCTCGCTTGTGGCCTGGGCGCTTACGCTGGTGACGATTAAGCTCGCCCGTTGGGAGCGCCGTCGTCAATCAGCACAGCCCCGGATGCAGGCATAGGGACGAACACAGCCCAAGGTGGCGAGCAACCAGTGAAAACCGTCCCATACTAGTAGTGTTTATCCGCCTGCAAGCTCCGGCAGTGCAATTTCGTGTATTTCAGATACACGCTTTTCTACGATTTCGTGTATTTCAAATACACGAAATGCGCGTGGAGCAACTCAAAGGCGGCGGCAGACGCATTGTCTGCCGCCGCCTTTTATCCCGGATTTTATAGATATGTGAGTCGTTTACTCCATGCCCAGCAGCTCGCGCATCTGAGTCGCGTAGTTAGATGCCATGTTGCCGTAGACAATCTGCACGCCGCCGTTGACATGCACGATGCCACGCGCTTCGAGCTTTTCGGTAAACTCGGCGTCATCAACCACCTTGTCACAGTCATTGAGCTGGATGCGCAAACGGGTGAAGCAGGCCTCGACAGACTTAATATTGTTGTCGCCGCCCACTGCCTCAACGATGGCGGGAATGAGGTCGCTAATCACGGTCTTGGGAGCCTTTGCGGCCTCATCGTCGGACTCTTCCTCGCGGCCAGGGGTCTTAAGGTCCTTCTTAAGGATGATGAACTTGAAGACGAAGTAGTACACCACGAAGTAGATGGGGCCGAGGAACAGGATAACCTGCCAGTTGGAGCCCTTGGCTGCACCCATAATGCCGTTAAAGATCAACGACAAGAGCGGGCCGCCAAAGGATGCGGAACCGGCCACGTTGAACTGCAGGATATAGGTCAGCGCATAAGCAAGACCAGCCATGAGAGCGTGGAACACGTAGAGGATGGGCGCGATAAACAGGAAGGAGTACTCGAGCGGCTCGGTAATGCCGGAGAGGATGCAAGGCACCACAATGGCAATCATGAGCGCTGCGGTCTTCTTCTTGTTCTTGGGAAGCGCCGTCTTGTAGAAGGCGAGTGCAGCGCCGGGCAGGCCGAACATGGCGAAGATAACCTTGCCGTTCATGACAAAACGGCTGACCTCGATGTTAAACGGCGTGCTGGGAGAGCCCAGGATCGCGTTGTAGATATTGATAGCGCCCTGAACAGTCTGGCCGTCGATGGTCTCGACGCCACCAAGCGACGTGAAGAAGAACGGCAAATAGACAAAGTGATGCAGGCCAAAAGGCAGGAGCATGCGCTCGCCGGCGCCGTAGACAAATGCACCAAAGGCACCCGTAGTCTTGATGAACTCGGACAGCGCGCCGAGAGCGTTCTGAATAAACGGGAAAACAAAGGACATGACCAATGCGAGGATGCTGCATGAGAGCAGCGTCACCGCCGGGATAAAGCGCGTACCGTTGAAGATGGAGAACACGGCAGGCAGCTCAATCTTGTAGTAACGGTTATGCAACCATGCGACGATTGCACCCACCAGAAGACCGCCGATAACACCAGTGTCGAGCGTGGTGATGCCGAGGATCGTGCTCTGGCCCGTCGTAAGATTCGCGGGATCGATAACGCCAGTCGCCGTAAGGAACGTGCCCATCACGGAATTCATGCACATGTAGCCCAAAAAGCCACAAAGCGCCGCGGTAGCCTTCTCGGACTTGGCGAAGCCATAGGCGAGACAAATCGAGAAGATAACCGGGATGTTGTTCATAACGATGCCGGCTGCGGCCTTGAGAATCGAAAAGAAGATCGCAAAGCCCGGAGCAGCAAGCCAGGGAACAGCTGCCGTAAGGGTGGGGCTGGTAAAGGCATTGCCAAAGCCCTGAAGGATGCCGGCGATTGGCAGGATCAAGACAGGTGTCATGAGGACTTTGCCCAGGCGCTGGAACTTTGCCAGCAGCTCATCTTTGTTCATGGGATACCCCTCTTAAAGAAACGGGGTGTGCAGCTCTACAGCCCACACGCCCCATAACAGTTATCAAGCGCTATGGAACTAGCTACTTAAGCTCCGGCCAGTAATCCTTATTGGCCTCGATGAGCTTGTCGAGCACTTTGCGAGCCTTCTTTGCGTCACCGACCAGACGATTAAGCGTGAGTGCCTGCAGAGCCTTCTCGTAGGAACCCTCCATCCAAGCCTCAACAGTCAGGCGCTCATAGGCGTACTGGTTCTCCATAAGGCCGCGATAGAAGGTACCGATCTTGCCAACAGCATAGGGCTGCGGGCCATTGGCGCCCACGCTTGCCGCAACCTCGACCATGGCGTCATCGGGCATACCCTCGATAATGCCGTTGTTGGGCACAATGACAATGAAAGTCTTGTTGGTGTTGCGATAAATGGCCGACGTGATTTCCACGATCATATCGCCATGAGCGTCGTTTTGCACAACCGAGGAGTTCTTTGCGGTGCCAACTTTGGCAACACGCTCGCACTCGGCGAACACGCGCTTCTCACGACCGTTGATAACCTCGTCGGAGCGAGTGTAGTCGGGGTCGAGGTGAGCGACCTTGTACTCGGGATACAGATAGTACTGCAGATAAGTGTTGGGCAGATAGTCGGGGAAGTCCTCGAGCATGTCCTTGACCATGGCGTAGGTATCAAGCCAGGACTGGTCACGCTGCTCCGCATCGGCAGGAAGGAAGCCGTTCTTCTCCGTGTACTCCTTAATCTGCGGGACGAGGTCATGACCCTCTTCATCGTAGATGTGCTTGAACCAACCGAAGTGATTGAGGCCGAAGTACACGGGCTCCGTCTTGCTCATATCGCGACCGAGCAGGCGACCGTAAGAGCGCATGAGGTTGACGGGCTGGTCGCAGATGTTGAGGACGCGATGCTCATCGGGCAGGACGCGCTCGAGACCATATGCCACAATAGCAGCCGGGTTGGTGTAGTTGATAATCCACGCCTCCGGGCTATGAGCGCGAACGTCGTTGACGATCTCAACCATGTCATGCATGGAGCGCATACCGTAAGCCATGCCGCCAGGGCCCACCGTTTCCTGGCCGATGATTCCCATATGCAGCGGAATCTTCTCGTCCTTGCTACGCATCTCGTAGCCGCCGGTACGAATCTGGCAGAGCACAAAGTCGACGTCGGTGTAAGCCTCGTCCTTATCGGTGGTGTAACCAAACTCCACACCGGGCTCCTCCTCGGCGAAGAGGATCTTGCCAAACTCGCCAATCGGACGCTGACGCTCGGCATCGATGTCATAGAGCATCACGCGGTTCAGCGGCAGAATGTCCATGTGCTTGGTCAGGGCTTTAAGAATGCCAGGGCACCACGTGGAGCCGCCGCCAACGATCACAATATTGAGCTTATCCTTCATGTTCCGTCCCTCCAGGGTTGGCTGATCGGTGTTCTCGAAGACCTTGGGCTCCGCGGTTGTCCTCGGCTTGCTTCGTTTCGATTGATATTTTGCGACATAAGGTCATTTGCAAGTCCCCGTGTGGGCCAATGCGAAACGGGGACACATGATTTCGCTTACAACACAGATATGTGTAGGCAGACACGCACGTTTGCCCAGCTCATGGGCAATAGGCAATCTTGACCGATTGCCGATTTCTCACCTGGCTACACAAAGCGGTACCATATGTACGGCGAGGTGCGAGGAGCTGAAACATCTTATGAAAGATCAAGAATCTTTTTATGATCATGTGCGAGCTGGCGAGAGCAAGCTCAACGATCTCGAAGGCGAGATCATGCGCTACATCATCGAGCTGCGTGATGATATTGACGATGTCACGCTTAAGAGCGTTGCTGAACGGTTCTTCGTCGCTCCCAATACAATCGTCAGGCTTGCCCACAAGCTTGGCTTCTCGGGGTTTACGGAGCTCAAACAATCGTATTCCGCCTCGCTCGACCGCAATCGATTCACTATCGAGACGCTTCCTCTTGATACCCAGCTCGTACAGACCAAAGATCTGCTTAACGATCGAGTCATCGATTCGGTTGTGAGTCTTATCCAGGACGCCTCGCATATCGTGTTCTTTTGCTCGGGCTTTTCGAAATACCCGTGCCTCGAGATGGCTGAAAAGCTCAAAATAATGGGCAAGAATACCGACACGCTCAGTGAACGCCACGTCATGAGGCATTACGCAGAACTCCTCGGCAAAAAAGACCTGGTCTTCAGCGTTTCCGTAAGCGGCGAGACGCAGGTGTCTATTGACGCCACATCGATAGCCAAAACGCGCGGATGCAAGGTCGTCACACTCACCGGCTTTTCTCGAAATTCTCTCTCGAAACTAGCCGACTACCCTATCTACACCGTGCAAAAAGAAATCCGCTTGGGCAGCATGGACCTCGACAGTCGATTAATGTTCTATTACGTTTTCGAATTGATATTTGAGCGCTACTTCAAACTGGCCAAGAAATAAAACTTGGCATGCGCCCGGCTTCGACTCTTTAGCAGCCCTCTATATGAAAGGAACCGCGCATGCAACGTGTACTGTTTATCTGTCATGGGAACATCTGCCGCTCGACGATGGCCGAGTCGGTGTTTACCGAGCTGGTGCGCCGTGCCGGGCGCGAGGCGGAGTTTGTCATCGATTCTGCCGCCACCTCGACCGAGGAGATCGGCAACCCGCCGCACCATGGCACGGTCGCCAAGCTGCGCGAAATCGGGATTCCCGTCGTTGCCCACCGCGCGCGCCAGGTGCGTCGTGCAGAGTATGGCGACTGGGATCACATTGTCTATATGGATGCTGAGAACGCGCGTGGCTTGCGTCGCATTTTTGGCAGCGATCCCGATAGCAAGATCTCGCGCCTGCTCGATTGGACCGATCGTCCCGGCGACGTGGCCGATCCCTGGTACACCGGCAACTTCGATGCCACCTACCGCGATGTGCTCGCCGGCTGCACCGCCATGCTCGAGCAACTGTAATCGATGGAATGCAGAGTTTTTAGAGCCACAAATCGGATGAAATGCAGAAATTTGACCTTACTCGCGCACAGAACAACGACGACAACGCCTAAGCATAGGCATAAGCGAAGTCGGAATTCCCATATACAAATCGAGCGTGGTTTTTCTCCCACTTTGAGCGTTCAAGTGCGCTCTAAACGGGAGAAAATCCACGCTCAACTACTCGTCGACGATCTCGGCAAGCCAGACATTCAGCGTATCGACCTCGGGGCAGCAGAACTTTGCCGTACCGGGCTCATTGCCAGGCACGGTTCCGCCATAGCGCAGGATATCGATATAGGGAAAGCCCACATGGCAGGCCATGGCGCACATCTTGCCGCGGTCTCGGTCGAAGTCAAAAACGTCGCCCGGCTTGTGACCATGATGGCAGCGGCACGTTCCCAGCTGGTCCACGCAGCTCACGCGGATACGCGGACGTTTGCCCCGCGGCGCGCCGAGCGGCTTGCCCCCGCCCGCAGGCTTGGTGCCGCCCTCGCCAGCGTTACTCATGGTCAATCACATCCAAGCAGGCTTCGATTGGAAGGCCGGCCGACTTGTCCTCCTGGTCGGCATTGCGCTCGATAAGCTCAGCCACCACACGCATGGCATCGGACGTCGCGCGCTGCAGACTCCAACCTGCCATAACGCGGCCGACGAGCACCGCCGAGAACGTGTCGCCCGTGCCCGGGAAATAGACCGGAATGAGCTCAAAGGGAATCGTAAAGTACTCCCCCGCCACATAGTCGTAACCGATAACCGCGTTCGTGCCATTGACCACGGCGCTCGTAATGACCACCGATTTGGCACCCAGCTCGCGCACGGCGTCCACAAGGGCGCGGGCCTCATCGGGCGTGATCTGCTCTGCAATAGGCGTATCGGTGAGCAGACAGGCCTCGGTGTAGTTGGGCACCGCGTAATCGGCGCACTCGAGCAGGTGCCTCATGAGACCGATCGTGGACTCGGGCACGCCCGCATAGAGCTTGCCGTTGTCACCCATGATGGGATCGACGAACACCTTGGTGCCCTTTTGCCCGCGGCGGTGGCAAAAGTCCGAGATGATACGCGTCTCTTCCTCGGTCACGATAAAGCCGGTCGAGATGGCGTCGAACTCAAAGCCGAGCTCCTCCCAGATGGCAAGACTCTGACGCACGTACTCCGTGGTGTCGTGGATGTAGAACTTGGGATAGTTGAGCGTATCGGACACAAGCGCCGTCGGCAGATTGTGGATACGGTAACCCATGTGCGACAGCACCGGCAGCATGGCGGAAAGCGCGACCTTGCCGTAACCGCACATATCGTTAATCAGCAGCAGCTGAGTATTCTTCATGAGGGTCTCCCTTGGTTCGGGCACGGCGCAGCAGCGCCACAGTGCGACTAAGTGTAGCGCAGGAGGCGTTGTGGGCGGGCGGTGGCGCCGTGGAGGTCAAATTGTTGCGGAAAGGTTTCGGAAATGGGGGCTGTTTGCTCCATAGCGGCCTAGTTGATGCTACTCATATAGCTCCATTTCAAAACTATGCCTATTTACTACGTTTAACCGCCCGCCTCCAACCACAGCGAATTTCTCTCCAACAAAACCGCAGGTAGATAGCTTGCGTTTTTTCAGAAACAGCTGTTGTGGTCAGCGATGCTGGATTCATCGTAGTAATTAGGCATAGTTTTTGGCAAGGCCGCTTCGAAAGGCATCATCGCAGCCCAAAACGATACCTTTTCCTTCGTCCCCAAGGGATCAGATTGCCGCTTAGGAGCGTTTGCAGCGTCGAGCGGTTACGGCGTTTGGTAAAACGCCGTAACTTAATAAGTTTGGTACCTTGACATTTATTTCTTGCACTCCTAAATTAGTTAGGCACAAAACAATTGCACTACCTAACTAAAGAAAGGAGCGACACCATGTGCGATGACCACATCGGCCTCTGCCCCCACACGCCGGGCGGCGACCCCCATGAACCCGCAGATGCGCCCGCGGCACAGTCCCAATCAGACGCGCTCGCCAAGCACATCCTAAACGGGCTGGGCTTCTGCGGCCACTTTCTGCACTTTCACGGCGGCGGCGCCTCGGGAAAGGCCCCCATCGTCTGCTTGCTCGCCAAGCAGCCAAACGGCGAGATGTCACAGCAGGAACTAGGCCTGCACTTTGATCTTAAGCCCGGTTCGCTTTCCGAGATTCTCTCCAAGATCGAATGCGCCGGCCTTATCGAGCGCAGCCGCAATCCCAAAGACCGGCGGCAGCTCACCATTCGCCTGACCGAAGCGGGATGGGAAAAGGCCCACGTAGAGCAGGCGGCCCGCATTCGCTTTAGAGAGCAGGCCTTTAGCGCGCTCACCCACGACGAGCGCGAGCAGCTCGCCGAAATGCTCGATAAAATCCGCGTAACCTGGGAGGAACTGGATGATTAAAACCCTCATGGGAAGCATCCGCGACTATATGAAAGTCACCGTTGCCACGCCGCTGCTCGTGCTTGGCGAGGTGCTCTGCGAGATGCTGATTCCATTTATCACCGCCAACCTGATCGACGCCATCAAAGACGGCGCCACCGTAGCCGAGATGCTTCCCACCGCGGGCCTTTTGGTGCTCATCGCGCTGACATCGCTGGCTTTTGGCGCCGCGGCAGGCGTCACCTGCAGCCATGCGAGTTGCGGCTTCGCCAAGAACCTGCGTCACGACCTGTTCTACAAGATCCAGACGTTCAGCTTTGCCAACATCGATGAGTTCTCGAGCTCCTCGCTCGTCACGCGCCTGACCACCGATATCAACAACGTGCAGCAGGCCTTTATGATGATCATCCGTATCGCCGTGCGCGCGCCGCTGGTATTGATCTTCGCCTTTACCATGGCGTTTATCATGGGCGGCAGCGTCGCCATGGTCTACCTGGTCATCATTCCGCTGCTGGGCTTTGGACTGTTCTTTATCATCTTTAAGGTGCGCCCCATCTTCTCGCGCGTGTTCCACAAGTACGATGCCCTTAACGAGTCCGTCGAGGAAAACGTCACCGGCATGCGCGTGGTCAAGAGCTATGTGCGCGAAGACTTTGAGAAGGAGAAGTTCGCGACCGCCGCGCGCGACGTCCAGATGGACTTCACCCGCGCCGAGAAGCTGCTCGCCTTTAACAACCCCATGATGAACATCTGCGTCAACGGCGCGTTTGTCGTCATCATCTACCTGGGCTCCAAGCTCATCATCACGAGCCAGGGCACGCTGTTCGACGTGGGCCAGCTCTCCTCGACCTTTACCTATGGTTTCCAGATTCTCATGAGCCTGATGCAGCTGTCGATGATCTTTGTCATGGTGACCATGGCCGACGAATCGGCACACCGCATTGCCGAGGTGCTGGCCGCCGAGCCCACGATCGCCGATCCCGCCGAGCCCGTGCTCGAGGTTGCCGACGGTTCCATCGACTTTGACCACGTGAGCTTTAAGTATTCCAAGCATGCGAAGCGCCAGGCGCTCGACGATATCGACCTGCACATTACGAGCGGCGAGACCATCGGCATCATCGGCGGCACCGGCTCGGCCAAGTCCACGCTCGTTAACCTCATCGCCCGCCTGTACGACACCACCGAAGGCGCTGTGCGCGTGGGCGGCGTGGACGTGCGCGACTACGACCTGGACGCGCTGCGCCACCAGGTCGCCATGGTGCTGCAGAAAAACGTGCTGTTTAGCGGCACCGTCGCCGAGAACCTGCGTTGGGGCGACCCGAACGCCACCGACGAGGAAGTCCGCGAGGCAGCGCATCTGGCCTGCGCCGACGAGTTTGTCGACGGTTTCCCCAAGGGCTACGACACCTGGATCGAACAGGGCGGCTCTAATGTTTCGGGCGGTCAGAAGCAGCGCCTGTGCATTGCACGCGCCCTGCTGCGTCGCCCCAAGATCTTGATCCTGGACGACTCCACGAGCGCCGTCGACACCAAGACCGACGCCAAGATCCGCGCAGGGCTGGCAAGCTATCTGCCCAACACGACCAAGCTCATCATCGCCCAGCGCATCAGCTCCGTGCAGGACGCAGACCGCATCATCGTCATGGAGGGCGGCCGTATCGCGCAGATCGGCAACCATGACGAGCTACTCAAGACGAGCGAGATCTACCGCGAGACCTTTACCTCGCAAAACAAGATGTCTGCTGAGGGCGAAGGGGCCGTCGAGGCCGACACCGAGGCATCCGCAACGCAAGCTCAGACCCAGGAAGGAGGCGAGGCACATGAGTAAGGCAACGACCGCCGAGCGCGCGCTCAACCGTAAGGGCGGCACCATGTCGCGCCTCATCAAGACGCTCTTTGGCTTCTATCCCGTGCTTTTGCCCCTTGTCGTCGTCGGCGTGGTACTCTGCGCCATCATCAACTCCATCGGCGCGACCTTCCTTCAGAGCGCCCTGCAGATTATTAGCGAATCGTGGCAGTCGGGCGACTGGACGACCGCGCAGCCCAAGATTCTGAAGCTCGTGACCACCCTCGCCTGCATCTACGGCGTCGGCATCCTGTCCTCGCTGTTCTGGAACCGCGCCATGGCCATCGTCACGCAGGGCTCGCTCGAGAAGCTGCGCGAGAAGATGTTCAACCGCATGCAGGACCTGCCGATCCGCTACTTCGACACGCACCAGCGCGGCGATATCATGAGCCACTACACCAACGACATCGATACGCTGCGCCAGATGATCAGTCAGTCGCTGCCCAACCTGCTCATGACGATCATCATCATCGTCACGGTGTTCTTTATCATGCTGTACTACAGTGTGTGGATGTGCCTGGTCATCATCGCCGGCGTCGCCTTTATGACCTTTATGACCAAGCTGCTCGGCTCCAACTCCGCGCGTTTCTTCATTGCACAGCAGACCGAACTCGGCGTGGTCGAGGGCCATATCGAGGAAGTCATGAACGGCCAGAAAGTCGTCAAGGCGTTCTGCCACGAGTCTGCCGCCGAGGCTGATTTTGACGAGCGCAACGAAAAGCTCTTCGAGGTCTCACAGAAGGCCAACATGTACGCCAACATCCTCATGCCCATCCTTATGAACCTGGGCAACTTGCTCTACGTGCTGGTGGCCCTTGCCGGCGGCATTTTCCTGGCGCTGGGCGTGCCCAACCTGAGCATCTCGGGCATGGCGCTGTCCATCGCCGTCGTGGTGCCGTTCCTTAACATGACCAAGCAGTTCTGCGGACAGATCGGCCAGATCTCGCAGCAGATCAACGCCGTGGTCATGGGTCTGGCCGGCGCCGACCGCATCTTTGAGCTCATCGATGAGGAGCCCGAGGCCGACGAAGGCTACGTGACGCTCGTCAACGCGCAGGTAAACCCCGAGACCTGGGAGCTCGAGGAGGCCGACCACCATACTGGCATGTGGGCATGGAAGCATCCGCACCGTGCAACCGGCGAGATCGAGTACGTACCGCTGCGCGGCGACCTGGTCATGGACAACGTCGACTTTGGCTACACGCCCGACCACGAGGTGCTGCACGGCGTGTCCGTGTTTGCCAAGCCGGGCCAGAAGGTCGCGTTTGTCGGTGCCACCGGTGCCGGCAAGACGACCATCACCAACCTCATCAACCGCTTCTATGACATCGCCGACGGCAAGATCCGCTACGACGGCATCAACGTCAACAAGATCCGCAAGGCCGACCTGCGCCGAAGCCTGGGCGTCGTGCTGCAGGACGTGAACCTGTTCACCGGCACCGTGATGGATAACATCCGCTACGGCAACCTGGATGCGACCGACGAGGAGTGCATCGCGGCGGCCAAGCTCGCGGGCGCGGACGACTTTATCACCCGCCTGCCCGACGGCTACGACACGATGCTCACCGGCAACGGCGCACAGCTGTCGCAGGGTCAGCGCCAGCTGATCTCGATCGCACGCGCTGCCGTCGCCGATCCGCCGGCGATGATTCTGGACGAGGCCACGTCGAGCATCGACACCCGCACCGAGGCCATCGTGCAGGCAGGCATGGACAAGCTCATGGAGGGCCGCACGACATTTGTCATCGCGCACCGCCTCTCCACTGTGCGCAACTCCGACGCGATCATCTGCCTGGACCACGGCCGCATCATCGAGCGCGGCAACCACGACGAGCTGATTGCCAAGCGCGGGTACTACTACCAGCTGTACACGGGAGCGTTTGAGCTGGAGTAGGAACGGTTACTGACGGAGGGTGCCCCGGGGCGTCGGGGTAATTCCTCCGTGCTCAAACATTCTCGCTTCGCTGCGAAACTGCGCGCGGAGGAAATACCCCGCCGCCCCGGGGCACCCTCCTGCGCGCAATCAGCCCGTTGTTTAAAACGGAATAAAGGTTAGTGAGGCCCCGGCCGTTTGGCCAGGGCCTCGTTTTGTTAGTCTTTTTGGGACGGGGCTTTTTAACTACTTTGAGGGTGCGCAGGCAGGGCGGCGAAAGTAGCTAAAAAAGCCCCGTCCCAAAAAGACTACCCGCGCCAAATGAGCTAGGTGAGAAGCTGGGCCATGGCGTTGACGAATTTTTGGACTTGGAGGGTGGGCTCGAGCGGATAGTGCAAAAAGACCGGCACCTCGCGGCCGCATAGGAACGGCACGCCCACAAAGGCCGGGTGCACGCCCGACCACGCTCCGCAGGTGAGCACCGCATCGCCCTTTTCCTCCGCATCGTTAAAGAGCGCAAAGTCAAAGCTGTCTACGTCGATCACGTCCACGCCGCCGTCGGCCAAAAGATCGATACGCAGGCTGTCCATGGCGTCGTTGCCGTGACGAAGCACGCGCAGGCGCATGCCTTCCAGGTCGGCGACCGTAATGCGCGTCTTGCGCGCGAGCCGGCTTGTGCGGGGCACATCGATATAAAACGGCACATTGACGATGCGGAGCTTTTGGCAGGCGTCGCCCCAGCGCGGGGTCGAAAAACTCGACTGCACCACATCCACCTCGCGCCCCAGGCTGCGCATAACGGTTTCACGCTCGTCATAGAGGTCGCTCACCGGGACAATTTCAAAGCGCAACGACGGTTCCAACTCGTGCACGCCCGTCCACATCGACAGCGTCTGGCGCCCCGGGCACATCATCGACACGCCCAGGCGCACGGCGCCGCCGTCGCCCGCCGCGCGTCGGGCGCGGCGCAACGCATCCTCGGACTGGCGCATGATCGAGCGCGCATCGTCCACCAGCAGTGCACCCGCCGGCGTCACCTTGACGCCCGAGTGTGAGCGCTCGAACAACGTGATGCCAAACTCGGCCTCGAATCCCGACACCTGCTTGACGAGCGCCGGGGTCGACACGCGCAATTTTGCCGCGGCGCGCGAGAAGCTTCCCAGCTCCGCGGCGGCCGTTACGGCCTCGAGTCGTCGATCGTACACATCAATCTCCCGTTTCCAGACATATGGCCATGCGTTGCCAAAGGGGGTTGTTTTGGCAGGTCACACACTCAATTAAGAACAAATCGTCTCGCAAGCTATAAACCACAGGTTTACGCCATTCTAACAAATATGCAATTCACCTGCGCAAATGCAAAGCATACGATAACCAGCGAAAACCACGTGGGTCGATTAATGGGAGCGACCCACCGGGAGGCACAAGAAGGGAAGTTCCTATGAGCAATTGGCTTAAGCTCGAGGGCGATGTCTGCGCCGTGACCGGCGCGCTCGGCGGTATGGGCGTCGAGATTTGCCGCGAGTTCGCCCGCAACGGCGCCAACGTCGTCTTGCTCGACCTAGACGAGGAGAAGGTCAAGGCAGCAGCCGCCGACCTCGCCGCCGAGTTTGGTATCCACGCCGAGGGCTACAAAATGAACGCCACCGACGAGGCCGAGGTTCAGGCTGCCGTCGACGCCACCATCGCCAACTTCGGCCGCGTCGACGTTCTCGTCAACACCGCCGGCATCCTGCGCTTCGCCGCCATGGAGGACCTGCCGCTAAGCGACTGGGAGCAGGTGCTCAACGTCAACCTCACCGGCTACTTCATCACCTCGCAGCGCTTTGGTCGCGAGATGATCAAGGCCGGCCAGGGCCGCCTAGTGCACATCTCGACCGTTGCCAGCCACTCCCCCGAGACGTTCTCGGGTGTGTACAGCTCCACTAAGGCCGGCGTCAACATGATGTCCAAGATGCTCGCCGCCGAGTGGGGCCCCTACGGCGTGCGCTCCAACTGCGTCGAGCCCTGCTTTGTCAAGACCCCCATGTCGGCGAGCTTTTACGCTGACCCCGAGGTCGAGAAGAGCCGCAGCCGCCTTATCGCCACGCGCCGCATTGGCGAGGTCAGCGATATCGCCAACGCCGTCATGTTCCTGGCGTCCAAGCGCTCGGACTTTACCACCGGCGACGCCATCAAAGTCGACGGCGGCTTCTCCAATATGATGGGCGACCTCACCGCCAAGCCTGGAGGCCGCCGAGCCTTTGCCGACAACTACCTCAAGAACAAGGGTGTCGAGCTTTGGTCCGATGAGTCCGGCGTCGCAAAGCCGACTGACCAGTAAACCAGCCCGGTAGAAAGGGGCGCGGGGCAAGCACCTCAGCGGCGTTTGCCCCTCCCCTCCCCCGTATCGATTAGAAAGAGTCCAATGGCTTCCACCAACTCCAACAAGGGTCGCGCCGTCGTGCTTTCCGCCGCGTGCGTCACCATGTTCTTTATCAGCTCCATCGCGCTGTATTCCGTTGTGAGCAAGAACCTGCTCGCCGTCTACCCCGAGTGGTCCAGCGCACTTACCTGGGCTTTCCCGGTCTTCCAGACCATCATGGCCGTGACGGGCATCTTCGCCGGCCGCATCTCCGATAAGATCGGCCCGCGCAACGTCGTGATCGCTGCCGCCGTGTGCTACGGCGTGGGCTGGTTCATGTCCGGCACCGTCACCGAGCCGTGGCAGTTCTACCTGTGGTTCTCGCTCGTCGCCGCCATCGGCAACGGCCTAGGCTACAACCCCGCGCTCACCACCGGCCAAAAGTGGTTCATCGACAAAAAGGGCCTCGCCTCCGGCATCACCCTGGCCGCTTCGACCGCCGGCCCCGCCGTGTTGTCCCCGGTGCTCGCCTCGCTGCTCATCCCGAGCCTGGGCATCTTTGGCGCCCTCAAGGCACTCGGCGTCATCTTCTTTGTGACGATCGCCGCCTCCGCCCTGTTCCTGAAGGCCCCCGAGGCCGGCTGGCTGCCCGAGGGCTTCGAGGCCCCCAAGGGCGGCGCGCATGCCGGCACCTTCGGCGACCTCACCCCGGGCGAGATGGTCAAGACCCCGCGCTTCTGGGTCCTCATCGTCACCTTCGCCTTTGCCGCCACCGCGGGCACCCTGCTCGTGGGCAAGGTTGCCTCCATCGCCGCCGTCCAGCTCTTCGCCGACCCCACGAGCGCCGCGGCCGTCGCCCTCGGCGGTGTGGTGGTCTCCGTCAACACCTGCGCCAATCTGGTCGGCCGTCTGTCCTTTGGCCAGATCATCGACAAGCTCGGCGCCTACAAGTCGCTGCTCATCAGCCTTATCGTCACCATCGTCGCGCTCGTCATCATGTCGATGAGCTTTACGCAGACTATGTTCTTCGTGGCACTCGCCCTGCTCGGCTTTAGCTTTGGCGCCCTGCTCGTCATCTACCCGCCGCTCACCGGTGGCGCCTTTGGCACCAGCAACATCGGCGTCAACTACGGCATCATGTTTTTGGGCTACGCCGCTTCTACCTGGATCAGCCAGCCCATCACCGCCGTGCTGTATCACGCCGAGGCCGGCAGCGCCGCCTATCAGCAGTCCTTCTACGGCGCCATCGTGATCGCCGCCATCGCCGTCGTGCTCACCATCTACATGATGGTCTCCGACAGCAAGAAGAAGTCCGCCTAGTTTTACCGATGCGACGAGGGGACAGCCCCTTTGTCGCATTCCACCAGCCACCAGTATTTAGGAGTCGAAATGTCTGAGCTCAACCCCGTCCGCATTGCCGTCATCGGCGCCGGCGCCATGGGCCGCAACCACATCCGCTTTGTCACCGAGGAGCCCGAGGCCGAGCTCGTCGCCATCGCCGACGCCTTTGAGGGCGCCCGCGCCACGGCCGAGGCCGCCGGCGTGCCGTTCTTTACCGATCCCGCCCAGATGATGGACGAGGTCAAGCCCGAGGCCGTCATCATCGCCACCCCCAACGACCTGCACCTAGGCGTTGCCCGCGAGGCCATCAAGCGCAACATCGTGCCGTTGGTCGAAAAGCCGATCTCCAACGATCTCGAAGATGCCCAGGCCTTCGCCGCCGAGGCCGAGACCGCCGGCGTGCCCGTGCTCGTGGGTCAGCACCGTCGCCACAACCCCTTCGTCAACAAGGCCAAGGAGATCATCGAGTCCGGCGAGCTGGGCAAGCTCACCGTGTCGAGCTTCCACTACATGATCTATAAGAACGACGAGTACTTCGATGTCGAGTGGCGCCGCAAGAAGGGTGCCGGCCCGATCCTGGTCAACCTGGTGCACGACGTCGACCTGCTCCGCTACCTGCTGGGCGAGCCCGTCGCCGTCCAGGGCATGCAGTCCAGCGCCGCCCGCGGCTTTGAGACCGAGGACTCCGCCGTGGTCAACGTTCGCTTTGCCGACGGAGCGCTCGCGAGCATGACCATCTCCGACGCCACCGCCAGCCCCTGGAACTGGGAGGCCACCGCTCGCGAGGACCCGCAGTACCGCCCCTTCGACGCCGACGCCTACTTCATCGGCGGCACCAAAGGCGCCCTGTCGCTGCCCCGCCTGCACCAGTTCTCCTACGACGGCGCCTCCAACTGGCACAAGCCGCTGCAGATGGAGATTCCGGCCGTCGACCCGGCACTGCCGCACAAGATGCAGCTCAAGCACTTTGTGAAGGTTGTCCGCCGCGAGGTCGAACCCGTCGTGACCCCCGCCGACAACGTCAAGACGCTCACGCTGCTTAACGCCATCAAGGAGGCCGCCGAGACCGGTCAGCTCGTCGAGCTGTAATGCCTTAAGAGCGGCCGCGGCAGAAACCCCATGCCGAGTCCCTCGGTCCGCCACAAATAAGCCCCTCTTCTTTGCCCCACGAGCAGCCTCCTGCCCGCGGGGCTTTTCTTTGCAGCCGCGGCGCGCGGGCGGGTGGTAGACTGGGTGGCTCATGCACCTGTAACGTACTCACAGACAGGAATTCCCATGGATCTTATCGCCCAGCTCGCCCGCGAGCTCAACCTTAAGGCCGCCAACATCGAGGCGGCCGTCAAGCTCATCGACGAGGGCAACACCATCCCCTTTATCTCGCGCTACCGCAAGGAAGCAACGGGCGGCATGGACGACGTCGCCCTGCGCGCACTCGACGAGCGCCTGTCTTACCTGCGCAATCTTGAACAGCGCAAAGAGGACGTCATCCTGCTCATCGACGCCCAGGGCAAGCTCACGCCCGAGCTCGAGGCGCAGATTCGCGAGGCCACGCAGCTCCAGCGTGTCGAGGACCTCTATAAGCCCTACCGCAAAAAGCGCATGACTCGCGCGCAGAAGGCCCGCGAGGCCGGCCTGGAGCCGCTCGCCAACATGATCATCATGCAGGCCTCGGCCAAGGGCAGCGCACTCGACGCCGCCGCGGCATACGTCAACGAGGAGGCCGGCTTCGACACGCCCGAAAAGGCGCTCGCCGGCGCGGCGGACATCGTGGCCGAGACGGTGGCCGAAGACCCCGAGAACGTCGCCGACCTGCGCGCCTTTACGCAAAACACCGCCGACATCGTCGTCGAGGCCACCGACCCCGCCGAGAAGACCCCCTACGAGCCGTACTACAGCTATGACGAGCCCCTGCGCCGCATCCCCAACCACCGCGTGCTGGCTATCGACCGCGGCGAGCGCGAGGGCAAGCTCCGCGTACGTGTGAACGTCGACGGCGCTGCCGCTACGGCGCGCCTCGGCAGCCGTTGGCCCCGACGCCAGGGCGTGTTTGCTCCCATCTTCGATGCCGCCATCGCTGACGGTTACAAGCGCCTCATGGCTCCCTCGCTGGAGCGCGAGACCCGCGCCAAACTCACCGTTCGCGCCCAGACCGAGGCCATCAACGTCTTTGCCAAGAATCTCGAAGGCCTGCTCTCGGCACGCCCCGTACGCGGCGCCCGCGTGCTCGCGCTCGACCCGGGCTACCGCACCGGCTGCAAGGTCGCCGTCATGGACGAGACCGGCAAGCTGCTCGACCACGGCGTGGTCTACCCCACCAAGCCGCGCCACGACGTCGCCGGCACCAAGCGCGAGCTCGCCCGCCTCGTCAAGAAGGACGGCGTCAACACCATCGTCATCGGCAACGGCACCGCCAGCCGCGAGACCGAGGAAGTCGTCTCGGAGTTCATTGCCGAGCAGGCTCCTGAGCTGCGATACACCATCGTCAACGAGGCCGGCGCATCGGTGTACTCCGCCTCCGAACTCGCCAGCCAGGAGTATCCCGACTTGGACGTCACCGTGCGTGGCGCCATGAGCCTGGGCCGCCGCTTGCAAGACCCGCTGGCAGAGCTCGTCAAGATTCCGCCCCAGTCCATCGGCGTGGGTCAGTACCAGCACGATCTTGACCAGGCCGAGCTTTCGCGCACCCTGGGCCACGTGGTGGAGGACGTCGTCAACCGCGTGGGCGTCGACGTGAACACCGCGAGCGCGAGCCTGCTGGGATACGTTTCGGGCATCACGCCGAGCGTGGCCAAGAACATCGTGGCTTTCCGCGAGGAAAACGGCGCCTTTACCGATCGCCGCCAGCTCAAGAAGGTCCCCAAGCTGGGACCCAAGGCGTACCTCAACGCCGCAGGTTTCCTGCGCATCAGCGGCGGCAAGAACCCGCTCGACGCGACAAGCGTCCACCCCGAGAGCTACGAGGTGGCAACGGCCGTCTTGGAGCGCGCTGGCGTTGCGGCAAGCGAGCTCAGCCGCGGCGGCGTGCCCGACATCGAGCGCCGTCTGGGCAGCATCTCGGCGCTGGCAAGCGACCTGGACTGCGGCACCCTCACGCTCATCGACATCGTCAACGAGCTCAAGAAGCCCGGCCGCGACCCGCGAGACGACGCGCCCGAGGTGGTCTTTAGCCGCTCAGTGCTTTCCATCGACGACCTGGAGCCCGGCATGGAGCTCAAGGGCACGGTGCGCAACGTTGTGGACTTTGGCGCCTTCGTCGACGTGGGAGTGCACCAGGACGGCCTCGTGCACATCTCCAAGCTCGCCAACCGCTTCGTCAAGCACCCGAGCGACGTGGTACGCGTCGGCGACACGGTAAAGGTGTGGGTCGAGAAGGTTGATCGCGATCGCAAAAAGATTTCGCTCACCATGGTGCAGGGGAAGTAACCGCCAAAGCAAAGGCACCCCCTCTCGCGATGTGCAAAATCGCGAGTATTCTGCAAATTCCGCCGTTCCAGATGCCCCTCAGAGGCAATAAAGTCACAAACAGCCCCCGTTTTGGCGTTTTTAGAGCCAAAACGGGGGCTGTTCCGCGCTTCAACCAGCTGGTAAAAACCTTTACCTTGCTGAATACTCTCAATTTTGCACGTCGCAGACGGGGGTACCTTTGCCCACGGCAGGATATGGAGGCCGATTACCAGCCTACCGGCAAGCTCGTGTCGGCAGCCCCGGCCTTTCCTTTGCCTAGCGCGACCCTCGCGAAGCGCGTGAGCGATAGGGAAAGGAAAGCCGGGGCGAGCAGCCCGCGGCGTAGTCAGTGTTCGCGTTACGGCAGAATATGGAAGCCCAAAGCGGCGATATCCTTGGCAAAGCCGCGCACGGTGTCGAGCGAGACCTCGTATGGATCGCGGCCGATGTTCTTGCGCTTGGCCAGGATGCTGTTGGGCACCGTAATGATCTGGCAACCGCAGGCCTCGGCCTGGTAAATGTTGATGAGCTCGCGAGTGGATGCCCACAGGACCTCGCAGTTGGGCTTTGCGGCGGCCTTCTTGACCGACTCCGTCATAAACGGAATGGGATCGACGCCGGTGTCGGCGATGCGGCCGGCAAAGAGCGAGATGATGGACGGCGTCTCGGCGTCAACGGCCTCGACCATCTCATCGACCTGCGTAGGCGTAAAGATGGTGGTGACGTTGACCTTGATGCCGTCAGCCGAAAGCTTACGGACCAACTCGGCGGTGGACTCGCCTTTGGTGGTCACGCACGGGATCTTAACGTAGACGTTCTCGGCCCAGGTAGCGATCTCGCGGGCCTCGACCTCCATGGTCTCGACGTCATCGGCAAAGACCTCAAACGAAACGGACACATCGGTGATATGGGTCAGGACCTCTTTGGCAAACGCGCGGTAATCCGTCACGCCGCCCTTTTTCATAAGGGACGGGTTGGTCGTGAAACCCTGAACGTTGCCGTTCTCGTACATGTCGAGCATGCCCTCGAGGTTTGCACCGTCAGCGAACACCTTGATTGCCATCTGCCTGATTCCTTTCGCTTGCACATGGGCGTTAAACTGCTAAACACTTTACCTACGTTTATCAAGGCGTGAGCTGCGGTTTTTTATCTTCTCGGCGAACGGTATAAACACCTCAGTGTTTGGATTGATAAATCGATTGAGCATGCAAAAGCAAAGAGTCGCAGTTTGAGCAAACGTCAGAAGGCGAGATTCATTAGATGAGGCCGAAATGTTGCATCGCTGCGACGGTGCCGTCGTGTGCGACATCGTCGGTCACGTAGTCGGCGACCGCCTTGACCTCGGGCATGGCGTTGCCCATGGCGACAGCCGTCTCGACGGCAGCGAGCATACCCAGATCGTTGCCGGAATCGCCGAAGCCGAAGGTGCGCGCGTTGCCAGTGCGGCCCAGATACTCCAGCGCTCGCGCCACGCCCACGCCCTTGTCGATGCCCTTGGGGCTCAGCTCGCGGTTCTGGCCACCGGTGTTGCACAGCTCAAACTCGCGATCGATAAAGCCGTCATCGTTGGCTACGCGAGCCAGGTCGCACGCGTTAATGCACACCTTGCCTACGCGCAAGCGGCCATCGACGCGCATCTGATCAACGCCATGCACCACGCCGGCGCCTAGCAGAAATGACTGTTCGACACCAACCGGCTCAAGTGAATAGGTGGCACCATTCGTCTCGAACAACGCCTCGCCGCCCGCCATAGTAATGCGACGCGCGAGCTCCTCAACAATGTCCTCGTCAAAGCAGTCCTCGTGTACCACGCGGCCCTCGACCTCGAGCGTGGCGCCCGCCATGGCAACGATGCCCGCCGGATTCAGGACACGTAGACCATCGGCAACCAGCCACAGGGGGCGGCCCGTGCAGATAAATGCCTTGTGCCCCGCATCGCGCAAACGGTGAAACGCCTCGATAACCGCCCGCGAGGGACGCACCGCCGTAAAGTCCTTATCGGTCATATCGTCGGGATCGAACGACGTCAGCGTGCCGTCCACGTCAAAAAAGAGCACAGCGGATTCGGGGCACGCATCAATCATATGGGTTCCTTTCGAGGATAAGGGCAAACGAAGCATCCATCATATAATGGAGCGACGCAATCAGAGAGGTCACCCATGGAATTTTACGCAAGCTGCCCCGAGGGCTTTGAGTCCGCACTCGCCGATGAGCTTAAACACCTCGGGCTTTCGCATGTCCGCCGCCTGAAGGGCCGCGCTACGTTTGAGGGCGAGCTCGAAGAAGGCTACCGCGCCTGTCTGTGGTCGCGCCTGGCCAGCCGCGTGTTTGTGGTGCTTGGGCGCTTTGAGGCGCAGGATGCCGACGAGCTGTACGACAGCGTTTACGACATCGCCTGGGAGACTATCATCCGCCCCGGCGCCACCATCGCCATCACCGCCCGCGGCGTGACCGAGCAGCTGCGCAACACGCGCTTCTCGGCTCTGCGCGCCAAGGACGCGTTGTGCGACCGTCTGGCCGAGACCACGGGCCGTCGCGCCGATGTCGACGCCGCCGACCCCGACGTTCACCTGCTGCTTTCGCTGCGTCAGCGCCGTGCGAGCATCAGCCTGGACCTTTCGGGCGACCCGCTGTTCAAACGCCTGCCGCCCGCTGCGACCCGTGCCGGCGAGGGCGCGCACGTGTTGCGCCCCGACTACGCCGCCCTGGTGCTGGCGCAGGTCGGCTGGACCGCACTGTGCGAGCGCGAGTTGACAGCCGACGATTACGAGGATGAAGCCCTTCCCACGCTAATCGATGCCTCGTGCGCCGGCGGCGGCCTGTTGCTGGAAGCCGTGAACATTCTGACCGACCGCGCCCCGGGCGCCACACGCGAGCGCTGGGGCTTTGAGGGCTGGCAGCCGCACGACGCCGCCCTGTGGGAGCAGCTGCTTGCCGAGGCGCGCGAGCGCGAAGCGGCAGCGCGCGAACGCCAGGCGCGCATCGTTGCCGTAGACATTGACCCTGCCGCCCGCAAGACCGCTGAGCGCATGGTCAAGTGTGCCGGCTACAAGCGCTTTGTCGATTTTTGCGCCGCCAAGTCCGCCACCGTGCTGGACCACGCAGGTGCCGTTGCCGGTGCCGCCCTGGTCGCGGACACGACCGAGACCCCGCTTTCGCTCATGCACGATGCCATGACGTTGGTCGGCGAGCTGCGCCGCGCGCCCGAGCTCGCTTCGGCACCGGTCGCCGCACTCACCCGCGATGGCCTTATGGCCCGTGCGCTCCATGCCGAGCCCGCGCGCTCCATCGCCGTCATGCCCAATAACGAGGAGGCGGCTCTTGAGGCTTGGCCCTCGCTCGATCATGCTGCCGCAGTGTTTGAGGCTGCGACCAGCGCAAACACCGAGGAGCAGACCGCGGATGCCCAAGACGAAGCCGCCGACACCCCAATGCCCGAACCTGCTGCCACGCTCGACCTGGGTGACGGCAAGCCGCTGCCCGTGCTCATTCCCGAGTCCGAGCAGTTCGCCAACCGCCTGCGCAAGAACGCCCGTCTGCGCCGCAAGTGGGCCAAGCGCGAGGGCGTGAGCTGCTACCGCGTCTACGATGCCGACCTGCCCGACTACTCCGCCGCCATCGACCTGTACGAGGGCTGCCCGCAGACGCCGGGCCGCTGGCTCGTCATCGCCGAATACGCCGCACCCAAGACCATCGATCCCGCGCTAGCCCAGGCCCGCATGCTCGACATCTTGGCCATCGCGCCGCGTATCCTTGATGTTCCGGCCGAGCACGTGCACGCCAAGGCCCGCATGCGTTCGCGCGGCGGCTCGCAGTATGGCAAGCAGGGCGCCGGCAAGGGCGGATCGGGCGAGCGCGCCAACATCGCGCGCCGTCGTCTGCCGCTCATCGAAGAGGGCGGACTCACCTTTGCCGTCAACTTTGACGACTATTTGGATGTGGGCATCTTCCTGGATCATCGCGTCACGCGCAACCTGGTGCGCGAGCACGCCAAGCAGGCGCGCCGCTTCCTCAACCTGTTTGCCTACACCGGCACCGCCACTTGCTACGCAGCCGACGGCGGTGTCGAGGAGACCGTGACGGTCGACCTTTCCAACACCTATCTGGACTGGGCCGAGCGCAATATGCGCCAGAACGGCTTTGTTGGTCCGCAGCATCATTTTGTGCGCGACGACGTGCTCGCCTGGATTCGCGACCAACGCCAGACGCGCAACCGCTGGGACCTGATCTTTGTCGACCCGCCCACGTTCTCGAACTCGTCCAAGATGGGCCGCCGCACCTGGGATGTCCAGCGCGACCATGTTGAGCTTTTGGCCGGCGTATCGCGCCTGCTCGCGCAGGGCGGCCACGCCATCTTTAGCTGCAACCTGCGCGGCTTCCGCCCCGAAACGCGCAAGCTCGCGCGTACGGGCGTGGTGCTACAGGACATTACGGCGCAGACCATCCCCGAGGATTTCGCGCGCAACCAGAAGGTGCATCATTGCTATATCGTGCGCCGCCTGCCCATCGAGGACGCCATGGCAGAGGTCGGCTTTAGCGCCGAGGAGATTGCCGAGCGAACCGAGGAGCTGCGTAACCCCGAGGCCCGCAAGCCTCGCACAACGGCATCCGCGCACGCGCAGGCCGGCAACCGAGGGCCGCACGGCGACGGCAAACCCTCCCCCGCTGGCAAGCCCAAAAAGAAGAAGTTCTACGCCAGCAAGCCCAAGGGCAAATAGACAACGTTGCGGTGGAATACGGACTGTTTTGCCTGGAATTAGGTAAATTTAGACCGTATTTCACCGCAACTCATATTGGGATGGCGGATGCCGACCTATCCCTGGATGACCAATCGGTAACCAATACCCACGTGCGTCTGGATATAGCGCGGATGCGCGGGGTCGGACTCGATCTTCTTACGCAACGTGCCCATAAAGACACGCAGGCTCGCCAGGTCGCTCTTGGTCGCCGTGCCCCAAATCTCGTGCAGGATAAACTGGTGCGTCAGTACCTTGTCGGCGTTATGCGCCAGCAGGCACAGGAGCTTATACTCGATCGGCGTCAGATGCAGTTCCTCGCCATCCATCGTGGCGATGCCGGCATCAAAATCGATATGCAGCTCACCGGTATCGAACGAGCCCTCGGAGACAACGCCGCCCGTCTGCGCATACGAAAGGCGCCTGAGCGTCGTGCGAATGCGCGCGAGCAGCTCCTCGACCGAAAACGGCTTAGTCAGGTAGTCATCGGCGCCGGCATCGAGTGCGCGGATCTTGTCCGCATCCTCGCTGCGCGCCGAGACCACGATAATCGGCATGCCCGACCATGCGCGCACCGACTCCACCACCTTGACGCCGTCCATATCGGGCAGGCCCAGATCGAGCAGCACAATGCTCGGTGCCTGCGATGAGGCGGCGGCGATGGCGGCATGGGCAGTCTCAACGGCCATATGACGCAAGCCGTGCGCCTCGAGCGCGGCAACGATAAGGTTGCGGACGGCGGGATCGTCCTCAACGACCAAGATGAGCGGTTTTACGGCAGAGTTCGGCACGGCGCTACTCCTTATCAAACGAAACGTCGGCGGCGGGAAGTTCAATCGTAAAGACCGAACCGTGCGGGTCCGCCGCGGCAACCTCTATGCTACCGCCATGTGCCAACGCAATGGAACGGCAGAGCGAAAGACCCAGGCCAACGCTGCGGTGGCTGTCGGCCAGACCATGGTTGGCGGTATAGAACGACTCGAAGATCCGCTCGCGATCCTCGGGCGCGATGCCCGGACCATCATCGGCCACCGAGCACGCCACGCGTCCATCGTCGACGCTAATCGAAATCATGATATGCGAGCCCGCGGGCGTATAGGTGATGGCGTTGTTCACCAGATTGACCACCAGCTGCACCATCAGGCGTGCATCGACGTTGACGAGCGCCGGCTCATCGCACGCCACCACCTTAAGGTCGTGCTCGCGCACGGCAGGGTTCACGTGGCGCAGCGCCTCCTCGACGATATCGTCCATGAGCTCGAGCGTAGTCGACAGACGCATGCCGCCGCCCTCGAGCTTGGTGATGGCGAGCAGATTCTCGACGGTGGCGTTGAGCCACAGCGCATCCGAGCGAATGGATAGAAGCAGGCCGCGGCGCGTCTGGGCATCGAGCACGGCGGTGCCGGTCGAGCCCTGGTCGAGCAGCACGTCGGCATTACCCGAAATACTGGTAAGCGGTGTGCGTAGATCGTGCGAGATGGAGCGCAGCAGGTTGGCGCGCAGCTGTTCGTTTTTGGCGAGCACCGCCGCCTCCTCGCGGGCCTCCATGGCGCGGGCGCGGTCGAGCGCCAGCTCGCCTTCGCTCACGATGGCATCGGCAAGCGTCCGCTCCTCATGCGTCAGCACGTCGGGCTCGGCAACGATAGCCAGCACGCCCACCACCGAGGCGGGGTCGCCCGAACGGACGAAGCCGTCGCCCGTGCGAACCGTCAGGTAGATGCCATAAAACGCCGAGCCGCCATAGGTGGCATCGAGCGGCGTTCCCACATAGGCGGACGCCGAGAGCCGCGGCGGCATCTGCGGCGCCAGTTCATGCACCGGCGCGGCATCGCCCACGGCCGTGTATGTCGCACGCGGCAGCAGGTCATCGCCCTCGGCGTCGGCGCTGTACCACACGACCGGACAGCCCGAAAGACGCGCCAGCTGCGTTGCCATGGCATGGACAATCTGCTGCTGATCGGCGCACCGCTGCAGCATGCGGTTGGTCTCGAGCACCATATGCGTGCGGCGGTCGCTGGCGGCAGCCTGTGCCAAGGCACGGCGCAGGGCCAACGCAATCGAGCTCGACACAAGCGAGACCACGAACATGATGAAGAACATGCCGGGATAGACGCGGTCGATAAACGACAGCGAGTAGCGCGGGCCGACAAACAAGAAGTTGTAGAGTGCCACAGCAGCAGCCGAGCTCAGCAAGCAATACAGGCGACTCCAGGTAAAGAATGCGCACAGCTGAACGGCGAACACATAGACGATCATGATGCTCGGCGCGAGACCCGGATGGTCGAGCAGCGCGCCCACAATCGTCGCCGCGACCAGCAGTCCCACCGATACGCAGGCGTCATACAGAGGAGTGCGGCGCGTCAGCGTTGTGCGCCGCCACCAAAAGCTATCGGCAATATCGCCGTCCGTACGGACGTCCATCAGCCCCCGCCCCTCTCAAAAACAAAAACCACCACAAAGGGACAGGCACCTTTGTGGTGGTTTCCCTTGTGGCGGTTCCAAGTGTATAGCCTTTGCAACCGGCGGTCGCTAGACAAACAGCACGTGCGCGAGCAGCGCGCAAACGCACGCCGCGACAAGCAGCGTCACCACGATCGAGATCACGCGGTCGGCCATGTCCATGTTGGCACGGTTCGTCAAAAACCGATCTTCGGCGGCGTCAGCGCGTGCCTCACGTACCAGCTCGGCAATCACCTCGCGGCCATCAAGCATCTTTGCATCCATGTTTGCCTCCCCGGTCTCAATCTTGTCCATCGAAAACCAACTCCGTGCAACCTGTCGGCGCCTACGGCCGCTCGTTGGGGGCCAGGCGTTGCATCTTGTTCACGGCCTTGAACTTGGTGAACAGCGGCACGTACTCAAAGCTCACGTTGGAGTTCTCCAGGCCGTACCAGCGTGCAGGCGTGCCGGCGGCGCGGCGGATGATGTACTTGAGCGTGATAGCCGTACGCTCGCTCGGCTCCACATCGCTTTCGGGCGCCAGAAGCTTACGGATCAGAACGAACTTGAACGTACCGATGTTACCCGGATCCTTGTAGACCGAGTAGTCATGCGTCTGCGCCGGCAGCTCGCCGGTGGCAGCCAGGTCCTGAACGACCTGGCGCAGGTAGGCATTGACGCGCTGGTTGATCTTGTAGCCCAGGTACAGATGCACGCGGAACACGTAGTCGGTGCCGAACGTCTCGACCGAATAGGCAAAGGTGTGCGGTTCATCCATGGTCTCGACATTCACAAACCACCAGGCGCGGGCGCGCTTGGGATGCTTGTCCAGAATCGAGTAGACGATGTCGCGGTCGATGTAGTCGGTATGGGTGTCCTTGGTCAGGTACACGACGTTGTCGCTCAGGCGCTCGTAGCGATCGTCGTCGCGCAGGCGCTTGAGCTGCGGCAGGTAGCTGCGCAGCGGCAGCAGCGTAAACTGGCGCTGCTCAACAGCCGTACCGTTGTACCAGCACACCATGATACCCATGATGAGCGCGGCCATGAGGATGGTGAAATAGCCGCCGTGGAAGAACTTGGTGAGCGAGCTCACGAAGAAGAAGCCTTCGAGCAAAAGGAAGAAGGCCGCGAAGATCCACGGCGCGACCTTGAGCTTGCGCTCCTCGTGCAGGTAGAAGAAGAGCAGCAGCGTGGTGCACATCATAGTCAGCGTAATGGCAAGGCCGTAGGCGGCTTCCATATGCGCCGAGTTCTGGAACAGCAGCACCACAATGACGCAGCCCACGAGCATGACGTTGTTGACCATGGGGATGTAGAGCTGGCCCTTGGTCTCGGCAGGGTAGAAGACCTGCATGTGCGGCATGAGGTCCAGACGGCTGGCCTCGGACACCAGCGAGAATGCGCCGGTGATGAGCGCCTGCGAGGCAATGATGGCCGCAACGGTGGAAAGGCCGACGGCAAACGGGCGCAGGCCCGGGGCGAGCATCTGGTAGAACGGGTTGAGATCGGCAATGCCCATGAGCTCGGGGTTGGCAGCGTTGTTCATAAGCCAAGCGCCCTGGCCCATATAGGAAAGCAGCAGGCAGCACTTAACGAACGGCCAGGTAGCGTAGATGTTGCCGCGGCCGACGTGGCCCATGTCGGAGTAGAGCGCCTCGGCACCGGTGGTGGCGAGGAAGCAGCTGCCCAGAATCATGATGCCCGCATGGTTGTTGGGGCTCAGCAAAAAGGCGATGCCGCGCACCGGGTTGAGGCACAGCAGCACGGCGGGGTGCTGGAGGACAAAGAACAGACCCGTACCGCCCAAGAACAGGAACCACAGCGTCATGATGGGGCCAAAGGCGTGACCGATCTTGGCCGTACCGATGCGCTGCACCAAGAAGAGCACGATGATGATGGCGAGCGTAATGGCAACGACGCGGCCCTGATCATCGCCCAGCACGGCATGGACCGCCGGGATAGTGCGCAGGCCCTCGATGGCCGTGGTAACGGTAACGGCCGGCGTCAGGATGCCGTCGGCGAGCAGCGCGGCGCCACCCAGCATGGCGGGGATGATAAGCCACTTACCGCAGCGCTTGACCAGGCTGTACAGGGCAAAGATGCCGCCCTCACCATGGTTATCGGCGCGCAGCGAGATGAGCACATACTTGATGGTGGTCAGCAGCGTGACCGTCCACACGACAAGGGAGAGCGCGCCGAGCACGAACTCCTCCGTGACGCTTCCGATGCCGCCGTTGCCGGCAACGAGCGCCTTGGTTACATACATGGGGCTGGTGCCGATATCGCCGTACACCACGCCCAGCGTGACGAGCATCGCCGAGATGCTCACAGGAATCGCAGCGTGCGAGGCTGCCTCCTTGGCCTTTTGTTCCATAAGCCGGTTTCCTCCCAACTTTAATGTTCGAAGGAATTATAGGTAATCGGCCCATGTTTGAATGGCACTGTTTTCCCAGCTAAATAAACATTTATACGGCCTTTAGGCCACCTCGGCGATATGGAATGTGACAAAGGGACTGTCCCTTTGTCACATCACCGCATTCGTTACTTGCCGAGCCAGTTTTTGAACCACCACTCCATGGAACGGCTCATCTCGGCCATAAAGGGGCTCGTGTGCTTGCGGGTGTAGATATCCACCACGCGCTCTCCTACCTCGCGGGCATGCGGACGGAACATCGCGTCCATCTCGGCCACCTGCGCGTCCATGGTCGTGGCGCCGGCGCGGCAGTAGCGCTCCTCGTGCACCAGGTTCACCACGGGGTGCGCGATTGCCGGGCGCTCCTTACGGGGCGTGCCGATGATGAGCATCGACAGCGGCATGGTATAGGGCGGCAGATCGAGCAGCTCGGCGACTTCCTCGGCATTCTCGACGATATCACCGATGTAGCAGCTCCCCAGCCCCAGGGCCTCGGCGGCAACCACGGCGTTTTGCGCGGCGATCACGGCATCCTGGGCCGCGATCGCAAAGTCGCCCAAACCCGGCGCGCGGCGGGGCGCCTTGCCCGTGCGCTCGACAAACTCGGGCTCAAAGCAGCCCACGTGCTCAAACAGATCGATCCACTTGGCATAATCGACCACAAATATAAGTGCCCAGGGCGCCTTGGCGATCATGGGCTGGTGATCGCACAGGTCGGCCAGACGATCCAGCGTAGCCTGCTCGCGAATGCTCACGATGGAATACATCATCATGGCGCCTGCCGACGGCGCACGACTCGCCGCATGCAAAATCGCCGCCCGCTGCTCGTCGGTCACCGCCACGGGGCGGTCGTCGTCATCACGCGCGAAGGCACGCGTGGAGGAACGGTGCTCCAACGTGTCCAGCACCGCGTTGCCCGTGGTCTCGACCGGATAGCCGTACGTATCGACCGCCGCTCCATCGCCGCCCATGTCCGCCTTGCAAACCTGCTCGCTCATCGCCCTACCCTCGCCATTTCTTTAAGAAGCCTTTACGTTTCCGTGTAATTCCCGTCCATTATCGCGCAGGTCGCCGCTACATTGCGCAACACCGCCACGCACGCGCGTTATTATGGCTGGTTGTTGTGCGCAGTCACCAAATGCAGCGCATATCTTGGTAACAATCGGGTAAACCCCCGCTTTCGTAGGTTTTAGTTTGTGAGGAGTCTCAGCATGTTCGCTGCCGCCATCTCGCTCGTCGGTCTTGTGGCGACCGTCTACCTTGTCTTGCGCGAGGCCAAGGCCATTCGCGCTCAGTCGGGCACCGTCGCCAAAAGCGCTCTTGGGTGGAGCGCCGCCTTCGGCCTGTTCCAGCTCTTTTTGACCATTTGGGGTGCCATTGGCCTCGTCGCCCAAAACGAGCCGCTCGCCTTTGTGATGCTCATCCTGACCAACGCCATCCTCACCGGATGCGCCTGGGCCAGCATCGCCCGCGACCGCATCGCCCCGCGCGTCTTTGCGTTCGCCGAGCCCGACGCCCCCGCCCCCACCGGCAAGCTCGCCCGCCTGCGCGGCACCTTTGTGGGCAAACCGCTCGTCGCCGCCGTCCTGTGCCTGCTGCTCGCCGGCGTCTTTGCGCTGCTGGGCACGGAGGTCTCGTCCAACCACGACTTTACCTGGGTCTACCCCCTGTGCATCCTGCTCGAGTGGGCCATCATCGCCACACTCATGACTGGCTTGTTCTTCCTATTCCAGCGCCACGGCGCAGCCCCCGCGGTCCTGGCCTTTGCCCTCTTTGTCCTGGGCATTGCCGAGTTCTTTGTCATCACGTTTAAATCCATGCCCATCCAGCCGGGCGACCTTTCGGCCATCTCCACCGCCGCCGCAGTCGCCGGCACCGGCTACACCTTCTCGATCTCGCTGTTCTGCGTGCTATCCATGGGCTTTACCGCCATCGCCATGCTGCTGTGCGAGTACGCCGGCCTGGTCGCGCCGCACCGTCAGAAGGGCGCCGCCAACGCCAAGCGCATGTTGCTCACCAACCTGCTCGTGGCGGTGCTGTGCCTGGGCGGCGTGACCGCGCATGTCACGCTCATCGACTACTACAACACCCTCGGCATCACCGTCTACACCTGGCGTCCGCTCGAGAGCTACTGGCGCGAGGGCTATCTGCCTGCCTTTATTAGCGCGGCACAGTCCATCAAGCCGCCCAAACCCGCCGACTATTCTGTCGATGACGCCAAGGCCACGCTCAAAAAGTACGCCAAGGCCTACGACAAATCCGACGCGGCCAAGAGCGACGAGCGCGCCGCCGCAAAGGAGCAGTTCGACAGCGAGAAGCCCACGGTCATCGCCATCATGAACGAGACGTTCTCGGATCTGTCGATCTACCAGAACATGCGCGCCGGCTACGAAGGTCCGCAGTACTTTAAGAACCTGTCCAACTGCCTCAGCCGCGGAAAGCTCTACGTGAGCGCCTACGGCGGCGGCACGGCCAATACCGAGTTTGAGTTTATGACCGGCAACTCCATGGCCAACCTGGGCTCGGGCGTGTACCCCTACACCATCTACAACATGGAAACGACTGGGAACCTGGCAGAGCAGTTCAAGTCGCTCGGATATTCCACCACGGCCATGCACCCCAACCACGCAACCAACTGGAACCGCGAGAACGTCTACAAGGACTTTGGCTTTGACCAGTTCCTGTCCATCAACGACTTCCAGGGTGCCGATACCCTGCGCGGCATGGTGACCGACCAGGCTACCTACGACAAGATTCTTGAGCTGCTCGACCAGAACGCCGACCCGCAGTTCATCTTCGACGTGACCATGCAGAACCACTCGGGCTACGACACGGGCCTGCTGCCGGTCGACAAGCAGATGCACCTGAACATCGACACGACCGACCTGGACGCTAAGACCGTCGAGGACGGCACGCTCTCCGATGTTGACGAGTATGTCTCGTGCATCGAGCAGTCCGACCAAGCGCTGCGTTACTTCCTCAACGCCCTGAGCAAGCTCGACCGCAAGGTGGTCGTGGTGTTCTGGGGCGACCACCAGCCGTTCTTCCCGTCCAAGTTCAACGATAAGTGGTTTACCGGCGAGGACGACGCCACGCACCAGGAACGTCTGTGGCAGACCGACTACATCATCTGGGCCAACTACGACGTTGCCGGCTGCGACCAGACGAGCGAGGTCGACGACCTGTCCACCAACTACCTGTCCACGCAGCTTATGCAGCTGATCGGCGCCCCGCTGACCGACTACCAGAAGGCGCACATGACGCTGCGCGAGTCGCTGCCCGCCATCAACTCGGTGGGCTACGAGGACGCCAGCCTGCGCTGGGCGCTCTCCTCCAACGTCACCGGCGACGACGCCGTTGCCGCAGCCGCCACCAAGGCGCGCGAGGATTACGCCAAGATGCAGTATTACGAAATGTTCCGCGACGGCAAGAACGTCTATACGGAGCACTTCCAGACCGAGGCCAACGAGACCGACCCCAACCTGGCGCCGGGCACAACCAAGATTAAGTAGCTGCTAGCTGCTGAGCCACAACTGAAACGTCTGTCCAGGCGGAGGCATATAAGGTTCCCTGCTCGGACAGTCCTGCGCAAGACGAAGGCCACATTAAGTGGCCTTCTTTGCGTGCGGAACTCGCGATGAACCTTATATGCCTCCGCCTGGACAGACGCCCTGATGTTGGGGCGTGGCTTGTCTTGGGTGTATCGCCGAACATATATAAGTTGAAGGCCACGTTATGTGGCCTTCTTTGTTTGCGGAAAGTGTATCCCGGAATTCTTGTCTGGAATGGGATGCAGTTTCCGCTTGGGACCCGATTGGGAAAGTGTGTCCCACTATTCAGCTGGATTCCGGGATGTATTTTCCGGTTGAGGCTCGTTGGGAAAGTGCGTCCCACTTTGGGGGCTGATTCTGGGACGTGGTTTCCGGTTGGCTCTCATTGGGAAAGTTCATCCCATTTCTCGGCCTAATTATGGGACGCAGTTTCCCGTTGAGGACCCTTTGGGAAAGTGCGTCCCGGTCTGGGCGCTCAAACTGGGATGGATTTTCCGGATGAGGGCTTGACGGAAAATGTGTCCCGTTCCGGGCGCTAATTGTGGGATGCAGTTTCCGCTTGCGGAGTCTCCACTCAACAGAAAACCCGGGTGGCCTGTTTTTTGGCTACCCGGGTTTTTGGGTTGTCGATATGTTCGACTGGCTACTAGTGGGTCTTGCGGCGCTTGATCAGCATGATGAGGGCTATCACTACGAGCGTTGCTCCCGCTGCTGCTGCGGTGGCGACTAGGGCAAATGTTTGGTCGCCGGTGTTTGCGAGGTTCTTCGCTGTGGTCGTAGTCTTGACCTTGGTGTCGGTCTTAGCTCCGTTGTCGGACTTGGGCTTGTCCGGGTTCGTCGGGGTCTCAGGAGTCTCGGGGTCCTTTGAGCCTTCGGAATCGGTTGGGCCGGCGGTGTTTACCAGCGTATGGTCCAGGAACTTCTTGGCGCCCGCACTTGCCTGTGAGAACAGGCGGCGCGTGCGGATCGGGGTGGCGTTCACCGTTGTGGGCGCCGTCTCCTCGGCCTCGATATTCACGAGCGTCGTGCCGGTGTCGAGGCCCACGTCGTTGTATCCCACGTGGCAGTAATACTGCGCACCGTCATCGTCTGCGGTCAGGTCAATCTCGAGCTTTGAGGCCGTTCCAGCCGCGAGGTTGCCATCGGCACCCACGAGCTTAAACTCTGTCTCGCCGCGGCCCTTGCGGTACCACATATAGGTCGGTGCCAGCCCTGTTTCGCTATCGTCGGCACCGAGTTGCTTCACATGGCCAATCGCCGAGAGCGTCAGGTGGCTTCCCGCCGCGCGCTCAACCGAAGAGTCGTATCCAAGATCCGACCCCTCCGCAGCATCCGCCGCAGGTCCGCTCACGGTCATCGTCATGCCATCGGGCATGGTCTTGACCGTGATGATTGCCGAGCGAATACCTGTTTCGGTCGTGGATCCATTCTTAACGGCGGCGATGGCGAATCGATACTCCGTATTGGGCTGCAGCCCATCCCACTTGAGCGAGGTCTGCGTGTTGTCGGCAATCTTCCAGCTATTGACGACCGCATCCGCCGCATTGCTCTGCAGCATGCCCACGCCGTAGCTAAAGCCACTCTTGTTTGCGAGTACATCGTCCCAGCTAAACGTAACGCTGGTCGAATCGACGGCGTTTGCCGTAAAGCCCGTCACGGCCGGCGCGTCGGGCATCTCGACGTCCTTAACGTCATAGCCCACGATCCAGAACTGGTCGGTGTCCTTGGTGCCGAGCTTGTCGCCCGAGTCTGCCTCGAACTTGTCGACATCCACCGCGTTGACGCCCAGACGCCACACAAAACCGTACTTGCCCTGCGCGGCCTCGGGCAGGTTGTCGACGGTGCCGCCGTATTCGGTCGATTCACTCGAGGAGTTACCCGTAGTAAAGCCGGCGTTGGCACCAAAGCACAGACCGCCAAACAACTCGTGCTTTGCGAGCTTCGCGCCCATGACAACGCTGCCGTTCAGCGTCAAGCCGAGCTCGAGCTCCTGCTCCTTGCCCTCCTCGACTTCGATGGTCTGCTCAATGCTCGCCCCCGACTGCGCGGCGGCGCCGTTAAACCCATCGTGCGTGTAGGCGCGCGTTACGCCAGGCTTGCCCAGGCCAAAGGAATCCCCAACGGGAGTCTCGCCGTTGAGCGTCGTTTGATAGGTTCCGGGTTCTCCCGACCGGTTGGTCAAAAAGTAGCTGAGCGGCGTCATATTGTGCTGTTTGGCAATGCGGTCATAGGCCTCGACATTAACGACCGAGGTCTGCGCGCCGAGCGACACGGGCGCCGCCATCACGCCCTTGCCACCAGTTTCCTCATTTTCGATCTCATACTCGTAATAGACCATCGGAATCGTGTAGAGCACGGCCTTGTCACCCTCGCCGGCATGCGACTCATAGCTTACGCTTGCGCTGACCGTGCGCTCGCTCCGGTAGTCATAGCATCCCTCGGCGGCAAAATCGACTGAAGCATTCATCGCGACCAGGGGCGGACCGGTCTGCACCTCGACGGCAACGCCCAACTCGGCGCCAATGGTATAGCCCTGGGATGTCCCCGTGCCCTTTTCCTCTCCGTATGACGTGCCGCCCAACACCAGATAGCCGTATGCCTGCTCCAGATCCTCAACATAGGGCGCATCCTGCAGCACGGCAAGCACGCGCGGATTGGTATAGACCTTGTAGCGGTCCTTGTACGTGATCTTGACGCTGTCGTTGTCGACATCGGGCAGCGCGAGCGAGATAAATGTGCCGTAGGTAGTGCCGCGACGGTTGCTCTCGCTAATCACCTGCTCCTCGCCGCGGCGCACCTTTCCGTTCTCGTCGAGCGAAAAAAGCGAGGCGGTCATCCAATAGTAGTCATCGTTCTTGCGCAGGTCCTCGTCGCGGTGCTTGCCCACCACGGCGATAAAGCTCTCGTTATAGCGGTCCGAACCCGAGACGCTGCCCGCCTTGACGTCGCTGATCCACACCTGCTCTATACCCTTGTGATCATGCTTGTTGCTGCTGTTGTATTGCTGACCGCTCATGCTCATGGTTCCGACCATGGACCCCAAGCCCTGAGCCCCGCTCTGTGCCGTGTTGCAGGCAAAGTCGCGGAACACATCGCCGCCCACGAGCACCTCGTCGACCGCCAGCTGCTCGGACAGGCCGTCAAGGTTGGCAGTGGCAAGGGCAATAGGCGCCAAGGTGCACGGATAGCGCTTATCCTGAGCGCTATCCTTCCATGCGCTGTTGGGCACATGCATCAGCCCATAGGAGGCGAGGAGCCCGTCTCTGTATTCCTTGCAATCGGAAAGCTTGAACTCGCCAGACTCCGAGTCAAAATACGCGTAGCGGTACAGCGCGCCGTACAGCCCCTTGCTGCCGTCAGAAGCGCCGTAATCAAAAGCGCTGCGTTGCCAGTCATAGCCCGCAAGAATAAGGCCCGTGACGGTTTCACCCGTCTTCTTTCCTTCTTCATCGTAGGCGGCAAACGTGCCGAACGTCGCATTCGCAGCGACCATGGTCTTGCCGTTCGCGGAGAGGGAGATTGCGCCCGCGTCGCCCAGAGCATCGACATGGACGAGCGCACCCTTGGATGCATCCCACGAAAACAGCTCGCAATGGGTCGACTTATCAATATTCTTCTTGCCGTAGGGTGCCGAGACCACGATGGCGAGGTCATCGCAAAAATCGCGATCGAGGTCGCCGGCCGCTAGCGAAACGACAGGAGCTGACTGAAGCTGCGTCCAGGAGTCGTTCCCGCCCTTGTTGTGCGTGGTGTAGTCCGCGGCGTTACCGGCATCGATCTTGACGACGCTTTGCTTCCAGTTGCCGCCCTCCAAGTCATACATGTCGACTACAGCCTTGCGCACGCCGTTCTCGTCGACATAGCAGCCCGCGTAGACAAAAAGCTCGTCGACGCCGTCGCCATCGACATCGCCCGCCTCGACATCAAAGACGGCGTCGTGCTCTTGCAGGTAACCGGCATCCAGGTACTTAAAACGGCCTTCGTACATCATATTAGTGTTGACCGTCACCGGCAGGTGTGTGTCGAGAGTGCGCGTACGCCCGTTGCTAAACGAGTAGAGGACCAGCTCAACCTTTCCGGCGTATGACTTGCCGTCAATCGTCGTGGAGGAACTGTCGCCGTAGGCACGGAGCTCGGCAACGCGGCTCTTTTTGCCCGTGCTGGCGTCGCTGCAGAACTCAACACTCGTGGCGTGAATGCCCGAGAAACCGTTGTTGTCGTTGGCGAGTACTGTTGAGGACTCATTGTTGCTTAGGTACGACCAGGTGCCGCCACCGTAGTCGCTATGCTTGTAGAGATCGCTGTTCGTATCGAAGTTGTTGACGTTTTGCCAGAACTTTGCGGCGCCCCACACACTTCCATAGCCATCGGTGAGTTTGCTGCTGCCGCCAATGTCACCGCGCTCGACGTTCTCGAGCTTGTCGCGCAGAGTGTAGCGATTGCCATGGCTACCGTTAGCTGCCATATAGACCTCGCTGCGCGTGGCAAACGTCGTGGGGGTATCAGTGGAATAGGGGCCAACGGTATCGGCCGGAATGTCCTCGCTCGTGCCCAGACCCAGGGCTTGATAATCCTGCTCGGTCATATCGGTGATTGCGGGCGCGTCTGCCGCCTGGGCAACCTGGGGCGTGGCCGTGAAGCAGGCGACGCTCGTGGCGATCAACGCAGCAAGCGCCGCCGTCCCAACAAGCGGGATTTTCGACAGCCTACGGATACGGGAGTGTGGAACGTACATGAGGGACCTCGCTTTACTCGAGTGGAGTGGACTCATTTTTGCAAATGATACGTCCGATGCCCGATATCACGTGTCTCATTTTCGCCAACGGCGTGTCTCATTTTTGAGAATCCGAGATGCCGCGGAAATCTTATCCCAGCTCAAAGGCCATTTCTGGGATGTATTTTCCGTCGAGTGCCTCATCGGGAAACTGCATCCCATTTCAAGCGTCGATTCTGGGACGCACTTTCCCCTTAGACCCTCAACCGGAAACCGCATCCCACTTTGAGCGCAAATTCCGGGATGCATTTTCCGCTTGAGCCTCATTGGGAAACGGCGTCCCACTTTGAGGGCTGATTGTGGGATGCATTTTCCGGTTTTGCTCTCATTGGGAAAATGCATCCCGTTTCTTGACCGAATAATGGGACGCAATTTCCCGTTGGAGCGCCTTTGGGAAAGTGTGTCCCACTTCGACCGCCCAGAGTGGGATGCACTTTCCGCAAAGCACCTCAACGGGAAACTACGTCCCATTCCAAAGGCAAATTCCGGGACGCATTTTTCGAAAGCCGGGACTGCGGACAAAAAGTTGGACCATCAGGTCCGGTTTGGAGTCCGCATG
>NZ_QRJZ01000012.1 GCF_003470665.1 Collinsella sp. AM17-1
CGACCAAACCCCGCGCCCCGTCCCGGCGAGCCTCTGGCTAGTTACGACAATCAAAAAGCAACAAGGGGCTCCCCCGTTCATCAACGGAGGAGCCCCTACTCATATCTATTAATCAGCCCACCCGGCTCTCCAGACCAAAAAGGCGGACGAGCAGAGCGACGCCAGCAAGCAACGTTATCTAAGGACCGGGGCGGGCGTATAGGGCAACATCGGTCGCGAGTTCCGCACGCAAAGGAGAGCACTTAATGTGCTCTCCGTCTTGCGCAGGACTGCCCGAGCAGGCGACCAAAGCCCCCGGCGCGCCCGCCTAGCCGGATGTACGGGTTTTCCAGGTGCGGCAAATCGGCCTGAAAGAGGAGGGCATAGACCTTGAGGTCATGCCCGACGATTGAAGGCCGAGGTGCCGTGCCTGGGAAAGCCGCCTAGGTCAGTTTCACTATAGGTGCAAAACCCTTCATCAGCTTTTTAGTCTGGCCGGTCTTTTCGAACTGCACCTCGATCATGTCTCCGGCGACCGAGATCACGGTACCGGTGCCAAAGGTCTTGTGGCTCACGGTATCGCCCGCGGCAAAGTCCTGCGACGCGCTGGCGCGATCGACCTTGCGCTCCACCGTCGGCGACACCTTGGACGACGGCTTTTTAGCTCGCGGCGCGCCCGAACCAAAGGTCGAGGCAACACGGCCGGCGTCGGGCGAAACCCCGCGATGGCGCTCGGTGCCATAGGTGCTGCCACCAAAGAAATCGTCGAAGCTCGATCCGCCGCGCGAACCGAAACCGCCGGTCGAGCGCGTATGCGAACCGAACACCTTACCGCCATACATATCCGAGCCCATGCCCGAGCCAAAGGTGCCGTGACGGTCGCCGCGCTTCTCCCAGCCCGTGCCCTCAAAACCGGCAGAGCCGATGCCGCTAAACTCGATATCCTCAAACGGAATCTCGTTGAGGAAGCGCGAGCGCGGGTTGGCAGAAGTCGAACCGTAGGTGCGACGCGTGGCCGCATAGGTCAGGAACAGGCGCTTGCGGGCGCGCGTGATGGCGACGTAGGCCAGGCGACGCTCCTCTTCGAGCTTGCCCGGATCATCGCTGCCGCCAAAGTCGTGCACGTGCGGGAAGATACCCTCCTCCATGCCGGCCACAAACACCGCCGGGAACTCCAGGCCCTTGGCAGAGTGGATGGTCATCATGGTAATGGCATGCGTCTCGCCGGCCAGGGAATCCAAGTCGGAGCGCAAGGCCAGCCACTCCATGAGCGCCGGCAGCGCTTTGCAGGTGAGCGGGCCATAGGCGCGCTCGATCTCGTCGGCATGCACGGCACCCGCCGGCAGCTCCGTCGGCGCGGCATATGCGTTGCCCGCGATGGCAGCGGTCAGGGCATCCTGCGGCGAGAGCGCCGGAGCGGCTAGGCTATCGAGCGGATTGGAGCCCGCGGCGTCACGAGCACCGACGAGCGCCTCAAACGAAGACGCGGGCGCGGACGGCCCTGGCTCGGGCGCAGGCGCGCTCACCACAACGGGCTCGGGCTCGGCACTGGCAGGCACATCGGCAACACCGGCTGCACGCAGCTCTTCCAAGCTCTCGAGCGTGCCCTCGATATCCTCGTGCGTCTCCTCAAATTCGGCAGCGACGCCCAGGAATTCCTGGATGTTCTCGGCGCGGCTCTCGGACTCCATGGTGCCCTCGGCGCGAAACGCCTGCAGCAGGCCCGTCTTATCGACAATCATCTCGACGACGTCCTTGAGCTCGCCGTCCATGCGGCGGCCCTCGCGCACCAGCGCCACAAAACTCGACAGGCCGTTGCGCACCTTGGCACTAAACATGCCCGTCTCGGCTGTTGCGATCTCGCAGGCCTGGAAGAACGAGCAGCGGTTGTCGCGCGCCAGCTGCTCGATCTTTTGGATCGAGGTGGAGCCGATGCCGCGGCGCGGCGTGTTGATGACGCGCTTGACGCTCATCTCGTCGGCCGGGTTCACGATCATCTTGAGGTAGGCCATGACGTCGCGGATCTCGGCACGGTCGAAGAATCGCGTGCCGCCCACGATCTTGTAGGGCACGCCCGCGCGCAGGAACATATCTTCGAGGATACGCGACTGGGCGTTGGTGCGGTAGAACACGGCGATATCGTCGTAGCTCGTGCCTTTGGCATGCAGCTTCTCGATCTCGCCGGCAATCCAGCGGCCCTCGTCGCGCTCGTCGCTTGCCTGGAAAGCCTGAATCTTCTCGCCATCGCCCTCGGCCGTAAACAGGCGCTTGTCCTTGCGCTGCGAGTTGTGGCGAACAACGGCATTGGCGGCGCTCAGGATGTGACCCGTGGAGCGATAGTTCTGCTCCAGCTTGACGGTCTTGCAGTTTTTAAAGTCCTTCTCAAAGTCCAGGATATTGGTGATGTCGGCGCCACGCCAGCTATAAATGGACTGGTCGTCGTCGCCCACAACCATGAGGTTTTGGTACTTGGCGGCCAGCAGGTTGGCGATCTCGTACTGGACGTGGTTGGTGTCCTGATACTCGTCGACGCTAATGTAGCGGAAGCGCTCTTGGTACTTATCGAGCACCTCGGGGCGGGTTCGCAGTAGCTCGAGCGTGCGCACGAGCAGGTCGTCGAAGTCCATCGCGTTGGCGGCGCGCAGGCGGCGCTCCAGCTCCAGGTAGACCTGCGCGGCCTTTTTGTCATTGGGGCTGTCAGCGGATTTGAGCATGTCCTCGGGCCCGATCATGGCGTTTTTGGCCGAGCTGATCTTGCTGCGGATCATGTTGATGGGGAACTGCTTTTGCTCGATGCCGAGCGCCTGCATAATATCACGCACCATGCGCTTGGAATCGTCGTCATCGTAAATGGTGAACTGACCGGTGTAGCCCAGCAGGTCAGCGTCCTCGCGCAGCATGCGCACGCACATGGCATGGAAGGTGCACACCCACATGCCGCGGGTACCGCTGGGGATAAGTGCCGCCAGACGCTCGCGCATCTCGGCCGCGGCCTTGTTGGTAAACGTGATGGCAAGGATTTGCCAGGGCTTAACGCCCAGGTCGCCGAGCATATGGGCGATGCGGAAGGTCAAGACGCGGGTCTTGCCCGAGCCAGCACCGGCAAGGACCAGCAGCGGACCTTCGGTCGTCAGGACCGCTTCGCGCTGGGCGGGGTTAAGACTGTCGATGTCGACAAGCGACTTAGCGGGCTTGGGTGCCGGTGCGGGAGCATCGTAGATGTCGAGCGGGACGAGCTCGGGCTCCGGCGCAGCGGGGGCAGTGTATGCATCGAGCGGCACGGGTTCCGGCGCGGGCGGCACGGACGCAGCAGTGTTCTTTTCCCAGGGCAGGGGCTGGGTCATGGGCGACTCCTCATCTGACGGACGGCGCGCCTGCGGGCAGCGCCATAGTTTGAGCCGTACCAGTATACCGAGCCGCGCGGACACCGACGCAAATCACACCACGACTCCGTGCGCCGCCGTCGAACCCGCCCCAGCGGGTTTGGTGTAATGAGGTCAGGTTACTTTGCACCAATCTATTGACAATCACGAAACCGCCGATGTCATGGCAGCAGCAGCGAGCGACGGTCAGGGCGAACAAATTGGCATGAAAAGGGGGCGGCATAGACCTTTTGGTCATGCCACCCCCTTTGAATGACAAGTTGTCGCCCTGACCGCCGCGCAGCGTCGACTAAGTTAGAGGCCGAGCATCGGCTCCAGGACGAAGAAGTACGCAAGCACCACGATGCCCAGGATGATGCGGTAAACACCGAAGCACTTGAAGTCGTGACGGCGGACGAAGCCCATGAGCCACTTAATGGCGATGAGCGAAACCACAAAGGCCACAACGCAGCCCACGCCCAGGATAGCGACCTCGTTGGCGCCGAACGTACCGCCCTTGATGAAGTACTTGACCAGCTTGAGCGCACTCGCGCCAAACATGACAGGGATAGCCAGGAAGAACGTAAACTTGGACGCCACCGAACGCGTGCAGCCCAAAAGCAGGCCGCCGATGATGGTAGAACCGGAGCGAGACGTACCAGGCACCAGCGAAAGCACCTGGAAGCAGCCGATGCCCAGCGCAGTCTTCCAGCTCAGGTCCTCGAGCGTGGCGATGGAGCCAAAGTCCAGATCCTCGTCATCGTCCTCATCCTCAGCGGTAGCCGCGGCGGGCGCCGCAAAGTGCGCACCGGCGGGACGTCCACCCGACACCACAGCACGCGAACCAAACGAACCGGCAACGGCCATTTCCTCGCGCTTGCTCGCGCGCCAGTTCTCAATCACGATAAACAGCACACCGTACACAATGAGTGCCAGCGCCACGACGGGAGCATTATAGAAATGCTCCTCCATCCAGTCGTTAAGCGGCAGACCGATCGCCGCGGCGGGAATGCAGCCGAGCACAATCTTGCCCCACAGCACCCAGGTGTCGCGACGACCCTCCTTGCCCTTGCTGGGAGAAAACGGGTTAAGGTCGTAGAAGAACAGGACGCAAACGGCCAAAATGGCGCCAAGCTGAATCACGACCAGGAACATATTCCAGAACGTCTCGCTCACGTTCATCTTGACGAACTCGTCCACCAAGATCATGTGACCGGTCGACGAAACAGGCAGCCATTCGGTGATGCCCTCGACCAGGCCCATAAAGGCAGATTTTAAAAGCTCGATGATATCCAAAGGGACCCCCTCGTTAGACACCCGCCGATATTGTTCTGCGGACGGTGCGGGCGATGTCCCATTATCAACCGTTGGCGGCGCGCCTGCGCCTACCCTTACCAAAAAACTCGCCCGTTCACAGAATTGCGAGCGGTCAAACCCAAATCCTTGGGTATAACTGCAACAAGATAAAGTGTCCGGCGGCCACGCATCCGCGCCCGCCCGATGCACGAGCCCCGCGCCCGTGCGATAGACCAAGGAGGAAACCATGAACGAGGGCTATACCAAGGTATTTGTTTCACTCGACGGTACTGAGCAGCAGGATTTTGTGCTCGCACGCGCCATCAAGGTCGCCGCGAACAATGGCGCCAAGCTGATCATCGGTCACGTCATCGATTCCACGGCGCTCGAGAGCGCCGGTTCCTATCCGGTCGACCTAGTTAACGGCCTGGAGGAGGCCTTTAAGAACTCCATCGCCAAGCAGCTCGAAGAGGCCAAGGCTAATCCCGATATTCCCGAGGTCGAGGTCATGATTCGCGCCGGCCGCATTCGCGAGACGCTCAAGGACGAGATGCTCGACGTGGTCAAGCCCGACCTGGTGCTCTGCGGCGCCCGCGGCCTGTCCTCGATCAAGTATGCGCTCCTGGGTTCGATTTCGACGTTCCTGCTGCGCAACACGGACTGCGACATTCTGGTCGTGAAGTAGCGTTGCTCCCACCGGCCGCGGGGCCTGCGGGGTTTCCACGGGCACGTCCTCGCCGCGTTGCGGCTGCGGGATGTGCCCTAAGGAAACCCCTCCCGGCCCCGCGGCCTTCGCAGCCTTACTTCAGCGAGTTGGCTGGTATGAAGATGGCGTGCCGCCCGGGTTGGGGCGGCACGTTTTGTTATGAGGCGATCCTGCTTAGGCGAGTTTGTACTTCGGGAATGATCTTCTCGAACATTACCTCCGCCTCGGGAAAGCCCTCTTCTTTGAGACCGCGTGCGGCGTCTCTTAGTGCGTCTGGAACCTCATTGCAGGTATCGGCAATCATTCCGGCAACAATTCCCGCGGGCAAACCCGCCTCGATCATTTCGTTCATCACCGATTTGCGCGTTACATCGTCGATCTTCCGGCTCCCACCAAACGAAACGCCCATCTCGCGAACAAGACTGGGGTAAACCGTTGTGCACAGCACGTCATAGAGCGGCGCCAACCTCACCTGCTTCCAACTTTCGTCCCACACGAGCGACCAGTTCTTAAGATGGTTATCGCAGTTACCTACGGCATAATCGAACAGCTGGTTATAGCCGACAAGGAACCTATCCTCCATTTGATTAGTCGACACCCTTCGCACCGCATCGACGATAAGTCCCAGATAATTGACGCCCGTCGGCTCGTATTTAAGCTCACGCGAGATACCCTTGGCCTGACAAACATCTTCCTGGTGCAAACGGTATGGAATTGGCAATCCATCAACCAAGCGTCCGTCATCCGACGCTACTCGATCAAATCGCTTCACAGCAATAATCGGCTCGGCGCCCTCAACCCGGATAAGAAAGCACTCTTCGGCCGATAGGTCCATCAGAGAGGCGGCCCTAACGCACATCGCTTCACACACTGTCTCGCCCGGAAACGTTTTCGACCCCGCCTTGAGGATGTGCGTAGATGGAGCCGCTCCATGAGGCAGGTACCATCCGCTGCACGGGTCATTGCCCGTATGGTAAAGGCCAACCTTCGCCTGAGCACCCGCAAGGGAGATTCGGCTCTCTAGCGCCAAGTCAAAAGCAACCTCCGCCGGTGCGTATGCCAGCCTGCTTAGCCGCTCCCCACCTATCTCTTCATAGCCCATTTCGAGGCCCTCGGCCGAAGGCTCTCGCGTCAAAACAAGGGCGCCGACGGGTTCATCGCGGACCAAGTCGAGCACCTTAAAGTAATCTCCGCGTTCCGCTCGCGCCCTTTTCTCGAGATCTCTGTTAAGCTGCCCCTCTGGAATGATGCCGGAGAAATAGGAGCCCGTTACGTCCGGGCTGAACGTATCGACCGACAGCGGCAGCGAGGCCGAAATCGGGGCCGCATCAGCACTCTCGAGATACTTGGGGTCATAGGCGAATATCGGAAGCCCGGCGTTTTCCTCTAATACGCCAACCAGCTGGTAGGACCCATTAAACTCACGATGAACGAACAGCGCGCCATCCATTATTTTCCCCTCACCTTCAGAATAAAATCGATATCCACGATGGAGGCGTAGTCGAAAATGACGCCAATTTCGACCGTTGTCCGCCCCCGCTCGATATCACCAATCACACGAAGGCTGCGGCCCGTCATAGTCGCGACGTCGCGTTGAGTGAAGCCGAGCTCACGTCTTCTGAGCCTGAGGGCCTTCCCCATCTCGGCCGGATCGAAAACCATGCGCTCCGAGAAAGCAGCTTCTGACGGCTTGAGCTTGATGCGCCCATCCAGCTTTTTAATCGTTGTCACTGTTCTCATGATGCTCCTAGCTATATTCCTATTCGTGAACATAGTATAAAACTGTTGAGCTATGTTCATGTACGGGAATATAGTATCGACTACATTAGCAATGTTCCCGTTCGGGAATATAGTTGCTGAAAAGCCCCGATTTGTTCCCAGATGGGAAGATTCCGATCGGCCGCGCCATACGGGCCGGCTACTCAAAGTATTGGAACTTGTTTGTCGAGAAGGCAAACGTTACGACAAAGCCTTCGCCGGGGTCGGAGGCTGCGGTAACGTCGATGCCCATCTTGGAGCACAGGCGCGCCACCAGATAGAGGCCGATGCCCGTTGCGCGCTTGGTGGTGCGGCCATTGTCGCCGGTAAAGCCCTTCTCGAACACACGCGGCAGGTCTGCCGCGCACACACCGCAGCCGTTATCGGCAACGGCAAGCTCAATGCGCTCGCTTGCCAGGCCCTCGTCCAGCAACGCACCCGAAAACACGATCTTTGCGCCGTCCTCACGCGCATATTTAATGCTGTTCTGAATGAGCTGGCCCAGAATAAACTCGAGCCACTTCTCGTCGGTGAAGACCTCGAAGTCGAGGTTCTCGCACACCGGAGCCACGTGCGCCGCGATGAGCTCGCGGGCGTTGGCTTTAATCGCACCCGTCACCAAGGTCTTAAGGTCCCAGCGACGAATCAGGTAGTCGCGCTCCACGACTTCCGAGCGCGCATAGTACAGCGCCTGGTCGATATAGCGCTCCACGCGGGCAAGCTCGCGACCCAGGTCATCCACACGCGACAGATCGTCTTCGCTGCCGTCCAGGTTTTCCAAAATCAGATGGGCTGCTGCCAGGGGCAGCTTGGCCTCGTGGACCCAGCTCTCGATATAGTCGCGGTAGTCATCGGTCTGGCGCCGGCCTTCCGCCACCTCATCGCATGCCGCCTTGCCCACCCGGCGCAAGACCTCGTACTCGAGCTCGCCCTCAGCATAGGTCGGGCATTGCACCATCTCCTGCACCCATGCGGGACTCTCGAGCTCCTCGGCCGCACGCTCCAGCTGGCGCAGAAAACGACGACGGCGCGCGTACTCGATCACGATGCCGAGCATACCAAAGATAAAGGACACACCGACCGCCACGACCACGATAGAAACGGGTGCGCCGGCGACCGTCAGCACAAAGCAGCTCAGCAGCACGCCGCACGTCCACACGGCGACGGGAAGCAGCGCATCTTTAAAGAACTTGCCAAACGACATAGCCGGCCCCTAGACCGAATAGCCCTGGCCGCGGTGCGTTGTCAAATACCCCTTGATGCCGATTTTTTCGAGCGTGGTGCGCAGGCGGTTGATGTTGACGGTGAGCGTATTGTCGTCCACGAAGGCGTCGGAGTCCCACAGGTCCTGCATGATGGCCGAGCGCGAAACGATCTTGCCCGCGCGGCTCAGAAGCAGCGAGAGGATACGCAGCTCGTTTTTGGTGAGCTCGGTGCTGGTGCCCGTTTGTGTGTTGGTGACCATGGAGCGTGCGAGGTCGAGCTCCAGTCCCTTGTGGACGAGCGTGCTGCGCTCGCCCGCCGTCGCGGTGCGACGCAGTAGTGCGTTGATGCGCGCCACGAGCACACGGGCGCTGTAGGGCTTGGGAACAAAGTCGTCCGCGCCGAGCGTCATGGCCATGACCTCGTCGATCTCGGTCGTACGCGACGTGAGGACGATGATGGGAACCTCGGATTCGCGGCGAACCTCATGGCAGATATGCTGGCCGTCCTTGACGGGAAGCGTCAGGTCGAGCAGCACCAAGTCGGGCGCGGCGGCGAGAATATCGCGCGAAACATGCTCGAACGATTCGCAGGCCTCGACCTCAAAACCGGCACGGGCAAGGATGTCGGCAAGCTCGCGACGAATGGGTTCGTCGTCCTCAACGATATAGATCAGCGCCATGTGTCCTCCCATTTCGCGTAACTTGCACCTTCCACACCATTATGCCCACGGCGTCGCAGCGATACGACCCCGTGGGCACCTAATATGACAAAAGTGTTCGGTAGCCTTGAGAGAAAAGAGGGACCCTCGGGCCCGAGCCGATCGGCTTGGACAGAAGTCCGTCCGAATCCTCCGGGCCATATCATCGACCATCTGAGAAATGGTGCATCGCCATACCCGGTGACATGATCCGGTGGGTTCGGACGGACCGGGTTCCGCAAAACCGACGCTAGAGAACCGTCATCGCTACGGTGAGCAGCACCATCATGACGACGCCCAGTCCCAACAGATACTTGGTAATGAACTTGAGGAACGTGGAGTAGTCGACCTTGGAAATCTGCAGACCGGCGATCAGGACACCGAACGTCGGCGTGAACAGCAAGATCAGACCGTGTGCCGCCACATAGATCATGACCATGACCTCAGGCGAAAGTCCGAGCTGGATGGCAAGCGGACCCATGATGGGCATGGAAACCGTCGCCATGCCCGAGCTAGAGGGGATGGCGAACGAAAGCAGCAGGTAAACCACCATGGAACCGATAGCGAAGATCGGTGCGGGAACATTAGCCAGCAGACCTGCGGCACTGTTGAGCAGCCAAACATCGAGGCCGGTTGCCGCCATGAGCACGGAGATGGCACGGGCGAGCGCGATGACCAGGGCAATGTCGAGGATGCCGGCGGCACCCTTGAGGAACGTTTTGACGATCTTATCGCCCGAGAAGCCAGCGACGATGCCGATAATGACGCCCATCAGCAAGAACCAGGTGGTGCACTCGTTGAAGTACCACTGGCCCAGCGGCACGCCGGTGAGCAGGGAACTCCATGCGGTCGACATGTCCTTATCGGTTCCACCGATGGTGAACAGATCGATACCGAAGCTATCCCAGGGAACGAACGAGACAATCATGACGATGAACGAGATGGCGAACAGGACAAGCACGCCGCGCTGGCGGCTGGTCAGAGCCTTCTCCTCGTCATCTTTAGCGCCGGAGAACTCCTCGGCAGCCGCCTTGCGCTCGGAAGGGCTCAAAAGCGACGCCTCGGGATTGCTACGAATCCTTTTAGCGTAATGCATGACGAAGGCGATGGCCGACCCCTCGGCGATCACGAGCAGGGCAAAGCCGAGACCGAGCAGCAAGCCCTCGTTGACGGTGTACCCCAGATCGGCAAGGGCGGCCTTGGCGACGCCGACGGAAAACGGGTTGACCGTCGATCCGATGCAGCCGGCACCGGCACCCAAGAGCACCATCATCGCCGAGGTCAGGGTATCGAATCCGGCGGCATACATGGCGCTGCCGATAATGAAGTAGAACGGAACCGTCTCCTCGCACATGCCATACGTCGAGCCGCAGATGCCGAGCAGCGTCATGAGGATGGGAATAAGCATGAGCTCCCTACCCTTCATGGCGCGGGCAAGCGCGGCGATACCGGTATCGAGAGCACCGGTAGTGGACACGATCTCGAGGAATCCGCCGAGCACGATGACGAAGAAGCAGACGGGCATGGCACTGGTGAATCCCTGGACGGGCGAGCTGAGGAACTGCGCCACCGTCGCGCCCGTAACATCGGCAGAAAACGCCGCAACGATCCAAGTGATGATGGCAACGCCTACGAGGCACGCCACGAGGATAAGATAGGAGTTGAGCCCCTTTTTCTTCTTTTTCGGTTTATCGATCGCTTCGCTCATAGCAGCTCCTGACTATTCGGACTGGGCATGACGGGTAAGCCATCCGGTCGCGGCAGCCGCGAAAAGCGCAGCACCTTCGACCAAGGCGTTCTCGTCCAAAACAAGAGTGGGGTTGTGCAACGGGATCTCCTCCGCCCCCTCGGGCGTGCAGCCCAAAAGGAAGAAGGTCGAAGGAACGGTATGCGACATCACGCCAAAGTCATCCGAACCCGAGAACGGCTCGGCGAGATGCAGGATTCGCCCGCCCGTCCCCTGCTCATATGACGCCTCGAGCTCATCGGTCAGGTCGGGGTCGTTCCATACGGTGGGAAGACCGCGCAGGAACTCGACCGTCGCCGCGCCGCCGAAGGCGCGGGCAGTGTTCTCGACAATCTCGATGATGCGCATGTGCAGACGATGACGCGTCTCCTCGTTGGTGGTACGCAGCGTGCCGAGCATGAACGCTTGGTCGGGAATGATGTTGGCCGCAGTTCCGCCCTCCATCTTCCCGAACGTCAGCACGCTCGCCTCATACGGGTTCACCTCGCGCGCGATGACCTCCTGAAGCGCCAAGTGGATATGGGACATGATATTGAGCGGGTCGACGCCCTTCTGCGGCTGCGCCCCATGGGCACCGCTTCCCTGGATATGCACCTCGACATCGTCGACGGAGAAGAACGAGGTGCCCTTGATGCTGCCGACGGTGCCGTCGGGAACGCCGACCGGGCAGACATGCATGCCGAACGCAGCGTCGACATGCGGGTTCTCGAGAACGCCGGCCTCGATCATCGCTTGGTTACCAAGCAACTCGCGGGGATCCGTCGCCTCTTCGTCGGGCTGGAACATAAGCTTCACGCATCCGGCGAGCTCACCCTCGTGGTTCTTGAGATATTGGGCCGCTCCGAGCAACATGGCAATATGGAAGTCATGCCCGCAGGCGTGCATGTTGCCGTTGGTCGACGCGAACGGAAGACCCGTTTGCTCCCCCATGGGAAGCGCATCCATATCGGCGCGCAGCAAGATGCACGGGCCGGCCGTCGGATCGCCGACGGTGCAGACGAGTCCGCTCTCGACGATTTCACGGGGCTCATACCCCATCTCGACAAGCCTGTTCTTCACATACCCGCATGTCTCCGGCAAGTCGTACCCGGTCTCGGGATGCTGATGGAGCCATCTCCTATCTGAGACCATCCGCTCTTTTAGGGCGACGATCTCCCCGCGTAACGTTTGCATGGTCGATTTCCCTTCTCGTCTCGCCCGCCAACAACGAGGAGCAGGCGTCGGCGTATCTTGTTGTGGACCTGAACCCCTAAAGTTGCAATCTGGTTCCGACCCCCTGTCGACTCGCGCGCTCCATCAGCAGGCTCGCGAACGTGATGTCGAGTGTCGCCAGTCCGCATGAATCGAACAGCGTCACGTCATCCGGCCGGACGCGGCCACGCCGCTCGCCGCGAATAACCTCACCGACCTCGCCCACGATCCGGTAGGCAAGGATCGCGTCCTCCTCGACAGCGCCACGCATCTCGCCGAATTCGAGAATACGGACTCGATCGTCGGCAAAGACGCGTGCCCGTTTTACCAAGTCGGACGGCACCTCCCGCTTGCTGGGCATATCGGCACCGATGCACGAATAATGCTGACCGGAGCGCACCCACACCGCCGGAAAGAGCGGTGCCTTCGAACCCGTTGCGGTCACCACGATGTCGGCAGACCCGATCGCGCATTCACCTTCCGCCTCGGCGACTATATCCAAGCGGGCACAATCCGGATTGAGCGAACACGCCCCATCGACAATCGGACCCAGTCGGCCGAGCGCCCGCTCATGGGAACGGGGATTCCACAACACGACGCGCTCGAGTTCCGAAAAGACGCGCTTCATCGATGCGATGACCGGGGCGCATTGCGAACCCGTACCGACCACGGCAAGCGTCCTCGCGTCATTCCGCGCCAACCACTTCGCACCGATAGCGGCAGCAGCACCTGTCCTTAAACGCGTCACGCCCAGACCGTCCATGACCGCACGGAGACACCCCGTCTTGGCATCGAAAACCTGTAGCACGCTGTGAAAGACAGGCAGGCCGCACCGGTCCGATGAATCCGGAGGAAACTCAGTGATGAGCTTCGCCCCAAACAGGCCGCGGCACGGAGAGACCCCCGACCTTATGTCCATGTTCGAACGGAATCCATCCAGACCCGCCGCGCCCAGCTCTTCGTACACGAGTGGATAGACGCCGCGACCTACCGCTTTCTCGCGGTACGCTACCTCGACGCACGTAAGCACGTCGTCAAGCGTCGCGAGAGATATGATCTCCTCGCGCGACAGATATAGGACGTCCATCGAGTACCCCCTGGAACCGGGGCCGACCGGTCCTAAACCGATCGGCCCCATCACTTCGACCTCGAGTCTCTACTCGAGCGTACGCATGTACGCGGAGATGGCATCCAGGCCCTTCTGCAGGTCGTCGGTGTTATCGGAGTATGCATAGCCGATGCGCATGCTCTTGGGCTCCTCAAAGCAATCGCCCGGGGTGACGAGTGCGCCAGTCTTCTTAATCATGTCGATGCAGAACGTCCTGGAGTCGATGTCGTAGTCGTAATACACGAGCGCGGTGGTTCCCGCCTCGGGCTTGACGAACGACAGGTGCGGCTCGCTCTCGACCCACTTCTCCAGAACAGCAAGGTTCTGACGGACGATGCGACGGCTGCGCTCAAGGATCACGGAAGCGTTGCCCAGAATCAGCTCCGCCACCGTCTCGCTGAATATGCCGGCGGAAATCAGGTTGTAGTCGCGATGCGAGAGCAGCGCGCGACGAAGTTCCGGGCTCTTGGTGACCGCCCAGCCCAGACGCAGGCCGGCGAACGACCAGACCTTGGACATGGATGCGGTGACAACGGCCTTGTCGTACAGGTCGATCACGGACTCGGAGTATTCATCCGTCTGAGTAAGCAGACGGTAGACCTCGTCGCAGAGCAGCCACGCGTCGTGTTTGCGCGCGACCTCGACAATCGCCTTGAGCGTATCGGTGTCGAGCAGGGCGCCCGTGGGGTTGTCCGGATTATTGATGCAGATGAGCTTGGTATCGTCGGTCACCAAGGCATCGAGCGCGTCGACGTCGACGTGGTAGCCGTTCTTGCGGTCGAGCTGAAGGATATCGACCTTCGCACCACACATCTCGGGAATCGAGTAAAGCTGCTGGTAGGTGGGCTTGACGGAGACTACGTGATCGCCCGGTTCGACGAGCGTGGAAATTACCAGAGAGTTGGCACCGGTCGCGCCGTGCGTGGGCACGATATGCCCGGGCTCGACCGTCTTATAGAGACGCGCGACCCCTTCGAGGAAGCCGGGCTGCCCCTCGATGTCTCCGTAGGTGAATCGGCGCGAGCACAGGCTATCGAGCCACGCCTTCTTGTCGGTGTTCGTAAGCTCGAACAGCTGGTCGAGCGTGAGGGAGTAGACACACGTCTCCGCAACGTTGTGGATGCACTTGGTCTCCCAGTCGTTCATCCACTGCTCGACGGCGAAATCCTTGATCTGCATTGTCGTTTCCTTTCCTTGACTTTCTTACAGTTCCACCACGATGCCCAGCCCCGCCTCGACGGCGCGGTCATAGGCGATTTTCGATGCCGAAAGGTCCTGAACGGCGATGCCCGACGTATCGAACACCGTCACCTGTTCGTCATCCGAACGCCCCGTAGCCGTGCCGGCGATGACTTCGCCGAGCTCCGCTTTGATGTCCTCGGGCGTGATGGCACCCTCGGCAACCGGAATCTCCAGCTCACCGGATGCGACCGATTGTTCGCGATCGTCGACGTAAACAGCGGCACGGGCGACAAGTGCCGAGGCGAGCTCCTGCTTGCCGGGCATGTCGGCACCGACGCAGGAGATATGCGTACCGGGGCGCACCCATGCATCGGGGATGATGGGCTTGGTCGCCGGCGTGATCGTCACGATGATGTCGGCCTCCGCCGCGGCACCTTGGCCGTCGGCCGTCGCCTCGATGGAATAGGTGGATGCCTCGCGAGCATGCTCGCAGGCGTCCAAGATATGGGCGACCTCGCCTCGTATGCGCTCGACGCGGGCCTCGGGCGCAGCATCGGAAACCGGCTCCCACACCTTGACCTCGCTCACTTTGGGACAGGCGGCGAGCACGCCCGCCACCATATAGGTGCTCATATGGCCGGCACCCGCAACAAGCAGCTTGGACGCATCCGCCCGAGCCAGCCACTTGGCACCGAGCGCAGCGGCGGCACCGGTGCGAAGCCCAGTGACGGCGGAGGCATTGAGCAGCGCCAGCGGCTCGCCCGTCGCGTTGTCGCACAGCAGCGTGGTGCCAAAGATCTCGGGCAGCCCCTTTTTGGGATTCTGAGAGAACCAAGCAGTGAGCTTGAGGCCGAAGAGACCGCTTCCCGCCAACTCGCCCGAGCGGATATCCATATCGGCCACGCCGGGTTCGAACCGCTCATATACCATCGGCCACGCAACACCCTTGCCCGTTGCCTTCTGGCGATATGCCTCCTCCACGGCAGCGATTGCATCCTCGATCGTCAGCACCTTAGAAACTTCCTCGGCCGAAAGCACCACCATCTGCCCCATCATCGCTCCTTTCAGCGAAAGCTTTACGTTGCTTCACTGTACGGTTTAGCAATGATGCCGCCAAGGATCATTTCTTGTTGGAATCTACAACGATTTTCAATCTGATTTTTCCATCTATCAGCAGATATTTGAACTATTTCTCGCATTACCGGCATGCAGATGTGCAATTATCCTATTTATACAGGTATTTATTGTTGTGATTTATAGGGTGATGTTGATGCTATACACCGTCTCGGACTTCTCACGGGAATATGAGGGATCGGTCCGTCTAATCGCCGGCAGCGATGGCGTCTCGCGTGCCGTCTCTGGCGTCGGGATCCTCGATTATGAACTCATGCCCGGCCTCAAGAACAAGTACCAGCGCGTCAACTTCACCTCAGACGGGATCGTCCTCAGCACCTTCCTCTATGCGAAGGACGACCCGTACCTCATCACTGAAGCCGTGAAATACCTCGTCGCCAAGGGAACGAGCGGTCTCATCATCAAAAACGTCCTGCACATCCCGATTCCCGACCAAGCCATCCGTTACGCCAACGCGCGGCACTACCCGGTCTTTCTCACGACTGACGACTCACTGTTCTTTGACAGCGTCATCTATGAGGTCAAACGGCATATCGAGCAGCTCGCGTCCATCGACTTCGCACAGCGCGAGATCGATGCCCTGAGGACAGACGCATCGCCCGAGTCCATCCGCCGACGCATCCGAGGCCTCAACCCGTCATTTCTGGACGAAGCGGTCGCCCTGTTCGCATCGTTTGCAGAGCCCCTCGATCCGCGTACGTTTTTGCAAATCGAACGTCTCTGTGCAAAATCGACCCTCGCCGGATGCCACAACATGCTGGCACCCTATGACGGAGGTTTGTTATTCGTAGCGACAAGTGACTCGGAGCAGACGCTCGATGTGGAGCAAATCGTGCAGGCGCTCACGGAGCTCATCGAGGCTAGCGGTATCGATGGCGGAGCGGAAGGGCTCGGCATCAGCGACATTCTGTTTGGAGACGAGGCGGTGGCGCAGGCGATCTCGCAGGCGATTTACGCACAGCGCCTATCTTGTCAACGAGCCGAAGGCCCCGTCCGCTATACGCAGCTCGGCATCCTGAGAACCGTGATGCCTTTTGCGGAAACCCCGGAGATGCGATCGTTCTCGGAGGCGATTCTCTCGCCGATACGCGAGCACGACAGTGAGCATGGCAGCGAACTGGAATCCACGCTCGCCGCATTCATCGAGAACGACCGACGTATCGAGCGAACCGCCAAGCAGACTAACCAGCACCCGAATACGATTCGATATCGCCTCGATAAGGTGACGGCTCTCACCGGACTGAGCTACAAATGCGCCCCGGAGATGGAGCAGCTGTCGCTCGCCTACGCCATCGAACGCGCTCGCTCGCTTCAGTAAGCCCACCCCGCCTTGAGGTTAGGAGCGGCGGGCGCGGAGCTTTTCGTAGCCGTCGGCAAAAAAGGCGACCGTCGCGGCATCGGACTCGGCGGCGTCGGCGTCGGCGGCGGGAACCACGCCGTGCTCGTCGCTCACCAGGAACAAGGCACCCTTGAGCTGCGCGGGAATGTCTACGCGCGTAACCGAGATGCCCTTGGTCTGGGCCAGCTGCTCGATGAGCGTCGCCGTGCCGCACAGGCACTCGTCCGCCGGCGCCACAAAGGCGAGTTCGCCGTTGTTGACGGCGGCGAGCAGCTCGGGCGCCACGCCGGTCTCGTCGGCTTCGGAGCGGGCCTCGGCGGAGCGGGCACGCAGCGCCTTGGCCGACGTATCGGCGAGCGGCTCGTACTCCCCCACTGTCATGGCGGCGTTGCCGTTGATGTCGATCACCAGCATGAGCACACCGTCGTGTGCGGTGTAATCGCCCTCGGCTAGCGACCACTCAACGTGCTGCTTGGCCCAGCTGAGCATGTTATGGGTAAGCGGCTCGCCCTGCACCAGACGCTCGGACAGTGCACGGATGTGGCGGTTGAGCATGGGCACCTTTTTATTGGACATGCGCCAGCGGCAGACAAGCGCGGGCTTGTCGAGCGTGAACTTCTCGACCGCCTCCTGATTGGCGCAAAAGTCCTCGTACGCACGCTGATCCTCGGCATTGCCAAACAGCTCGGCATCATCAATCTGGGGCATGGTCATACCTTTCGTGTTAGTCATTCCGTCCTCTTATACCAAAAAGACGGCCCTCCAAACGGAGCGACCGTCTTTTGCAGAGATTATTTTGACGATATGGTCAGGCGACCGAACAGTTTAATGGGATAGAGAAACATCCCATTAAGGGTTTTCCAAGTGCCCGAGATTGCCCCGAAAGAGGAGCGCCGCGTACTAAATGTACGCAAGCGACGGTTTGAGGGGCAAGGTCGGGTGCTTGGGAAAGCCTCTAGTGCCTAAAATGCCTAGCTCCGGTGAAGACCATCGCAATACCATGCTCGTTGCAGGCCTGGATGCTCTCGTCGTCGCGCTTGGAGCCGCCGGGCTGAATGATGCAGGTCACGCCGTGCGCGGCAAGCACGTCGACGTTGTCGCGGAACGGGAAGAACGCGTCGCTTGCGCAGGCAAAGCCGCCCTTCTCCACGCCCTCGCGTTCGCAGAAGTCCTCAGCACGCTCGCAGGCCAGCAACGCGGAATCCACGCGGTTGGGCTGACCGGGGCCCATGCCAATGCCGGCCTTACCCTTGGAGACCAGGATGGCGTTGGACTTGACGCCCTTGCAGACCTTCCAGGCAAACTCGAGCTCGGCCATCTCGGCGTCGGTGGGCTTGCGGTCGGTGGGGAACGTAAAGGTCGCGGGGTCCTCGGTCACGTGGTCGACTTCCTGCACCAGCATGCCGCCGTCGATGGAGCGCAGCTCCACATGGGCACCGTGGTCCACGCCGCCGGTAGCCAGCACGCGCAGGTTGGGGCGCTTGGCCATGCGCTCGAGCGCCTCGGCGGTATAGCTCGGGGCGATGATGACCTCGACGAACTGCTTGTTCTGGTCGGCGAAGTGCTCAACCAGCTCAAAGGGAACTTCGCGGTTGCAGGCGATGATGCCGCCGAAGGCGCTCTTGGGATCGCAGGCAAAGGCGCGATCGTAGGCGGCCGTGATGTCCTCGGCAACGGCGGAACCGCAGGGGTTCTGATGCTTGAGGATCACGCAGGCCGGCTCGTCGAACTCGCGGACCAGGTTCCAAGCGGCGTCGGCATCCAGATAGTTGTTGTAGCTGAGCGGCTTGCCCTGGATCTGCTCGGAGCCCACGAGCGGGAACTGCGAGCTCGCGGTGTTCTCGCAGCCCTCGGCAAAACGATAGACCGTGGCCTTCTGCTGTGGGTTCTCGCCATAGCGCAGGTCGTCGACCTTTTCCAGCGAAATCTCGAGCTTGGCAGAGGTGTCCGCCACGTCGCTTGCCTGGGCGGCAAGCCAACGGGAGATAGCCGTATCGTAGGCGGCGGTAGTCTGGTAGACCTTCACCTGCAGGCGACGACGGGTGGCAAGCGTGGTGCAGCCGCCGGTCTCGCGCATCTCGGCAAGGACAGCGTCGTAGTCGGCCGGGTCAGAGATGACGGTAACGCTCGCAGCGTTCTTAGCGGCGGAGCGCAGCATGGAGGGACCGCCAATGTCGATGTGCTCGATGGCATCCGCAAAGGTGACCTCGGGGTTGGCGACGGTCTTCTCGAACTCGTACAGGTTGACGACGACCAGGTCGATCAGCTTAATGCCGTGCTGGGCGGCCTCCTGCATGTGCTGCTCGGAATCGCGGCGGGCCAGCAGCGCGCCGTGAACCTTGGGGTGCAGGGTCTTAACGCGGCCGTCCATCATCTCGGGATAGCCCGTGAACTCCTCGATGGGGGTTACGGGAACGCCCGCGTCCTCGATGGCACGAGCCGTGCCGCCCGTAGAGATGATCTCGACGCCAAAGTCATCGACCAGCGTCCGTGCGAAATCGACGACGCCCGTCTTATCGGTAACCGAGATCAACGCGCGCGCGATCTTCACATCAGATCCCATGCAGTCCTCCTGTCTGGTACGCCGCCGTGCTCTGTGAGTCGGTGATACGTCGATCTGCAGCGCTCGCGCAGCGGCATTGAAAATACTGATTCAATGTAGCGCATCGAGCGCATCGATGCACCCCGCAACGGGCGCATGTGCAGAAAAAGTTTGCGAGCAGAGGGGATGGGCACGGCACCGGGCACGGTGAGTTCATGGAACACAGGGGCACCATAATTAGATGCCAATAGCGTGGTAGAACTGTGCTCGATATGCATCCGCAAAAGAAAGAGGCACCATGGTCTCGCGGGTTCTCTACCGACCGTTTGATACCGAAGACTTCGACGCCATCGCGCTGATTCTGCAGCAGCTTTGGCATAACAATTCGGATAACGATGAGTACAACCGCCTTGAGGCCGCATGCGACCTCGCCTATTGCCTTTCGTCCTCGACGTTTTCGCAGGTTGCGGTAATTGACGGCGAGGCGCGCGGCATTGCGCTTGCACGCGCAGGACAGAGCCCCGGCGTCACTATCAACGAGCATTGGATGGATACCGAACGCGCGTTGCTGTCGCAGATGCGCGAACTGGAGCCCGATGCCTGCGCCGAGTATCTCTCGTTTGTGCGCGCAACCATCCGAACCAACAACCGCCTGCTCGAGAGCAGCCCATTGCCGCACGACAACGAAGTCACGCTGCTCGCCGTCGATCCCGATGTCCATGGCCTGGGCGTTGGCTCGGTGTTGCTCGATGCCGCTGTCTCGTACCTTTCCTCGCGCGGGGCGACAAGGGCGCACCTGTACACCGACTCCAACTGCTCGTGGAAGTTCTACGAGCTGCACGGCTTTAAGCGCACGGCCACGCACCGCGCCAACCGCGAAGAGCGTCGTCACGACATGCCGCGTGAAAGCTTTCTCTACGAACTCGATCTAACAGCCTAAACCTGGCAGCTAGGGACGTTCCTTTTGTGCCGGCACCCCGGGACACTCCTTGGCAGCAACCGCACCTAGTCGTTGGGAACGTTCTTAAATGACTAGTTGCTGGGGACAGTCTTCGTAGGTAGCGCGTAAAAAGGGGATGGGCTTTCCCCGACGGCTGTCGAGAAAAGCCCATCCCATAATTTACGACCGTTAGAACGTTCCGCCGCCGCCTCCGCCGACGCCGCCACCGCCGCCACCGGAAAAGCCGCCGCCGCTGCCGCCGCTCGAGCTATCGGAACTCGAAGCCAGCTCGCGGATGGTCTCGTGATACACATCGTTGAACGAATCGAGCGGAGACTCGTTGCCGTAGTGATGGTAATACCACCAGTAGCAGGGGTAGTTGTCGTAGAAATCGTCGCTGTTGCGCAGATCCGCAGGCACGGCCTCGGCCAGCTGTCGCAGCACTTCTTTCGAAACGCCCAGGGCAACGCCCATCACCAGCAGTTTGTTCCACAAGATCAGGTCGCTGGGGATAGCCTCCTTCAGGCGCGTAAAGTCCTCGAGCCAATGCTTGAGCGCCTTGCAGCGAGCCGCCACCTCGGCGCCCTCCGGCGTGTAACGGCGGAAGGTGCAGCTCAGGACAAAGCCCACGATCGTAACGGGGATCGAGATCATAGCGGCACCGACGTTGGCATCCGCAAAGTCGGTATAGAACAGAGAGCCCAGAATGCCAAAGACAATGATGATGCCGAGAACCAGGCCGGCCACCATCGCGATAGTGCCATCCGATGCAATAAGCTCGCGCGCCTCCAGCTTGCCCTTAACTGTGCTCTGATAGTCCTCGAGCTTGTCGCCAACAGATGTGGTGCGCTCGCTAGCGTACTCCTCCAACTCGCTAAACGTGCGCGAACGGACTCCGTCCTTATCGGGCTTAACGCCAGCAAAGAAGACCTTGAGCACGTCGCGATCGATGCCGTCCTTCTTGGCAGCCTTCCAGGCCTCGTCGGTCACTGTGATGCGATACGTCTGCTCCTCTTTTTCGCGACGGAGCAGACCCTTCTTCTTGGTCTCGGTCGCTTCTTCCAGCTTGATCACGCGGTCGTCGGTGAGCTTCATAAGTGTGGCGATATATGCCTGATCGGGCACGTCGTTCCAGCTCATGAGAGCTGCAAGCACCGCGGGATGGTCGGCCGAGGGCACATCGCGGAAGTACTCGTCCTGGAAGAGTGGCTTGGGCTTGGGCCTGCGCAGCTTAAGCATCACGATCACACCGGTATAGGCAACCGCCACGACAACACACACCACGGCAATCGCGCCGGCAACCGCACGCGCGTGCTCACGGCGAGCGTTGGCCTCGTCGGCCCATTCCTTCTCTTCGCTCAGAATCGTCGACATGCGCTCTTCGCTCGAGGCGGCGAGCTGCGGCACCCAGTCGTTGGGGAAGGCGATGCGTGCCTCGGCGAATTCTCCCTCATGCACGCAGGGAATGGTATAGGTGACCATGGGCTCGTCCGCATCGAGTGACACGTCGCCCGTCAGCGGGCCGTGGCCCCATGCGCGGAAGTTATCGCCCTTGACGGCGGCCGTCCCGGCAGCGGCATTTGCAAAGTAGACTTCCATCTCGACGTCATCGGAGTCCGCAGACCAGCCGTCACCCACAAATTTCCAGTAGAGCTCGGCGGTATCGGCCCAGTTCATAACCGCACCGGTCATGGAATAACTCACGTAGTAGATTGCGCTGTCGCCGCTCTCGTGAGGGCTGAACACCTTAATCTTTACGCCGTCGTCGGACTGTTCCACCGTGTAAACGCCGTCGTCGCCTTTGTTTGCGCTGTCGACCTTGTTAAACGCAGTGTCGTCTTCCTCGACGCTTAGCACATTGACGACCACCGAGCCGCCTTGCTGGTTAGAGCCTGTATTGATATCCCAATACACGCCGTTGATGTCGTCGTCGAAATCGAACTGGCGTCCCTCGACAACGGTCAGCGATCCATCGGCCTCGACCGTGGCACTGATGTAGGTTTGGGTCATGGAATACCCGTCGGCACGTGCAACGGCGGGTAGCAGCAGCAGCGCGCACGCGACGAGCGCGCAAATGTAAGCAAATCGCGCAAACGGGCAGCGCTGCCGACAGGTCTTGGCAACGGGGGCGTTCATAGGCACATCCTTTGTCTGTGATACCAGTAGCGTCATTGTCCCACGTTTGCGGGTTCATGTGACGAACATCTAGGTCAGCGGAGTATTAAACGGGACGAAAGTCACGCCCGCGACCGGCACCTGGGGACGTTCCTTATCTGCCGGCAATCTGGGACACTCCTTGGCATAGCCCGCTCCGGCATAGATACCACTTCATAGCTCCGTCACAGGTGTAGCGGCTTTGTGTGGGCGCGGCGTGAGCCGATTAAGCCGGCGAGCGAGGGGCATAAAGCAGTTGAGCGAAAACGGTTTGCCCCTTTGCCGTTCGCTTGAGGATCATGTCCCCCTTTTCCGCGGAAACCCCGGCAGTTGCGAAGAGCTGCCGGGGTTTCTGTCGTTTGAGGGGTTGAAGGGGCTGAGCTTGGGGCGGTAATCGAGGTGTTCAGTCGGTGCCCGCCGCGCACAACACGCAGCCTCGGCAACTCGCGAGCATCGACGACGCCCCCTCACCTCACCCCGCGCTATACTCGTCCGCATGGATATCAACGCATGCAACATAGCAACACCCGCCGTGGCCATGTCGACGGCGCCCAACAGCAAGCTCGCCCCCGCCCTCGCGCCGGTCGTGGGCCGCTTTGCCCCGTCGCCCTCGGGCCGCATGCACCTGGGCAACGTGTTCAGCTGCCTGTGCGCGTGGCTTTCGGCCCGCAGCCAGGGCGGCAGCATCGTGTTACGCATTGAGGACCTGGACGATCGCTGCAAGCGCCCCGAACTTGCCGCTCAATTGATTGACGACCTGGCCTGGCTGGGGCTGGAGTGGGACGAAGGCCCCTACTATCAGCACGACCGCCTAGACCTGTACGAGAGCGCCTTGCGCCGGCTGAAAGACGCCGGCCTCACCTATCCCTGCTTTTGCACACGCGCCGAGCTCCACGCCGCGAGTGCACCGCACGCGAGCGACGGCACGCCCATCTACCGTGGCGCCTGCCGAAGTCTTTCGGCCGAGGAGGTGGCCCGCCGCAGCGCCCTGCGCGCCCCGGCCACACGTCTGCGCGTGCCCACCGTCGACGACCTCGCAGACGACGTGATCGAATTTGTGGATCGCACGTACGGCGCCCAATGCGAGGCGCTCGCCACCGAGTGCGGCGACTTTTTGGTCCGCCGCAGCGACGGCGTATTTGCCTATCAGCTAGCCGTGGTGGTCGACGACGCCGCCATGGGCGTCACCGAGGTCGTGCGCGGATGCGACCTGCTGGGGTCCACGCCGCGCCAGATCCATCTGCAGCACCTGTTGGGACTGCCCACGCCGCACTACGCACATATTCCGCTGCTCATGGCACCGGACGGCCGCCGCCTTTCCAAACGAGACCGCGATCTGGACCTGGGCGAACTCCGCGCCCGCTTTGGCACGCCCGAAGCGCTGCTGGGCTGGCTCGCCGGGCAAACGGGCATCGCGCCGGACACCACGCCGCGCTCTGCCGAGCGGCTGGTCGAGCACTTTAGCTGGGACGTCATCCGCGCGCACCGAGAGAACATCACTGTAACGGCCGAGTAGCCAAATACACCCCACCCCTACGCAACATCCCAAGGCTGGAGTTCGTCGCCCAGGCGAACGATGCAGTCGTAGAGCACGGTATGGCGCTCGGCCGGGTTGGCATCACGATGAAAATGCCCGTAGTACCAGCGCTTGTAGTCCAAGCGATCTTCCAGCTCATCGAAAAACGCCGTAAGCCGATCAACGGCGGGGCAATTCCAGCCGGGCGCCGGATAAAGCGTGGGCGAAAGCATGCGCGTAGGGCAGGTGTGGGTGATCACGTAGTCGACCTTCCAGCCCACGCTGTCGAGCTTTGTCCGCGCCTCCTCAAAGTTGCGCTCGTCCGGCAACTCCTGCGGCCACCAGCTGGAATACGGAATGCGGTATTCCTTGTCCACGCTCGTGGCGCCGCCCATGGTAAAGACCGTTGAGCCGTCGAGTTCAAAAACCTCGCCGCGCGTCAGGCGCCGTATGGGCGAGGTGTCCGACAGGCGCTGTGTCAGTCCGCCGTGCCACAACTCCATGGGTCGCTCCGCCCAGTGGTCGAAACGTTCGTGGTTGCCGTCGACGAACAGCACGGTATAGGGGCGCGACTCCAGCCAAGCGATGTCGGCGCACTCCTCGGCAGAGAAATCCCACGGAAAGCCAAAGTCGCCGGCAATGATGAGATGGTCGTCGCTCGTCAGGCTTTCCCCAAGATCCCAATCGCGCAGCTTTTGCATGTCAGCGCCGCCATGGACGTCGCCCGTCACATAGACCGTCATCGGATCACCGCTTCCCTGTAAGTCGCTAGCCCACATTCTGCACGATCACTAAGTCAACCGTTCCAGCCCTTCCATCCTTTGGGACCTACCCCTCGCTCTTCCATCCAAACGGGTCAAACACCCAAAAGATCAGATCGAGCACGCCGCCGGTCATCATGGCGCCGGCAAGGGCCATGCAAACGTGCAGAGAGCTGGCACTTCGAAGCACGTCGAATGGCCCCCGAACAGCCAGCAGCGCGACCGCTGCGCCGGCTACGCACAGCGCAAGGCACGGTCCTGCGTCCTTAACGCACTTCTTTGCGAGATGCTTTGCGTTGTCGCCCATCGATATCGAACTCCTTAGAGGGTCGTTGTTCAGATGCATGCCGCCGTGGCAGAACGAAGCGGCAGAGTAAGTGTCACATGCCGTGCAGACATCAATGGAGAAACCGCCTGCTCGACCAACCCTTGACGCCGTTTTGTACCGGCACCCCATCTCCCGCTATCGAGGTCTAATACTTTTCCCACTGCCACCCAAAAACTCATCCAACATTAATCTTGGCTCAAGAATCGCTTAATCTATAACCTGCACTATAGAGTTCGACCAAGGGCGGGGCGGCGCAACGCAAACCGCCGAACGCAACGCTCGCGCCCGAGCAAATTGCCCGGCGTCGCGCCCATCGAACGAAAGGACAGGTCATGGACGACCTCGAAAAAGTTGAAACCATCCGCACCAAGTGCAACGTGAGTTACACCGATGCCAAGGCGGCGCTCGACGCTGCCGACGGCAACGTTTTGGATGCCATCATTTGGCTCGAGTCGCAGGGCAAGACCCAGACCACGTCGGCGCATGCCGCCACCGAGTCCGCGCCAGTCGATGAGCCCTCTGCCGAGATGGTCGCCGCGCAGGCAGCCTACGAAAAGTCGAGCGAAAAGACCGACTTCTCCAAGAAGATGGACAGCGTGTGGGAGTACCTCAAAAAGCTCTTCCGCCTGAGTCTGGACACCAAGTTTATCGCCACGCGCCGCGATGCGATCATCCTCAACATCCCCATCCTGATTCCCATCGTCGCGCTGTTTGCCTGGGGCGCTACGATTTGGCTGATGCTGATTGGCCTGTTCTTTGGCATGCGCTACCGCATCGACAGCGACGGCGACGTGCCCGGCAGCATCAACAACCTTATGGATAGCGCTGCTAACGCCGCGGATGACATCAAGCAAAATCTGAACGACGACAAGTAGTCGCAGACGGGGGCACGCATGGCACGGATTCTGATCGTAGAGGACGAGGAGAAAATCGCCCGCTTTGTGACGCTCGAGCTGGAGCACGAAGGCTACCAGGTGGAGCACGCCGCCGACGGTCGCACCGCCGTGAACCTGGCGCTGGAGCGCGACTACGATCTGATTCTGCTCGATGTGCTGTTGCCGCAGCTCAACGGTATGGAGGTCCTGCGGCGTGTCCGCAAGCACAAGGATGTGCCGGTGATTATGGTCACCGCGCGCGATGCCGTGATGGACAAGGTGGCCGGGCTCGATGCCGGCGCCGACGATTACCTGACCAAGCCATTTGCGATTGAGGAGCTGTTCGCACGGATCCGCGTGGCGCTGAAGCGCTCGGAGGCCGTGCGGGCGGCTTCGGGCATTGGAGGCGCCGGTACTGGGGCGGGCGCGGCAGGCGGCGCGGGCGCCGGTATCGCCACAATGCCCCCGGCAACCGACACGGCCCAGACCGCTGCCACGCCCTCCCACGCCGCGCTTACCGTTGACTCGGTTGCGCTCGACCCCGACCGCCGCGAAGTCACGGTCGGTGGCTCGCCCATCGCGCTCACGGCCCGCGAGTTCGACGTCCTCGCCCTGCTTATGACGCATGCCGAAACCGTGCTCACGCGCGAGCGCATCGCGCACGAGGCGCTGGGCTACGAATACGTGGGCGACACCAACAACGTCGACGTGCACATCGCGCACCTGCGCGCCAAGATCGAAGACGCCGGCGGTGCCCGCATCATCCAAACCGTGCGCGGGGTGGGCTATGTCTGCCGTGCGTAACGCCGAGGTCAAGCGCGTCACCTCCATCGCCCGCGCCATCAACTGGAGCTATATGTGGCGCCGCTTGATGAGCCACATCTGGCTCGATCTGTTACTGTTGGTTATTGCGGCGGCGATCCTCGTCTATGGATACAACCAGACGCTGCCCAACGGCGCGTTTACCGCAGGATGGATCCCCAGCGCCACCGTTCGCGGCATGTCGCTGACGCCCGCGCACGGCTGGGACCCCGCCACGCTCACCTATACCGTCGAGCTTGCGCGCACCACCAAGACCTTCCCCCTCGCGCAGGACCTCATCGCGCTGTGGCCCCTCTATCTTGTCGTTGCAGGTGGGCAGGTCATCAGCGTGCTCAACATGCTCGGCGGCGCCCGCCGCGTGCGCCGCACCATGGCGCCGCTCAACGATCTGGCCCTGCGCGTGGACGAACTCGGCCGCATGCAGCTCTCCGGCGGCAAGATGGAAACACTGGAGCAGGCCATCGAGCGCGCAAGCGTCGACTCGCCGAGCGTCACTACCGGCGACGCCGACCTGGCAAGCATCGAGGTTGCACTCAACCGCCTACTGCGCCAGATGCAAGAGGCCAAGCTGCAGCAGATGCGCTTTGTCAACGATGCGAGCCACGAGCTGCGCACGCCCATCGCGGTGATTCAGGGCTACGTGAACATGCTCGACCGCTGGGGCAAAGACGACCCGGACGTGCTGGCAGAGTCCATTGCCTCGCTCAAGGCCGAAAGCGAGCATATGCAGGAGCTCGTGGAGCAGCTGCTGTTTTTGGCGCGCGGCGATGCCGGGCGCACGGTCCTGCGGCGTGCGAATACTAACCTGGCCGCACTGGTCGGCGAGGTATGCGAGGAATCGCAGATGATCGATGCCGCGCACACATATCGACTGGCGTACGATGCCGCACTTACCAGCGACCCGCGCTGCGACGCGCCCGTTGACGTGGCGCTCGTGAAGCAGGCTCTGCGCGTGATCGTGCAGAACGCCGCCAAGTATTCGGACGCGGGCACATCCATCTCGTTTGGCGTGACGCCGGATGCGGGCGCGGGCACGATCGACATAAGTGTTGAGGACGAGGGCATCGGCATGAACCAGGAATCCGCAGCCCACGCGTTTGAACGGTTCTACCGCGCCGACAACGCACGCGATGCCGGCGCGCAGGGCTCGGGTCTGGGGCTTGCCATTGCCAAGTGGATCGTCGACAGCCATGGCGGTGTCATTGGCGTGACCTCAGTCGAGGGCGTCGGCAGCCGCTTTACGATTCGCCTGCCGCGCTAGGAAGCCCCTCGGCATAAATAAAGGGATAGGGCCACACGGCCCTATCCCTTTTTGCTAGCTATGGCAGCTTGTGCGCTACTCGCGGCACAGGTGCACGGCGAAACCGGCAAACTCGCGCTTAAAGTACACGAGCTTGGTGCCGCCGTCGGGCAGCAGCACGCGCGACTCCTCGTTGACCTCGAGCCCGCGCTCGGCAAACCACTTCTCGGCCGCATCGATGTCGTTGACAGCAAAGCCAATGTGGCCCTTGGCGCCACGACCGTTCTGCTTCATGATCTCGACCAGCGAATCGTTAAAGTACGAAACCGGGGTCTCGATAACGGGCAGGCCCATCATCGTCGAGAACAGCTCCGCGATCTCCAGGGCATCTGCCGGGTCGGTGGCGTTAATGCCCACATGGGCAACGCGCATGCCAAAGAGCTCGACCGGATTGGCGTTCTGCTCACTCATACAGTCAGCGCCTACTGAGCCATGACGTCGAGGACGGCCTTCTCGGCAGCGACGCGGTTCATGCCCGTCATGAAGGGCACGCCGCTCACGTACGGGCAGGTGAGGCCCTCGGGGGCAACGGTGGTGGCGATCAGCAGGTCGGCGCCCTCGTCGCAGTAGTCCTTGGCCTCGGAGATGGCACACTGCACGATCTCATACTTGCCGGCATAACCATTGGCGTCGAGCATGGTGGCGACCTTCTGGGCAACAAGCGTGGAAGTAGCAGCGCCAGCACCGCAAGCCAAAACGATCTTCTTCATAGGTAATGTCTCCCTTCATGGTTTACTTTAGGTAAGTGTACCGCAGCGAGCGATGGCACTCAGCCTCGATGAGCTTTTATGCCAGTTTGCTTGCGCGCTGCGTATAATACATCTAGTACGTGTTGTCATACCGCTCGCTTTATGAGCGACTAAGGATCCCAATATGCCCGATTCCCGCACACTCTGGACCGCCGTCGTTATCATCTGCATCGCCGTGTCGGTGTTCTTTAGCGTCAAAAAACGCACAACGTTCAAGCGCCTGCAGCAGCTTATGGCTGCCAAGCAGTGGGACGAGTTCGATCGTTTGCTCGACGGCAGACTCACCAGCATGCTGTACCCGCGCTACAACCGCGACTATCTGCGCCTGAACTCCTATCTGCTGCGCGAGGACCACAAGCGCGCCGATGAGATGTTCGATTTGCTGCTGGGGCTCAATCTGCCCAAGATGCAGCGCGTCGACCTGGTGATCAAAGCCTTTAACTACTACGTTGGCCAGGAGGACCGCAAAAAGTCCAAGGAGCTTCTGCACGAGATCAAGGGCTTTGAGGGCGGTCAGGCCGAGGCGGTCGCACACGAATGCCAGCTGATGTACGACACGATGATCCTCAAGCGCCACAACGACATTCCCGAGCTGGAGCGCATGCTCGAGGATGTTGGCGACGACCCGGTCAAGCGCTGCCGACTGGAGTACCTGCTGGCCCTGCAGTACCAGAACAAGGGCGACGAAGCCAAGTTCCAGGAGTTCCTGGAGAAGTCGGGCCAACACTCGATGGCCGTCAACGCGTAACGGACGGCTTGTGCTAGACTTCTAGTCTCACGGGGGCGTGGCGGAATTGGCATACGCAGGAGACTTAAAATCTCTCGCCGCAAGGATTGTGGGTTCGAGTCCCACCGCCCCTACCATGTATTGGTTACGGGCCCGTGTCCCCTGGGGATGCGGGCCCGTTTCTTTTGGATGCCGATACAGATGGTGAGTTGCGGTGGAATAGGGACTGTTTGGGGCCCGAAAGGGCGATTTTAGTCCGTATTTCACCGCAACTTATGAGGGGATGGTTAAAGGGCGTTGAGGCTGGGGGTCCAGCCGATGGTGGGGGTTGTGCCGTCGAGGGTCTCGTTGATGGTGGCGGCCATGCCGGCGAGTAGGCTGTTCTCGCTTACGGTGAGCGTCTTGTAGCCGCCGGCACGCATGAGCTCGCGGATCACCACGGCGCCGGCCAGAATCACGCCCGCGCGTTTGGGCTGTACACCCGGTAGCGTGGCGATGCCTTCCGCGTCCAACACAGACATGCGCTCGATAGCGGCCGAGACCTGCTCCAGCGACAGCTCGCATAGGTGCACAAAGCTCGAATCGTACGGTTCCAGCTCGTGAACCAGTGCCACGAGCGTGGTGACGGTGCCGCCCACGGCGACCAGGCGCTCTGCATGCTCAAAGTCGCTGGGCAGGCCCTCAAAATAGGCGGCGAACTGCTCGCCCGACCACGCAGCGGCGGCTGAAAGCTCGCCATCCGCGGGTGGCAGCGCCGAGAAAAACCGCTCCGTCACGCGACGGCAACCGATGTCCAGCGAGCGCGTTCCCTCCAGCGCAAAGACGCTGCACTCCGGAGCGTATACGCCCGTCGCGAGCTCCGTGGAGCCGCCGCCCGAATCCGCGACGATGATGCGCTCGCCGGCAAAGTCGTGCGCCACGCCAAAAAATGTCAGGCGCGCCTCGACCTCGCCCGGAATCACCTGTGGTTTGAGCCCCAACTCGCGCAGGCCGTCCAGCAGCAGCGCGGCATTGGACGCATCGCGCGCGGCACTCGTGCACGTGGTGCAGACGCACACGGCCCCAAAGGCACGGGCCTCGTCCACAAACATGCGGCACGCAGCGAGCACACGCTCGACAGCCGCCTTGCAAAAGCGCCCCGTCGTGTCCACGCCCTCGCCCAGGTCGGTAATCTCGGTATGCTTGGACGATTCCACAATCGCTCCGCCCTCGACCTGGGCCAACACCAGTCGCGACGACACCGTTCCCAGGTCGATCGCGGCTACCTTATAGCGTTTGCAATTTGTCATTGCGGGCTCCCCTCCGGGCGCTATTTGCCGTTGGACACGACCGTCTGACCCTCGACGCCGTTAAACCCAAACAGCATGTCGAGCGCCTGGATGTACCACGGCGCGTCCTTGCCGACTTCTTCGATTTCCTTGGCTACTTCGCTGGCCTTCTTGGCGTTTGAGGACTTTTTGCTCGACGACGAGTCCGAATCGTCGTCCAAACCTAGCACGTCAATCTTCTTCTCGCCGGGCATCACCAGGCCCAGGTCCTCGGACGCCGCGTCCTTGATACCCTCCTCCGAGAGCAGCTTGTCGACGCTTTTTTGCAGCTCATCATTGTATTGCTGGCGAATCTCGACCTGCTTGGCCAAGATATCGCTCGAACGCTTTGCCACGTACAGATCGCGCACGGGGAAATACAGGCTCACGAGCACCAGCGCCACCACGATACCGATAAACAGCGGACGCAGAGGGCCATGCGTAAAGTCATAGATCGCCTTGACAACCGCGTTGTCGTTGGCGTAATGCATAAAGTCCGAGCCCGAAAGACGGTTCGAGGGCCTACTCGATTTGTCGTGTGCTTGAGTCGAGGGACGCGACGCATGCGACGAACGTGCCGGGCGCACCGGTCCATCTGCCAAGGTATTTGATTGAGCATTGGGGCGCGAGGTACTTGCCGGGCGCTGCGTGGAGCGGTCGGCGCCGGCATAAGCGGACCCACCGAGCTGCACCGTGCGCGCACGGCGAGGCGACGGCTCGCGCGAACCGGCGGAATAGTACCTGTTGTCGTAAATCTGATCCATGTGCGCCTTGTGCGGTTGAGGTTTGTTTGCGCTAAGTCCTTTAGTTATAGCACGAGCGCCTGCACCGCCTTCGCCAGCCTTTGCTCGACATAAAAAAGGCGCTGAGCCGTATGGCCCAGCGCCCATGGCGCTTTGCAGCATCCAGTCAAGGCGGGACGGAACCGAGTCAGCCTCCCCCTCGCCAAATTCGCCCGTTTAGCGAATGTTGTAGAACGCGGTCTTACCGGCGTAGCGCGCGCTGCCCTCGAGCTCGTCCTCGATGCGGATGAGCTGATTGTACTTGGCGATACGGTCGCTGCGGCACGGGGCGCCCGACTTGATCTGGCCGGCATTGACGCCCACGACCAGGTCGGCGATCGTGGAATCCTCGGTCTCGCCGGAGCGGTGACTCACGATGCAGGCGTAACCGGCCTCCTTGGCGGTCTCGATGGCCTCGAGCGACTCGGTGAGCGTGCCGATCTGATTGACCTTGACCAGGATCGCGTTGGCGGCACCCAGCTCGATGCCCTTCTTGAGGCGCTCGGTGTTGGTGACGAACAGGTCGTCGCCCACCAGCTGCACCTTGTTGCCAATGCGGCGGGTAAGCTCAACCCAACCGTCCCAGTCCTCCTCGGCCATGCCGTCCTCGATGGAGATGATGGGATAGGTGTCGACGAGTTTCTCCCAGTAATCGACCATCTGGGCACTCGTGTACTCAACACCCTCGCCCTTGAGCTCGTACATGCCGGTCTCGGCGTTGTAAAACTCGGTCGAGGCCGGGTCCATGGCGTACATGAAGTCGACGCCGGGCTTAAAGCCAGCCTTCTCGACGGCCTTGGTAATGTACTCGAACGGCTCAGCATTGGTCTTGAGGTTGGGCGCAAAGCCGCCCTCGTCGCCCACGCCGCCGCCCAGGCCGGCCTCGTGCAGCACGCCCTTGAGGGTGTGGTAGACCTCGGCGCACCAACGCAGGCCCTCGGCAAAGCTCGGGGCGCCCACCGGCATGATCATGAACTCCTGGAAGTCGACGTTATTGTCGGCATGCACGCCGCCGTTGAGAATGTTCATCATAGGTGTGGGCAGCAGGTGGGCGTTGACGCCACCCAGATACTGGTACAGCGAAAGACCCGCCGACTCGGCAGCGGCGCGGGCAACGGCCAGCGACACACCCAGAATGGCGTTGGCACCGAGATTGGTCTTGTTGGGGGGTACCGTCCGCGGCAATCAGCGCGGCATCGACGGCGCGCTGGTCGAAGGCGTCGAGGCCCACGACGGCGTTAGCGCACTCGTTATTGACGTGCTCGACGGCCTGCGAAACGCCCTTGCCCAGGTAGCGACCCTTGTCGCCATCGCGCAGCTCGCAGGCCTCAAAGGCACCGGTCGAAGCGCCCGAAGGCACCATTGCGCGGCCAAAGCTACCGTCCTCGAGCACGACCTCGACCTCGACAGTGGGATTGCCGCGGCTGTCGAGCACCTCGCGACCGTAGACGTCCAAAATATCGCTCATGTTGTCTCCCTCTCACTTGGAAACATAGTGGATGCAAGCGACCGGCTGACCGTGCACCGTCGGTGCGCCTCCGTAAGTTAGCCATGTCGCACTTTTTGCATTATGCCCTAAGTTAACCGAGGGATACACTTGATTTTCGAAAAATTTAGCGGGAACGATGAGGCGTGTCAGCCCGTCATTCCCGCAGTCTTACTCCTCCGCCTTTGCGGCATCCCACAGGTCGTTAAGGCCGTGGGTCGAAAGCTCGGCAAGATCCACGTGGGCGTCAGCCGCCATCTGCTCCATCGCAGCCCAGCGGCGGCGGAACTTGGCCGTGCTCGCGCGCAGGGCACTCTCGGCGTCAATCCCCTCTTTGCGCGCAACGTTGACCAGGGCAAAGAGCAGGTCGCCAAACTCCATCTCGCGCTCGGGCGAGCCGGGCTCCTCGGCCTCAAACTCGGCACGCTCCTCGGCGACCTCGTCCCACACATCCTGGACCGTCTCCCACTCAAAGCCCACGGCCGCCGCCTTGCGCGACACCTTCTGAGCTTGCATCAGCGCCGGCAGGTGCGTGGGCACGCCGTCGAGCAGGCCTTCGGGCGCAGCCTCGTCCGCCGCCACAGCCTTGTCCTTGGCAGCCTTCTCGGCAAGCTTGACCTCGTCCCAAATCTTGAGCACCTCGTCGGAGCTGTCGGCATCCGCATCGCCAAAGACGTGCGGATGGCGACGGATGAGCTTGGCGTCGATATCGTGCGCCACGTCGGCCAGCGTAAACTCTCCGGCGTCCGCCGCGATCTGCGCATGCAGTACGACCTGCATGAGCACGTCGCCCAGCTCCTCGCGCAGATGCGTGGCATCGTCGGCCTCGATGCAGTCGAGCGCCTCATAGGCCTCCTCGATCATATTTTTGCCAATGCTGCGGTGCGTCTGCTCGCGGTCCCACGGGCAGCCGTCGGGCTGACGCAGGCGCCAAATGGTCTGCACCAGATGCTGCAGCTCGGCCGACGCGTCGACCAGCGTGGACAGGTCGCGCGAGCCCTCGGCATTTTGCTGAGCCATGTGCTGCGCCATGGTTATTCCTCCTCCAGGATCACGTGACGGAACGCGCCGCCCTCGTAGATGCCGTAGCTGTGTGTACCGTCCTTGGGAATGCTCACGCTGCCGGGGTTGAAGAGCCACAGGCCCGGGTGCGCCTCGCTTGCCTCGTTAACCTTGATATGCGTGTGGCCGTAGACGAGCGCGGAGCCTTCGGGCAGCGCGGGCACGTGGTCGACGCTGTTGTGCATACCGGCGCCAAAAACGTGGCCGTGTGTCAAGAACAGCTCGCGGCCGGCCTCGTCGAACAACGTGGCGTAGTTGGCCATGACGGGAAAGTCGAGCACCATCTGGTCGACCTCGGCGTCGCAGTTGCCGCGCACCGCGATGATGCGGTCGGCCAGGGCGTTGAGCAGCGGAATCACGCGCTTGGGGGCGTAGTCGCGCGGCAGGTCGTTACGCGGGCCGTGGTAGAGCAGGTCGCCCAGCAGCACGATGCGGTCGGGCTGCTCGGATTCGATGGCAGCGCAGAGGCGCTCGGCCCAGTATGCCGAGCCATGGATGTCGGAGGCGATGAGGTATTTCATGGGGAGTCCTTTCGAAGCGGAGTTGATGGGGGCTGAATACGGGGTCCGGCGGATGTGGAGCCCATCTACCGTGTTACTCAAATCGCAGCGCCGCGCTCTGAGCCGCCTGCATCACGCGTTGGAGCGGCGCGCCATGCTCGCGGGCAAGGCGGGCGCAATCCTCGTATTCGGGAGCCGCGCGCTCGCTGCCGTCGGGCAGGGTGGCTACTTTGACGGCCACCTCGCCCCAAGGCGTCGCTACCTGCTCAAAACGACGCGGCAGGCAGACGCGTTCCATCACCTGGCGACGAACGGCGTTGGTCGTGGTTTCCAAAAAGATAATCGTCTGCAGGCGTTCGATATCCTCATGCGAGCAAATCACCTGCAACTGCCATCCGGGGCGGCCCTTTTTGCAGTAGAGGGGCAGCCAGTGCACCTCGCGGGCGCCGGCCTCGCGCAGGCGGTCGGCGGCGTAGGCGAGCACCTCGGGCGACGCGTCATCGATGTCGCACTCCAGCTTGACGATAGTTTCGGGCGCATCGGTCTCGCGGGACAGCGGAGATGTACTTCCACGTTGCATACGGTCCGGATCCTTTCCGCACGGGCTCGTTTTATTCACCCAAACGCTAGCACATCGGACGTGGCACAGGCGTGACTTTCGTCCGTCGCCGCCCTCACCCCTATCCAAACGTGTACGTCAGCCTCCAAACATGTCATTTTTTGTCGGTTTTGGAGGCTGACGTACACGTTTTGGAGCGAGGCCGCACACGATCAGAATTGCGCCCGCACTCCGTCCACCACAAAGTTCGCCGCACTCAACAATTTTGGACTTTCTACGCAGTTCATCGACCAAAAATTACCCTCGGCATACTTACCCGCTGCACGATGTTACTCTAGTTGCATTTGGCTAACTAAGCGGCTGCCGAGGACCCCGCCCGGCACCGTTACGGCATAGGAGGTTTCATGTTCGAGAAGCGGCTCTTCTCCCTGGTTCCGCAGGCAACGCCCTACATTATGGCAAGCGTCCTGTTTAAGTGGATCGCGCTCATGGCAAACATCACGGTGATGTGGGTGCTTGCGCGCATCTTGGGCGGCATCGTCACGGACGGCCTTTCCGCCGCGCTCGCCGTCGATGCCCTCGCACAGGCGGCCCTGCCGCTCGCCGCCGCCATCATCGTGCGCGCCGCCTCCATCTACCTGGCCCAACGCGCCGGCGACAAGGCCGCGTTCGAGGCCGTCCGCCGCGTGCGCTCGTTCGTCTACGACAAGCTCACCGCACTCGGCCCCTCCTACACCGAGACCGTCCCCACCGCCGAGGCCGTCCAGACCAGCGTCGAGGGCGCCACGCAACTCCAGGTGTACTTTGGCGGCTACCTGCCGCAGCTCTTCTTTGCCGGCTTGACACCCATCACGCTGTTTGTACTGCTCGTGGGCCAGGCGGGTCTTCCCGCCGCGCTGCTGCTCGCCTGCGTTCCGATCATCCCCGTCTCCATTATGATGGTCATGCGCAACGCCAAAAAGATCGGTGCCGAGTACTGGGGCAGCTATGTCGATCTTGGCGGCATGTTCCTGGAGGCCGTGCAGGGTCTCACCACCCTTAAGGTCTACCAGGCCGATCGAAGCTGGCACGAGCGCATCAACGCCGAGTCCAAGCGTTTCCGCACAGCGACCATGCACCTGCTGGTGATGCAGCTGCGCTCCATTTGCGTTATGGACCTGGTCGTCTATATGGGCGCCGCGCTCGGCATTATCGTGGCCGCACTGCAGCTCGCCACGGGCAAGATCGGCTTTGAGGCTACCTTCCTCATCGTCTTTCTGTCACAGGAGTTCTTTTTGCCTATGCGCCGCCTGGGATCGCTGTTCCACACGGCCATGAACGGCATGGCCGCCTCGCGCCGCATGTTTGGCATTTTGGATACGCCCGAGCCCGAGCGCGGCGATGTTGAGCTTGATGGTCGCGGCGATATCGAGCTCGCAGGCGTGAGCTATGCCTACGGCGACCGCACCGTGCTGGACAGCGCCAGCGCGACCATTGCGCACGGCTCGCTCGTGGCACTCGTGGGCGAAAGCGGCGGCGGCAAGTCCACGCTCGCGGGGATTATCGCGGGCCGCAAGGACGCCTACCGCGGCAGCGTGCGCATTGGCGGCGTCGAGCTGCGCGATGTCACGGCCGCCTCACTCATGCGCGCCGTCACGCTGGTGCCCACCAACGGCTACCTGTTTGCCGGCACCCTGCGCGACAACCTGCTGCTCGCCCAGCCCAACGCCACCGACACCGAGCTTTTGCGCGCGCTCGACCGCACGCGCGTGGCGGCCTTTGTGCGGGCCAACGGCGGGCTCGACATGGTGATTAACGAGGGTGGCACCAACCTTTCGGGCGGCCAGCGCCAGCGCGTGTGCATGGCCCGCGCCCTGCTGCACGACTCGCCGATCTATGTGTTTGACGAGGCTACGAGCAACGTCGATGCCGCAAGCGAGGCCGCGATCGGCGAGGTCATCGCGTCGCTTGCCGGCGGGCACACTGTAATTGTGGTGGCACACCGCCTGTCGACGATCGTGGACGCCGATCAGATCCTGGTGCTGGAACGCGGCCGCATTGCCGAGCACGGGACTCACGGCGAGCTCTTGGCCGCCGCGGGCGCCTATGCGCGCATGTGGAACAGCCAGGAGCAGCTCTCGGCATATGCGTATGCAGAGGGTGATGCTGAGGATGCCGGCGCGGTTGAGGCTGTTGACGGCAGCGCCGCCTGTGCCGATGGCCTCAACGGTACTAGTTCGTCTTCCGCTGCCGCGGCGCCTGACTCCGGCCGCGCCCGTCGCTCGGCGCCGTCCATCATGTGGCGCATGATGGGGCTCGTCCGACCGCTTGCCGGCTGGCTTGTGCTAGCCGTCGCGCTGGGCAGCATCGGCATGCTCACCGCCGCGTTCGTGCCGGCCTTTGGCGCCCTTGGCCTTATGGCCGCGCTGGGCCGCAACGCCTTGGGGCTTGGTCTTATCGCAGCATGCGCGGCCTGCGCCGCCTGCGGCATCGCGCGCGGGCCGCTCCACTACGGCGAGCAGCTCTGCAACCATTACATCGCATTCCGTCTGCTCGCACACATTCGCGACCTGGTGTTTGGCGCCCTGCGCCAGCTCGCCCCCGCCAAGCTCGAGGGCCGCGGCAAGGGCGAACTCGTGAGCCTGGTCACCTCGGATATCGAGCTGCTCGAGGTCTTCTACGCGCACACCATCTCGCCCATTGCTATAGCTCTGGTCTGCACCGTTGTGTTTGAGGGCTTTTTGCTGGCTGTGAGCCCCGAGCTCGCGGGCATCGCGCTCGTGGCCTACGCGGTCCTGGGCGTGCTGCTGCCCCTGACCTCGGCCAAGGCATGCGGCACCACCGGCCGCCAGAGCCGCGAGGGCGCCGGTAAGCTGGGCGCCTTTGTACTCGACAGTCTGCGCGGCGCGGGCGAGACCATCCAGTTTGCCGGTGGCACCGATCGCAGCCGTGCCCTGGGCAAGCTGACCGAGCAAGTCGGCGCCGTGGACGCGCGCCTCAAGCGCCGCCAGGCGGTCAGCGAGGCCGCAGCCGATGCGCTTATTCTTGTGGCTAATCTGGTGATGCTCGGGCGTGCGCTGCAGCTGGTGGCTGCGGGAACGATTGACTTTGCCGCAGCGTTTGTCGCCGTCTTTACCTTTGTGTCGTCGTTTGGCTCGGTGATGGCCGTGAGCCGCCTGGGCGCCTCACTGCAGGAGACGCTCGCCTCGGGCGCACGCGTGCTCGATTTGCTCGACGAGCAGCCCCAGTGCGCCGAGGTCGCCGATGGACAGAACGTTGAGTTTGCCGGCGCCGCAGCCGAGCATGTGAGCTTTAGCTATGCGGGCGGCGTGGACGCGGGCGGTGCGGGCGCCACAGAGCAGGCCGCGAACGACACCGCTGCGAGTCTCATCCTCGACGACGTGACCTGCACCTTTGCGCCCGGCACCATGACCTGCATCATGGGGCGCTCGGGCTCGGGCAAGTCGACGCTGCTTAAGCTGCTCATGCGTTTTTGGGACCCCGCAGCTGGCACCATCACGGTGAGCGGCATCGATGCCCGCCACATCAACACGGCGAGCCTGCGCAGCCACGAGGCCTATATGACCCAGGACACACATCTGTTCTGCGGCACCGTACGCGAGAATCTGCTGGTTGCGCACGCCAGCGCCACCGATGCCGAGCTGCTCGACGCTTGCCGCTCCGCTTCGCTTACCGCCCTCATCGACCGCCTGCCGCAGGGTCTCGACACGCCCGTTGCCGAGCTGGGCGACTCGCTTTCGGGCGGCGAGCGCCAGCGCATCGGCCTTGCGCGCATCTTCCTCAACGGCGCACCCTTCATCTTGCTCGACGAGCCCACCAGCGCACTCGACGCTCTCAACGAGGCAGCCGTAATGCAGGCCGTTGACGAGCTCAAGCGCCGCGGCAAGACCATTGTGCTCGTAAGCCACCGTGCCAGCACCTGCGCGTTTGCCGATTGCTCGCTTTCGGTCGAGCACGGGAGGCTGAGCTAATGGCGCGCCCGGTCGACACGCCGGAGCTGGCGCGCAAACGTGCACGCGAGGCCCAGATGGTGTCGCAGATGATTGCACTGTGGTGCCGCGGGCATCATCGCGGCGGCCACGAGGGTAAGCAGGCTCCCAACGGCGAAAAGCCCACTCGCGTCAAACTCGGGCTCCGAACCGTTACGCTCTGCCCCGAATGCGCCGAGCTGCAGAAATACGCCATCGCGCGCATTGAGCACTGCCCGCACATGGGCACCAAGACATTTTGCTCGGCCTGTCCTTCGCATTGTTACCGGCCTGCCATGCGCGAGAAGATCCGCGAGGTCATGCGCTGGTCGGGACCGCGTATGATCCGCTATCGTCCCGTCACCGCCGTGCGGCACGCGATTATAACCGTGCAGTCCAAACGAGCGGCGACACGAAGCAAGTAGTCGCCGGCGCCGGCACGCGCTGCCCCGCCCCTCGCCCTCGTCTCAAACGTGTACGTCAGCCTCCAAACATGTCATTTTTTGCAGCTTTTGGAGGCTGACGTACACATTTTAGAGCGAGGCCGCACCGCGCGCCGCGCAGCCTTTCCAATCGATTTCGACCCCCGGCGTGCGCGGCGTGTTGAGAGCTGCACCATTACAATGGAGCGGATTCACCAAATGCAAAGGAGTCGCCATGCCCGCCTGCCCGCTGGTCGATTGCCACACCCATACTTCGTTTTCGGACGGCCATGCCTCGTTCGAGGACAACGTCCGTGCCGCTGCTGCCGCCGGCTGCCGCGTCATGGTCTCGACCGACCACCTTACCCTGCCCGCCAGTATGGATGCTAACTGCGAGGTGCAGGTCGTCGAGGGCGACTTGCCGGCACATCGTTTGGCCTTTGAGGACGCCCGCAAACTCGCCGCGCAGATTGCGCCGGAGCTCACCTTTATCTACGGTTTTGAATGCGATTGGTACGAGGGCTGCGAGCCCTTGGTAGAGCACTGGTCCCAGGGCGCCGTCGTACGTCTGGGCAGCGTGCACTGGATTGGCAACCCGGACGATATTGCGGCAGGCGCCGCGGGCACGGCAGGGACAGAGGACGTCGCGCGCCCCGATACACCCGATTCCCTTTGCGGTTGGATCGACGACGATACCAACTTGCATGTTTGGGAAAACTTAGGCGTGCGCGGCGTGTGGGAGTGCTACGTCGACGACTGGTGCCGTGCTTGCGAAAGCTCACTCAACTTTGACGCGATGGCCCATCCCGACCTGGTCATGCGCTTTTCGAAGGACGGCTTTGCACCCGACTTTGACCCCGCGCCGTTTTGGGAGCAGATGGCCGAATGCGCCCACGATACGGGTCGCCGCGTTGAGGTCTCGACCGCCGCACCGCGCAAGGGGCTCGACGATTACTACCCCGCGACCGGGCTGTTGCGCCGCTTCGCCCATGCCGAGGTGCCCATCACCTTTGGCTCGGACGCGCACCGCGCCTGCGACATCTGCTGGAACATCCGCGAGGCCCAGGCCCACGCCTACGACTGCGGCTACCGGGCCTTCGATATCCCCCACCCCACCGGCGAATGGGAATCCACGCCCCTCGCCTAACTAGTCGTTTAAGAACGTCCCCAATGACTAGTGGCGGCGGGCGTTGAGTTCGCCGGCCAGTTCGTCGAGGGTGATGCCGTAGCGCTCGAGCGTCACGAGCAGGTGGTAGATCAGGTCGCCGGCCTCGTAGCGGATGTGATCGTGGTCGTTATCCTTGCAGGCCATGATCACCTCGCTCGCCTCCTCGGCAAGCTTCTTGAGAAGCTCGTCCTCGACGTCGGTCAGCAGACGCGCGGTATAGCTCTCCTGCGGCGATGCGTCGCGACGACTGTGAATCACCTCGGCCAGTCCCGTCAGCGTCTCACCGATGTTTCCCGGCTGCACGTTAGCTGTTCTGACTCCCATGGTTATTTCCTCTCGTTACTGCAGCGTAAAGTAGGTACCGGCCTCATCGAACCGAGGCTTTGCGCCCTTTTTCTCAAAGAACTCGACGATGACGGCATGGGCCTCATCGAGCCTTTCCTTCTCGGCCTCGAGCCAAAGCGACTGCGCCCCGCAGGCATCAGTCAGGTGCACGCGGCATGGCACGCCCGCGCGGAGGAGCTCGGTGTTGCATTCGGCGACCTCGAACGGCGTCACGACTTTCATCGCACTCCCCCTTCCACGCGCTTAAAGAAGCAGGTACGGTTGCCGGTATGGCAGGCCGGGCCCGGTGAGTCCACCTTGACCAGCAGCGTATCGCTATCGCAGTCGGCCCAGAGCTCCTTGACCTCCTGCATGTTGCCACTCGTCGCGCCCTTGTTCCAGAGCTCCTGACGGCTGCGACTCCAAAACCACGTGGTCCCGGTCTTGAGCGTCAGCCCCACCGATTCCTCGTTCATCCAAGCAACCATAAGCACCTCACCGGTGTCATGCTGCTGAACCACGCAAGGAATCAGCCCGCGGGCGTCGTATTTAAGCTCGGTAGCATTTATTACCTCAGTCATCATTTCTCCCAAGTAACAAACGAAATCCCACAGGTCGGCGAGGGTTGTCCAGGTGCCGCAGGTTGCCGCGAAAGAGGAGCGACGCGTACTTTGGTACGCGAGCGACGGTTTGAGCGGCAAGATGCGGTGCCTGGGCAAGCCGTAGCACTAGAAGTCCAGCCTCACAGGGATGCCTTGGCTGGCCATATACTCCTTCACCTGGCGAATGCTGAAAGTTCCAAAGTGAAAGACGCTGGCCGCCAGCACGGCATCGGCCTCGCCCTCGATCACGCCCTCGGCAAAATGCTCGAGCGTGCCCACGCCGCCGCTTGCGATCACCGGGATCGGCACCGCGCGCGCCACGGCGCGGGTGAGTGCCAGGTCGAAGCCAGCCTTGGTGCCGTCGCGATCCATGCTGGTGAGCAAGATCTCACCGGCGCCGCGACGAGCCGCTTCCTCGGCCCACGCCACCGCATCGATACCCGTGGCGTTGCGACCGCCCGCCGTGAAGACCTCCCACTTGTCGGCATCCGGCTGACCGGGCAGGCCCACGCGCTTGGCATCAATCGCCACGACCACGGCCTGGCTGCCAAACGCCGCGGCGGCCTGGCTGATCAACGACGGATCGCGCACGGCGGCAGAGTTAAGCGACACCTTGTCGGCACCGGCGGCAACCATGGTTCGCATGCCCGCCAAGTCGCGGAAACCGCCGCCCACGGTATAGGGAATAGCGAGCTCCTCGGCCGCGTGCGCCGCCATCTCGATGGTCGTCGCGCGGTTGTCGCTCGTCGCGGTAATGTCCAGGAAGACGACCTCGTCTGCACCCTCGCGGTCGTAGGCGCGCGCCAGCTCCACCGGGTCGCCAGCATCGCGCAGGCTCACAAAGTTGACGCCCTTGACCACGCGGCCGTCCTTAACATCCAGACAGGGAATCACGCGTTTGGCAAGCATGGGCTACTCCTTCCCTCGGGCGGCGGCCAACGCCTGGGCCAGCGTAAAGTTGCCCTCGTAGAGCGCACGACCGGTAATGGCACCCTCGATGGCATCCTCGCCCACCGCGGCCAGTGCGCGGATATCGTCGAGCGTCGAGATGCCGCCCGAAGCCACGACGGGAAAGCCCGCGACCTCGGCCACATGGCGATACGCCGCCACGTCGATGCCCGTCTGCATGCCATCGCGCGCGATGTCGGTATACACCAGATGCTTAAAGCCCAGCTCGGTGAGCTGCGCCACGGCGTCGTCGAGCGCCACACCCGCGCCGTCGCGCCAACCATTCACCTTGACCTGGCCGTCACGGGCGGCAATGTCTGCCACCAGTAACTCGCCAAAGCCTTGCGCCGCCACCTCGGCAAATCCCGGCTCGGTCACGAGCACCGTGCCTAGCGCGATGCGACGCGCGCCGTAGCCGGCCAGCTCGTCGATGCGCGCGAGCGAACGAACGCCGCCGCCCACGTCCGCGGACAGACCGTCGACGCCGCAGATGGCCTTAATCGCTGCCAAGTTGGCAGCGCACGCGTCTTCGTCCTCGCCAAAGGCAGCGGACAGGTCGACGACGTGCACCCAGCTCGCGCCCTGCTCGGCAAAGGAGCGGGCAACGGCCACGGGGTCGTCAGAATACACCTTACAGCGGCTCCGGTCGCCGCGCTCCAGGCGCACGACCTTGCCGCCGATCAAATCGATTGCGGGAAACAGAATCATCGGCCGGCCCCCTCGACGATGCTCACGAAGTTCTTAAGGATGCGCTGACCCAGCGCAGAGGATTTCTCGGGATGGAACTGGCAGCCCCACACGTTGCCGTGGCGCACGATGCACGGGAAGCTCCGTGTATAGTGCGTGCGCGCCAACACATCGGCGGCATCGACGTCGTCGGCCACCGCGTAGCTGTGAGTGAAATACATGTTGGCGCCCTCGGCAAAACCGGCAAGCAACGGATCGGCCGCACCGGCGGGCGTCATGCGCGCCTGGTCCCAGCCCACGTGCGGGACCTTCAGACGGCTCGACTCCAGGTGCGTGCACGAGCCACGCATGATGCCCAGGCCATCGACCCAGGGACCACCGGCCTGCTCGGAGGCATCGTCGTCCGCGTCCGCGTCCTCGTTCGCAGGCACGCCCTCGTTGCCGCGCTCAAAAAACAGCTGAAGGCCCAGGCAGATGCCGAGCAGCGGAGTTCCGGCGGCAACGGCATCGAGCACGGCCACCTCCTCGCCGCTCTGACGCATAAAGGCGATCGCGTCATAGAACGCACCCACGCCCGGGATGACCAGGCCGTCGGCGTTGCGGATCTGCTCCGGATCGTCCGACGTGCAGGCGGCAGCACCGGCGCGCGCAAGCCCGCGCACGACGCTCGACAAGTTGCCCTTGTGGTAGTCGACCACCACGATCTTCGGTTCGCCCACGCGACCCCTCCACTTCTCATCATCCAAAACCACCACAAAGAGGACAGGCATCTTCGTGGTGGTTTTACCCTTGTGACGGTTACAGCGAGCCCTTGGTGCTGGGGATACCCTGCACGCGGGGATCGAGCTCGCAGGCGTGGCGCATCGTGCGGCCCACGGCCTTAAAGGCGGCCTCGATAATGTGATGCGAGTTACCGCCCGCCAGTTCGCGAACGTGCAGCGTGAGCTTGGCATCGCGCGCGAAGGCGTAGAAGAACTCGACGGCCAGCTCGGTATCAAAGCTGCCCACGCGCTCGGTGGGCACGGGCAGCTCGCAGTAGGCCTGCCCGCGGCCCGAAATATCAACGGCGGCCATCACGAGCGTCTCGTCCATGGCAATCGCCGCGTCGGCAAAGCGCGTAATGCCCGCCTTGTCGCCCAGCGCCTGGCAAAACGCCTCGCCCAGCACGATACCCGTGTCCTCGACGGTGTGGTGCGCATCGACCTCCACGTCGCCCACCGCGTGCACCGTCAGATCGAACAGACCATGGCGGCCAAAAGCGTTGAGCATGTGGTCGAAAAACGGCGCGCCGGTCGAGATATCGCACACGCCGCTTCCGTCCAGGTCGAGCTTTACGACAATGTCGGTCTCGCCCGTCTTGCGGGTCACCTCGGCATAGCGGTCCATCTACATCTCCTCCTTCACCAGCGCGGCAAACGCGGCCAGCACCTTGTCGTTTTCCTGCGGGGTGCCCACGGTAATGCGTAGGCAGTCCGCGAGCCCCGGCGCGTAGCTAAAGTCGCGCACCAAAATCGAATGCTCGTCGCGCAGACGCTCGCGCACGCGCGTGGCATGCGGCGTGCGCACGAGCACAAAGTTCGCTGCGCTCGGCCATGCCTCCACGGGCATGCCCTCGGCAGCCATTGCACGCAGGGCGTACAACTCGCGCTCGCGCTCGGATGCGACCTGTGCCACCACAGGCGCATACGCATCGCGGGCACGCACGCAGGCAAGCGCGGCGGCCTGGCTCAGCACGTTAACCGAGTAGATTTGGCGAATCGCCGCAAACACATCGATGACCTCGGGCGCCGCGATCACATAGCCCAGACGCGTGCCGGCGGCGCCAAACGCCTTGGACAGCGTATGCAGAATCACCAGGTTGGGATGCTCGGCGATAAGCCCCTGCGCCGTGGTAGCCGCGCCAAACGAATCGTCCGCAAACTCAACGTAGGCCTCGTCGACCATGACCATGCCGGGGCACGCATCGCACAGGGCCGCGACAAAGTCGAGCGGCGCCACGTCACCCGTGGGATTATTGGGCGAGGTCACGATCGCCAGATTGCACTCGGGAGCCGCTGCGAGCACAGCCGCTTGGTCGAGCTCAAAGGTCGCCGGGTCGCGCCACACATCGCGCACCTCGGTCTGACAAAGCGACGCAAAGAACGCGTACTCGCTAAAGCACGGCGGGCAGTTGAGCAGGGTCCGCCCCGCGCCGCCAAACGCCAGCAAGTAGTTATAGAGCAGCTCATCGCCGCCGTTTCCCGCGCAAATATTCTCACGCGCCACGCCATGCCAGGCAGCGAGCTCATCGCGCAGGTCGTTGGACATGGGATCGGGATAGCGGTTGAGCGGCGTGGCAGCCAAGGCCGCATCAACCGCCTCGCGCACGCCAGCAGGTACGGGATAGGTGTTCTCGTTGGCCGAAAGATTGATGCGCGTGGGCGTAAAGTTGGGATCGTAGGGCTCGATACCGGCCAAGTAGGGCTGGACGAGCTCCTTCATGCGCGGCGTGAGTTCGGCCATGTTAGGCCTCCCCGCCGGTCGCGCCAGCGCCATCCGAGCCTGCAGCCGCCAGATCCACACCCTCGGCGACCGTCGCCACAGCGTCGCCCGGCCAGGCGACCTTGGTCAGGTCGGCCGCAGCCAGCGACTCGGCACTCACGGCATCCTCGCCCTGCTCTAACACGCGACGACGCAGGGCGGCAGAGAGCGCGTGCGCCCACAGGCCCTCGGCCTCGGCCAGGCGCTGCGTAGCGGGAGCGTCGGAGAGCAGACCCTCGGGCGTATAGCAAATGACGCTCGAGCGCTTAACGAACTCTTCGACCGAAAGCGGGTTGGAGAACATGGCCGTGCCGCCGGTCGGCAGCGTGTGGTTGGGGCCGGCAACATAATCGCCAAGCGGCTCGGAGCTCCAAGCGCCCACAAAGATGGCGCCGGCGTTGCGAATGCCGCCAAGCAGGCCCATCGCATCCTTGCAGTGCAGCTCCAGGTGCTCGGGCGCCACGGTGTTCACGGCCTCGACGGCGGCAGCCATATCGGCGGCCACCACGATGGTGCCTTCGTTGTCGAGCGAAGCGCGCGTGATCTCGGCACGCGGCGACTGCGCCACCAGGATGTCGATGCCAGCCTCGACCTCGCGCGCAAACTGCTCGTCGCAAGTCACCAGATAGCAGGCTGCCAGCGGATCGTGCTCGGCCTGGGCCATCAGGTCTGCCGCGACCACCATAGGCTTGGCCGTGGCATCGGCCAGCACGCAGACCTCGGAGGGGCCAGCGACCATGTCGATTCCCACGTCGCCCGAGACAATCTGCTTGGCCGCGGCGACAAAGGCGTTGCCCGGACCGGTGATTTTATCGACACGCGGAATGGTCTCGGTACCGTACGCCAGCGCGGCCACGGCCTGAGCGCCGCCCACCATATAGATTTCGTCCACGCCGCCGAGCTTTGCCGCGGCAAGCGTGTAAGGGCTGATCAGGCCGTCTTTTTGCGGCGGGGTCACCATGACCACGCGCTTGACGCCGGCCACCTTGGCGGGAATGGCATTCATGAGCACCGTGGAGGGATACTGCGCGCGGCCGCCCGGCACATAGATGCCGGCCGCCGCGAGCGGGGTCACCTTAACGCCGAGCATCGTGCCGTCCGGGCGTGTGGTAAACCAGCTCTGCTCGACCTCGCGCTGGTGGAACTCGCGAATCTGACGCGCGGCCTTCTCGAGCGCGGCGACAAAAGCCGGGTCGAGGCCCTCGAGCGCGGCATCGATCTGATCCTGCGGCAGACGGAAACTCTCCAGCTCAACACCGTCAAAACGCTGGCAGTAATCGCGCACCGCAGCATCGCCGTTGGCGCGCACGTTGGCCACGATATCGCGGGCGGCGTCGACGATGTTTTGCGGCAGCACGCCCTTGCGGTTGAGCTGGTTGGTAACGAGGCGCTCACCGGGAACAAGCTTGATGGTCTTCATATCGGTATCCCCTATCGGTCGAGGTTGTGTTCGAAAAACGAGAGGCCGGACGGCGGCGCCAGTCGGCCCGCAGCCCGGACGTTGGGGCGCCCGTGCGTGCTCGCGCTATTGTGCCGAGCCCGCAACGGGCTCAAAATGCTTGTCCTTAACAGCCGCGGCCAGGCGATCGGCCAGGTTGCGAACGCGCGGGTCCAGGCGCGCGGCGCCCGGGTTGACAAAGAAGCGGGCCGTGCAGTCCATGATGCGGCCGGTGATGACCAAGTCGTTGTCGCGCAGCGTGGCACCAGTGGCGGTAATGTCCACGATGCGATCGGTCATGCCGACGATGGGCCCCAGCTCGATATTGCCGTGCAGCGAAACGATGTCGGCGTTCACGCCGCGCTCGGCATACCAGGCACTCGCGATACGCGGGTACTTGGTTGCCACGCGAAGCGACCCGCGGCGGGCATAGTTGCGCTCGGCCTGACCGGCGCGCCACGCGGGCTCCGCCTCGATAAAGGTGCACAGGCCGTAGCCCAAATCGACCAGCTGCAGCAGGTTGAGGTCGGCCTCGATGAGCGAGTCCCAACCGCAGATGCCGCAATCGGCACCGCCGCAGCCCACAAAGGCGGGTGCATCGCTGGGTCGCACGATGACAAACTCGATATCGCCGACCGTGCCCTCGCCGGCACGCGTGTCGCGGCCGCGCACAATCAGGTGACGGCCGGGGTCACGCAGCTCAGAGACGTCCAGGCCCGCGGCCTCGAGCACGTCGAGCGTGTCGGCCTTAAGCGAGCCCTTGGGCACGGCGATACGCAGCGGGCCCTCGGCGCCACGGCCCGCAGCATGGTCGCCATCGGAAGCGGCATCCTCGGCCGAGGTGCGCGCGGCCTCCAGGCGCTCGAGCGAAAAGGCGAAGCCCGCCGCCGGCACCTCGATACCGGCGCCAAATGCGCCGGTAAAGATGGAGTCATAGCGTCCGCCCGAACCGACCGGATCGGGCAAGCCGCCGGCATAGGCCTTAAAGACCAAGCCCGTGTAGTAATCGAAAGAGTTCATGATAGAGAAGTCGAACGACAGCACCTGGGCGTCCTCGGGTGCCAGGCCCTCGACCAGGGCACGCAGCTCGCGCGTCAGCGGCGCGACGATACCGGCGGCCTCCAGCAGCGCGTCCACGCGGTCGAGTACCTCGGCACCGCCGTGCAGACGCGGCAACTCGCTAATGGCGGCCTTGACGGCATCGGACTCGGCGCTTGCCGCCACGCGGGCATCGAGGCCCACAAAGTCGTTGGCGTGCACACAGCGCAGGGCCTCGGCGGCCAGCTCGCGATCCTCGCACGCCGCGAGCAGCTCCTTAAACGGGCGTACGCTACCTGTGATAATGCGCGCATCGGGCAGTGCCAGCTTGCGCACGGCCTCGGCCACGAGCGAGACGATCTCGACATCGCCCGCGGTATCGCCCGCACCGATAAGCTCAAAGCCCAACTGTGTAAACTGGCGCGAACCACCGGCATTTCGCTGACACTCACGAACCACCGGCGCCTCGTAGCGAAGGCGCAGGGGCAGGTCGGCAGCGCGCATGCGGGTCGAAACCAGGCGTACGATCGGCAGCGTGTTGTCGGGACGGACCACCAACAAGCGGCCGTCGTCGTCAAAAAGCTTGAACGGAGTATCCGCGATGCGGCCGCCTTCCTCGAGCGAACCCTTGTCCTCGAGTAGCGGCGTCTCGACCGGAAGGTAATGATGCTCCCTGAAGCAGCCCTTCACCGTCAGCGCAATCTCCTCGCGCGCCTGAGCCTCCTCGGGCAATATGTCCCGGAATCCCCACGGTGTGGCCGTCATCTGGTGAGCCTCCTCATGCTACGTTTCCTATAGAACGAAAAACCGGCATAGCTCCGCCGGTCTTCTGGGTACTTTAGCATACTAGAGTGTTTGCGGGGAAAATCGTCGCTTGCAGCTCATAGCGTATTCATTTGGAAACATAGGGTAGGCTGCCGCAACCCAACCCCACTTAGGCGCCAATCGCACGACGATACTCTGCCATTACCTGCGCATCGGCAGCTGCGGGGTCGGCAAAATAGCGCCCGTCATAGGTCTCGGCCGAAACAACTCCGCGATAGCCGCGCGCCACCAGCCTATCCAGGTCGGCGCGCATGTCGCGGTTGCCGTCACCCCAGGCAAGATGCGTCGTGCCATCTGCCGCAACATCGACAAAATGCACGTGGGCGACATCATCGCCAAGCAGATCGAAATAATCGTCGATAGTATCCCCCGCCACCGCCATGGCGCCCATATCCAGACATGCCTTAAGTGCCGGATGATCAACTGCCTCGATCATGCGCTTCGTGTCGGCCGCCGAGTTCACGATCATCGACTCAACTGGCTGCAGGGCCTCGAGCACCAGTCGCACGCCGCACTCTCCCGCATGCTCGGCAATCGCACGCAGCATCGAGGCGCTGCGACCCCACGCGTCCTCGATCGGCTCGTTCAAAAATGCCCAGCCGCTCGAGACCATGACCTGCTCGGCTCCAAGTTCCGCCGCGATATCTACAACGTTCTTAAAGTACGCGAGCGTGCGGGCACGCGCTTCATTCCCGCGCGCCGCGATATTCCACGGCTTGGGGTTGTTCTGTTCGGGACAAAGCCCCACAATCCGAACCCCATACCGCTGTGACAGCTCCCGCACCTGCTCGATCGAATCGTATCCATGGCAATCGACATACAGATGCATCGCCCCGGTCCAAAGCTCGCAACACGTGTAGCCCGAGGCCGCAGCCGAGGAAAAGAATTCCTCAAGGTCAAAATAACGATGGCTGATATTCATGACGGCAAGCTGCGGATACTCCATCTTGTCCACCTTTCGGCAAAAGGGCGCCGCAGCACAATGTGCGCGACGCCCCCTCTTACATTGTTTTAATTATGACGGATGCCCTACTGAACACCAAGCACTCCAAAGAACGCGCCGGCGATACTCACGAGTAGGATCACGAGCATGATGAGCAGCGGATTCATCTTCTTCTTGAGCATGAGATAGACAATTCCAAACAGCCCCATCGTGACAAAGCCCGGGAAGATTCCGTTGAGCAGCTCGGCGAGCGTCTGAGCGCCATCGCCCGCGCCGACCATGAGCGGAATGTCCACGGTGACCATCTCCATGGTCATAGCGCCGATCACCATGGCACCCATGATAGAGGCCATCTTGACGATCGTGTCCATAATGCCCGATTCCTGGACCTTGCTGATCATGTCCGAGCCAAAGCGATATCCCACAAACGTCAGCAGGTAACGGATGATGTAGTGGGGAACGTTGAACACGAGCAGGAACAAAATCGGGCCAAGAATAGAGCCCTGCAGCGCCAGCGACGTGCCGACACCCGTTGCCAAAATTCGCAGCGTACCCCAGTAGAAGGCATCGCCCACGCCGGACAGCGGTCCCATCAAAGCAAGCTTGACATTAGAGATCGCGCTCGTGTCAAAGTTATCTTCGGTGGCGTTGACTTCTTCCATTGCGGCAGCAATGGACATGGGGAGCGTCGAGATATACGGCGTGACGTTATAGAGCTCCATATGGCGCTTGAGTGCGGCCTTAAAGTCCGCATCCTGCGGATACAGCTTGCGAAGGATCGGCATAAGGGCCCACATAAAGCCGATATGGCCCATACGCTCGTAGTTCCAGGAATGCTCATAGGGAATCGAGCGCCAGAACAGCTTCTTAAGGTCTGCGCGGGAAATCAGCCCGTCGTAAGAAGACTCAAACTTAAAACTCATCGAACCCACTCCCAATCGCAGGATCCTCGGTTGCCGCTGCGGGCTGCTCCGCCTTTTTCTTGTCACCCAAAACCGTCATCGCGACGACGATAATCGCGGCAAAGATCGCCACGCCAGTCGTGCTAATGCCAAAGTAGGCGACGAGGAAGAAGCCAGCGAAGAAGAACGGAGCCACTGTTTTGTTCATAATCATCTGCGCCAGCATCGCAAAGCCGAGTGCGGGCAAGAAGGCGGCGGCGACATCCATGCCGGTCTGAACGAAATCGGGGATGATGTTGAGCAGGCTGGCAACAGCATCGGCGCCAAAGAAGAATGCCAGGGGAATGATCAGCAGGCCGCACCAGCTCTGCGCGTAACCGGCGATGAGCATGTTGCGCGTGATGGCCTTGGTGTCTCCGTCCTCGACGTTTTTGTCGATACGGTGCACCAGCAGCAGCATGACCGGCTGGCCCAGGGCCGTATCGAGCGCCAGGACGATCGTTGCGATGGGAATGCCCAGGGTCAGGGCCGCCGAAGCGTCCGCGCCGGCCTGCATGGCAAGCGACACGCCCAGAATGGTTCCGGAAATCGTATCGGGCGGGTTATACGCACCGACCGAGATGGCACCGACCATGGCAAGCTCCATCGTGGCGCCCATAATGGTGCCGGTCACCACATCGCCCATGACAAGGCCGACCAACGGTCCGAGCACAATGGGGCGCTGAAGGTAACTCGTACCGGTCAGCCACTCGGAATAGCCCAAAAGGGCAATCAGGAAAATCAGGATCGTCTTGATAACCATGACAGCCCCTAACCGATGACCTTTGCGGCATCAGTCTTCGCATCCGCCGGAATCATCTGAATGAACAGCTCATAGCCCTCGCCGAGTAGCTCCTTCACGTAGGCCTCGTTCTCGGGCGTAAGGAATACGCTCGTCGAGACCTGGCGGGCATCCTCGCTAAAGGCCACATTGCCGAGGTTGATCTTCTTGACGCCCATCGCCTTGGCGACGGCACCGGCCTGTTGGATCGTCTCGCAAACCACGAAGAGCTTGTACTTGTCGGTCACACCGCTCTGGAGCGCCTTGACGGCATCCTCGGTGTTTTTGACGACGACCTTGCATCCTTCGGGCTTTGCAAGGGACAGGGCCTGCAGACGAAGCTTGTCGTTGAGGACCGTGTCGCTCACTAACAGGATGCAGTCGGCACCCAGAGCCGAGGTCCAGCTAACGGCAACCTGGCCGTGAAGCAGTCGATAGTCCACGCGAATCATCTGAATCATGATGTGCTCCTAACGATTAAAACTCATCGAGTTCGGCCTGCCCCAGCAGGTCGTTGACGTACTTGACCTTGGTGTCGTCCGCCTCGACGATCTGGCGAATGGCCTCATCGATCGGGGTGGAGTCGGGCACGAACAGCAGCTGAATAAGGAGCGGCAGATTCATATTGGTCACCAGGTGCGTGTTGGGGCGCGTCTGGACGATCTTGGTGAACTCGTTGTTGACGCTGCCGCCAAAGAGGTCGGTGCAAACGACGACCTCATCGTCCGCGGCAAAGCCGTCCAGAATCGCTGCGGCCTCCTTGACCAGGTCCTCGTTTCCGTCGACATACATAGACAGCGCATGGACGTTCTCGCGCTCGCCCGAGAGTAGCCCAATGCTCTCGACGATTCCGGACGCAAAATGAGCATGGGATGCAACGATGAACTGCCTCATTCGATTCCCCTTTCTTGCGAACTTCGGCATAAAAATGCCCGGACGCATGCGCCCGGGCAGGGTGCTTCTTGATCAGTAGCTAATTTGTCGCCGATTAGTAATCGAACTGGTGATAGTAGCGACGGTAGTTGAGGTTGTGCTTGGTGACCGTCTCGTAGTAAGCGGCAAGGCGATCGGTGATCAGCGAGGAGAGGATCCACGGAGACACGATGACGCGGAACTCGTCGTCAAGGCCCGGGATGGCGAACTCGGCGGTGTCGATGATGTTGATGTCGGTGTCGCCGGTCACGCCGCGGGTCAGGAACGCGCGGACGCGCTCGTCGAGCTTGCGGTTCTCGTCCTCGCCCATGAACAGGAAGACCGGGACGCCGGGCTCCACGAGCTCGAGGGTGCCGTGGAAGAAGTCGGCCGAGGTGATGTAGCGGGTGCGCTTCCACTGCATCTCCTCCAGGATGCACATCGAGAACAGGATCGTCTCGCCCCACAGGGCACCGGAGCCGATGAACATGGTGTAGGGGGCCAGGGCGTACTTCTTGGCGAGCTCCTCGGCGCGCGGCTCGAAGCTCTTGCGGATGTCGACCAGGTGGGTCCAAACGTCCTTGGTCTGCTCGATGAACTTATCGAACTGCGGGAAGCAGCCGCGGCGGTTGAGCAGGCGCAGGCCGAAGCAGTCGGCGAGGTAGTAGCCCATCTCGCAGCCGCCGTTACCGTGATCGGAAGCCATCTTGACGCAGTTCTCGGCACCCACAGCCTGGCCGATGGGGCCCTCGGGCTTGGTCATGGCGTAGACGCGCACGCCCATGTCCTTCATCTTCTTGACGGCCTCGAGGACCTCGGGGGTGGTGCCGGACTCGGAGGCGGTGAGCACGACGGACTTCTCGGTCATGCGCTTGTGGCCCATGACGTTCCACTCGGCGGCGTGGATCAGGTAGACCTCGAGGTCGCGGTCGCCGAACTTGTTCATGAGGTACTCGAGCTGCATGAGCTCGTCCCAGGTGCCGCCGACGCCCATCAGGAACACGGCGTCGTAGCCCTCGTCGGCGACCTTGTCGGCGAGCGCGGTCATCTTCTTGCCGGCCTCGTAGACGTTCTTGCCGTCCTCGACGTAGCCCTCCTGGCTAAAGTGCATAATCTCGATCTTCTCGGTTTCCTTCATGGCTTTTCCTTTCTGTCCTGCACGCAACTCTATACATCGCGTTTCTTTTCGATACCAATTATAGACATACACCTAACGTGTTTTTAATACCACTTATCAATCTATTTCAATCCTCGGTGAACGGTCGAAATTCTCTGGTGAGTGGTATTAAATTAGAATTGAATGTATAGCTAACACCGCCGACGCCTCCCTTGTGCGACAAAGAACAGCGTTCCCACCAGCGCAATAATGGTCGATGCCCCAAACAGCACCGCCTGGACGCCCAAAGCCTCCGCCAAAAACGGAGCCGCCAGCAGCGGCAGCACGCCGGCGCTCATCAGGCCAAAACGCACAAAGCCGGTAATGCGCCCCAGGTATTTGATGTCGGCGCGCTCCTGAATCAAGATCATCTGCAGCGGTTCCAGGAATCCCCAGGCCAGGCCGTTAATCGCCTGACCGATAATCGCGACCCCCAGCATATCGGTGCCCACGTACACCATGGACCCAATGCCCACGGCCATGAGCGCGCCAAGCAACAATCGCAGGTTGACATGGCGGGCAGAAAGCTTGGTCAGGATGAACGCGCCCACCGAGGAAGTGAGGCCCACGACCGAGGACAGCCAGCCCAGCCAGACGATATCCACGTTGAGCACATCACGGTAGAACAACGACTCCAGCGAATCGAACGCGCCAAACGCAAAGAAACCCAAAAAGCCCGAGATAAAGATAAGGCGCAGGTCGTGGTCGCGAAACGTAAGTCGCGCGCCCTCGGCCATGCCGCCCAGAATGCCGCCCTTCGGCTTCTCCCCTTTTGCGGGAGCAACACACTCGCGACAGCCCAAGGAGAGCACGGCCGCCACACCCATCATGCCCGCCATGAGCAGATAGACCGATTGCGTGGCAAAAAAGCTCACGATGGCACCACCGAGCAGCGGGCCAGCGGTATAGGCGATATTGCTGTAGAACACCATGAGACCGTTCACGCGGGTGCGGCCCTCGGTGGTCGATTCAAGATAGCCCGGAAACGCATGCGTGCAGGTGTTGATAAAGCCGCCCGCAAGCCCCAAGACGCACGCGGCAAACACAAGCCCGGGGACAGACAACGGCGCCAACCCCACGCCAAGCGATAGCACCGCCGTAATCACGCACGTCACAAACGACGTCCGGCGCGGTCCAAAGCGGTCGATGACCGAGCCCGACACCATATTGCCCGCCGACGTCATAAGATTGCGTACGAGCGTAATGGCAGCAACCAAAAAGGCCGTGCCAGCCAAATCATACGTCGCCGCGCCGATAAGCCCTAAAAAGTACACCGCGTTGTTGGCGCACCATTGCAGGGACTCAATAAGAATCAGCCTGACCTCTGCCGGCGTCAGGCGCATTGCTTCGCGATCCTTCGCGAACATACGAACTCCCTCTATACAAGTAAGGGGATGGAGGGCATAGGCCCGCTCCATCCCCTTACCAGGTTGCAATGACAGTCTATGCAGCCGGGCCCTTACGCCAGCACGCCGAAGAACGCGCCGATGATGCCCACGACCATGGTGGCCACGATCAGCACCATGGGGTTGATCTTCTTGGACAGCAGCCAGTAGTACAGCCAGAAGGCGATCATGCCGAGCATGCCGGGCATGATGCCGTCCAGGATGTCCTGGAGGGTCTGGGCGTCGTCGCCCGAGCCGATGGCCACCGGGATGCTGGCCCAGAACATGTCCTTGCACATGGCGCCCACGACCATGACGCCCACGATTCCCACGCAGGTCATGATCTTCCGCATGAGGCCGGTCCTCTGGGCCTCGTCCAGGAAGCCCACGCCCAGCTCGTAGCCCTTGACGGCGCCCCAGATGCGCAGCGCGAAGCCGGGGACGTTGTAGATGAGCAGGAAGGCGATGGGGCCGAAGGGGTTGCCGGCCTGGCACAGGCTGATGCCCACCGCGGCGGCGACCACGCGCAGCGTCGACAGGAAGATGGAGTCGCCGATGCCGGACAGCGGGCCCATGAGGGCGGCCTTGACGTCGTTGACGCTCTCGGGCTCGATCTCGCCGCGGGCGACCTTCTCCTCCATGGCCATCGCGATGCCGCCGACGAACGGGGCGAACTGGACGGTGATGTTGAAGAACGCGCAGTGGCGGTGCAGGGCCTCGGCGTAGTCGTCGGGGCGGCCGGCGTAGATCTTCTTGAGCATGTTGGCGACCATCAGGCAGAAGGCGATGTTCATCTGCTTGTAGTAGGTCCAGGAGAACTCCATGCCCAGGGCGCCGACGTTGACGGCGCTCTTGACGAGGTCGGAGCGCGTGATCTTGTTCTCGGGACTAGAAGTCATCGTCCTCATCCCCTTCCGCGGAAAGCTGGGGCTGGGCTCCGCCCAGGCCGAGCAGGTCGAACTTGTCGATGCCGATGATGATGGCGATCAGGGCGACGCCCAGGACGGGCACGTTGGCGTAGGAGCACAGCAGGAAGCCCAGGAAGTAGAAGGGCACGAGCTGCTTGGTGAGCACCAGGCGGCCGAGCATGGCGAAGCCCATGGCCGGCAGGATGTTGGCTGCAACGCCAAAGCCAGCAAGGACAAAGGGCGGGATGAAGTCGAGCATGCCCTGGATGGCGTCAGCACCCAGATAGAACGACAGCGAGCACAGCAGGAACGCCATGATGATACCGGTCAAACCGATCAGGAAGTGCATCGCATAGACACCCTTAAGGTTGCCCTGGCCGGAGAAGACATCAGCGCGGTCAACCAGGATCGGCAGGGCGGCGTTGAGGATGTTCTTGATGGCAAGGCACAGCGTGGCGATGGGCATGGCAAGCGCGATGGCTGCCTCGGTGCTCTGACCCAGCTGGATAGCGAAGGCGCAGGCGAGCACGCCGCCGATCGTCTCATCAGGCGGCACGTAGGCGCCGATGGAGATCGAGCCCATGAACAGCAGCTCCAGGCTGGCGCCGATCGCGAGGCCGGACTGCAGGTCCCCCAGCACCAGGCCCACGAGCGGGCACAGGACGATGGGGCGGAACGCATAGAGCGTACCGAGCTGGAAGTCGAACTTACCAAATGCGGCGATAAGTCCGATGAGGATTGCTTGGGTAAGCATATATCCCCCTTTCCTAATAGGAAACTACGAAGAGCTCAGACTCTTCGAAATTGAACGCCTAGAGCACGCTGGCGCAGTCAACCTTGGGGTCATCGGCCAGGGGTCGAATCTCGACCTCAACGCCACGATCCAGCATCTCGCGCACATCGGCTTCCTCGGCCGCGGTCAGGAAGATCTGACGAGAGACCTGACGCGCATCGGGACGCTTCTCGTCCTTGGGCTTGGTGTTGCCCAGGTTGACCGACTTGATCTGCGGGCAGCCCTCAACAAGCTGCTTTGCCTCAGCAATAGTGGCGACACAGATGATCATCTTGTACTTGTCGGTCACGCCCGAGTTGATAGCTTCGATTGCATGCTCCATATCTTTGATGACGAGCTTGCAGCCGGCAGGCTTGCCCATCTTGAGCGTCGTCTTCCACACCGGGTCGTTAGCGACCTTATCGCCCACGCAGAAGATGCAGTTGGAGCCAAGGCCCTGAACCCAGGAAACTGCGACCTGGCCATGAAGCAGGCGATGGTCAACGCGAAGTAGCTGAATCATAATGTGACCCCCCAAAGGTCTTGTGCCGTCTTACGGCGTGTCAGTAGGTGCTGCGGATTAGAACTCTTCTTCCTCGTCGTCATCGACCAAAAGATCGTTGACAAACTTCACGCGCGTATCGTCCGCAGTGACGATGGCGCGAATCGTCTCCTCAACCGGCGACGACTCGTCAGAGAACAGCAACTGGATGAGGAGAGGAAGGTTCATGTTGGTAACGAGGTACGTGCGGGGACGCGTCTGGACGATCTTGGTGAACTCGTTGTTGACGCTGCCGCCAAAGAGGTCGGTGCAGACAACGACATCATCGTCGGCAGACATGCCTGCCAGCAGTTTTTGGGCCTCCTCGGCCACGTCCATGCGGCCATCGACGAACATCGAAAGATCGTGGACGTTGTCGCGAGCGCCCGAGAGCAGCTCGACGCTCTCCTTGATGCCGGTAGCGAAGTGCGCATGGCTGGCGATGATGTACTGTCTCATTCTGTGTTCCTCTCAATAGCCCGGCACGTTCCCGCACCCGTTTTCTTTAGTAGTCGAACTGGTGATAGTAGCGACGATACTTGAGGTTGTGCTTGGTGACCGTCTCGTAGTAGCGAGCCAGGCGGTCGGTCACGAGCACCGTCAGAATCCACGGGGAGACGATGACGCGGAACTCGTCGTCAAGGCCGGGGATCGCGAACTCGGCGGTGTCGATGACGTTGATGTCGGTGTCGCCGGTCACGCCGCGGGTCAGGAACGCGCGGACGCGCTCGTCGAGCTTGCGGTTCTCGTCCTCGCCCATGAACAGGAAGACCGGGACGCCGGGCTCCACGAGCTCGAGGGTGCCGTGGAAGAAGTCGGCCGAGGTGATGTAGCGGGTGCGCTTCCACTGCATCTCCTCGAGGATGCACATCGAGAAGAGGATGGTCTCGCCCCACAGGGCGCCGGAGCCGATGAACATGGTGTAGGGGGCCAGGGCATACTTCTTGGCGAGCTCCTCGGCGCGCGGCTCGAAGCGCTTGCGGATATCGAGCATGTCCTTCCAGATGTCCTTGGTCTGCTCGATAAACAGGTCAAACTTGGGGAAGCAGCCGCGGCGGTTGAGCAGGCGCAGGCCGAAGCAGTCGGCGAGGTAGTAGCCCTTTTCACAGCCGCCCGAACCATGGTCAGAAGCCATGGCGACGCAGTTCTCGGCGCCGACAGCCTGGCCGATGGGGCCCTCGGGCTTGGTCATGGCGTAGACGCGAATGCCCTTTTCCTTCATCTTCTTGACGGCCTCGAGGACCTCGGGGGTGGTGCCGGACTCGGAGGCGGTGAGCACGACGGACTTCTCGGTCATGCGCTTGTGGCCCATGACGTTCCACTCGGCGGCGTGGATCAGGTAGACCTCGAGGTCGCGGTCGCCGAACTTGTTCATGAGGTACTCGAGCTGCATGAGCTCGTCCCAGGTGCCGCCGACGCCCATCAGGAACACGGCGTCGTAGCCCTCGTCGGCGACCTTGTCGGCGAGCGCGGTCATCTTCTTGCCGGTCTCGTAGAGCGCCTTGCCGTCCTCGAGATAGCCCTCCTGGTCGAAATGCATGATCTCGATCTTCTCGGTTTCCTTCATTTGTCTCTCCTTTCTGGGGTTGTTTCCACATCCCCCATGCCAACGGGCATCAAAACCCGCTTACATTCCGTAACACTCGGCCGCTTTGGCCTTAAGCGCATTGACTGACTCTTCGTAGCCCTCCGCCTTGACCTCCATTTGCTTGGAGACAGCATCGAGATACGGGTGAACGTCCCATGACTTCAGACGCTCGGCGATTATTGCCGCAATCGTCTGGAAGAACACGAGATTGGGAATTGCACTGAGCAGCGGAGCCACCTGAGGCACCACAACCTCGTGAGCCCTACCCTTGGGATGGGCCGTGAGCAGCACCGTTTTTGCCGTAACGTTCGATAGCGCATCGGCGATATTCGCAAGACGCTCCGACCCCTGCGGATCGTCGACAATAAACACCAGGTAGCCTGGGGTTATCTGCATCTCGGGACCGTGGACGAACTCCTCGCCTTCGTGATGCATGGCAGGAATCTTGATGGTCTCGCTCAGTTTGAGCGCCGCCTCCTCGGCAACACCGTAGTTGGGGCCGTTGCCGACGACCATAGCGGGCGTGTGCTCAGAAAGCTCAAGCATGTGGTCTTGGACATATGCCTCGGCGGTCTTGCACATCACGGCATTAGCCTGGATAGCCTCGCGCAGGCCATCAAGACGCTGAGCAACGCCCTTGGCGTCAATCGTTCCGCGCGCCTGACCGCCGTAAATACCAAAGAGCACCAGGTACTCAACGAGAACCTCGACGCCCAGAGTCACAAAGTCCACCGACTCGACACCCACACCGTAGTCAAGAACGATGTCGGCGTGTTCCTTGATGGGTGCCTCGACGTTTGCCGTGAGCGCAACTGCAGCCATATCGTGTGCGCGCATGTAATCAAGAGCCGCGATCGTATTGGTCGAATAGCCACTCTGCGAAACGGCAATGTTGAGCGCATGCTGTGGATAGGTGTGTTCAAAATCGACGAAGGCCTCGGGCGTCACAACGGACACCTGCATTTGCAGGGTATCTTGCAGGTAATCGCGGGCGCAATCGGCGGCATGGCGCGACGAACCCGAAGCAACGATGCGCAGCGCGTCAAAAGAACCGGACTGGAAAATATCAACGAGCTGCGCTACCAGCTCAGACGAACGCTCGAGGTTCTCTCCCATACGCACATGGGCAAGCTGAACGTAATCGAGCATCTTCATCGTCTCACCTCGTAACAAATCATTAGTATTTGATACCAATCACAGTTACAGGTTACGGCTTTTTGATACCTCTTTGTCGATTAATTTATCCCCATCGGCGAACGGTCGATTTCGAGCCATGTAAGGTTGTATATGCAGTCTGCTCAACGAAATCAAAATTCCGTCAGCTTTTCAGCCCGTTATGCAAAAAACCAGCTAGTACGTATAGGTATATCCACCCGCATCACCGCGGTTAAACGACTTGACGTACTCGATCGCCTGGCCGCTCGCATCGAAGCTCACGCACTCAAGCGTCAAGGCAAGATCGCCCTGCTCCAGTCCAAGCAGGCCGGCATCTCGCGCGCCCAGCGCTTCGATATCGAGCTTTTCCTGTGCCATGACCGGCTTTCGGCCCAACATCTCATAGGTCTCGTACAAACTGAAGACCGACACGTCAATATCTTCGATTGTGGGAAACAGCAGGCACGGGATGAACGCCATCTCAATCGATACGGGATCGCCGTTGACGCAGTTCAAACGCCGAATCGAATACAGTAAATCGTCCTCGGCAATGCCAAACAGGTTGGCATAATATGGACCCGCATAACGCTTGGAACGCGCGAGGATGCGGACGGACGGCTCGCCGCCCGAAGCACGAACCGATTCGCGAAAGCCTCCCGTTCGCTCGTAGGCAACGGGCACTTTCTGTGCCACAAACGCGCCTTTTCCGCGGACGCGTCGAATCTGCCCACGCCGAACCAGCTCATCGACAGCGCTTCGGATGGTCAAGCGCGTCGTACCAAATTCCTCGGCGAGGTCTTTTTCGGACGGAATCATGGAACCCGTGGGATATATACCGCGCTCGATACGCTCCTCGATGCGGCGTCGAATGCGCATATAAACCGGGGTGGCATCTACTGTTTCAGCCATTGTTCACCTGCCACGCTCCTCATGCCGTTCTTTTCGCCGTTATCGGCAAAGCGGAACTTTGTGGGCAAAATCACCGATTTGCAATGCTCCACAAAACGCATGTCCTTATCAAATTCTATCGTGCTCTCATAGAACACCGGCGTTCCCTCTTCTTGCTGGAGCAACTCGGCCTCTTCGGCGTTCAAACGCGAGATGGAGATATGCTCACGTCCATGCTCAACGCGCACGCCACCTTCTTTGAGCAAGACATCGTAAAGGCTCTCACACTCAAAATCGTGATCGGGAAGCGAGGGGCACAGGGACAGGTTAACGTGAGCCGTCTCGATTGACGCCGGCTCGCCCTCAATAAGTCGAACACGCTGCATGCGGAGCAAAGGAGCGCCTACAGCAACCCCAAGCTTGTCGGCAAGCGCCTCATCCGCCTCGATGGCCCCGGTGGAAACCAGACGAGAAGAGGGGTGCAGGCCGGCAGTCCGCACAGCATCGGAGAAGTTATACGTTTCCTGAAAGATATTGAGCGGTTTGGGAGGACACACATACGTACCCGATCCGCGACGGCTCTCGAGCGTTCCGCACGAGATGAGCCGCGTGATACCGGCGCGCAACGCCGTACGCGAAACGCCGATCTCTTCGCACAGCACGCGCTCGGCCGGCAGGCGATCGCCGCCGGCAAGCTGATGGTGCTGGATATACCAAAGAATCCCCTCAACAGCACGATCTTTGGGGGGAATTGCATAAGATTCGCCTGCCATTGCACAGACTCCTCGTTCAGAAACGTATGTCGCCAAAATTAGGCCAGACCACCCATGGCATCAAATTCGGCCTTGATCTTCTCGGCGACATTCCGATACGACTTATACAGGCTTGAATCGCGTTTGACTTCATCGGTCATAACGGGAATCTCTAGTTTGGAAACCTCGTCTTTTCCCGTCTGAACCGCCACAACAACGCCCATACCAAGACACATATTACGCTTGGCTGCGTTCATTTTTGCCGCCTTAGCGGGATTTGCCAGAATACGCTGGGCAAATTCCTGTTTAGAGACCGCTTCATCGGCCTCCGGATCGCCCGCCTCGGCCACTTCGCACTGCAACACGTCCGCATAGTCAAAAATCTTCGGCTCGCCGCCGCGCTGATGTACGGCCCACTTGCGACGCGTGGCATCCTGGTAGATAGCCGGCAAAAACGTAAACCGCGGCGGGTCCAAAATCGTATCCGTGATGGTAAACACATCGGGATCAAAGGCATCCTGCGGGTTTTTCTTCTTGAACAGCCCCATATCAGCCTCTCCTACTAACATTTAACAACTCAAGCTGAATATAGCACCAATTTCAAGCCTCCACCTCACCCTATCGGTACGCGGCGTCTATGGCTCGCCCAGCGGGGTAATACGGGCGAGGGCCGGGGAGGCATACTTTGTTTTGAGAAGTGGGCTTCGCGAACTTCTCAAAACAAAGTATGCCTCTCCGGCCCCGGCAATGTAATCTTGGCTGACCCTAGTTGGATGCACGAT
>NZ_QRJZ01000013.1 GCF_003470665.1 Collinsella sp. AM17-1
GCGCCGCGCTGGGAAGGGCCGCGTAGCGGTCCAAGAAATCGTCCGCAGTCCCGGTTTTATCTGGACAAACGCCGATTATTACAGCTGAGATAGCGCTTTGCAGACGGCGTGGTCGCTCGCGGCGGTCGCTATAATGGCGGCAACGTGACGCATATATAAGTAAGGAGATCGCGTATGAACGGTTATTCGTTTTTCGCGCCGACCAAGGTGCTGTTTGGCGCGGACAAGTTGGGCGAGCTGGGCGCGCAGAAGCTGCCCGGCACCAAAGCGCTCATCGTTACAACCGGCGGCAACTCGGTCAAGCGCTTTGGATACCTGAGACGCGTGGAGGCCGAGCTCGAACGCGCCGGCGTGGCGCATGAGCTGTTCGATCGCATTGAGCCCAATCCCCTGCGCGAGACCGTCAACGCAGGTGGCTGGATGGCGCGTGCCCATGGCTGCGACTTTGTCCTGGCGCTCGGCGGCGGCTCGGTCATGGACGGCAGCAAGGGCATCTGCGCGGTAGCGGCCAACCCGCATACCGATGCCGAGGGTAACGAATGCCCTGGTGACATCTGGGATTTTGTAAATGGCGGTACTGCGCTCGGCCTGCCGATCCCCAACGATCCGCTGCCGCTTGTTTGCGTAACCACCACGGCGGGTACCGGCTCCGAGGTCGATGCGGGCGGTGTCCTGTCCTGCGAGGACAATGACGAGAAGCTTCGCCTGGGCGATCCGCGCCTGTTCCCGGTGCTTTCGATCGTTGATCCCGAGCTCATGGTGAGCGTCCCGGCGCGTCTGACCGCCTATCAGGGATTCGACGCTCTGTTCCATTGCGTTGAGTGCTACATCTCAAATACCAACACGCCCATGGGTGACATGGTTTGCCGCGAAGGAATCCGCCGAGCCGCCGCGGCGCTGCCTACGTGCGTCAATAATGGCGATGACCTGGAGGCGCGCTCGAGCCTTGCGTTTGCCAACACGCTCGGCGGCTATGCCATGGATGCCTCGGGCACCACGGGCTCGCATGGCCTTGAGCACGGCATGAGTGCGCATCATCATGACCTGCCGCACGGCGCGGGCCTCATTATGATCGCCCGTGCTTATCACACGTGGATGATCGATCACGGTGCCGCACCCGAGCGCTATATCGACATGGCGCGCCTGATGGGCAATGCTACCGCCAGCGATCCGCACGATTTTGTGACTGAGCTAACGCGCCTGATGGAGGCCTGCCACGTGGCCGACCTCGCCATGAGCGAGTGGGGGATTACGGTCGAAGAGCTGCCTGCCATCGCACACAATGCCCTGACGACCAACGGCGTCCTGTTCAGTCACGACCCCGTGACGCTGACCGACCCCGACGTCGTCGAAATCCTCAAGCAAAGCTACCGCTAACCACCACAAAGGGGACAGGCACCTTTGTGGTGGTTCTGGCCGATGCAGTGGCATGCCTTGCTGTTTTGTCTCAATCTGTAACATCTGCAGCCATTTTTGCCGAGTAACTGTTACAGATCGAGATTTTCTCTTCAGGGGAATTCGAATGTCTCAATCTGTAACATCTGGACGGCCAAAAGGTCCCTATCTGTTACAGATTGAGACAAAGGTCTGGGACTAAGACGTCTTATCTAGATCTGTAACAGTTAGACGCGGATTTGTCCGCTAGGTGTTACAGATCGAGAAAGTTGAGCTCGAAAAACAAAAACCTCCGCAGGGGTGCTTCCCTTGCGGAGGTTTTTTACTCGTTCAGTAGCCTTACGGCTTCGGCGGCCATGTTCTCGACCGTCATGCCGTTCTGGGCGAGCAGCTCGTTGGGGTCGTAGCGGTCGGGGAAGCCCTTGGCGATGCCGAAGGTGCGCGTACGTAACGGCGTGCATGCCAGATAGCACGCCACGCGCTCGCCCCAGCCGCCGTCCAAGATGCCGTCCTCGAGGGTGACGACAACGCGATGCTCGGCGGCAAGGCTGTCGAGGAACTCGCGGTCGAGCTCGGTTGCAAAGCGCGGGTTGACAAGCGTGGCCTCGATACCGTACTCGGCAGCCAAGCGGATTGCCACGCGCTCGCCCAGCTCAAAGAAATCGCCAAGCGCAAGCACGGCCACATCGCGGCCCTGACGCACGACGTTGTAGCGCGCGACGCTGTAATCGGTGCCCTCGGCCGGCGCCAGATCGGGACGGCTTGCCAGGCCAATACCAGGCACACGAATCGCCACGGGATGCTCGCGATGGTCGAGCGACCAGCTTAGCATGGACAGATATTCCTCCATGCAGACCGGTGCCAGGTAGCGCATGTTGGGAAGTCCGCCCAGCATGGAAATATCAAAGAACGAGAGGTGCGTCTCGGACGTGGTGCCAAAGACCGAAGCGCCGAACACCAGGATGGTTGCGGGGGCGTCGTTGAGGCACAGGTCGTGCCACAGTTCGTCGTAGGCGCGCTGCAAAAACGTGCCGTACGCGCCAAAGACTGGCTTGGCGCCGGCGCTGGCGAGCGCGGTGGCAAAGGTGACGGCGTGCTCTTCGGCAATGCCCACGTCGACAAACTGCTTGCCTGCCGCGGCGCGAAGCTCGGGCGTAAAGCCCATGATATAGGGCGTGGCAGCCGTGATGGCGACAACCTGCGGGTCGTTCGCGATAGCGGCGTTGAGTGCCTCGCCCGTAATATCGGCATAGGTGCGCGGTGCGGGCTCGCTTGGGTGGCCCGGGCAAAGTTTGCGGCCGGTTGCCATATCGAAGGGTCCTACATGATGCCAGTGTTCGGGGTCGCTCTGGGCCGGCTCAAAGCCCTTGCCCTTGGCGGTGGAGACGTGCAGCACGATGGGGTGATCGATATCGCGCAGCTCCTGCAGCGTATCGACCAGCGCTTGGACATCGTTACCGGCGTCCAGGTAGCGATAGTCGAGCCCCAGCGCGCGGAAAATGTTGCGCTCACAGGTGCCGTTGCTGGCGCGCAACTCGGCCAGATTGCGATAGAGGCCACCGTGGTTTTCGGCGATGGACTGATCGTTATCGTTGACGACGATGATCAAGTTGCTGTCGAGCTCGGCGGCATTGTTAAAGCCCTCAAACGCCAGACCGCCCGAAAGCGAACCGTCGCCAATGATGGTAATGACGTTGTAACTGTCGCCCGCCAGATCGCGGGCGTGGGCAAGGCCGCAACCCAAGCTCACCGAGGTCGAGGTGTGGCCCATGGCAAACAGGTCATGCTCGGACTCGTCGGGATTGGCAAAGCCGGAAGCCTCACCATAACGCTCCGGGTCGATATAGGTGTACGCGCGCCCGGTCAGCGCCTTGTGGGCGTAGGTCTGGTGCGACACGTCAAAGACAATTTTGTCGGTGGGGGAGTTAAACACGCGATGGAGCGCGACCGTGAGCTCAACGACACCCAGGTTGGGGGCAACGTGTCCGCCGACAGCGGCGGAGCTTTCGAGGATTGCCTGGCGGATCTCGCCGCAGAGCAGCGGAAGCTCGGCGCGGTCGAGAGCCTTGACGTCCTCGGGCGTTGTCGTTTGCGTAAGCAGCATCGTTGTGGGTTACTCCATGCGAATCGTGCGCCGGCGCTCCCTCGGCCGGCACAATTGCACAAGACAGTCTCGCACATTTTGGCGTTTGATATGTGACGGCGGCGCGGTAATTCGCCAACTGGAGGGGCAAAACGTTTTGTCCGATGCCATACTGGTAGATTCGATGATGATTTTATTCAATGCGTGCAGTCCGTGGCTTGCCGCCGTGAGCCGCTGGAAGGAGGCAGCATGTCCGATACCGTTCGTGCCGAGAAAATCGCGCGCGAGGTCGACGATGCCGCCCGTCAGCTTGCCCAGGCGGGCCGCTTGGGCCTAACGCACGAGTTTATCCAGCATGGCGACGTGACGGTCTATGCACATGTGACCTCGGTTGCGCGGGCGAGCCTGTCCTTTGCCGAGCGCTTGGGCCGTGCTGGCATTTCGGTCGACCGTGCCTCGCTGCTGCGTGGAGCCTTGTTACACGATTACTTTCTCTACGATTGGCATGACCCCGACCCGAGCCATCGACTGCACGGATTTCGGCATCCATTTTTTGCCCTGGCGCGTGCGGAGGAAGATTTTGAGCTGACGTCGCGCGAGCGGAATATTATCGTGCGGCATATGTTTCCGCTGGTGCCGGTGCCGCCGACGTGTCGTGAGGCATGGATTGTGTGTCTGGCAGATAAATGGTGCGCGCTGCGCGAGACAGTTGCCAGCCGCCTGCCGCGCAAGGACGAGGTGGACGATGGCGTGAGTGGCGAATCGAGCGAAAAGAGGAGAGGGTAGACGGTGGAAAACGCGATTGATATGGCGTTTGGCGGCGCGACGCTTGCCGCTTGCCCGCTCTCGGCACTGGTGCTCTCGTTTGCTTTTTACGGGCTTTGCGGCTGGGCATGGGAGTCGACAGTATGCGCCATGCTCAACCAAGGACGCTTCGCTAACAGCGGATTTTTGCTGGGGCCTTGTTGTCCTATCTATGGTGTGGGCGGCATAGCCTGCTGGCTTTTGCTACGCGGAATTTCGGATGCCTCGAGCCAGTTTGTCGCCGCGGCGCTTGTGTGCAGCGTAATCGAGTACAGTGTGGGCCTCCTATTGGAAAAGACAACAGGCGCTCGCTTTTGGGACTATTCGCACCTGCCGTTTAACCTGCACGGACGCATCTGCCTGTACTGGGCCTGCGCGTTTGGCTTGGGCGCGTTGTGCATTTGCCGCGTAGTGGAACCGGCGGTGTTGGGCTTGCTCGGCCATTTGCCGGTGCTGATTGTGCGGCTGTCCGCCTTTATCGTCGCGGTCGCGATGATGGTTGACGCAGCGTGCTCGTTGGCCAGTTGGCGCCGCCTGTCCGATCAGCTGGAGCGTGTGCGTGCCGACCTTGCCGACCGCATCAATGAGTCGCTTGCCGATGCGTCTGATTCCATGCTCGAACGTATTCCCGATTCGGCGATCGACTCGGTGGCGCAGACGCATATCCGCAGCCGTGCCGTTAACGCGTGGCTGGCCGAGCTGGGCGACGCAGCGCTCGATGCCCTGCGTGAGAAGGCTTCGATGCCGACGTTTATCTCGGACGGCGCTCATGGCCTGGCGCTTGCCGCCCGCCGCGTGGCCGATGCCGCGCCGAGCGTGCCCCATCCATCGCTCGCCCGTCTCCGTGCCGGCAGGCGCGCGAACCGTCCGGTGCCGAGCGTGTCACTCAGTCGTCGCGACCTGCGCTTCTTCAATGCCTTCCCGCGTCTGCGCATCAATCGCTACGAAGGTGTCATCCGAGCAACTAATCTCCGCGACCGCGCCCACGAGCTGTTTCGGCGCTAGCCGGGGCGGGCACGCTCACGGCCCCCTTGCTCGCGTATTTCCCGTTCGTTTCGCGCCCGTTGCCGTGCCGTTTCCAAGATTGCGGCACCGTTTCCATTCGACAACGCAGCGTTTAACAGCGCCGTATCTGGTCTACACCAGTTGCCCCTCGGCCGCATTATGGGCGCCGACAACGTTCATGCGACCAAGGGGGAGCGAATGTACGATACGGGATCGACAACGTTTATGCTCATCTGCACCATGCTCGTGTTTTTAATGACACCGGGTCTGACGTTTTTCTATGGCGGCCTGTCCAGGCGCAAAAATGTCATCAACACCATGCTTATGTGCTTTGGCGCCATTGGCCTGGTTGGTGTGCTGTGGATTGTTGCCGGCTGGTCGCTGGCCTACGGTGGCGACGGTTCTAGCCCGTTTATTGGCGGCTTTGACCAGCTGCTGTGCCTGCCGGTGCTCAACCAGGTGCTGCAGGCGGCCGAGGGCAATGCTGCGGATGGTGCCGTCTACCCTCAGATCATCAACATCGCCTTCCAGATGGCGTTTGCCATGATCACCGCCGCTATCGTTACGGGCAGTCTGGCAGGCCGCGTTAAGTTTGGTGCCATGACGGCCTTCCTGGGCATTTGGCTGCTCGTGGTCTATGCGCCGCTCGCCCACATGGTTTGGGGCGGCGATGGTTCCTTTATCGGCGACATCATCGGCGCGCTCGACTTTGCCGGCGGCGACGTGGTACACATTTCGTCCGGTCTCACGGGCCTGATTCTCTGCTTAATGCTCGGCCGTCGTCGCGGCTTTGGCATGGTGAGCTACCGTCCGCATAACGTGCCGTTTGTGGCGCTGGGCGCCGGCCTGCTTTGGTTTGGCTGGTTTGGCTTTAACGGCGGCAGCGAGTTTAAGGCCGACGCCGTGGCGGCGCTCGCCATCCTCAACACCGTGACCGCCAGCGCGGCGGGCATGGTCTCGTGGCTTGCCGTCGAGCGCGTGCACACCGGTCGCCCCACGCTGGTGGGTGCCAGCACCGGTCTGGTCGCGGGCCTTGTGGTGGTCACGCCGGGCGCGGGCTTTGTCGAGCCGTGGGCGGCGCTGGTCATGGGCCTGATCGTCTCGCCCGTCTGCTACCTGGCCATCAGCCATCTTAAGACCAAGTTTGGCTACGACGATGCGCTCGACGCGTTTGGCTGCCACGGCATCGGCGGCATCTTGGGCGGCGTGCTCACGGGCCTGTTCTGCGTGCCGGAGCTTTCGTGGACCGGTAAGGGTGGCCTGTTCTACACGGGCGACGTGTCGCTGCTCATCTCGCAGATCTTGGGTATTGTGGTGACGGTCGTTATCGTGCTGGTGCTCGACTTGGTGATCGCCGCGGTGGTCAAGGCGCTGTTCCACGGTAGCCTGCGCGTGGACGAGGCCGACGAGGCACTGGGCTTGGACGCGAGTCAGCACGGTGAGAGCGCCTACCCTTCGTTCTCCGGACTCGATTAGCAGCTTCCCCAAGCACCGCACCTTGCCCTTCAAACCGTCGCGCGGCTTCCCCAGGCACCGCACCTTGGGTTTCAAACCGTCGCTTGCGTACAAAAGTACGCGGCGCTCCTCTTTCAACCCAATCTGCGGCACCTGGGAAACCCGCGTCATTGAATGGCAATTCATTTATTTGATAAAGAGAGGAATTCATTATGAAAAAGATCACGGCGATTGTTCGTGCCGAAAAGCTTGAGGTTCTTAAAGATGCGCTGTTTGCTGCTGATGTTCGCGGCATGACCATCAACCAGGTGCAGGGCTGCGGCGCGCAGCATGGCTGGAAGGAATACGTGCGCGGCAACGAGCTGCTCGTCAACACGATCCCCAAGGTGCAGTTCACCCTCATCTGCGCCGACGAGCATGTCGACGGTATCGTTGACATCATCTGCAACGCCGCTCGCACCGGTGCCGTCGGCGACGGCAAGATTTGGGTCGAGCCGGTCGAAGAAGTCATCCGCATTCGCACCGGCGAACATGGCCCCGCTGCGGTGTAGAATCGACCGTCTGCCATCCGCAACGTTAAAATGCTGCAATGAGGCACAAGGCTTGCGTTGCGGATGGACGGATTATGGGTCGCAATAAATATCCCGAGGAGACGGTCGCGAAGATTCTCGACGCGGCACTGGAGCTATTCTGTGCACAGGGTTATGAGGGGACGAGCGTTCAAGATATCGTTGACCGTCTCGATGGCATGACCAAGGGCGCTGTCTATCATCACTTCAAGAGCAAAGAAGAGATTTTCAACGCCGCGTTTGATCGGGCGATGACTCCGATTGTTGAGCACCGTCGCTCGATGCTTGGCGTCGGTAATATGACCGGCGCCCAAAAGCTAAAAAGGCTTTACGCTCCCGAGTCCGTTGTTCCGCAAATTGAGCTATGGGCACGTATGCGTCCTGCAGCAGATCCGGTAAAAAGCTCGCGTCTACTGGCGATGCAGTATCAGGGCTCATTTGACGAGTCGGCCGATGGCTATCTCTTGCCGGTGATCGAGGAGGGCATCGCCGACGGATCCATTGCGTGCGAATGCCCGCGCGAAGCGGCAGAGGCCGTATCGTTGCTGGCGAATCTCTGGCTGCTGCCACTGTTTCGTCCGCTCGAGCCCAAGGATCGAATGCTCGCTCGCGCTCAATGTTTGGCGCAGATGGCCGCCGCGGTGGGACTCGATTTGGGTGAGGAAGTGCCTCAGACAACGGTGCAGATTTGGGACGTATGGGACCGTGCCGGGTGGTAATATAGATACCAACGGTATGTAATTGATTTGTGAGGGCAGCTCCGGCTGCCCTTTTCAAGTCATTAAATACATACTAGCGGTATGTATAGGGGGTAGGCTTATGGCTGGAATGCGGGGGAGTAGCGTCTCGTTGACGCAAAAAACAGTGCGATCTATCAGGCTTTTTGGCCTTCTTGTTGCGCAGCTGTGCATGTATTCGATGCTGTCGGCGCTGTGCTTTGCGTATCCGCTTTACTTGTTCGATTGCAGCGGATCATCAATGTTATATGGCGCCGTCGTGGCGACGGCGTTCATATCCGGCGTACTCGCAACTCCGGCTGGCGGAATCTTGGCGGATAGGGGAAGACATCGCGAGGTCCTCGTGGCCCTCGGCATTGCTCTGGTGACTGCATCGCTGTTGTCTATCCCCATGAAGCGCTCGTTGCCTCTTGCGGTCGTCGTAGTAGCGATACTTTGTGTTCAATATGGTGTTCAATCGCTGCTGAAGCCAATGCTCCAAATTGAGACGGTGCGCATGGCGGGTGAAGAGAAGGTTGAGCGGGCCACTGCATTGGTTTCGCAGGTGACCATGGTGAGCAATATCTTTGGTCCTGTGGTCGGGACGGCAGTCTATGGGTGCTTTGGCATCGATACTCTTTGCACAACCGCGTCGGTGGCGTTTGCGATTTCAGCTCTCTTGTTTGGGGTCGCACTCAAGCAAAATGCCTCATCTGAAACGAGGGGAGACGGCGCGACTCGTACGACATGCCGAAACGATTTTCGGGAGTCGATTCGGTATCTGTTGCAAAATGCATCATTGGTCGCCGTGATTTTGCTTGCGGCCGTTTTGAACCTTGCGTTGGTTGGGCTAACGATTGGCGCTCCCATTATTGTTACAAAGCATCTCGGCATGCAATCGTCCTGCGTTGGGATAGTTGAGGTGGCTATGGGCTTGGGTGGTCTTGCCGGCAGTGGCTTGGTCGGCATTTGGCCGCATCGTTTTTCTTTCAATGGCATATGTCGATATGTTGCGATGATCTGTTTTGGAGTCGCACCGATCATTGTCACGCTACTGTTCGGCGCAGATGCATGCATGTTCACCGTGTTTGCGGTTGGTTCGGCATGGGTCATGGTGTGGGCAAGCATTGCGTCGGTTGAAATCATCGCGTTTGTTCAGCGGGCAGCGCCGACTGAGCTCTGCGGAAAAGTGCTTTCGGTCGTTTACACAGTCCTTTCCTGCGCAATACCTATCGGCCAATTGACGTACGGGGCTGCATATGATCGATGGACACCGGCGATTGTATTCGCAGGCATGTTGGCGGTGCTGGCGCTGACGACGGCGCTGTTTTATCGGCTGAAAAGTCGCTTGCGGCGATTGTCTTGACGCGCTGGGGCACCGTTGCTTTGCGGAAGCGAATGTCCTGGCGCGTTGGAACACCCTTGCATGGGCATGCCTCTCCTTCGTCTACAATATCGTGCAGACGAAAGAGAGGCATGCCCATGATCAAGATGTTTGCGAGTGACTTAGACGGAACGCTGCTGAACGCCCTGCACGAGGCAGATGGGACCATCCGCCGTGCCATTCGCGAGCTGACTGAGGCTGGTCTGCATGTGGTTCCCGCGACCGGACGCTCGACGCTGCCGATCGGCGAGCATGGCTTTACGGGGCTGGCGCTCGATGCCTGCTGCTCTAACGGTTCCATTGTGCGCGACAGTCATGGCGAGGTGCTCAAGACCTGGACCATCGACCCGCAGGTTACCGAGGAGCTGCTCAAGGCGTTCCCGGACATTTGCTTTGATTGCTCCACGCCCGATGGCATGTTTTCGAGCGGATCGTTCGAGATGCACCAGGCGGGTTTTAAAAAGGACAGCCCCATCAAGCGTATTGTGATGCGCGGCATGCGTGCGCGTGGCGGGTACCACGAGGAACAGTACTTCGACCAGTCGATCGGTGACATCCTGCGCCACGATGTGTGCAAGATCAACTGTCGCGTGACCTCGCCCGAGCTGGAGCACGACCTTAAGGCGTATCTGGCCGAGCGCTCGGACCGCGTGGTCAACGCGCCGTTCGATCCGGTGATGTTCGAAATCACGGACGTGGCATGCAACAAGGGCGAGAGCGTGGCCTGGCTGGCGGGCTACTACGGCATTGCCGAGGACGAGGTCGCGGTCTACGGCGACGGCGGCAACGACATCGCCATGCTCAAGCGTTTCCGCCACAGCTACGCGACCAAAAACGCAAGCGATGCAGCCAAGGCTGCCGCGAGCGCGACTATCGGCAGTTGCATGGTCCACGCCGTCCCCAAACACATGCTCGCTACCATGCGCAAGCAAAACTCCCGCACCATCATCGAATAAGGGACAAAGGGACTGCCCTTTGCCACAATCTAAATATTGCCTTTACGTGTTGATGCACACGGTGTGCAATAATACTCGCACTGTGCAATAGCGCACAGGCTGAGTAACAAGGAGGACGCTTGTCCCAGCTCGAGAAATGTGATCGCCGGTCCCTTCGCTCGCAGCGTGCCCTTCGCCAGGCACTTGCCAGCGAGCTTGCCGAAAGCGGCGACCTTTCGCGCATTAACGTCGCGTCGCTCACCGAGCGTGCCGGCCTTACGCGCCGCACGTTCTATTCGCACTACCGCGATATCCCCGACTTTATCAATCAAATCGAGGACGGCTTGCTGGCCGAGATCCGTGAGCGCATTGAGCTCATCACCGCAGCTCGGCTGCCCGATCTTTACCGTAACATTGACGAGCTCGAGCCGGCGCCCGGTTCGGTTGAGCTGCTGCGTTATCTTGCGGCCAACCGCGACTTAATCGGTGCGCTGCTGGGTCCGGGCGGCGACCAGGCCTTCATTAAAAGGATTATCGACACCGCACGTGAGGCCGTGGCGCCGCGTGCGCAGACGGGCATTTTGGGCCTGGCGCTAGGCACGTTCTTTGACTACTACGTCACCTACGTCGTGAGTGCCGAGGTCGGCCTGATTCAGCGCTGGTTTGAGCGTGGGCTCACCGAATCGCCCGAGACCATAGCGCGCATCATGACGGTTATCGCCTTTGTGCGCCCCGGCGACCTGTATGGCCAACCCATCGATATCAACGTGCCGGAATACGGCATGAAGCTATTGAATCTGCAGCTCGAGGACGCGGTCGACACCGCCGCAACCGTCGAGTCCAACAACTAAGAGGAGAGACAATGAGCAAACTCGTCGAGGGCATTAAGGACCGCATGGTCGCTGCCGCACGCGAGGCCGCGCCCGCCGTGGTGGACGCCGCGCAGAAGGCCACGACTGCCGCTGCCGAGAAGGTCGCCGAGGCAGTTGCCGATGCCAAGAACACGGCAGGGGAGACGTCCATCGCTAGCGAGCCCGCCATCGCCGCCGAGCCCGTAGCCGCCACCGCCGCCCACGCCCCCGAAGGCGCGATCTTCAACCCCGAGGCCGCCCGCGGCAACCTGCACCTGGGCATCGACGTGGGCTCCACCACCGTTAAGCTCGCCGTGCTCAACGATGACAACCAGATCGTCTACGCCAAGTACCAGCGCCACCATACCGACGTCCGTGCCTGCGCCCGCGACCTGTTCGAGGGCGCTGCGACCGTGCTGCCGACGGCCCAGATGACCTGCGCCATCACCGGCTCGGGCGGCCTGCTGCTGTCCCAGTGGCTCGACCTGGAGTTTGTCCAGGAGGTCATCGCCAGCAAGCGTGCCGTCGAGACCCTCATCCCGGCCACCGATGTCGCCATCGAGCTGGGCGGCGAGGACGCCAAGATCATCTACTTTGACAACGGCATCGAGCAGCGCATGAACGGTACCTGCGCCGGCGGTACGGGCGCGTTCATCGACCAGATGGCAACCCTGCTGCACACCGACGCGAGCGGCCTCAACGAGCTCGCGGCCAACGCCACCACCATCTATCCCATCGCAAGCCGCTGCGGCGTCTTTGCCAAGACCGATGTGCAGCCGCTACTCAACGAGGGTGCCCGCCCCGAGGACGTGGCCGCTTCCATCTTCCAGGCCGTCGTGACCCAGACCATCTCGGGCCTGGCGTGCGGCCGTCCCATCCGCGGCAACGTCGCCTTCCTGGGCGGCCCGCTGCAGTATCTCTCCGAGCTTCGCCACCGCTTCTACCTCACGCTCAACCTGGACGAGGAGCACCGCATTGTGCCCCAAAACGCCCACTTGTTTGTGGCGAGCGGCGCCGCCATGGCGCACGAGTCCAACAAGCTCAGCACGTTCCCGCAGCTCATCGAGGCCATCGATGCCCTGGGTGACACGCAGGGTGCCGAGGTCGAGCGTCTGGATCCGCTCTTTGCCACCGACGAGGACTTTGCCGAGTTCAAGGGTCGCCACGACACCGAGGTCGTTCCCAAGGGCAAGCTCGACGGCTACACCGGCCGCGTGTTCATCGGCATCGACGCCGGTTCCACCACCATGAAGGCCGCGCTCGTGGGCGAGGACGGCCAGCTGCTGCACACCTGGTACGGCAACAACAACGGCGACATCCTGGGCACGGCCAAGGTCATCATGGCCGATTTCTACAACCACATCCCTGCGGGCTGTACCATCGGCCACGTGACCACCACGGGCTACGGCGAGGCGCTGCTCATCGAGGCGCTCAAGGCCGATTCCGGCGAGATCGAGACCGTTGCGCACCTACGCGGCGCCAAGGCATTCCTGCCCGGCGTCGAGTTCATTCTGGACATCGGCGGCCAGGACATGAAGTGCCTGCGCGTGAAAGACGGCGTCATCGAGCACATCATGCTCAACGAGGCCTGCTCGTCGGGCTGCGGCAGCTTTATCGAGAGCTTCGCCGTGTCCATGAACATGGACGTGCGCGCGTTTGCCGATGCCGCCATCCATGCCAAGGCCCCCGTCGACCTGGGCAGCCGCTGCACGGTCTTTATGAACTCGCGCGTCAAGCAGGCGCAAAAGGAAGGCGCCACGGTGGGCGACATCGCGGCCGGCCTGTCTTATTCCGTCATCAAGAATGCCCTGTTCAAGGTCATTAAGCTGCGCGACCCCAAGGAGATCGGCAGCCAGGTAATCGTTCAGGGCGGCACCTTTATGTCCGACGCCACGCTGCGTGCATTTGAGCAGCTCACCGGCGTTCATGCCGTGCGCCCCGACATCGCCGGCTGCATGGGCGCCTACGGTGCGGCCCTGCTCGCCCGCGATCGTGCCGGCGCCGACGGCACCTCGGCCATCCTTTCGGCCGAAGACATCGCGCACCTTACCGTGACGCAAAAGCATGTCCGCTGCGGCCGCTGCTCCAACAACTGCCAGCTTACCGTCAACGACTTTGGCGGCGGCAGGCGCTTCATTACCGGTAACCGCTGCGAGAAGGGTGCCGGCCACAAAAAGCAGAAGACCGAGGCCCCCAACCTCTTCAAAAAGAAAAACGAGCTGCTCTTTAACCGCGAGGTGCTGAGTCCCGACGAGGCCCCGCGCGGCACCGTCGGCATCCCGCGTGCACTCAACATGTACGAGAACTACCCCTTCTGGCATGCGTTCTTTACGCGCCTGGGCTTTAGCGTGCAGCTGTCCGACCAGTCGAGCAAGAAGACCTACCAGGCGGGCATCGAGTCCATGCCGTCCGAGAGCGTGTGCTATCCGGCCAAGATGAGCCACGGCCATGTGATGAACCTCATCGACCGTGACGTCGACTTTATCTGGATGCCGTGCGTGCGCTGGGAGCGCAAGGAGGATCCGACCGCCGGCAACTGCTATAACTGTCCCATCGTCATGAGCTACCCCACGGCGCTGGCGCTCAATATTGACGAGATCCGCGAGCAGAACATCGAGTTCCTGTATCCGTTTGTGCCGTATCACGACAAGACCGAGCTCAAGCGCCGCCTGTACCAAGTGCTCGCCGTCGACCGCGTGGCCGACGCCGAGGCCGGTCGCGGTCGCGTGCGTGGACCCAAGATCACGCGCTCCGAGGTCGATGCCGCCGTCAACGCTGCCTTTGAGGCCGATGCACGTTTCCACGAGGACATCCAGACCATGGGCGAGGAGGCCCTTAAGTGGGTCGAGGACCACGGCGGTCACGGCATCGTGCTCGCCGGCCGTCCCTACCATAACGACCCCGAGATCAACCATGCCCTGCCCGAGCTTATCTCGAGCTTTGGCTTTGCGGTCTTTACCGAGGATTCGCTCGCGCATCTGGTAAAGCCCGAGCGTCCGATTCGCGTTGTCGACCAGTGGATGTACCACAGCCGCCTGTACGCCGTCGCCCGTTTTGTGACCATGCGCAACGATTTGGACCTGATTCAGCTCAACTCCTTCGGCTGCGGCTTGGACGCCCTGACCACCGACCAGGTGCAGGAAATCCTTGAGGCCAGCGGCAAGATCTACACCGTGCTCAAGATCGATGAGGTGTCCAACCTGGGCGCCGCGCGCATCCGCATCCGCTCGCTCATGGCGGCGCTCAAGGACCAGGAGGCCGAGCGCTTGGCCGAGGCCACGGCCGCGGGCGAGGCCTACGAGCAGGGCGATGCCGCGCCGGTGACGCCCTCCACGGATGCCCCCGCGTTCGCGAGTCGCAAGTACACGTTTGAGGCTCAGCGCGAGAGTGCTTCGACCGCGTGGCCCAAGGTGCCCTTTACCGAGCAGATGCGCGAGGAGGGCTACACCATTCTGTGCCCGCAGATGGCGCCGATTCACTTTGACCTGGTCAAAGAGGTGTTCCGCGGTGCCGGCTACAACTTGGAGCTGCTGCCCTCGACCGATCACGATGCCGTCGAGGCCGGCCTGCGCTACGTGAATAACGACATCTGCTATCCGTCGATTCTGGTGACGGGCCAGATTATGGAGGCCATCGAGAGCGGTCGGTACGACCTGTCCAAGACGGCCGTGGTCATCAGCCAGACCGGCGGCGGCTGCCGTGCCACCAACTACATCGCGCTCATCCGTAAGGCCCTGCGCGAGAGCGGCCACCCCGAGATCCCGGTAATCTCGCTTTCGGCCGTGGCGCTCGGCGAGGACAACCCCGGCTTTAAGATCACGCCGGCGCTGCTTAAACAGGCAGTCTACGCGGTGCTCTTTGGCGACGTGATGATGCAGATGCTCTATCGTTGCCGCCCGTACGAGGCAACGCCCGGTGCCGCCAACGCGCTCTACGAGGAGTACATGGCACGAGCCCGCAAGCTGGCGCCCAAGTTCAACCGTCACAACTACACCAAGCTGTGCCGCGAGGCCATCCGCGCGTTCGACACCATGCCGCTCGTGGGCGAGGGCACCAAGCCGCGCGTGGGCGTGGTCGGCGAGATCCTGGTCAAGTTCCACCCTACAGCCAACAACCACGTGGTCGACGTTATCGAGCGCGAGGGCTGCGAGGCTGTGGTGCCGGGCCTGCTCGACTTCTTCCTGTACTCCATGAGCAACGCCGAGCTGCAGAAGGACGAGTTGGGCAGCTCTGCCACGACGCGTGCGGGCATGCAGGCGCTCATCAAGCTCGTGGACTGGATGCGCACGCCGGTGGAGGAGATGCTCGAAAAGTCCCGCCGCTTTGAGGCGCCCGAGCGCATCGGCACCATGGCCGACAAGGCCCGTACGGTGCTTTCGGTGTGTAACAACATGGGCGAGGGCTGGTTACTTACGGCCGAGATGCTCGACCTGATCGACCATGGTGCGCCTAACATCATCTGCACGCAGCCCTTCGCGTGCCTGCCTAACCACGTGGTGGGCAAGGCCGTGATCAAGGAGCTGCGCCGTCAGCACCCCGAGAGCAATATTGTCGCGGTGGACTATGATCCTGGTGCGTCCGAGGTCAACCAGCTCAACCGTATTAAGCTCATGATCAGCGTGGCCAAGGAAAACATGCGCGCCGGTAAGGGCTTTAAGCTCGAGAAGGTGGCACCGCTCGCGATGGACGAGGTCACCGGCCAGATGCGTGCCCATGACGGCTGCGTGAGCTGCGGACCGGCCAGCGAGGAGGCTGTTGCATCGGTCGCCGAGCGTCTGGGGCGCGGCATTAAGAAGTAGCTTGCCTGCTATGGGCTAGATATGAGACAAACGGGTGGTAGCCGTACCGGCTACCACCCGTTTTGTTGGACATATGTTGCGTAAATGACCTTGCTGCAGCCTTCCGTGGGCTCGCCCGTTTTCTGGGCCGGTTCGGGCTTTGAGGACAAGCTGCTGCAAGCCCAGGGTGATTTTTCGCTCAACGCGGGCCAGCACAGCGTGACCTATCTGCCAAACGACGAGACGACCGCGCCCGGTCGCTATCAGGTGCTGCTGTACGACAACAACTTTGGTGCGGCCGAGAGCTATCCCAAGTTCGACTGGGGCCAGCTGGGCGCCGCGGTGGTGACCGACTACAGCAAGGGAACGCATTCGTTTGGGCGCATCTTTACGGTGGACGAGGCCACGTGCGCCTACGGGCTCGAAGACCAGATCGCCGTGCCGTTTTCGGGCTACGTCAGCAGTGCGCAGCGCGTCGGCGATTCGAATAGCATGCTCGTGGCATCGGGCCAGGCCAAGACCTTTGCCGAGTACGATTGCTATGGACTGCCCATCGCCACCTACGAAATGGAAGCCGAGAAGTACATCTACCGCGTGTACAAGTACGGGCTGTAGCGCTGCGCTTGGCTGTGCCTGTGCCCCGCGGCCGCGCTCTCGTGCCGGGTCCACCTCGCGTCCCGCATCACTCCACATCAAACTCCACGCGATCGAGTTCGGGCACGTTGAGGTCGATGAGCTTGCGGGCAACGCGGCGGTTGTGTGCCCCAAGCGCCTCGCCTGTCGTCACATGGGCGACAATCTCGCGCTCGACGATGCCCTCCTCGTCGCCCTCGGCGGCCGAGGTCTCGACGGCGACGGTGTAATCCCTAAAGCCCGGCAGCACCGCGGCAAGCTCGCGTGTGGTCTCGGTGACGCCGTAGCCGTCCTGCACGCCGGCCTGTGCCGAGCCAATGGACCCCGCGGTCATGACGATGCAGGGGATGGCAAAGATCACCGTACCCACGATGATGCGACGGCGCACTTTGCGTGACAGCTCGTCGACCGCGGCGTTTTCCTGGGCGGTGACAACGCCGTCGCCGTTGAGGTCGCGCTTGAGCGGCACGCGCAAAAGAAGCAGCACGGCTTCGGCGGCCAGTGCGATAAAGACCACGTTGATGCCAAACTCGTAAAGCGCCGAGAGAAATAGCGACCCGCTTGCGATGGCGATGCCGTAGCCCGCCGCACACAGGGGCGGCATGAGCGCGGTCGCCACGGCCACGCCGGCGATGAGCGTTGCGGGCTCCTGGTCGCGTGAGTTGCCTAGGCCGCCCGCAAAGCCGCCGGCGAGCGCGACAGCGAGGTCCCACACGGTGGGCGTCGAGTTGTCGATAATGGCGGCTGTGGTGGTGCCAAGGGGCGAGAGCTTAAAGTACAACGTGGATGTGACCAGGCAAAAGGCCATTTGCAGCGCAAGACCGGCGACGGCTTCGACGGTAATCTCGCGGTCGAGCGTGGCGATGCCATATGCCATGGCAAGGACCGATCCCATAAGCGGGCAGATGAGCATGGCGCCCACGATGGCGATGTCCGAATCGATATCGAGGCCGATGCTCGCGATGAGCATGGCGATGATGAGGATGCACAGGTGAGAGCCGGTCAGGCGTGCCCCGTTTACAAAGCGCTTGCGGATCACGTGATAGGGTGCGCGTCCCTCGCGAATGTTGAACGCGCGCTTGAGGAAGCGGGTGACGTTTTCCATGGCTTCGCTATGAGCAGGGCGGATGCCGTGACGCCGATGATGACGCTCACGCAGTCGTTCGATCTGTTGCTTGTCGAGTTCCATGTCCACCTCGTTCTGACACGGGCCGCGCAACGCGCCCGTTGTCCTAACTCTACACCGTGGCGGACGAGGTGTCTGTTGGATGAGGAATCCGATAGGGCGGATGACGCGGGAGCAAATGCAAATCACAGGTTCAATTTGATCCCGCAATAATATGATGCACCAGCTCCTACATATGTGACGAAATTGTGAAGCACGAGAGTGCGAGTTTCAAAAAATCCGCTGGTGACCAATGTTGCGCAACAGAATTCAAAAATCGGCACCTACAGTTTGAAGCGTATGGATAAATCCGTGTCAAAGGGAGAAAGCCATGGCAAACTACAGTCCACAACACTTTGAGCCTCGGGCTAAGGCCGTCAACGTCAAGGGCGTTGCCAACCGCGCCGTCGCAACCGTTTTGACGGCGGGCCTCATCGCTCAGCCGCTCATGTCGCCGCTGGCGGCAATCGCCGCACCGTCAACCGGTAACGGCGATTCTGTTCAGGGGGGGGGTAGTTCTGTAGAGAATACCGTTGCCGCCGGTAACCAAGCGGTCGTAAAGACGGCTGCCCAGCTGGCCGAGGAGTCGGCAAAGCAGCTCAAGGACGCTCAGGCCGCCTACGATGCCGCCCAGAAGAAGGCCGACGCGGCGGGCCAGTCTCAAAAGCAGGCGCAGCAGCAAAAGAATCAGGCCTCGCAGGCCGTGACCGATAACGCCGCCGAGCAGAACGCAGCAGAAGTCGCCGCGCTCCAGGAGAAGATTGACGAGCTCAAAGCCGCCGTCGAAAAGACCGAGCAGCAGCAGAAGAAGCTGGGCGACCTGAACGATCGGCTCGAACAGGCCAACAAGAGTGTCGAGGATAAGACCCAGGCGCTCAAGGACGCCAAGGCAAAGCAGGATGAGGCCAAGAAGGCCCTCGATGATGCCCAGGCCAAGCTCGAGGCCATGGGTATGGACGAGTACGAGGCCGCCAAGAAGGCCGTCGAGGACGCGCAGGCAAAGCTCGATGACGCCAATAAGGCCGTTACTACTGCACAGGCCAATCTGGACCAGGCCAAGGCTGCCGAGGCCAGCGCCCAGCAGGAAAAGCAGAATACCGAGGCGGCTTTGACGACTGCCCAGGCCAAGAAGCAGGAGACTGCCGCTGCTCTCGCAGCCGCAACCACCGCGCGCGATAACGCCCAGCAGAAGTTCAACCAGGCGCAGGCCGCGCTCGATGCTGCCGTCTCGGGTACGGGTGTTGACCTGAGTGCGCTTGAGGCCGCCAAGAAAGCTGCTGCTGGTGAGCTCAAGACCGCGCAGGCGGAGCTCAATGCCGCGACGGATGCCGACGCCACCGCACAGACAAATCTGCAGGCCGCCCAGGCTGCCGTCGCTGCCGCGCAGGAAAAGGTCAACGCCGCCAACGCTGCCGTGGCATCCGCCCAGTCTGCATACGATGCGGCAAACAAGGAGTACAAGGACGCGGTCAGTAAGCGTGACGCCGCGAAGACGGCATACGAGCAGGCCCAGCAGACCGAGGCCGACAAGAAGACCGCGTACGATAAGCTTGTCGAAGTTCGCAAGCAGAAGCGCAGCGAGTGGGAGGCAGCCTGCGCCGCTTCGAACGCCGCGGAAAAGGCTTATGACGCTGCTAATGCCCAGGTTGAGGCTCTTAACCAGCAGATTGCCGACCTCAAGTCGAACATGACCGTTGACCAGGAAGTCATCAGCCAGGGTATGTTCGGCTTCATGAACTACATCATCGGCGGCAGCCAGTTCACAGCTACGCAGAAAAAGAACGCCCAGGACGCTGTATCAATGCTGACCGGCGCAGACGATAAAGCCGAGTGGTATGACAATTACGTCGATCAGAACATGTCTCGCGATACCAATCCGCTTTCCTTGGAGCAGATGCGCAACGCCCTGACATATCTCGACACCCAGAACAACCTCCGCAAGGCGAACGGTCAGTCGGCGCTCAGCGTCAGCCTCCGCATGACTGTGGCAGCCGCCCTTAATGCATCATATTCATCGAACATCTGGGGACACTCGGGCTGCTACTGGGACAATGGAGAAAACCTTGCTGGCGGCGGCGGCGCATATACCGGCGGCGAGACTGAGGACACTCTCGGATGGCCCTATACCGGTCTCTATACTCAGGAGAAGGTTAATTACGAGAATTGGATTAAAAAGTACGGTGTGGATAGCGAGGCCGGCAAAGACCTCATGGCTCATCGCTATGATTCGTACTATATCTACCAAAACTATTACGATGTGTATCACGGTACAAAAGATAAGAATGGCAATCAAAGAGGAGACGCCTGCGGGCACTATCTCAACATTATCGATTCCGCTACGGTGGCTATCGGCATCGCGACCGGTAGCGGTAAGAACACCGATTCCGAGGTAACCGTCTTCGATTACAGTGCTGATGACACTCAGGCTGATTTCACTGTCCCCGAGTTCAAGAAGCTCGTCAACGACTACATCGATTCCGCCTACAATGCAGGCGGCACGCAGGCGCAGAAGGAGCAGCTGAAGCAGCTTCAGAATAAGTTGGCAGAGGCGCAGAAGACGCTTGGCACGGCCGATACGGCATATCTCGCTGCTCTCAATAATCAGAAAGACGCACAAGACGCCTATACCGCGGCCGACACGAACATGAACACCGCCAAGGGCGAGTACGAGAAGGCCAAGTCCGGCACCGCCGCCGCGAAGACGGCATACGACGCCGCCGAAGCCAAACTCAAGGGTATCGACGTCAAGACGCCCAAGACCAAGCTCGACGCCGCCAAGAGCGAGGCCGCTACTGCCCAGGCAGCTCTCGATAAGGCAAACGCCACGCTTGCTGACAGCAAGAAGAAGGCGGCCGATGCCGCTGCTCACAAGGCGAAGGCTCGCAGCGCCTGCGATGCTGCCAAGGCAAAATCCGACAAGGCCAACGAGGCTTATGACAACGCCACCGCTTCGGTCAAGGATCTTACTGCCAAGCGCGATGCCGCTAATGCGAACCTTGCGAGCAAGCAGGGCACGCTTGACGATGCCAAGAAGGCCGACGACGCTGCCCAAGCTGGCGTTGACAAGGCTCGGGCCGCAGATACGCACGCCGCGACCACTCTTTCGGACGCCAAGCAGGCAGTTGCCGCCAAGGCGCAGGCTGTGTCCGACGCGCAGGCCAAGGCCAAGGCCGCCGAGGACGAGCTTGCCACCGCAAATAAGGCCTTCGAGCGCTTCGCCGGCGCTCAGAAGGCGGTCGACGACGCCAAGGCCGCCTATGACGCTGCCGTCGCCGGTGTCGCCGATGCCCAGAAGCAGCTCGAGGCCGCCAACGAAGCCGTCGTCGATGCGAACTTCGAGATCGTCAAGGCCAAGGCCGAGCTTGCCAACGACGAGGCACTCAAGGCCGATCTTGAGGCTGTCGACCACAAGGCATCCCTTGCCGCGGGCACGACGGGCAACGAGAAGCTGGTCAAGCTGAACGCAGCCTACGCTCGCTATAAGGCCGCCGTCGATGCCGCCGCTGGCCTCAAGTCTGCTCTGAGCGATGCCGATGCCAAGCTGTCCGATGCCAACGACGCCTATGCTGCCGCGCTTGCCGAGCTTGGCGATGCCAAGGATGCCCTGGCTGCCGCGCAGGCCGAGTACGACAAGTATCATCCCAAGGCTGAGCCGCAGGCCAAGCCTCAGGTTGCGCAGGCTGCCGCAAAGGCTCCTGTCGCCAAGAAGAAGGCCACGGACGGTGCACTTGCTCAGACGGGCGATACCTCCGCGCTTGCAGGTGAGGTCTTCGTCATCGGCGGCATTACGCTCGTTGCCGCGGGTGTGACGCTCGGCGATCGTCGTCGCAAGCAGATGTAGCGTTTCGAGCGTAGTTTCTGCAACGAACTTCAATTCATAGCGGGACCGTCTCGATAGCCAAACGATAAGGCCGGCGCGCTGTCATACGCAGCGCGCCGGCCTTTCTTTGCGTTGGTATCAAAAAGCCCGGTCGGTAGCCGCGAAAGCTACCGACCGGGCAAATCGTAGACAATATGGTTGCTGTCGAGCAGCTGCTCAGCTTAGCCCAGCAGGCTTAAGCCCACGGAGACAAACGCCAGGATAACGCCGACGATGGACTCGCCGCCGAGCAGGCCGCTGGCGACAACCAGACCCTGTTCCTGGAAGGCGGCGTCCTTAGCAGCTCTCTCCTCGTCAGAAAGACCAGCGGTGGCGTCGCGGTGGGCGGACCACTTGTCGTAGGCGAGTTTAACGCAGGAGCCTAGGAAGGCCGTGAGCGACATGTAGAACGGCAGGTACACGCCCAGGCCGATCATCATGGCCGGAATGCCGAGCCAGTACATGACGATGCCGGCGATAAAGCCGCCTGCGAACCACGGCACGCTCGGGATGCCCGAGACCATGGTGGCGACCACGCTTGCCTGCGCGGCCACAAAGCTCTTGTCGGGGCCGAAGGCGTCCGGACCATAGGCGGTGACGAGCGCGACCATGACGGCGGCGGCGACCAGGGCGCCCACGATGCCGCCGATGGCCTGGCCGATCCACTGCGCACGCGGGTTGGTGCCCAGCACGGCGCCGGCCTTAAAGTCGTTCATGACGTCGCCCGCAAGGCCGCACGCCACGGCTACGATGCCGGCGATAAAGAACAGCTTGACCTGAGCGATCTGTGCAAAGGCAGCCACGATGAGCATAACGATGAGGCCAAAGATCTCCATGGGGTCGATACCCGTCTGGCCGCAGCTCTGTGCGCTCATGATGGTGGTGACAAAGGTGAACAGCGTCACGATGACGGCCGGAACGGGGCCAAGGTCAAGCACGATGGCGATGATCACGGCGATGGCGGCAGCGCCCAGGCCGATGATGCCGGCGTCGAGCTTAAGGGAGCCCGAGATGAGCGACTGCTCGTCGGTGTCGGTGGAGCTGTCGGCGGCAAGACCGCGGACGATGCCGGCGACCTGCGGCAGGATGTCCTTGAGGACGACGGCGACGCCAAAGCCCATCATGAGGCCCATGCCCAGGGACTTGACGATGCCCTGCGCAGTCACAACGTCGAACAGACCGGCAGCGGTGCCGCCCACGATGATGCCAAAGTTGCCCAGCAGGGCGCCGGCAAACCAGAAGGCGACCGGGGCGAAGCCCACGAGGAAGCCGACGGAGAGCAGCATGGGCGAGTTGTAGATGCCAAAGGTCACGCCGGGGATGTTGAGCGTGCATAGCATGCTGGGCACCACGCCCAGAGCGTCGCGAAGCACGCTGTAGATGCCTGCGATGGCCATGGAACCAAAGAGCTGCTTGCCGGTTTTGCCGCCAGCCTCGGTCGCGCGCAAGGTCTGAGCTGCGGCGTTGCCGGTGGGGAACTCAAGCGCGGCGTCCACGATAAAGTGACGGTGGATGAGTGCGGTGGCCAGCAGGCCCAGGATGGTGCCGGCGAGTGCCACGATAAACATGTCGAGCCAGCTGATCTGGTCGGCATAGCCCAGCATCCAGGCGCCCGGGATGGTAAACGCCAGGCCGCCGGCGACCATGGCGCCTGCGGACATGATGGTGTGGGTGACGTTGGCCTCGTTGAGGCTGGCGTTGCCCATGAGCTTAAGGAAGAACAGCGAGATGACGGCAGCGAAGACGATCGGCCAGGGGAGTGCGCCCATCTTGAGGGCGGTGTAGGCCGAGCTTGCCGTGATGATCACGCAGCCAAGGACGCCGATGACGACGCCGCGCAGCGTGAGTTGCCCGCGCATCGAAGCGCGGTTCGAGGGATTGCTCATATAAAACTCCTTTGCGTATATCCGCTTCCCCCGGGAGCGCCGTTACGGATACGGCGCGGGAAGTCGGGTTACCAAGGGCCGCCGCGTGAGCTCGCGCGCGACCGCGCACCAGTATAGCCGCAAGCTAGTCATTTTGGGATGACTGGTTTAGGTAGGCGATATACTGCTGGGCAGACGAAAGGAGCGCCGACGATGCTTAATGGGTGCGCATATATATTGACGGTCGACGTGGGCAACACGTTCATTCGCTTTGGCCTGTTTGCCGAGGATTCAGCCGCGGCACAGGAATGCCCGCTCGCGACGTGCGAGATCACCACGCCGTCGAGCATTACGGCAGACGAGGCGCGCATGAGGCTCGCGCAGGTCATGGGTGCACTGGCAGCCGATGCGGGCATGCCGGGCGCGCTTGTGCCCACGGCTGCCGTGCTGAGCTGCGTGGTGCCGGCGCTCGAGCGCCCGTGGAAGACGGCGCTTTCTCGCACCTGCACGGGGCGCGTGCTCACCGTGGGGCCGGGTCTCAAGACCGGTATGCCCGTGCACTACGACGATCCGGCCGAGATCGGCCCCGACCGCATCGCCGACGCCGTGGCGGCACGCGCCGTCTACGGCTCTCCCTGCATCGTGATCGACTTGGGTACCACGACCAATATCGAGGTCATCGACGCGCGCGGCACCTTTGTGGGCGGCGTCATCGCGCCGGGTCTGGCGCTTGGCGCCCGCTCGCTTTCGGCTGCTGCGGCGCGTCTGCCGCAGGTCGAGCCCTCGGCACCCACGCATGTGATCGGTCGCAACACGCGCGAGGCCATGCGTTCGGGCGTGGTTCTGGGCGAGGTAGCCCGCATCGACGGCATGCTCGACATGGTGCTCGCCGAGATGCGCGCGACCAAGGCCGCGGGGGAGGGCGACGTGCCCATCGTCATTACCGGCGACGACGCCGAGGCGCTCGCGTCGCTGGTCGGCCACAGCCTGACGGTAGACGACGCGCTGACGTTGCGAGGACTCGCCGAGCTCTACCGCATCAACCAAAAGCCCCGCCGCGTGTAAAAGTGAGGGCGCCGGTGGGACAAACGCCCCCACCTTTCACCTGCTACAATGGGTCAAACTATTGCGATTACGGAGGTGTCTGCCATGTCGGACGATCTTCATCAAACTTCGTCAGGCAAGCGCCTGGACGTCATTAGCTGGGACGAGTTCTTTATGAGCGTGGCCATCGCCGCACAGCGCCGCAGCAAGGACCCCAACACGCAGGTGGGTGCGTGCATCGCCAGCACCAACCACCGTATCCTTTCGGTGGGCTACAACGGTACGCCCTCGGCGCTCAACGACGACTTTTTCCCGTGGGGTACGAGCGACGACCCGCTGCAGGACAAGCACAACTACGTGGTCCATGCCGAGGCCAACGCCGTGCTCAACTACCGTGGCTCGCTCAAGGACCTCGAGGGTTCCACGGTCTACGTCACGCTGTTCCCGTGCCATGACTGCGCCAAGATTTTGGCGCAGGTGGGTGTGGGCGAGGTTGTCTACCTGGACAACAAGTACGCCGACACCGACGACGGCCGCATCAGCCGCCGCATTCTCGACTCCTGCGGTATTAGCTACCGCCAGGTTATCGTCGATGTTCACATCGGTACCGAGGGACAGGCTCAGCAGTAGCGCGTGGCAATGCCATCTGGCAACAAAAGGCAGCTAAAAGAGACCCGTCCCAAATTGACCGCTCGTGAAAGTCGTGTCCGCACGCATGGCTGGCGCCTAAGCGGGTACATGGCTGTAGTAACATGGCCCCTGTCCGCGGGCGTGCCCGCGTTATTGTGAGAAAGGAGCCCCTGTGGCTGTTAACGAAGAGCTGCTTAAGAAGGTTCTTGAAGAGATTCGCCCCAACCTGCAGGCCGACGGCGGCGATATGGAGTATGTGGGCGTTGACGACGAGGGCGTCGTCCAGCTTGAGCTTCAGGGCGCCTGCGCCGGCTGCCCTATGAGCGCACTGACCCTGTCCATGGGTATCGAGCGCATCCTGAAGGAGCATGTGCCCGGCGTTACCCGTGTCGAGCAGATCAATGCCTCCGGCGAGACCGACGACCTGTACGACGAGTACGCGCCGTTCTAAGATGCGAAGGCTGCGGACGGCATACTCCGCATAGACGTTACGCCCAAATATGCGGCTGCGAGCGCAAGGCCCGCGGCCGCATTTGTATGTAGGGAGTAGGAGGGTCGACATGCTCAACGACTTCTACCATATGCTTGATCCTGTCGCGATCTCGGCGGGCCCCATCACTATCTACTGGTACGGCCTGGCCTACGTGGTCGGCGCTCTGCTCACGGCGGTCGTCATGTACCGCACACAGCGTCGCTGGGGCTTTAACATCACGATTGACGACCTGACGAGTGTCGTGGTCGGCGTGGTCTTTGGCCTCATTATCGGTGCGCGCCTGTTCTACGTCGTCTTTTACGGTGATGGCTACTACTGGGCGCACCCGCTCGAGATCTTTGCCACCAACGAGGGCGGCATGAGCTTCCATGGCGGCTTGGTGGGCGGCATTATCGGCGGCATCATCGTGTGCCGCATGTATAAGCTCGATGCCTGGACTTTGGCAGACCTTGCCGTCATAGGCGCGCCGCTGGCCTTGTGCCTGGGCCGTTGTGCCAACTTTGTCAACGGTGAGCTGTGGGGCAAGCCGACCGATCTGCCCTGGGGCGTGGTCTTCGGTGGCACCGCGGGCGATATGCCGCGTCACCCCTCCCAGCTCTACGAGGCATTTCTTGAGGGCATCGTGCTCTTTTGCATTCTGCAGGTGCTCAGCCGCAAAAAGCCGCTACTGCCCCAAGGCACGTTTATGGGCGTGTTTGTGATGGGTTACGGCATCGTCCGCTTCCTCATTGAGTTTGTGCGCGTGCCCGATGCCCAGCTGGGCTATCTGCTTGGTGGCGTCATCACCATGGGTCAGCTGCTGAGCCTGCCGCTCGTAATTGCGGGCCTGGCGCTCATCATCTTTGCTCGTCGCCGCAACTGTCCCCAGCGCATCTACCTCGACGCCTAACCACCACAAAGGGGACAGGCACCTTTGTGGTGGTTCGCTGGGCAACGATGACAGAACCGTAACGTTTCCCCAGATAAAACCTGCCAAAATAAACCTGTCCCTTTTTGGTAGGTTTCTAGAAAGGCTCTTTGGACTGTGAAGGATTCCGACCTCTCCACAACGGCTGCGCGCGATGCCGCTCGCATCGTCTGGTTTAAGCGCTACCCCGCCAAGCAGACGCTCATCGCTTTTTTGCTTGCGCTGTTGGCGACCACGGCGTTTTCCATCGATCCTGCCCCGGTGTCGAGCAACGCAGTCTTGGCGATTGACCCCAAAGCCTCGGGCATGCTGTACGTGTGCTACGAGGTGCTCCTCTCGTTTGCCGGCCATACCGACGCGGTCATGCTGCTTGCACTTGCCTGCCTGCTCACCTTGCCGTTTCGCTACGTGTTCTTTGGCCGTGGCGACACCTGGCGTCCATCGATCATTCTGCCGTCGCTGCTCTTCGCCATCTGCATGGTGTTCGGCCGCAGCTACGATCTCACCGACTCGGCCGAGATTGTCCTTGGCGACAAAGCCCGCATCATCTGCGCCTGGATTGGCGGCGCGGGCTGGATGCTCTTGGCGGTCGTTGCCTTCTACCTTGCCTTTGAGTGTCTAGATTGGCTGAGCTCTCGGCGCATTCCGTTTTCCGAAGCGCACTTTGGCCGCGTATGGCGTGTGACTCACGCCGTGCTCTCGGTCCATCCCTTTGCCGGGCCCTTCCTGGTGCTTATGATCGCCTGGACGCCCACGCTCATCGCTTCGCTGCCTGGCCTTTTTATGGGAGATACGGGCGCGCAGATTCGCCAGTGGTTCAACTATCCCAACGGCACGAGCGACTACCTGCGCCTACTCAACCCCAACGTGCTGCTCAACGGGCATCATCCTGTAGTGCACACGGCCATTATCGGCTCGTGCGTTCAGCTGGGGCTTTCGCTGTTCAACAGCGCCAACGCAGGTCTTGCCATCTACACCTGTGCTCAGTTCGTCATCACGGCTGCCTGCATGGCCTATTCCATTTCGTCGCTGCGCAAACTGGGCGTGAGTCTGCCGGTTCGCGGTGCGATCCTGCTGTTCTTTGCGTTTATGCCGATGTTCTCTAACTACGCGGTGTTGCTCACCAAAGACGTGCTCTTTGCCGACGCGTTCTTGGTGCTGCTGGTACAGACCGTCAAGCTCGTGGCATGTGGCTTGCCCCGTCGTGATGCCAATGTCGAGCGAGCGGGCGAGAAAGCCCCTGTGCTCTTTGCGCGCCACGACTGGCTGCTGCTCGCTCTGGGCGCCATGGGTTCCACGCTCCTGCGCAACGGCGGCCTTGTGTTTCCCCTGGCGGCATGCGTAATCGCGGTGGCGTTTTGCGTATGGGACGTGCATGTGGCTCGTCGTGCAGCCAAGCAGACTGGTGCTGCGCCTTCGGGCGCCATCCCGCGTTTTCGCTGGGTTGGCGTTCTCGCGGTGCTCGCGCTCTGCCTTGCCTCTAATATGTACTTCACCAAGGTCTTTATGCCGGCGCACGATATCACGCCTGGTTCCAAGCGCGAAATCCTCTCGATCCCGTTCCAGCAGACGGCTCGTTTCGTCCAAAAGCACGACGGCCTCAACTCGGGCGTCAACCCCACGGTTAAGGAGGACGGCACCATCGTGGAGGCTCCTTGCGACGGCTTGGTGACCGACGAAGAGCGTGCCGTGATCGATCGCGTACTCAAGTACGAGAATCTGGGCCGCCGTTACAACCCGGATAAGTCGGACGCCGTCAAAAATTGCTTTAACGAGTACGCCTCGCAGGAGGACATCGATGCCTATTTTGAGGTATGGGCTCAGATGTTTAAGAAGGATCCCGAGTGCTATATTTCGGCGCTTATCAATAACTACTATGGTTATTTTTATCCGAGCGCGCGCGATGCCTGGGTCTACAGCACGGCGCGCAGTGCCGAGATTATGGCGCGTCCCGACAACCTCAAGTACTTCGACTTCCATCCGGTTGACAGCAACGTGGTGCGCTGGTGCGACCGCCTGATCAATCTGTACCGTGTGGCGGTGCAGCGCATCCCGTTTATTTCGCTCACCATGAGCTCGGCCACCTATGTGTGGATTATGATCGCCGTGGTGGTCTACCTGCTGCGTCGTCATTCATGGCGTGCGCTGGCGATCTGGGTGCCGCTGTTGGGCGTGCTCGCCGTGTGCCTGATTGGTCCGTGCAACGGCTCGACCTACATGCGCTACCTGTATCCGGTCATCGCCTGCATGCCCTTCGCCATCGGCGCCACCGTCACCCGCAGTGACTTCCTCTGGTCCTAACCTGGTGCATTGGGGTCAGGTTTCTTTGCTGCACCAAAGGGGCCATCATCACGACGCCTTCATTTTGGGGTTTATCTTGCAGGCCAGTAGGTATATCATAACGACGTTTGTTTATATTGCCCGAGCATCTGCGCTGGGCTTTAGGTCGAAACCGATAGGAGACACGTATGTCCGGACACTCTAAGTGGGCCACAACCAAGCATCGTAAGGGCGCGCAGGACGCCAAGCGTTCCGCCCTCTTCTCCAAGCTCAGCCGCAACATCACCGTTGCTGCCCGTCTCGGCGGTGACCCGCTGCCCGAGAACAACGCCAGCCTCGCCGCTGCCGTTGCCAAGGCCAAGGCTCAGTCCATGCCTAAGGACAAGATCAAGTCCGCTATCGACAAGGCTTTTGGTTCGGGTGCCGATGCCGCCGTCTACGAGAACATCGTGTACGAGGGCTACGGTCCCGCCGGTGTCGCCGTCTACGTCGACTGCCTGACCGACAACCGCAACCGTACCGCCGCTGATGTCCGTTCCGCCTTCTCCCACGCTGGTGGCAACCTGGGCACCTCCGGCTCCGTCGCCTTCCAGTTTGAGCGTAAGGGCCAGATCGTCGTCGCCAAGGAGATCCTGGACGAGAACGCCAAGAAGGAGACCATGATCGCCAACGGTGCTGCCGGTGACGAGGATGAGTTCATGATGGCCATCGCCGAGGCCGGTGGCGAGGACTACGAGGATGCCGGCGAGGAGTGGATTGTCTGGACTACTGCCAACGAGGTCATGGCTGTCTCCAAGGCGCTCGAGGAGCAGGGCGTCCAGGTCAAGGGCTCCGAGACCACCATGGTCCCGACCACCCCGACCGAGGTCTCCGGCGCCGACGCCAAGAAGGTCCAGCGCCTCATCGACCGTCTTGAGGAGCTCGACGACGTCCAGGATGTTTACAGCACCATGGACATGACCGACGAGGTCATCGCTGCCCTCGAGGAGGAGTAGCGCCCGCACGGGTTAAGCCGTGCATATCTGGGCATAATGAAGCGAGCATGCAAGCCTCGTGGAATAGATGAGCCGGATCCGCGTGCGTAGAGCACCGGACCCGGCTCTTTTATAATGATGCGAACCGTTCTGCATTTCGAGAGCCGAGATTTGAAGGGAGCGCCGCGTGCGCGTACTCAAACGAGCCCTAGCGATCGTGTATCTTGCCGCCACCATCGTGGCGCTGGGTACGCTTGTCTGCCAGTTTTGGGGGCCGTATACGTATCGCTTTATGCTGCTGATGCGCGACCCCATGCCGCGCATCGTCGTGACGGCGTGCGCCGGCGTCGTGGCGTTTGGCGTACTGCTGAGCTTTTTCCGCCTGATGTTCGCCCGTCGCGAGCCGTCCTGCGTGCATCCGGCGGGGGAGCGCAATATCGAGGTTACCCTTGCGGCGCTTTCTTCGTGCGCCAGGGTTGCTGCCGAGCGCGACGACCGCGTGATGGTCGAGCATGTCGAGGCCCGCGTCCAAGGCCCCGACGATTCGCACGTCCGTTTTAAGGTCGAGGCTATCGCGCTTGACGATAAGGACGTGGCATCTCTGGCTACCGCGATGCAGCAGCGCATCGAAGAAGCCTGCGATACCATGCTCGGCGCGCCGGGTACGACCGCGCGCGTCCGTTTTTTGCCGTCCAAGACTACCGTCCAGACCGTGGAGGTTTCCGGTGAGTGATACCAATCAAGATAAGACCGCTCGTACGCCGCGCCTGACGATTGACCAGAGCGCTACGCCGGCGAGCGAACCTGTTGATTCCAAAGCAGAGGCAACCGAGTTACAAGACGCGGCAGCCGCGGATTTTGACGAGGCTATGGGTCTCATCAAGGGTACGGGCGCTGCCATCTGGAGCTATGCTGTGCGTCATCCCAACACCACGCTCGGTGCCGTCGCCGGCTTTATCCTCGCCGTGTTGGTGCTCACGTTGGGCCTGTGGGATACGCTCGTCATTGCATTCTTCGTGCTGATCGGCGCTGTGATCGGTCAAATTCGCGACGGCGAGAACGGGATCGTCAACTTCTTCGGCCGTCTGTTTAGCGGCCGCTAATATGTATTCGACTGTCGCATCCGCGGCAGGCATAAGGAGGAACCATGGCTTTTAATACGAAGGTCGATGTAGCCGATACCGAGCTCGAGGAGAACGAGGCGGTCGTCGCCGAAGCTGAGGATGTGACGCTCGAGGACGAGGCTCTCGTCGAGGCCGAGTCCGATACGGATGAGGATGACGAGGAAGCGGACGAGTCCGAGGACTCGCTCACCTATTCCAACGGCGTGATCGAGAAGATCGTTGCCATGGCCACTCGCGAGGTTCCGCACGTTCTGGGCATGAAGGGTAACCTCATGCACTTTGTGCAGGAGCAGTTTGGTGCCGAGAATCTGACCAAGGGCGTGACGGTCGAGGTCACCGATGACAATCGCGTGGTCGTCAACATCTCCGTCATCATCGAGTACGGCGCCTATGCGCCCGCGATCTTCGACGATGTCAAGGCACGTGTCACCGAGCGCCTTGCCGCGATGACTGGCCTTGAGGTGGCGGGCGTCAACCTGCGCATCGAGGATGTCATCACCCCCGAGGAGTACGAGCACCGCACCAGCCAGCACGAATAACCTTCCAAAAGGGGACAGGTTTGTTTTGGCAGGTTTTATCTGCGAAAACGTTAAACGGCCGACCGCGCAAGCAAAAGCGTGGCCGGCCGTTTTTATACGCTCCCGATGTAGTCATACCGCTCGTCTAACTGGGGGTTGCAATCCCTACGTTCCGCGTTACTCTAATGGGCGCATTGTTTCCAAATTGTTAACGAGGAGTTGCCGTAATGGCCGACGAGCACGAAACAGAAAGCAAGGCATGGGCGATTGAGGCCGCTGCGGCAGAGGCGGCGTCGCGTGCTGCCGAGGAGGTGCATCGTCCTCCCGTGGTGCCGATGGAGCGCGTGGTCGATCGCGATGTTATCGAGCGGGGCGAGCGCGCTGGTCGCAAGCGCAGCCAGGAGCCGGGCTTTCCGCGCTTTTTTGCCGAGCTCAATTTGGGCCTGATCCTCACGGCCTTTGCCATCGTTGCGTTTAAAACCCCTAATCACTTTGCTTTTGGCGGCACCTCGGGCGTGTCGGTCATTCTGTCCACGCTGTTCCCGACCCTGCCCGTCGGCGTTTTTATGTGGATTATCAATGCGGTCCTGGTCGTTCTGGGCTTTATCTTTTTGGAGCGCAAGGCAATCCTGTGGAGCGTCTTCGCCTCGTTTGCGCTGTCCGCCTATGTTTCGCTGTTTGAGCTCTTTATTCCGACCGATGTCTCGATGACGGGCGATATGTGGCTCGACCTGTGCTTTGCCGTGATTCTGCCGGCGCTCGGCAGCGCCATCGTCTTTGATATTGGTGCCTCGACGGGCGGCACGGACATCCTCGCCATGATTCTCAAACGCCGCACCACGCTTGAGATCGGCCGTGCGCTGCTGTTGGTCGATATCGGCATCGTGACCATCGCGGCCTTCTTGTACGGTCCGCGCGTCGGTCTGTACTGCGTGCTCGGCCTGTTTGCCAAGACGCTTGTGGTCGACAAGGCCATCGAGAGCATTCACCTGCGCAAAGTCTGCACGGTCATTTGTTCCGAGCCCCTTAAGGTCGAGGAGTTTATCGTCAAGCATCTCAACCGTACGGCGACTATCAGCCGCGGCTACGGTGCTTTCTCGGGCAAGTGCGTGACGGTGATTATGAGCGTGCTGAGTCGTCGCGAGGCCGTGCAACTGCGTCGCTACGCGCGCGAGATCGATCCGGGTGCCTTTATCACGATTGTCGACAGCTCCGAGATCGTCGGCAAGGGTTTCCGCGGAACGAACTAACGCGGTCGAGCTCATCAAACAATCGAATAGCGCCCTGCGCATTGCAAATGCGTCATGTTGGAGTATTTGTCCCCACATTGGGCAATAATGATGCTAAAGACATCGTTTGCGATCCAAGTGATTCGTTCGAGATACGAAGGGATGATTCTATGTTCTGCTCGCAGTGTGGCGCCCCCATGGGCGATAACGACAAGTTCTGCGGCGCGTGTGGTGCCCCCAATGCCGGTGCCGCAGCCTCTGCCCCTCAGGGTCAGCCCCAGCAGTTTGTTCCGCAACCGCCCGTGGCGAATGCGTCCAAGGGCTGTGTGGCTCAGGCGTTTGAGGATATGACCAAGACTCCGGGCGTGCTGCAGCGCGTGTGCCAGATTGCCTTTTTACCGGCGCTCATCTGTGTCGTGTCAGTGCTCGTGCTGTTCATTCCCGTTATCGGCGGTATCGCGGCTGCCATCGGCTTTTTGGCAGCTTGCATTGCGAGCGTGTGTGGTTCCGGCTTTGGTATTGAGTGGGGTCGCGATCTGTCGCTCAAGGTTGATGACGGTATGGATCGTCCACTCATGCGTTCCACGTCGTTTGGCCTCGGAGTCTTTTCGAGCGTTATCTCGGTCGTGCTCGAGGTTATCGCTGCCATTCCCGTTATCGGTGTAGTGCTTTCGCTGGTGGAGAGCGTGGTAATTGGCGCCGCGGGCTCGTATTCGTATTACGGCTCTTATGCACTCGAGGCAGCGCTGTTCGGCTCGCTTGGCCTGCTTGTCCTGGCTATGATTGCCACGGCGGTCTTGGGGGTCTTCTTTAAGATGTTCGCCGACATTGCCGTGATGCACTTTGCGGTGACCGGTCGTGTCGAGAGCGCGTTTTCGCTCGATAAGGTCTGGGCGGCCTTTAAGCACAACAAGACCAAACTGTTCTGCGCTTCGTTCCTTCCCGAGTTTTTGACGGGCCTGGTCGCCAACGTTGTCACCTGGATCCTGACGTTCGTCTTTGGCACCATTGCCTCTGTCGGTATGTATAGCTACTACTACCGTCCTACGGCTATTGAGGCGCTTGTTACCGGCGGTGGCATCACGCTCGTATTGTTCTTGGTGCTGACGGCGTTTGTCACGGTATTCCTCACGGTCTTTGGCAAGATGCTCAAGCACCGTGCCGTTGGCTATTGGGTTGCGCGCTACGCAAGCGAGTGGGCCGACGAGGACAAGGACGACGTCCTGACCTTTGTGCTGCCGTTTGAGAAGAAGTCTGCTCCTTCGGGTTACAGCGCTCCGGATGCTTCGCCGGCACCTGCGCCCGAGCCCGAGCCCGCGCCCGAGTCTGCGCCTGAGCCTGCACCCGAGCCGGCGCCTGTGCCTGAGCCGGCACCCGCACCTGCGCCTGCAACGTCGCCCGCACCGACGTCTGCCCCGGCACCGGCCCCCGCGCCCGAGGCGACGCCTGCAGAACCCGATTGGAATGCCGTTGCCACGCCGGCGGATGAGCCGGGCGATAATCCTGCTGCCGAAAACAATCAAACCGAATAGTCGGTCGAGGCGCCCTGGGCAACTGAGCCCGGGGTGCCTTTTTCTACTGTGAAAGCAAGACAATACCTGGGAAAACGGTTGCAGATAAATTTCTCGGAAATTGGTCAATGTTGCGCAACAACGTCGCGGCTATTGTTGAGAACATAGACGTGTAAGGTTTGAAGGCGTGCGACGCCTTAGGAAAAGGAGAAGCTTATGTTCTGTCCCACTTGTGGTTCTCCCATTTCGGATGATGCCAAATTCTGCCCTGTTTGCGGTTCTGCCATCGGTGCCGCTCCCACCGCTCCGGCCCCTCAGCCCGCGCCGCAGCCTGCGCCTCAGCCCCAGCCTGCTCCGCAGCCCACGCAGATTCAGCCCACTCCGGTTCAGGCAGTTCAGCCCCAGCCTCAGCAGCAGTACACCGGGCAGCAGCAGTACGCCGGCCAGCAGCAGTATGCTCAGCAGCCTGCACCTGCCCCGATGGGCTATGCTCCGATTAAGACCGACCGTGGCGTGATCGGCTGGCTCCTGCTTTCCATCGTGACCTGCGGCATCTATTCGTATTACTTCCTCTATTGCCTTGCCCGCGACATCAATGTCATGTGCCAGGATGACGGCGATTCCACGCCGGGTCTGGCAGCATTCATCTTGCTGTCGTTCGTGACCTGCGGCTTCTACGGACTCTACTGGTACTACAAGATCGGTAACCGCCTGCAGGCTAATGCCCCTCGCTATGGCCTGATGTTCCAGGAGAACGGTACTACCGTTCTTATGTGGCAGATTGTCGGCGCGCTGCTGTGCGGCCTTGGCCCCATCTTTGCCATGAACATCATCATCAAGAACACCAATGCCATGGCAACGGCTTACAACACCCGTCTTGGCGCTCGTGCCTAACGATAAGAACGGCGTGAACAGCTCCCAGGGACATAAGGGCGCGGCGGAGCTCATTCGCCGCGCCCTTTCTTGCATCGGCGCGCTCTTTGTCGCCTGGCTCGCACTCTACCTGCTCGATATCGGCTGCGTGTTTCGCCTGATGACGGGCATTCCCTGTCCGGGATGCGGCATGACAAGGGCCTGGCTGGCAGCACTGCGCCTCGGTTTTGCGGCTGCCTTTGCCTACCATCCGCTGTTTTGGGTGGTGCCGATTGCGTTTGCGCTCGCGTTCGTGCGCGAGGAGGCGGTATCGAGCAAGCTAAAGCGTGGCATCGACATTGCGGTTATTGTTCTGTGTGTGCTGGTCGTTGCCGTATGGATCGTGCGCCTTATCAACCCGGCAGACGCGGGCCTGCTCCTTGGTGGTCACGTTCCCACCGGAGTTCCCACCGATATCATCCACCTCGAAACCCCACGCTGGCTCACCATCCTTCGCTCTTACCTGTCGTGACGGAGGACGCGCTAGAAAAGCATCGACACATAAGCGGGGGGCGAACGTTGAGATAACGTTCGCCCCCGCTTTGCTCTAGCCAGGTTGTTACGGGTGGACGTGACGGCTACTCGCCATGCTTCTCCTCGTGGCGAGCAGCGGCACGGGCATCGTGAATGCCCTTGATGGCGGCATGGCGGGCGGTGCGGGCGTCGTGCACGGCGTCGCGGGCCTCGGCGGCCGTTGCCTTGGCAGAGCGCAGCTTGGCTGCCAGGTCGGGATTGGTCTCGGCAACCGCGGCGATTGTGGGGCCGTCGAGCTCCTCTTGTGTGGGCTCGGCCAAAAAGTCGATGGCATACTGAGCGGCTACCATGGAGCCCTTGGCGAGCGCGCTCTCGTCGATCTTGTAGAAGCAGGAGTGCTGGGCATAGGTGGCGCCAATCTGGGGGTTGCGCGTGCCAACAAAGGCGAGCACGCCCGGCACGCGGCGCAGGTACTCCGAGAAGTCCTCGCCCGAAAGCGTGCCGCGGTAATGGCCCTCGCCTGCGGGGCCCAGGCACTTGAGCACAGCTTGGCGGCAACGCTCGCTCGAGGCGGCATCGTTTTCGACCTTGTAGTTGGCGATGGTGTAGTCGGTGAGTTCGGCCTCGGCGCCTAGTGCTGCTGCGGTGTGCTCCACGATGCGGCGCATAAGCTCGGGCATTTCCTCATGCGTCTTGTCGCCATAGGTGCGCACCGTGCCGGCGAGGTATGCCGTGCCGGCGATAACGTTGCGCGCGGTGCCGCCGTGCAGTTCGCCGACGGTGATGACGGCGGGTTCGTAGGGGCTAATCTCGCGCGAGACGATGGTCTGCAGGGCGTTGACGATTTCGGCGGCAACCATAACGGCGTCGTGGCCGCGCTGGGGCATGGCGCCATGGCACGAGGTGCCGCGGACATCAATGCGGAACCAGTCGGTGTTTGCCATGCGCGGACCGGGCTCGCAGCTCACGGTGCCGGCATCGACCTCGCTCCAGATGTGCGCGGCATAGGCACCGTCGACGCCATCGAGTACGCCCGTGCCGATCATGAGCTTGGCGCCCTGGCCGTTTTCCTCGCTGGGCTGGAAAACGATGCGAATCTCGCCGTGGATGTCATCGGTCATGTGGCGCAGAATCTGCAACGTGCCGAGCATCATGGCGATATGGCAGTCGTGGCCGCAGGCGTGCATGCAGCCCTCGTTGACGCTGGCGAACTCCTCGCCGGTCTGCTCGGTGACGGGCAGGGCGTCGATGTCGGCGCGCAGCAGGATACGGCGGCGCGGCGTGCCGTCCTCGCGGTAGGCATCGGGCGCGGTGCCGCGGAGTGTCGCCACCAGGCCCGTCTTGAGTGGACGCTCGTAGGGGATATTCATGGCGTCGAGCTGGTTGGCGATGTCGGAAGTCGTGCGCTCCTCGGCAAGGCTCAGCTCCGGGTGCTTATGGAAGTGCCGGCGCTGCTTGATGATGTAGGGTTCAAACTCGGCGGCGATATCATGGATGGCCGCGGTGACGTCGTCTGCCGCGCGAACCTCGGTTGCCGCCATAATCTGCTGTGCCTTGGTCTTCGTCATGGTCGATTTGCTCCTTGCTGGCTCGATCGCAAAATCGTACAGGCTCTCTCCAGTATGCCACCTGCCGCTAGGGCTGGTAAAGTTGCCGTTTGCCGCTTGGGGTTTTGTTGCAAGGGCGGGGGAGTACACTCGGGGATGTTGAATTACCTGCCAGAGATGGGGATGCTCATGCAGCATATCGATCGGATTATCCGCTCCAAGAACGTTTTTACCGCCCAAGACGGTATCGATACCGCCCGCGAGCTGGCGATCGCCATCGCGGGTGATCGCATCGTCGCAGTCGGCGCGCCCGATGACGTGATTGACGCCGCACCTGCCGCCACGCCGGTGGTCGATTACGGCGAGCAGTTTGTCTGCCCCGGTTTCCACGATGCGCACTTGCATTTCTTCCATACTTCGGTTGGCTCCTCGCCGTACATGCTCATGGATATGGGCACGTCCGAGGCAGCATTGGTGCAGCATGCGCTCGAGTTTTCCCAAGGCTTGCCAGATGACGCCTGGGTCGTGACCCAGGGTTGGCGCGATTACCGCTGGGATCCGCCCGAGCACCCTACCAAGGCCTCCCTCGATGCGGCATTTCCCGATCGTCCCTGCGTTATGTACTCGGGCGACGGGCACACGCTGTGGCTTAACAGCCGCGCACTCGAGGCGCTCGGCGTTACGCGCGACAGCGAGCCTCCGGCGGGTGGCAGTTACGACAAAGATGCAAATGGCGAGCTTACGGGTATCGCCCACGAGGCGGCTGCTATGCAGCTGCTGCCGCGCTGCCTGGAGTGGCTGGGCGAGGACCGCATCGCGAGCGCTTACGCCGACCAGATGAAGCGTATGGCCGAGCAAGGCATCACCTCAATCTGCGATATGTCGCTCATGCCCATGCCGGGCTGCGACTTTATTCGCGACGATGTTTACGACAAGCTGCAGGCCTCCGGCAAGCTGGGCATCCGCGCCCATCTGTTTCCCACGCTGCTGGATGACCAGTCGCGCTTGGAAGAACTCCAGACCCGCTACGCGAACAACGCGCTGCTCTCGGCGCCAGGCTTTAAACAGTTCTTCGACGGCGTGTCGAGCGAGCATACCGCATACCTCACTGAGCCCTATACCAACCCGCGCTTCCCGGGCGACCAGGGCCGCCTGACGGTCCCTGTCGAGCGTATGCGCAAGTTGGTTTTGGCGGCAGCCGAGCGTGACCATACCGTGCGCATCCACGTTATCGGCGACGGTGCCATCCATGCTGCGCTCGATATCTTTGAGGAGGCGGCAGAGCTCTACGGCTTGCCCCAGCACGGCCACAATACGCTTGAGCACCTGGAGAATCTGCTGCCTCAGGACATCGATCGTCTGCGCAAGCTCAACGTCATTGCCTCGAGCCAGCCTTGCCACATCACGCTCGACCCGGGTGGCCCGGAGCGCGACCTGGGCCTGGAACGCAGCCGCATCATGTGGCCGTTCGCAACTTATCAGCAGCGCGGTATCCGTCAAGCTTTCGGTACCGACAGCCCCATCACGGCCGTTACCAGCATGAACGTGCTCTACACGGCTATCACGCGCCAAGATCCCCGCAGCCACTGGCCCGAGGGCGGCTGGCTGCCGAGCGAGCGTATCGACGCGGCAACGGCCCTGCGCAGCTACACGCTTGGCAGCGCGTACGCAGCGGGCGACGAGCAAAACCTCGGCAGCCTGGAACCCGGCAAATACGCCGACCTGGTAGTCCTGGACCGAAACCTGCTCACCGTTGACCCCCAAGAGCTCCAGGCCACCAAGGTTCAGGCCACCTACCTGGCGGGCAACTTAATCTACGAGCGCTAATATTCATGCCGTACCGTTAAACGCGGCTCGGGCAGCCTGTTTTGGGATGGCGCTCGAGCCGCGTTTGTTTGCCGATGGGGGTTCGTTAGGAGCGTCCCCTCTCTGCTGGATTTGGGCGCAGGGTGGAAGCGCTGCTGCTCCGCGCGCTCAATTGGGACATCAGCGATGCTTTCTCTTAGCGTTTTGCATACTTCCAGTTGCAGATTGCAAAAAAAGTTGAGATGTTCTTTCCGGTCCTGATGTACCCCCGCCTGGGCCGTGCAAAAAATGGAGTATTCAGCACCGTGAGCTCTGCCGGTGCCGCTGCAGTCGGGTGGCATTGCGGAGATCGACGTCATTTTGGGGTCCGGTGTGGCGCGAGGCACGCTTTTTTGTCCTGACGGGATTTGCCCGTCGACCCAAATCGCCGGTCAAAGGCGTTCTTGGGACCAATATGGTGTGTCCGGCGCGTATGCAGCCGTCCTGGCCTGCTGAAAACTCCCAAAAATGCACGCTGCTCCCCAGGGGACCCGTGCGAGCGGCGAAAACCATGCCCAAGTCGCTGCCCGCATCGCCATTTTGCTGCACTGACTTTTCTGAATACCGGGCCCGAGATTGGTCAACCCTAGGCTCCCGGAGCTGCGTTGGGGTCGGTTTCGTTGGCGGCCGCCTGCTTATGGGTGGCAAAGACCGAGCCTTCGTGGTCGAAGAGCTTACGATATTGCATGCGGTCCAGGCGATCGCGCGCATTAGCGGTCTTGGCGGGAACGTTTTTGGCCTCGGCTGTATACCAAACGCCGTGCGCATCCTGCGCCCCCACCACGTTTATCGCCGGCATGTGCGCTCGGTTTTGCAAGCGTGCGCGTTGGTAGGCGGTGAGCGGGGCACCGATGGCATTGAGTGCGAGTGCACCGACGTTATTGATGCTTGTGTTGAGTTCCCCACTCGTTTGTGCGTTGCCGGCGACATCGTAGTTCGCCCAGACCACATAGCGTGTCTGCCAGATGCGCTCGGTATGGGTGGCATCGTCCTCATCGGTAAAGTAGAGGTCGTTGTAGCGGTCGGTGAAGAACGGCTGGTGGTCGCCGTACATCACCACGACGACGGGGCGGTCGAGATCACGCAGCTTTTCCAGGAAGGCGGCGAAGGCGGCATCGGACGCTTCCATGAGCGAGCAGTATTCATTGGTCCAGGTGATAACTTTGTCGGACACACCTTCGACGGCAAGGTGCAGTTGCTGGTCGGTGGGCACCAAGCCCGTGTCATAGGCGGAGTGGTTTTGCATCGTCACGTCGTGGATGAAGATCGGCTGGTCGCTCTGCTTTAGTACCTCGAGGCACTTGTCGTAGGTGGCGGCGTCGGTGACCTTGCGGCAGAGCTCGGGTGCGCCGGCGAAGTCCTCGATCGAGAGGAACTCGTCGAATCCCATGTCCGCGAAGACGTTCTCGCGATTCCAGTTGGTGGCGTGGTTGGGGTGCATGGCCACGGTGCGATAGCCGAGTCTCTTGAACTGACGGGCGAGGTTCTCGCTCGGGGCCAGGTTGTAGCTCATGAACGGGTAGACGCCAGCGCCCAGGAATGCCATGGAGTGTCCGGTTAAGAACTCGAACTCGCTGTTACAGGTGCCGGCACCGAAGGCGCTCATGTAGCTCACTCCCTGCAGAAGCGCGTTATCGATGGCTTTGAAGCGCTCGGGCCCCTTATAGCCACAGCCCAGTTCGTTAAAGATTGAAAGGTCGGCGAAGGACTCGTTCATGATACAGATGACTGAGGGCTTGAGCTGGTCAAACTGTTCGACGGCAGCGGCACGGGAGGGGTCGGCGATGCCGTTCGTGCCCGCGTTCCAGCGCGCGGCAAGGCGCTTGATGATCGCCGAGGCCTCACCGCTCTTGTAGTGCTTGGGTTTAGGCGGCACCATTTTTTGCGCGCTCGAAATAAAGGTGGGGAGAAACCCCTGACTGTAATAGCTTTCGAGGGGCTTCCAGGTATGAAGCTTGATGCCCAAGGTGTCGTAATAGCTGATGAAGGCCTGCGCCCCCAGTGCGGCTCCGGCAACAAGTGCGGTACGACGGTCGACGGAGAGGGGGAGTTTGGATTTGGTTGCGACTGGATGCTCCCTCGGCGCTGTCGATGTCCCCTCGGTTGCCGGAGACGCCTTTGAGTCCTTCGATTTCAAGGACGCAGACATCGCATGGTCGATGGACTCGGGGGACGTTTCCGATGCGCGGCGCGGCGGTCGCCCACATGCATCACGCGGAATGAGGACGATAAGCGCGATTCCCAAGGCCGCGGCGGCAAGCCCCATGAAGCAGAAAGTGCTGAGCTCATAGGTGTAGCTGCCGGCGACCGTCGCAGCGGTCGAGAGGGCGAACAGGTCTCCGGGTTGGATGGGCATCGATTTGAACGTGATTACGAAGTACTCGGCGATACCGATGCTGGCGAGCGCAACGATGCCAACGATTGCGGGGGTCTTACGGCGGTGCGGCAGATAGAACAACAGGCACAAGAAGCAGAAGATGAGCAAAAGCTCTAAAAGTGCCGGTCCGGCCTGCATCTTCCATAGTTCATGGTTGGAGGGCAGCTCGAGGGCGAGCATCGAGCATATCGATGCGCCGCCGATCGTTGCCAGCGTACGGGGGTAGGGATGGTCGGTCATCCAGCTTTTCAGATCCTTCATGCTCATCTTCATCGTCTCTGTTCCTTACTCCTAGTTCAGCGTCTTCACGAGCTTCTCCAGGTTGTCGTTCATGATGGGTGGGTAATCCTCGCCGGCTTTAAGCTGTTTGTCAGTGAGCCCCTCGACGGGGTCGAGCTGGACGCATTGTCGTCAGAAGCGGCGAGAGCAAAGACCGCACTTAAAAGGGGCATATATGCCGCCGCCATGGGGCCACGGTGACGAATAGGACGCCGCTTGGGATGGCGACGGTAGATTCGGTTGTCCATAGATTGCTCCTGAATTGAAAACGGCTGCGTCGGGGTGCCGACGGCCGAAGGCGATGCCGCTGTGGCACGCGGTAGCTATTTGATTCAATTGGGAGCCGCTAATCGTCCAGACGGACCCTGAGGGATAATAGGGTGACCGGGGCATATGAAGATCGCTCGGTGCCGATGACGGCTAGGGCGGAGATCAGCAAGAGGATGATGAACGATGTCGCGCCCACGGGGACGGTGTCACCGCCACGGGCGATCGACAGATTGCCGGCGAGCTCGGCGCAGATGGTGCAGCCCGCGCCGGTGCAGTCATGATGCAACTCATGGGCGGCTGCGATGGGGGAGAGGATGGTTACCGCGAGAAGGGCGAAGACGAGAGCCAGGGCGAGCAGGCGAGTGCGAACGGGCGGCATGGAGTCGTGTGCATCGCGATTCGGTGCTATATCTCGCCACGCCGAGGTGCTCAGTTCATCAGTCATCTGCCCTCCCTTCCTCTCATCTGGGCATATTTCATCTGGAGGATTGTAGTCTTGAGAAGCTGATTCACAAAGTTGCCGCGCTAAAACTTCATGCTTTCCGGTCCGCCTTGGGGCCGAGCATAAGTTATCCCCCGGCATTCAGAAAATCTAAGTGCCAAAAAATAAGATTTTTTGACTCCGTGTTGTATAACCCGCCATTCGTGGGTACCATTCAACGCGTACGCAAACAAAAAGGGTTAACCCGCGCGGCATGACCGCGCGGCCCACAAAGGAGGAAACAAGCATGTCGTCTTTGAAGCCGCTTGCAGATCGCGTCCTGGTCAAGCCCGACGAGGCCGAGCAGAAGACCGCTTCTGGTCTGTATATCGCCAGCAACGCTCAGGAGAAGCCGCAGCGCGGCACCATCGTTGCCGTTGGCGCCGGTAAGGTCAACGACAAGGGTGAGCGCATCCCTATGGACGTTCAGGTCGGCGACGTTGTCATCTACGGTAAGTTCGGCGGCAACGAGGTCAAGGTCGACGGCGAGAAGTATCTGCTGATGCGCGCCGACGACATCTACGCCGTCGTCGAGGCCTAGTCTCGTCAGAATCTCTGATTCGTCTTTGAACGCGCCCGCCGCATAGGACTCGGAAGCGGCGACGCGAGTCACATTTCTTTTGGAGGATTACCTACCATGGCAAAGAACATTACGTTCAACACCGATGCCCGCGCCAAGCTCGCCAAGGGCGTCAACACTCTGGCCGACGCCGTTACCGTCACCATGGGCCCCAAGGGCCGTTACGTCGCTCTGCAGCGCACGTTCGGTGCCCCGACCATCACCAACGACGGCGTTTCCGTCGCTAAGGAGATTGAGCTCGAGGACAACATCGAGAACATGGGCGCCCAGCTGGTGAAGGAGGTCGCCACCAAGACCAACGACACCGTGGGTGACGGCACCACCACCGCAACCCTGCTCGCTCAGGCTATCGTCAACGACGGTCTGCGCAACGTCGCCGCCGGCGCCAACCCGCTGGCCATCCGTCGCGGCATCGACAAGGCTGTAAACGCCGCCGTCGCCGAGATGAAGAAGCAGGCCAAGCCGGTCGAGACCAAGGAGCAGATCGCTTCTGTCGGCACCATCTCCGCTGGTGACCCCGAGGTTGGCGAGAAGATCGCCGAGGCCATGGAGGTCGTGGGCAAGGACGGCGTCATCACCGTCGAGGATTCCCAGACGTTCGACATCACCATCGACACCGTCGAGGGCATGCAGTTCGACAAGGGCTACGTCTCCGCTTACTTCGTCACGGACAACGACCGCATGGAGGCCGTGATGAAGGATCCGTACATCCTCATCACCGACCAGAAGATCTCCAGCGTCCAGGACATCATGCCTGTTCTCGAGGCTGTCCAGCGCGCCGGCCGTGGCCTGCTCATCATCGCTGAGGACATCGACGGCGAGGCTCTGCCGACCCTGGTCCTCAACAAGATCCGTGGCGCTCTCAACGTCTGCGCCGTCAAGGCCCCGGGCTACGGCGATCGCCGCAAGCGCATCCTCGAGGACATCGCCGTCCTCACCGGTGGTCAGGCTGCTCTGGACGAGCTGGGCGTGAAGGTCGCTGACATCACCGCCGATATGCTCGGCACCGCTAAGTCCGTCACCATTTCCAAGGACAACACCGTTGTCGTCGGCGGCGCTGGCTCCAAGGAGGCCATTGACGCCCGTATCGCTCAGATTAAGGGCGAGATGGAGAACACCACCTCTGACTTCGACCGTGAGAAGCTCCAGGAGCGCCTGGCCAAGCTCTCCGGTGGCGTTGCCGTCATCAAGGTCGGCGCTGCTACCGAGTCCGAGCTCAAGGAGATCAAGCACCGCGTTGAGGATGCCCTGCAGGCTACCCGCGCTGCTGTCGAGGAGGGCATCGTCGCCGGCGGTGGCGTCGCCTTCATGGACGCTGCTCCTGCGCTCGATGCTGTCGAGATCGACGACCCCGAGGAGAAGATCGGCGTCGACATCGTCAAGAAGGCTCTGACCGCCCCGGTTGCCACCATCGCCAAGAACGCTGGCTTTGAGGGCGCTGTCGTGGTCGACAAGGTTGCCGAGCTGCCCGCCGGCCAGGGTCTCAACTCTGCCAACGGCGAGTGGGGCGACATGATTGAGATGGGCGTTCTCGACCCCGTCAAGGTCAGCCGCGTCACCCTGCAGAACGCTGCTTCTGTCGCCAGCCTGATCCTTATCACCGAGGCCACCGTCTCCGATGTGCCCAAGAACACTCAGCTTGAGGACGCTATTGCTGCTGCCACCGCTGGTCAGCAGGGCGGCGGTATGTACTAAGGCCGACAAGGTCTAGAACTCCCACCGGGAATCCGGGGGCGTGACGGGGTTTCTCTCCGGAACGTCCTCGGACATGCAAAGAGGCTCCGCATCGCGCTTCGCGCTGCGGAGCCTCTTTGCGTCCTGCGGAATGTTCCGGAGAGAAACCCCGTCACGCCCCCGGATCCCCTGCGTTTACGGCCTTGAGGTCGGCGTGGGCGGAGATCGTGGCTGATGGGGATACGTGTCCCGGTCGCTGTTTCGCGGCTTTGCCGCGAAAGGCGCGTTACTTTGGGATGGGTGGGGAACGTGGTTGTTGCGGCAACTAGTCCCCGCCACAAATTACCCTCGGCATACTTGCGCGAACGATTGCTCGTGCTACACTTGCAATTGCTGTTTCAGGGCGGGGTGAAATTCCCCACTGGCGGTAAATCGGGCGGTGCCAAAGGGGCGCCGTGGAGCAGGCGAGGTGCCTGCGACTGAGTCGATGAGTCCGCGACCCGTGCGTGTGTTGGTTCGCATGCCGGCTGAACTGGTGAGATCCCAGTACCAACGGTTAGAGTCCGGATGAAAGAGGCAGGTGATCTTATGTCTGAACAGTCGCAGCATATCCATTTTGAGAATACGAATAGGTGGAGCACCAAACAGCTCGTTACCATGGCGCTGATGTGCGCCCTGGGCGCCCTGTTTATGTACGTGCAGCTGCCCATCCTTCCTTCGGCACCGTTTTTGACGTATGACCCGTCGCTGGTGCCGGCGATGGTGTGCGGGTTTGCGTATGGCCCCGGTGCCGGCACAGCTGTTGCCGCTATGGCTATCGTTATCCATGCGCTCACCACGGGTGACTGGGTCGGCGCGCTTATGAACCTGGTTGCCACGCTGGGCTACATTCTGCCCGCGGCTATCGTCTACCAGAAGATGCACACCTATAAGGGTGCCGTGATTGGCCTGGTGTTCGGCGTCATTGCCGCTACGGCGCTGTCTATGGTCGCAAACCTTACCATTGGCGTATGGTTCTGGTATGGCTCGGTCGATGTGATCGCCCCGCTCATGATTCCTGCCGTGCTGCCGTTCAACCTTATCAAGACCGTGCTTAATTCGGTGTTGACGCTGGCGGTGTATAAGGCAGTCTCCAATCTCATCACGCCTAAAAAGGACCAGGTCAAAGGCCACGCATGATTGAGTGTCGGGGCGTTTCCTTTAGCTATGACGGTGCCGTGTCGGCACTCGACGGTGTCGATCTGAACATCGAGGACGGTGAGTTTTTCTGCATCCTCGGTGGCAATGGGTCGGGCAAGTCGACGTTTGCCAAGCATTTGAACGCGCTGCTGCAGCCCGATGTGGGAACGGTGTGCGTCAACGGCATGGACGCGTCCGATCCCGAGCTGGTCTACGACATCCGCTCGACTGCTGGCATGGTGTTCCAGAATCCCGACGACCAGCTGGTGGCAACGCTTGTCGAAGATGACATTGCGTTTGGTCCCGAAAACCTAGGCGTGCCATCGGCGCAAATTGCGCAGCGCGTACGCGAGGCGCTGAAAGGCGTGGGCCTGGTGGGCTTTGAGCGCCACGAGACCCATGCGCTTTCGGGCGGACAAAAGCAGCGTGTGGCGCTTGCCGGCGTTCTCGCCATGGAGCCGCGCGTGCTCATATTGGACGAGGCGTCCTCGATGCTCGATCCGCGCGGGCGCAAGGGCCTTATGAAGGCCTGCCACGCGCTGCACGAACGCGGTATGACCATCGTGATGATTACGCACTTTATGGAAGAGGCCGCTGAGGCCGATCGCGTTGCCGTCTTCCAAGCGGGCCGCGTCGCCATGCTCGGTGCGCCCGAGGAGATCTTGACGCAGGCGGACGAACTCGCGCGGCTGAACCTGGATATGCCGGCATCGTGCTGTCTTGGCAGGGCGCTTCGCGCGAAGGGCGTGCCCATTTGCGCACAGGTGCGCGAGGCGGATATGGTCGCCGATATAGCGCAGGCTTATGCCGAGCGGAGTAGGACAGACATCGCCGGGCGGCCTTTCGCATCCGATCCTCGTATTCCCGACAACGTCTCCTCTGCAATCGATAGCGCAGACGCGCTGGAGCCCGTCATCGAGATTTCGCACCTTTCGTATAGCTATTTGCTGAGCGCCCGCGAGCGTCGTCGCTGGCACAAGCGCTCAGCTGTTGCGGGCAAATCGAACAAGCAAGCCCTTTGGGGCAACGACCCCAGCAGTCCGTGGGCACTGCGTGATGTATCGCTAACGGTGCGCCGTGGCGAGTTCCTGGGCCTTGCGGGCCATACCGGTTCGGGTAAGTCGACGCTGGTTCAGCATCTCAACGGCCTGATTCGTCCCCAGGAGGGTTCCGTTTACGCGTTGGGGCTCGACCTGGCAAACAAGAAAGATGCCGCCGCGGTTAAGGCAAAGGTCGGCGTGGTGTTTCAGTATCCAGAGCGTCAGCTGTTTGCCGAGACCGTGGCACAGGACGTGGCGTTTGGTCCGCATAACCTTGGTTTGTCGCAGGTCGAGGTTGCCCGCCGCGTTGAGTCATCGCTCGCGCGCGTGGGCCTCGACCTGGCCACGGTGGGCGACAAGAGCCCCTTTGAGCTTTCGGGTGGCCAACAGCGGCGCGTGGCGTTTGCCGGCGTGCTTGCCATGGAGCCCGAGGTCCTGGTACTCGATGAGCCCATGGCGGGGCTCGATCCGGCGGCGCGCAGCGATTTCCTGGAGCTCATCGATCGACTTCACCATGGGGGCCTGACCGTCGTCATGGTCTCACACAGCATGGATGACCTTGCCAATTGCTGCGACCGTATTGTCGTGATGAACGAGGGCTCGGTGTTTGCCGAGGGCACGCCCGCTCAGGTTTTTGCGCGTGCGGATGAGCTTAAATCAATCGGCTTGGGTGTTCCCGCTGCCCAGCGCATGGCGCTGGCGCTTGCGGAAGCGGGCGTGCCGCTGCGTTGCGGCGGGCTCTATACGGTTGAGTCGCTGGCAGACGAGTTGGTGGACCTGCTAATCGGTCGCTCGGACGGTCCTTCTAACGTCGCGGACATTGCTAAATCCAAGACGGTCGCGCGAGAGGAGGGCTGCTAATGGAGGCGTTTTCGTTTGGCAGCTACTATCCCGGCGATAGTGCAATCCACCGCATGGACCCGCGAACCAAGTTGCTCTTGGGCTTTGTGTTTCTGATCACGACGCTCACGGTCAACAGCTTCCGCGGACTGGTCCCGGTCGCAATCTTCGTCGTCCTGATCTATACCGTGTCCCGGGTGCCGGCTCGTCGCGTCCTGTCATCGATGGCGCCGCTGCTGGCGATCGTCGCGGTGGTCGCGGTGCTCAACCTGTTTTCCGACCAGAGCGGGCGCATTCTGTGGCAGCTCGGCTTTTTGCAGATAAGCGAGGGCTCGTTACATTCCGCCGCCTTTATGGCGTGCCGCCTGACCTTGATGATGGCCGGCATGAGCGCCATTACGCTCACCACACCGACGCTCGACCTCACCGCGGGCTTTGAGCGCCTGCTCGCGCCGTTTGCGCGTGTGGGACTTCCTGCGCACGAGCTCGGTATGATTATGGGTATCGCGCTGCGCTTTATGCCGCAGTTTGCCACCGAGATAAAGCAGACGGCCGATGCGCAGGCGAGCCGCGGTGCGCGCGTGACGGGAGGCCCGCTCGGCGGCGTGCGTATGCTCGGCAGTGTGGCGATTCCGCTGTTCACGGGGGTGTTCCGTCATGCCGAAACGCTGTCTGCCGCCATGGATGCCCGTTGTTATCATGGCGAACAGGGCCGAACGCGCCTGCATACGCTTGTGTTTGGCCGCGGCGATGCGCTGGCAGCGGTGGTGACGATGCTGCTGCTCATCTGCGTCATCGTCATCAATCTTCAACTTGTTTAGGCGCGATTCGAGCGCAGGAAAGGGGTTCCTATGACCGACAACGACCGCACGGCGCAGCTCGAGCGCGCCTGTTCGTATCTTAGGCGTATTCCGGCGTGGTATCTCGCCACGATTGACGTGACGGACGGACATCAGCCGCGCGTGAGGCCGTTCTCGTTTGCCATGGTCGATGATGGCAAGCTGTGGTTTTGCACCTCGCGCGATAAGGACGTGTGGGCCGAGCTCAGCACGAACCCCAAGCTTGAGGTTTCGGGTTGGAAACCGGGGGAGTGTTGGATTGTGCTGACCGGCGAGGCCGCGCTCGAGGACGACGCGGTCGTGAGCGACCGGGTGCGCCAAGCCGGCTTTAAGCACATGGTGGGCATCGGCGAAGACCACGAGAGCGCCAATGACGGTCGCCTTGCGTTTTTCTCGGTGCGCAACATCGCCGCCCGCTTCTGCGATATCGACGGCAGCGAGGAGCGCCTGGAGCTCTAGCGCGTCTCAAATTAACTACCCATCTCAAAATGGCGAGCGTCAGGAGGACACATGGACGGATTGAATACAGTGTTGGAGTATCTGACGTCGGTGCCGGCATGGTATTTGGCGACGAGCGTTGACGGGCAGCCGCATGTGCGTCCGTTTTCGTTTGCGCAGATCCAGGACGGCAAGCTGTGGTTTGTAACGGCGCGCACCAAAGACGTGTGGCAAGAGCTGCTGCAAAATCAACGCTTCGAGGCCACGAGTTGGTGGCCGGGCCATGGCTGGCTCATCTTGCGCGGGCATGCGGGTCTGGATGACCAGGCCGCTCCCGATATGCGCGAGGCAGGCTGGAAGCACCTGGAGCGCCTAGGCGAGCACTACGAGGGCGCAGACGATCCAACGCTCATCTTCTTTAGCGTGGAGGAACCCGAGGCCTTTATCTGCAACCATGACGAATGGGTGCCGGTCGAGCTCTAAACGAGTCTCTCAGCAAGCTTAGACAATTCAAATTCTCGCATGTAGCGGGCCCCACATTGCAACGTCACCGCAAGGCGCACTGGGCAATATGGGGCCCGTATTTATTTGTCAATCCCTTTGAGTGAATGTGTCGGGACTGTTTCAATGCATGAATATGCAAAAGATTTGCGTATATATGCATCTTTTGGTGCTAAAGTTTCAACTCACTTCATAACGACGGCTGCATGATGCGTATTGGTGCATAACTGCAGACAAGGAGTCTGATATGTCATTAAAGGTTGGAATCGTCGGTGCGGCTGGATATGCCGGTGCCGAGCTCATTCGCCTCGTCCTCGGTCATCCCGAGTTTGAACTTGCTGCCATTACGTCCAACGCCGATGCCGGCCAGCCGTTGTCTGCGGTGTACCCGAGCTTCACCGGCGTAAGCGATCTTGTCTTCACGACGCATGATGCCCCCGAGCTCAAGAACTGCGACGCGGTCTTTTTGGCCGTGCCGCACACAGCTGCCATGGCACAGGTGCCCGCCCTGCTTGCCGCGGGAGTTTCCTGCATTGACCTTTCGGCCGACTATCGCCTGAGCGATCCGGCCACCTTTGAGGCCTGGTATGCCGCCGAGCACACGAGCCCCGAGCTACTCAAGAGCCGCGCCTTTGGTCTGCCCGAGCTGTTCTGCCAGGATTTGGAGACCGCCGCATCTGACCATGCCGATGGCAAACCCGTACTGGTCGCCTGCGCCGGTTGCTATCCCACCGCAACGAGCCTTGCCGCCGCGCCTGCCGTGCGCGCTGGCTGGGTTGCCCAGAGCGGCCCCGTGATCGTTGACGCTATCAGCGGTGTAACGGGTGCCGGTAAGTCCTGCAACGCCCGTACGCATTTTTGCAGCACGGACGAAAACCTGGAGGCCTATGGCGTGGGCAAGCATCGTCACACGCCCGAAATCGAGCAGATCTTGGGCCTAACCGATCGTGTCGTCTTTACCCCGCATCTGGCACCGCTCAAGCGCGGTCTGCTCTCTACGGTGACGATGCCGCTTACGCCGCAGGCTATCGATACCTTGACCCTTGAGGACGTTGTCGACCATTACAAGCAGTTCTACGCCGGTCGCACCTTCGTGCGCGTACTCGATGCCGGCCAGCAGCCCAAGACGGCTTCGGTCGTCGGTACCAACGCCGCCCAGATCGGCCTCGCGCTCAACAAGCGCGCGGGCGTTCTGGTGGCTACGGGCGCCATCGACAATCTGTGCAAGGGTGCAGCAGGCCAGGCGGTCCAGTGCGCCAACGTCGTCTTTGGTTTTGACGAGCGACGAGGCTTGCCCACAGTGGCGTGCCCGGTGTAGCACATTCGATTGTTAACGATTTGGTAGTCGGGCATCGAGTGGGGCGCCACTCTTAAGCTGGTCTCATGATTGTGGCTGGCATGGCGCACCAACCGATGTCCATTTTTTGTTTGACATAAGGAGTCGTAAAGACGATGAATGCTGAGCAGTTCGACATCAAGATTCGTGCCGTAGAGGGCGGCGTAACGGCGGCAGCCGGCTTTAAGGCGGCGGGCATCCATGCCGGATTCCGCAAGAATCCCGAGCGCCTGGATTACGCGCTCGTCGTCCCCGATAAACCCTGTCCCGGTGCCGGCGTGTTTACGACTAACCGCTTTTGTGCGGCGCCCGTGCAGGTGAGCCGTGCCAACTTGGGCGGCGCCGACAAGGGCTACGGCGTCATTGCCGGCGTTTCGGTCAACTCCGGCAACGCCAACGCCGCCACGGGTGAGACCGGTCTTGCCTGCGCGCTCGAGACCTGCAACATCGCCTCGCAGGTCATCGGCTGCGAGCCCCAGCAGATTCTGGTCGCCTCCACGGGCGTAATTGGTCAGATTCTGCCGATCGACACGTTTGAGACTGCCGTTCCTGCCGCCTACGAGGCGCTCTCCGCCCACGGTGGCGCCGATGCCGCCCGCGCTATCATGACGACCGACACGCACTCCAAGGAGTATGCCGTGTGTTACCGCAGCGAGGCCGCGGGGCACGCAGGCAATGCCTATACGGTGGGCGGTATGTGCAAGGGCTCGGGCATGATCATGCCCAACATGGCAACCATGATCGCGGTCATCACTACCGATGCCCCCGTTGAGCCGGCGGCGCTCCACGCCCTGTTGCTCTCCACCGTCAAGCAGACCTTCAACAAGGTAACGGTCGATTCCGACACCTCGACTAACGACACCTGCATCATGCTTGCCTCCGGCGTCGCTGCCGCAGATGCCGAGCCTATTGTCGAGGGCTCTGACGCCTTCGACGAGCTGGCCTTTGCCGTGCATGAGGTGTGCGAGAGCCTGGCGCGCAACATCGCCGCAGACGGCGAGGGTGCATCCAAACTCGTGACGGTTAACGTCACCGGCGCCGTGAACGACGAGGAGGCCGATATCGCCGCTCGTGCTGTCGCCAACTCGCCGCTCGTCAAGACCTGCATCGCCGGCCACGACTGCAACTGGGGCCGCGTTGCCATGGCGCTCGGCAAGTGCGGCGTGCAGTTTAACCAAGAAGATGTGTCCATCGACATGATGGGTATGCCCGTCTGCCGTGATGGCCTGACCGTTCCCTTTGACGAGGACGAGGCGCTGCGTCGCTTTGAGGCGCCCGAGATTGTGATCTCGGCAGACCTGGGCGCAGGGGACGCGGCGACCACCGTGTGGACTTGCGACCTCACGCACGAGTACATCTCCATTAACGGCGATTACCGTTCCTAGACTCCCGATGTGCCGCGCGTCCCGCTGCAATCGCGGGCAACGAGGTGCGGCGCGATAGCTACACGAAAGACGAGGCAGACTATGAAGTTCGCACGCGATTGTCGCTCGAGCGAATCCAACGAAGTTACCGCGCAGCTGCTGTTCGAGGCGCTGCCGTGGATTAAGAACCTGACCGGTAAGACGGTCGTTATCAAGTACGGCGGTGCCGCCATGGTCGACGAGCAGCTGCGCCGTGACGTGATGAGCGACATCGTCCTGCTCAAGATTATCGGCATGCGCCCTGTTATCGTGCACGGTGGCGGCAAGGCCATCAACGAGGCGCTCGGCCACTACGACATCCCCGTCGAGTTTAAGAACGGCCAGCGCGTGACCACGCCTGCCACCATGGATATCGTGCGCGAGGTACTGGGCGGCAAGGTCAATCAGGAGCTGGTCGCGGCGCTCAACCACCACGGCAACCTGGCCGTGGGCGTGTCCGGCAGCGACGCCGGTACCCTTATCGCCGAGCCACTCGACCCAGAGCTCGGCCGCGTAGGCAAGGTCACGCACGTCAACACCGACTATATCGAGCGTTTGCTCGACAGCGAGTACATTCCCGTTATCGCCACGGTCGCAGCGGGGGAGGACGGTGGCTTCTTCAACATCAACGCCGATACCGCCGCCGGCGCCGTTGCGGCGGCGCTTCATGCGCACAAGGCGATCTTCTTGACCGACGTCGACGGCCTGTACAAGGACTTTAGCGATAAGGATTCGCTCATCTCCAACCTGACACTCGACGAGGTCAATGAGATGCTCTACGGCGGCGAGGTCGACAAGGGCATGATTCCCAAGCTGCGCGCCGCCGTCGATGCGCTTACCGCCGGTGTGTTCCGAGCCCACATCATCAACGGCACGACGCCGCATTCGCTGCTGCTGGAGCTGCTGACCGATGCTGGCGTCGGTACCGTGATCCACTCCACCGAGACGGCCTACGAATTCGATACGCATCCGCACCCGCTTTCGACGTTTGCGGCGCGCCTGACCGAGAACCTCGACGAGGTCGAGAAGCTCCAGACGGTCTAGCTGACCCGCGGTCATCGCGTCCCTGCACCCATAGCCCTGCGCCGTACGGCGCCCAACGAAAGGCATCCCATGTCACTTGCAACTCAACAATCGCTCGAATCCCATTACGTTATGCATACCTTTGGTCGCTTTCCGGTAGAGTTTGTCGAAGGCCACGGCATGAAGCTCACCGGCGATGACGGCCGTGAGTATCTTGACTTTCTTGCCGGTATCGGTGTGTGCAGCCTTGGCCACGGCAACCCTGCAGTGCTCTCGGCGCTCGAGGCGCAGACCAAAAAGCTCATGCATGTCTCCAATTACTTCTACATCGAGCAGCGCGGACAGGTCGCGGCGCTGCTGTCCAAGCTTGCCAACGACGACGTAGATGGTGCGTGCGTGCTGGCCGATGCCATTGCCGCCGGCGATGAGACCACGGCCGCTGCGCTCGGTGCCCCGGCTGCGGACGAGCAGGTGTGGGAGACGTTCTTTGCCAATTCTGGTGCCGAAGCTAACGAGGGCTCGATGAAGCTCGCACGTCTGTACGCCAAGCGTGCTGGTAACGGCGGCAACACCATCGTATGCATGCGCGGCGGCTTCCACGGCCGTACGCTCGAGACCATTGCCGCCACCATGCAGGATTGGCTACAGGACAGCTTCCGTCCGCTGCCGGGTGGCTTTGTGGCCTGCTCGCCCAACGATGTCGACGAACTGCGTTCGATCTTTAAGCAGCTGGGAAGCGAGGTCTGCGCTGTCATGCTCGAGCCGATTCAGGGCGAGAGCGGTGTGCACCCCATGACCGAGGAGTTTATGGCGGCGGCGCGTGACTTGGCACACGAGGCAGGCGCCGTTCTTATCGCCGACGAAGTCCAGTGTGGCATCTTCCGCTCCGGCAAGCCGTTTGCATTCCAGACCTATGGCGTGGAACCCGACATTATGAGCCTTGCCAAGGGCATTGCCGATGGCGTGCCCATGGGTGCCGTGGTGGCAAAGAAGGAGATCGCCGACGTGTTTAAGCCGGGCGACCACGGCTCGACCTTTGGCGGTGGCTGCTTGGCTGTCGCGGCGTGCGCCGCGACGCTCTCCGCGCTCGTGCGCGGCGATTATGCCGAGCATGCTGCCAAGGTGGGTGCTTATATGGAGGCAAAGCTCACCAAGCTGCCGCACGTGGTCGAGGTACGCGGTCGCGGCTTAATGCTCGGCTGCGATTTAGATGACGCTGCGGGCGATGCGCATGATATTGTTGCCCGCGCGTTGGCCGCCGGCGCCGTGATTAACGCTACTGGTGCCCACACGCTGCGTTTCCTGCCGCCGCTTGTCTGCGAGGAAGCCGACGTGGACAGTCTGATCGAGATCCTGGCGGGTGTCTTGGGCTAACGCGGCACAATAACTCAATTTGGACCGGGTTCCGGACTGCGGACGTGCCCTATGTGGCATGATTCAGCGGTCTGGAGCCCGTTTTGCCTTAGATTTGCTAAGGCGGGGAGACCTGCTGGTCAAAAAACATTAAATATGAGTACTGTTACCGATTTGGTCGCAGCAATTTTGGACTAATAAGACCAGATGGCAAGTCGAAATGGTGGCGCGCGCAGACGTGGTGTAAGAGCGTCCCGAGGTCCGTCGCTGCAAGT